>JAZUCE010000086.1:0-1521 GCA_045638905.1 Faecalimonas sp.
CCATAATTTCCTCTGCTTTATCATAGCAATGGCACTTTTTGACTAATTCGAAAACATTGTTCATTAAATCTTCATTGGTGTCTCTTTTAATCTTTTCCATAATTCATAATCCTCCTAATCATTTACGACTTGAATTTCAAAACACTCTTCGCCATTTTCTTCGTGCGTCTGCGCAAGGTCAGCGATAGCATCCAGGAATTCCTGAATGCTATCGAACTCACGGCCTGTGCTTCCGCTTGCTCCGATAAAGTACTTCAAATTTGTTACCTCCATAAAATGATTCAATCTTGTATCCCTTTTGAAATAGCCAGGAACACACAATCCCAAGATTCTCCTTGTCATGAGCGGTATAACGAGTTTTCTTTTCGTCTACATAAAGAAGTTGTCTTGGAAATGTTTCGATGCAATTAGACAAAATAATAGACGGGCGATCTAAAAAATCAAACTTTAGATTCTTCCCGTCATTCGTATTGCATCGTATTCTGTAGCCGAGCTGAGTCTCGCTGTATTTGCATCTCGTAAGTTCAAACGACTTGCATTTAACCTGCTCAAGCCCTTTCTGACCAATAAAGAATACACTAACATTTTCTTGTTTTTCATGCACACAATCGTAATTATGATTTTGCACAAGTGTCATTGCCTTTTCTTTTCTGAATTTAATTCTCTTAAAGCCAATAGTGTCACAGAAGTAAAATTCGTTTTTACCATCAGATTTAATAATCTCTACCACATCTGACACTGAAAGCGACCTTCCTTTGTAATCTTTTGGAAATTTGACGTTGAATACAAAGAAAATGTCTTCTGTTGTTTCAGCTTCTACTTCTCCTTCATACACCATTTCATACGCTTCTGCCGGAACTATCCCATGGTGGACGTTTCTGATAGATTCAAGGTTGTTATAAAGCATCCTCGTTCTATCCAACTCCGGAATTATCTGATAGATTGCTACCTTCATAAAATCAACCTCCCTTACTCAGCGGGAAATCGACTCCGAAGGTTCTTTCAACCAAAGACATAATCTTTTCGGATATTTCCTTTGCAATTGTGTAATCAATACCATCTCCGAAACTTACTCCAACCATTTCTGCATATGATTTGAAAAGATTCCAGCACTCATCCTCTACTTCATCAAGATAAGTTATTCTTGGATTCTTATAACTGTCAAGATGCTTTACATACTTAACTGTCGCTTCACAATCAATGTTTGCAGGAGCTGGAAATGGTAATGGTTCTACTTGTTTGTAGAGAATTTCATTACTGTGAGCATAAACATTTGCTTCTGATTCAACCCCTTTTGGTGTTACTACCAAAAAGAAAGTATAGTCGTCTGCAACAATTTGACTTACATACATTCCATCCCAGATTCTGAGCAACTTATCAGATACTGTACAATACCTTTGCATACTCTCAGGACTTTTCAAAATGTTGTAACACAGAAAATCATTGACAAGCTCGTTATAAACCTCTACAAATTTGTCAGTTCTCATTTCTGCATTTTTATCCGTCCACTCAGAATTAAAT
>JAZUCE010000087.1:0-1187 GCA_045638905.1 Faecalimonas sp.
AAAGCAAAACAATGGTTAAAAGATAATGGATTAAAATTTGTAGAAAAAAATATTTTCACTACTTTGTTGAAAGAAGATGAAATTAAATATTTGTTATCGAGAACAGAAAATGGAACAGAAGACATCATTTCAACTCGCTCTAAGGTATTCCAAGAAATGGATGTTGACCTAGATGATTTAGGGTTGAATGAATTGGTTCAATTTATACGAAACAATCCAAGTATAATGAAAAGGCCAATTATATTAAATGAAAGAAGTTTAGTTGTCGGATATGACGATGACGAGATTACTTCATTTGTACCTAGTGAAATTCGCAAAGCAGCTAGTAGAGCTTGTAATCCAAATTGTGCGAATTACGATGTTTGTGGATATTCAAGAAGAGGTAGTGAGTGTTAAGAACAACGAAAGTTGTTCTTTTTTTATATATTTTTAAAAAAATTAAAAAAAAGTAAAAAAAGTGCTTGCAATTTCATGGGATTGTGGTATTATATACAAGCACTCGCGGAAAGCGAGTGAGAGCATAGCTCTTTGAAAACTGAACAAGAAACGTCAATTCAAAAAAACAATAGGAAAAAACGAACGTCAAGTTCGTTCATAAAGAGTCAATCAAATGGAGAGTTTGATCCTGGCTCAGGATGAACGCTGGCGGCATGCCTAATACATGCAAGTCGAACGAGAACCTTCGGGTTCTAGTGGCGAACGGGTGAGTAACACGTAGATAACCTGCCCATAAGACCGGGATAACTGATGGAAACGTCTGCTAATACCGGATAGGTAGAGATGAGGCATCTCAACTCTATTAAAGTCGGGACACGACACTGATGGATGGATCTGCGGTGCATTAGCTAGTTGGTGAGGTAACGGCCCACCAAGGCGATGATGCATAGCCGGCCTGAGAGGGTGAACGGCCACATTGGGACTGAGACACGGCCCAAACTCCTACGGGAGGCAGCAGTAGGGAATTTTCGGCAATGGGGGGAACCCTGACCGAGCAATGCCGCGTGAGTGAAGACGGCCTTCGGGTTGTAAAGCTCTGTTGTAAGGGAAGAACGGTACGGATAGGGAATGATCCGTAAGTGACGGTACCTTACCAGAAAGCCACGGCTAACTACGTGCCAGCAGCCGCGGTAATACGTAGGTGGCAAGCGTTATCCGGAATTATTGGGCGTAAAGGGTGCGTAGGCGGT
>JAZUCE010000088.1:0-1653 GCA_045638905.1 Faecalimonas sp.
GGGTGACGTTTTGGGCGATTGTGACATGGAACTTGATACTGAAATTTTTGTAGATTTCAGTCAGTCAAGACTGATGTCACGTGGTGGTACGATGACGGACAATTATAATCGTTACGTAGATACAGATGGAATCATTCACCCGGCTGTGATTATTTTGGAAGAAGAAGGTATTGATGGAGTTCCGGAAGCTACGTCTCGTAATAGTCGCAGCGGAAAGGTTTTCTTTACTGCTGAAGACATCGCAAAGAGCAATGCCGATTTCCGTATTGTCAATGTTAATATGAATTTAGGAAACCATACTTTGACAAATAAAGAAAAGGGTCTTAAAATATATGTAAAGGACGCACATCTAAAAGCAATATCTGGAGTACGTATCAATATTTCAACCAAATGGTTCTCTTTGAAGAAATTTGAATGTGCCGTATATGGTGATTTTGGATTGAAGACAACAGCAGGTGTTGAAGCTTCTGCTCCTATTACAGGTTGGGAAGAAGAAGCCAAAATAGCTAATTTCAATTGCTTTACTTCTGTTTTTTGGGTAGGTGCTATTCCTGTTGCCATTAAATGTAATGCAGGCGCTAAAATGGAAGCATCAGCAGGAATTAACGCTTCTTGTGAGGTGGCTGCTAAATTGGATATAAATGCCAGTTATGATGCAGGTGTATATTATTCAGGTAACTGGAGTAACAGAAATAATGCAAGTGTAAAAGCTAGTGCAGAGTTTAGCGTCCTTAAGCCATTGGCTGTTACAGCAGAACTTTCAACAGGCCTAACCATGTTTGCAGAATTGAAGTTGTACGATTGTGCAGGTCCTATTATTACATTTGGCCCTTCTGTTGGTTATAATTATTCAGCTTCGGTTGATGCTCTTAATAAGAAGTTGGACTTTTCTACTGAAGGTGAATTGAATGTAGGCGGTAAGTATGGAGTAGAAGTGAAAATTTGGAAATGGAAGTTGGCTAGCTGGCAGAAAAAGTATTCTGTGTACGACAAGAAACTTTGGTCTTTAGAAAAGTCTATTTCATTCTAATCTTACTATTAAAATGAAAGCAACACTTGTTTTTTGTTGCTTGTTTATGACTATGTTGTTTTCTTCTTGCTCTGAAAATGAGCAAGAAGAAAATATTAACAAGCACGAACTTGCCATACTTTTTTCACCCAACGGATTGGGCGACATGGGGTATAACGACCTTATTTTACAAGGACTTCAAACCGTAAGGAAAGAACGTGGGGAGATGGAAAGTTATTTCTATACTCCGGAAAATATGGAAGAAGCTGAACGTATTTTTAGCGATTGGTTGTCTGCCGAAACAAACGGACAACCATCCTTATTTGTACTCACTACTCATGATTATGAGGAGTTGGCATCTAAGTGTCTGCAGGATATGCATCAGTTGCCGGAAGGAAAGAGTGTTCTGCTTTTTGAAAGTCGTAATCCAGACGGCCTTCCTGTCAGCTATTTCCAAATATCCATGTATGGGGCATCTTACTTGGCAGGAGTTACCGCAGCGAATTGTACATTAGGCCAACCGCTTATAGTACTTGGAAATTCCAATGATGCATCCGTATGGCATGCTGCCGATGGTTTTGAAGATGGTTATATTAGCCAAACCGATTCGGAAACGGTTACTGTACAGGCTTTGGCTGATGATT
>JAZUCE010000089.1:0-178760 GCA_045638905.1 Faecalimonas sp.
TTACTGTTTTTAAGGTCATCTTTACGATGTCCGTTCTTGAATTTTTCTCTTAGAAATTTTCAGGAAACTTGTTTTGTCATCTATTGTTTAATTATCAATGTTCTCTTTGCTCTCTTGCGACAGCCATATCAGATTAACACATCTTTTTGACTGTGTCAACGATTTTTTTAAAACTTTTTTATTTTTTAATTGTTTCTCGTTTTCCACAAGACCTCAAATAGAATAGCACCGCATTTTTCAAAAGTCAACACTAATTTGCACAAAATAAAGGACGAAAAAATCCGCCCTTTGTCATATTTTTTGTGCTTTTTATACAAATACTTATATCAAGTTTATCGCATCGCCTATATTTTTCACGCCAATAATTCGAATTCCGCCAATTCCTTTCACCATATCTTTTGATACTTCCGGCAGAATACATGTTTCAAATCCTAGTTTTTTAGCCTCTGCCACTCGCTGTTCCGGCATACTGACTGCCCGTACTTCGCCGCTAAGTCCAACTTCGCCAAACACAATTGTCTTCTCATCTATTGGATGGTTTTTGTAACTTGAAACAATTGCCATCACAATACCAAGATCAATTGCAGGCTCATTCATTTTTACACCACCAGCTATATTAACATATGCATCATAATTAGAAAGGTGCAAGCCCAGTCGCTTTTCCAAAACTGCCATAAGCAAATTCACACGGTTATAATCCGTACCAGCTGCTGTTCTTCTCGGCATTCCGAAATTACTATTGCATACAAGAGCCTGTATCTCAATTAAAATCGGACGTGTTCCTTCTATAGAACACGCAACAACCGAACCAGATGCGTGTTCCGGTTTTCCGTTCAGCATATACTCCGACGGATTCTCCACCTCAACCAGTCCATTTTGACGCATTTCAAAAACGCCGATTTCGTTAGTGGAACCAAAACGATTTTTTACACCTCGCAGAATACGGTATGATGCATGCCTGTCACCTTCAAAATATAAAACCGTATCCACCATGTGTTCCAGTACTCTCGGTCCTGCAACTGTTCCTTCCTTTGTCACATGACCTACGATAAATATAGAAATACCTAATCCTTTTGCCAACTGCATGAACACATTGGTAGATTCGCGCACTTGAGATACGCTACCTGGTGCAGAGGAAACCTCCTCACTATACATAGTCTGAATCGAATCTATCACAACCATATCCGGTTTTCTTGTTTCAATAATATTGCGAATGACTTCCAAATTGGTTTCGCATAGCAAATATAAGTCTTCCTTAAATTCACCCATGCGATTGGCACGCAGTTTAATCTGTTTTAAAGATTCTTCTCCTGAAATATAAAGCACCTGTTTTTTGCTTTCACACAGTTTCTGACATACTTGTAATAATAAGGTTGACTTTCCTATACCAGGGTCGCCGCCCACTAACACAAGAGATCCCGGAACAATTCCTCCGCCCAACACTCTGTCCAACTCTTGAATCTGTGTGTGTATTCTTTCTTCAGAATCTGTTTCAATATTTTTCAAAGCGACAACCTCTGCCTCTTTTGCCTGCTTCACGGTACTGCTTTTTGAAACGGGAACATTTTCTTCTACAAAAGTATTCCATTCCTTACACATAGGACACTGGCCAAGCCATTTTGTCTCTTCATGCCCACAATTCTGGCAAAAAAATATGCTTTTCTTCCCTTTTGCCATCTGGTTTCTCCTATCTTCTCAGTATTTTAATTGAATCTAACTTCCTTATTAGAAATATGAACAATGACTTCTTCTCCCGTCTTCACATCTCCATTCAAGATTGCTTCCGCAAGCTTATCCTCCAGCTCATTTTGAAGTGCACGTCGCAGTGGTCTCGCACCATATTTCTTATCTGTTCCTTTTTCAACAATAAACTTCTTTACCGAATCACGAACAATCAGCTTGATGTCTAACTGATTTTTCACACGTTCAATCAGTTCCTTACACATGAGACCTACAATCTGCTTCATGTGTTCTTCATTAAGGGCATGGAACACAATAGTTTCATCAATACGGTTTAAGAATTCCGGACGGAATAAGCGTTTCACTTCTTCCATCACGTTAGTTTTCATTTTCTTATAATCCTCTGCAACATCCTCTTTTGCACCAAAGCCCAATTTCTTTGGCTCCACAATTGCCTTTGCACCTGCGTTGGAAGTCATGATAATAACCGTGTTTTTAAAATCTACTTTTCTTCCTTGCGAATCGGTAATATGCCCGTCATCTAATACTTGCAGCAAAATGTTAAATACGTCCGGGTGAGCCTTTTCGATTTCATCAAACAAAACAACAGAATATGGATTCCTGCGAACCTTTTCACTCAGTTGTCCACCATCGTCATGGCCTACATATCCAGGAGGTGAACCTATCATTTTAGAAACGCTGTGTTTCTCCATATATTCGGACATGTCCACACGAATCATGGCTTCTTCTTTCCCAAACAATGCTTCTGCTAAGGTTTTTGCAAGCTCAGTTTTTCCAACACCCGTAGGTCCTAGGAATAGGAAGGAACCAACCGGACGGTTTGGACTTTTAATACCTACACGTCCACGTTTCACCGCTTTTGCCACTGCAGTTACAGCCTCCTCCTGCCCGATAACACGTTTGTGAAGGGTCTGTTCTAATTTACGCAGGCGTACTCCTTCTGTCTCTGTCAACTTCTGAACCGGAATCTTTGTCCATGCAGAGATTACGACTGCAATATCTTCCTCTCCCACTTCGAGCTGTTTCTTCTCCTGCGCTTTGCGGAAACGTCTCTTCGTACTGTCAATCTTCTTACCTAGTTCTTCTTGTTCTTTTTGGATAAGTGACGCTTCTGCAAAATTACCTGCTTTGATTTCCTCTTCCTTCTTCACAAGCAACTCCTGGAACATATTTTCCATGTGCTCTAAATTTTCCGGAACTTTATATCCGCGAAGACTCACTTTGGAACATGCTTCATCCAAAACATCAATTGCTTTATCAGGCAAATGTCTGTCGTTGATGTAGCGTTCTGATAATTGGATAGCAGAGTCAATTGCCGAATCTGTTATTATCACACGATGATGTTCCTCAAATTTCGCCTTCAAGCCTTCTAGAATCTTTTTACACAGTTCTACATCCGGCTCCTCTACCATAATAGGCTGGAACCTTCTTTCTAAGGCGGCGTCCTTTTCAATGTGCTTGCGGTATTCGTTAATGGTTGTTGCACCGATTAACTGTATCTCACCTCGCGCCATAGCTGGTTTCAAAATATTAGCAGCATCTAATGCTCCTTCTGCACCACCGGCACCGATAATTGTGTGAATCTCATCTAAAAAGAGAATCACATTTTTATCATTCTTCACTTCACGTAGGAGTTTCTTCATGCGGTCTTCAAACTCACCACGATATTTAGTACCCGCAACCATACCGGATAAATCCAATGTCAAAATACGTTTTTCTCGCATACCTTCCGGCACAATACCTTCGGCGATTCTGCTTGCAAGACCTTCAATAATGGCCGTTTTACCCACACCCGGCTCCCCAATCATACATGGGTTATTCTTGGTTCTTCTGCTAAGCACCTGCATGAGTCTCTCGATTTCTGCCTCGCGTCCAACTACAGGGTCCAATTTTCCTTCTGCTGCTTTTGCAGTCAAATCCGTGCTGAACTGCTCCAACATGCCGCCTTGCACGCGTCCGCCTTCTAATCCTTCCTCATAATCTTTTGGATTAATTCCTACCACATGTAAGATATCGTCATGGACTTTCACTAAATCAACATTTAAAGTGGCAAGACTGCGTGTAGCCGCACAGTCAGCGTCCTTTATCATGGCTAACAATAAATGCTCTGTTCCTATCTTCTCCGAATTTTGTCTGACAGCTTCCTGAAATGCGTTATCCAAAAGGAACTCAAGTCTTGGACTATATTCCATTTTCTTTCGTTTTTCCTCTTGAGCCGGCGCACCTAATTCTTCTATAATTTTCGTAATCTTTTCTTCGTCCACACGGTGCATTGCAAGCACCTGTCCTGCAACACCCGTAAACTCTTTGCGTAGTGCCAAGAGTAAATGTTCAGTTCCAACATATGGGTGCCCCCATTTTCTTGCCAGACTTTTGGCTGTCATTAATACTTTTTCGGCCTGTGCTGTAAAATCTTTGTGCATATTCTTACGACCTCCTAATTATACTCATCAAAAATTTCGTCTACCAATGCGTAAACGTCTTCTTTCGTAATATTTTTACATCTTCCCTTTGCAAGGACAACAGTAAGCTGACGTTTCATATCTTCCAACGCCTGCAATCGATTGATGTCGATGGCAATCACTGCCCCACGTCTTCTATCTAAATGTATGATTCCCTCTTCACGGAGTACCGCATACGCTTTATTTACGGTATGCATGTTAATTCCGATTTCCTCTGCCAGTTGTCGAACTGATGGCAGCGAATCTCCTTCGTGTATTCTGGATGTTGCAATTCCCAAAATAATCTGGTTGCGAAGCTGCATATAGATTGCTTCGTCGCTATTGAAATCAATTTTAATTAGCATATCTTTCACCTTTTTCTTACGTGTTATAAGGATATTATAACATGTCGCACAGATTTGTCTATGAAAACAAGTAATTTTCATACAAATAAAGGTGCGACTTTTCATCGCACCTTCCTATTACCTTCTAAGCTTCATCAATTGCTTTTCCAATATCGTTTCTCTTGTACTTATTTGCAAAATTTACCCACTCTGTTGCAGCGTAAGCATTTGCTCTTGCTTCTTTCAGGTCTTTTCCCTTTGCAGTTACTCCAAGCACACGGCCACCGTTTGTCACAATAGCATCACCGTCAAACTTCGTTCCTGCATGGAAGCAATAATAACCTTCATGTTTTTGGAATTCATCAAGACCTTCAATAGGGAAGCCTTTTTCATATTTCAAAGGATAGCCATCTGATGCAAGAACCACACAAACAGCCGCATTATCTTCAAACTCCAGTTCAACTTGATCTAGTCTTCCATCAATACAAGCCTCAAATACTTCAACAATGTCACTCTTCATACGTGGCAATACTACTTGTGTCTCAGGATCACCAAAACGAGCATTGTACTCCAACACGCGTGGTCCATCCGGTGTCAGCATCAATCCAAAGAAGATAATACCTTTAAATTCTCTTCCTTCTGCCTTCATGGCATCAACTGTTGGCTGATAAATATATTTCTTACAGAATGCATCTACTTCTTCTGTGTAGAATGGGCTTGGTGAAAATGTACCCATACCACCTGTGTTAAGACCTTCATCTCCGTCTTTTGCACGTTTGTGGTCCTGTGCAGATGTCATGGTCTTGATAGTATTTCCATCTACGAAGGATAACACAGAAACTTCACGTCCTGTCATAAACTCTTCGATAACCATACGATTTCCGGCTGTACCGAACTGTTTGTCCAGCATAATCGAACGGACGCCTTCTTGTGCTTCTTCCAATGTATTACAGATTAATACACCTTTTCCAAGCGCAAGACCGTCAGCCTTTAATACGATTGGGAATTTTGCTGTTTCCAAGTAGCTAAGTGCTTCTTCTGCATTGTCAAAATTCTCATACGCTGCTGTTGGAATGTTGTATTTTTTCATTAAATCTTTGGAAAATGCTTTTGAGCCTTCCAAAATAGCTGCATTTTTGCGTGGTCCAAATACGCGAAGTCCTGCTTCTTCAAACGCATCAACCACACCCCCAACCAACGGATCATCCATTCCGATTACCGTAAGGTCAATTTCTTTTTCCTTTGCAAATGCAACAAGCTTTTCAAATTCCATTGCACCAATTGCAACACATTCTGCGTACTCTGCACAGCCCGCATTTCCCGGTGCACAGTAAATCTTATCTACTTTTTCGCTTTGGGCTACTTTCCATGCGATTGCATGTTCTCTTCCGCCGCTTCCTACGATTAATACTTTCATCTAAAATTCTCCTATTTTATCCACACTTTTCCATCAATCATTTCCAGTTTATCATTTGCAATCAAATCAATTGCCTGTGGCAAAATCTTCCACTCTGCCTGCTCCATCACTCTGCGTTGTAAAATTTCAGGGGTGTCCCCTTTTTCTACAGCAACTGCCTTCTGTAAAATGATGGCTCCTGTATCGGTTCCCTCATCCACAAAATGTACGGTTGCGCCTACCACTTTTACGCCTTTTTCCAAAGCTGCTTCGTGCACCTTCAGACCATAAAAACCGGTTCCGCAAAATGCCGGAATCAGTGACGGATGAATGTTAATGATGCGGTTTCGATACTCTTCAATCATTTTCTCCGGAATGACTACAAGGAAACCAGCCAGGACTAGTAAGTCCGCTTGCAGCTCATCTACTGCCTGCAACAAGGCATCATTAAATTCTGCTCTGGTCTCATAATCCTTTGGAGAAACGCATTGGCCAGGGATGCCCTTCGCCTTTGCCCGTTCCAATGCATACGCATTTTTATTATTACTGATAACTCCTACAATCTCTGTATTCGTTATCGTTCCATTATCAACTGCATCTATAATTGCTTGTAAATTTGTTCCCCCTCCGGAAACTAATACAACAACTCTTAGCATAAAGTTACTCCTTTGTCACCTGCTTCGATGTGTCCTACAATGTATCCTTCTTCCCCTGCTTCTTTGATAGCAGCAAGTGTCTTTTCTACATCCTTTTCATCAACTGCAAGCACCATACCAAGACCCATGTTAAATGTGTTGTACATCATTTGTTCTTCGATGTCACCATCTACAGCTAACATTTTGAAGATTGGTGGAATTGGGTAACTGTCTTTCTTTACAACAGCATGTGTATCATCTTTTAACATACGTGGAATGTTTTCATAGAATCCACCGCCTGTGATATGACTACATGCTTTGATTGTAACGCCTGCTTCCTTAATTGTACGTAATGCTTTTACATAAATCTTAGTTGGAGCAAGCAATGCTTCTCCCAATGTGCATCCAAGTTGTTCGTATTCTCTCTTTAAAGATTCTTCTGTCATTGAAAATACTTTACGAACCAAAGAAAAACCATTGCTATGTACACCTGAAGATGCCATACCGATAAGAACATCTCCCGCTTTTAAATCTTTTCCTGTAATTAAATCTTTTTCATCTACTACACCAACTGCAAAACCTGCAAGGTCGTATTCGTCAACCGGATAGAAACCTGGCATCTCTGCTGTTTCACCACCGATTAAGGCTGCACCTGATTGGATACATCCTTCTGCAACACCGCTAACAATTGTTGCGATTTTTTCCGGTTCATTCTTACCACATGCAATGTAGTCTAAGAAGAATAATGGTTCTCCACCTGCACATGCAATGTCATTTACACACATTGCCACACAGTCAATACCGATTGTATCATGCTTGTCCATAATAAATGCCAATTTTAATTTTGTTCCTACACCATCTGTTCCGGAAACAAGGGTTGGTTTTTCCATGCCTTTAAATTTCTCCATAGAAAAAGCACCTGAAAATCCACCGATATTTGTAAGTACTTCAGGTCTCATTGTTGCCTGAACATGTTTCTTCATAAGTTCTACTGATTTGTAACCAGCTTCAATATCTACGCCCGCGTTCTTATAATCCATCTTTTTATCCTCCGTTTGTCTCTTACATTTGTTTCATATATTCTTTATGTCCAAGTTCTGCTAATTTGTCTGCTTTTCCTTGAACTGTTTCTTTCATTTCTACTGAATAAGCTTTCAGTCTATCCAAAATCTCCGGATTCGATGTTGCTAGAATCTTTGCTGCCAAGATACCTGCATTTGCACCACCATCAATTGCAACTGTTGCAACCGGAATTCCAGGTGGCATCTGCAAAATGGAATAAACTGCATCCATACCATCTAAATTTTTTCCTGATATCGGAACTCCGATAACCGGCATTGGGAACAACGCTGCGCACATACCCGGAAGGTGTGCTGCCATTCCTGCTCCTGCGATAATTACTTTGTAGTCTTTTTCTTCTGCTGATTTCGCATAGTTAAAAAATACATCTGGCATGCGATGAGCTGAAATAATTGTCATTTCATACTCAATACCAAATTTTTCCAGCATGTCTGCTGCTTTGCTCATAACCTTAAGGTCCGAGTCACTTCCCATTACGATTCCTACTTTTGGCATCTTTTTTCTCCTTTTGTTTTATTCACTTATAAGTCATTTTACTAACGGGCTGTCGGAATGTCAACCGTTATCCTCGTTATATATTCTTATTCAAGCGGTTCATTTAACACCTCTGTTCCCGCAAGAACAAATTTACCATCCACTAAAATTGAAATTCTGGTTCCATCTTCTTTTATCACACTGATTTCTCCCAGTTCATCATATGGGATTGTAATATCTGTATGACAGTTAAAATATGCCTTCCCAAGATCTTCTTTCCTTAATATAGAAATAGAATTATCTTTGGCAACAATCTCTTTGCCGTTCTGATTGTAAACACAGTTTTCCTCACTCCAACTATAGCAAGTGTCACCAACAGCAAAATGCGGCCCTGTTTTTTCAGCAATCAAAATCGGGAATTTATCCTCTATCTGATATTTTCTGGCCACTACATAAGCTGTTGTATTGGTTCCGATTGCAAACTCTCCCATCGGTAAACTATCATGATTATGAAGTACATTTCCCTTTATGAACTGCTTTCCTTCCTCTTCATCCTCAAAGTTGCTACAACTGTAATCTACAATCATTCCATCTTTAAAGCTCAGTTTCAAATCGCGATACTGCAGTTCATTTAAATATACTTTGCTTACATGCAACACCCCCTCAGTTCCCTCAAGAACAGGTGATGTAAAAACTTCTCCCACGGGAATATTGACATCAGCTACACAATTTTCAAAAATGGTTTCTTTTGCAGGATTTTGTAATCTGTATAACTGAATTTTTAAGTCTGTCTCATTTCCATCTTTGCCGAGAACATGCACATACTCTCCTTGGTCAAGTGCATCAATGATGGTCTGTTGTACCTTTTCGTACAGATTTGCATCCAACGTATTGATGCGAATAATTTCATCAAAGATTTCCGCATAGTTTTCCCCGATTTCAGGAATCGGATAAGCAACAATGGTAAAACTGCGCTCATCCCCCCTGATATACTGATTGGTAAGCTGACTGGATTTACTGTCATACAAAACGGAAAGTTGCTGTTGTTTATCACTTAAATGAACTGCCTCTTCCTTTTGAATCGGTGAAAAAGGCTCTTCGCCAAACACCTCCATCACTGCTGGCCCTGCAAAACCAGCCGCCCATTCTTTACATTCCTCATAAGCATTTTTCATCACATCCAACTTACGCTCAATATACTTTTTATCCAAAAACAGCGCCTGGTCATCGCGATGGTCATAATCATATTGTTTATTTGGATTTCCACCACAATATCCGATTTTATGTTGTTGTCTTTTTGTGATTACACTGACTGCTGCTCGGTAGATGCTTGGACGAAGCCCCATTTTGTCAAAATTCTCAATGGCCTTTCGTATCACACGCTCAAAGCCTAATTGATATCGCAAATTGACTACCTGCTTTTTAGACAAATCAATTCCTGCAAGCTCAAATCCTTTTCGATAGCCTTCAGTATAGACTTCCGCCATTCGGTCAATCACTTCCTGTGGCAGTGAATTTAAGTGCTTCGCTGTTTGAATTTCATTTTCAGAAACAAACTCACCATAGCAATACAGATAGCTTAAATCATGGAGATCGCTATTCATCACAATATCTATGGCAAATGTACAATTAGGATTCACTTGCTCCTCTATGCGGTCAGTCAAAAACACGTCACAGTAATCACTTGCATACCAATAAATGATGCTTTTTAATTCTGTTATATCCGGCTCTTCCCCCGCTTCAAAGCAATTATAAACTTCGATAAATAGCTCATTACAAATCGTCAGGTATTCCAAACGTTTTTCATAAACATATGCTATTTCCCCCCGAATCTCCGCATACAGAAAACTGAGGATTTTTCCTATCTCCTCGCCCATTTGTTCAGTTGCAAAGCTTGGATTTGCATAACTTGTTTCATAGTGTACAGGGAAAATATCCCCGTAAATATTTTCATTTTCTTCCTTTAGTTCTTTAAATGTACATTCCTTCTTCTGCTCAAGACGATTCTTAATCGCATCAATGTCCAAAATGAATTTCGCTACTGTTTGAAAATAGTCTCGATACTTCTCACTTACCGTTTCTTCCTCTACAATAGTTCGTATGCGCTCAATTGCCAGTCCATATCTTTCATTCATTAAAACAAACCTCTACAAAAAATTAATATAAATCCCAGAAGAAGAAATGCACTACATCCAACTCCGATTTTACAAGTGATGTAATCCTTCTCACGTTCTCTGAATCCGCGTATTCCAAGATACAAGCCACTGCATGCCAGCACTACGGCAACCATACCAAATCCACCAATCACAGGTGCGGCTTTCCCACCGCTTGCATAGGCTATCGCAAGTAAAATAGCCAGAGTCAGGCATGAAGTGCCCGCTATGATACACGAAACGACACCTCTTTTTGCATGTTTTAATTTTGCCTGACCATATTTGCGCCTTTTCCGTCTTCTACGCTCTCGTTCTCTGTTGCGTTCCTTGCTCTTTTGTATCATATCTTCTCCTTATCGAATTCCATATCATAAAGCATATATATCCTATCGCCACACCAGTTGTATTTAACATCAAATCATCCACATCAAATCGTCCGACCTTAATTACAAACTGAAAGATTTCAACCACTAAACTAAGTAAACAACCATCTACCAATGTCGCCCAAAAACTTCGTCTTTTGCTCGCCAATGCTTCAAAAAAACCAAAGGGCACGAAAATCAAAATATTTCCGAACAAATTAATGTATGACCAAATTCCCAACTTGTCCCGATATTCCCAAAATCGTTCGATTTCCTGAAACGGTGTCAGATTATAATGATACTCCTCCATGACCCCGCTTCTTCCATAAAGTTCTGAAAAAATCAAGAAATACAACAAAAAGAAAATATACAGTATAAATATAATTTTCTTTTTCACCTATAATCGTCTCCTACTATTTTGCTCCATACTGTTCATAGTATGCGTCAATTGCCGCTTTCAATGTGTCGTCAATTATAATTTCTCCGTTATATTCCTTGTTGTACAAACATTCTACAACCTCAGCCATGGAAACAATGGCCGCTGTCGGGAAACCATATAAATCCTTCACTTCATCCAGGGCGCTCTTTTCGCCGCCCTTTCCAACTTCCATACGGTTCAAAGAAACCATAAGACCAACAATCTCAACGTCTGCAGCACCTTTTACTTTTGGAACTGTCTCTTCCATTGATTTTCCGGAAGTGGTAACATCCTCAATCATGATTACTCTGTCGCCATCCTGCAATTTACTTCCGAGGAAGCTACCCTTATCTGCCCCGTGGTCCTTCTCTTCCTTACGGTCAGAGCAATAACGAACTTCCTTTCCGTACAAGTTACTATATGCAATGGCTGTCACAACTGCTATTGGAATACCCTTATATGCAGGTCCGAATAATACATCAAAATCGTCACCATAGGTATTGTGAATTGCCTTTGCGTAGTATTCTCCTAATTTCATAAGCTGAGAACCTGTTACATAACCACCCGCATTCATAAAGAATGGTGATTTTCTTCCACTTTTTAATGTGAAATCTCCAAATTTCAGCACTTTACTGTCTACCATGAACTGAATAAATTCACTTTTATATTGTTCCATATATGTATCCTCCTCGGTTTCTCTTTTTTTCTTTATACATAGTATCACAAATAAAAGTGTATTTCAATTGCGCTTTGCTCTAATTCGTGATATACTTTAACGAATCACATTATTAAATTTATTTTCATAACTAAAGGAGAAAAAAAATGACAAATACGATTCTTGGACTCTTAATCGTAATCGCTGTCTATCTTATGGCAATGGTAGCAATCGGCGTTTACTATTCTGCAAAAAACAAAGATGTCAGTGACTTTTACCTGGGCGGACGCAAGCTTGGACCTATTGTAACTGCTATGAGTGCAGAGGCCTCTGACATGAGCAGTTGGCTTTTGATGGGACTTCCTGGTGTAGCCTATCTTTCCGGCTGTGCTGAGGCTGGTTGGACTGCAATCGGTCTTGCAATTGGTACATATTTTAACTGGTTGATTGTAGCAAAAAGGTTACGTCGCTACACCGCAAAAAACAATTCCATCACGCTACCGGAATTTTTTTCAAACCGTTATCGTGATAACAGCCGCTTAATTCTATCCATTTCAGCTATTTTTATCGTGGTATTCTTCGTGCCATATACCGCTTCCGGTTTTGCAGCCTGCGGAAAACTATTTTCAACCTTATTCGGCATTCCTTACGCACCGGCCATGATTGCCAGCGCAATCATCATCGTTGCCTACACTGCCCTTGGTGGTTTCCTTGCTGCAAGTACTACTGATTTGATTCAGAGCATTGTTATGACCGTTGCTCTTGTGATTGTGGTTATATTTGGCGTGAATATTGCCGGTGGGATGGATGTTGTCCTTTCCAATGCAAAATCTTTGGAAGGTTACCTTAGTCTATTCGCTTCTCACGACCCTGTAACCGGTTCTTCTACCCCTTATGGAGCTTTAACGATCGCATCCACCATGGCTTGGGGGCTTGGATATTTTGGTATGCCACACATTTTGTTACGTTTTATGGGTATTAAAGACGAAAACAAATTAAAGCTTTCTAGAAGAATTGCTACTGTATGGGTGGTTATTTCAATGGCTGTAGCTATCTTCATTGGTATTATTGGATACTCTATGTCAAAGGTTGGTGCTGTTGATGTGCTCGAAGGTTCTTCGCAAGCAGAAACATTGATTATTAAAGTAGCCTTGCTCCTGAGTGAACACGGTGTTGTAGCCATCATTATGGCCGGACTGATTTTGGCAGGTATTCTCGCCTGCACAATGTCCACTTCAGATTCACAGCTTTTGGCGGCTTCATCCAGTGTGTCTCAGAATCTTCTGATAGACTGTTTCAAAATGAAGCTTTCACAAAAAGCATCTATGCTTGTTGCAAGATTGACCGTTGTTTTAATCTCTGTTATCGGCGTTATCATCGCATGGAATCCAAACAGCTCCGTGTTTGATATTGTATCCTTTGCTTGGGCCGGATTCGGTGCTTGCTTTGGTCCATTGATGTTGTTCTCATTATTTTGGAAACGTACAAACCGCAACGGTGCATTGGCTGGAATGATTGTAGGTGGTATAATGGTATTTGTATGGCACTATCTGATTGCACCGCTTGGTGGTATTTGGGGTATCTATGAATTGCTTCCTGCATTCATACTTTCAAGCGTGAGCATCGTTGTTGTAAGTTTATTGACTGCTCCACCTGCAAAAGAAATTGTAGAAGAATTTGAAAATGTTTAAACAAGGAGAAGCTTTATGAAAATCGCTGTTATTACCGGTGCTTCCAGTGGCATGGGCCGTGATTTTGTTTACGCCATAGACAAAGAATATAACTTAGATGAAATCTGGGTCATTGCCAGACGTGAGGAACGACTTTTAGAATTGCAAAAGGATTGCAAAGCGAAGATTCGCCCTATTGTCTTAGATTTAGCTATAGATGAGAGTTACAGGGCTTATCAGGATCTGTTAAAGGAGCATCAGCCCGAAGTACATGTTTTAATCAATAATGCGGGATATGGATTATTTGGCGAGTTCACACAATTGGAATTGGAGAAGCAATTAAACATGATTGACTTGAATGTCAAAGGCTTAACTTCCATGACCTACTTGACACTTCCTTATATGACTGTCGGCAGCCACTTACTGAACTTGGCGTCCAACTCTTCATGGCAACCGGTACCATACATCAATGTATACGGTTCTACTAAGGCATATGTAATGAACTTCTCAAGAGCATTGGGTATGGAATTAAGAAAACGTGGTATCCATGTAATGGCGATTGCGCCGCACTGGATTAAAACGGAATTCTTTGACAGAGCTGTCCGAGACGATACCATAAAATATTATGACCGTTTCTACACTTCAGAACAAGTGGTGAACAAGGCGATGAAGGATTTACGTAAGAAAAAAGCTGTGTCCATTATGGGATTTCCTGTCAGAATGCAGGTGAGATTGGTAAAACTATTACCGGTAAGATGGGTAATGGAAATTTGGTGCAAACAGCAGGGAAAATAGAATATGTATAACAACGGCGTGAGATCGTATTCTCACGCCGTTTGTTTATCCCTCTCCATATTACCTTTCTACGATTTTCCCACAGGCCACAATTGCCCCGGGATTTCCTGATGGTTGCGACTTGAAATCATCTGGGTTTGCATGGATAACAACAAGCTTCCCTACAATATCCTCCGGATAAAATCGATTGGTATAAAACGCGCTAAATGCCATACCACCACCCGCAAGTAACGACGGCAAATCTCCCGCATGCATTGGATGTGGCTGATTCGTCGGGTTATAATGTCCACCCTCTTGCATTGGCATACAACTATTGCCATTATGAATGTGAAAACCGTGGAAGCTTTCACTGTCTGGCAGGTTCCTTATATCTGCCACCACAAATGTACCACCATATACATCATAAAACGAAACCGTTCCCATAATCTCCGGATGATTTGCATTGCCTGCAATTTTTGCGACAGCATACGGTTTGATTTGATTGTTCAAAAACATTAAAACACCTCAGAAAATGTGTTCCTTATATCATATGCATACTTTCAAAAGCATGTGCCTGAATTTGTTGTTTCGAAAATCACAGAGGTAAATGTTTAAAAAAAGCTCGGACATTGTCCGAGCTTTTTTAACAGAATTTCTCAACAATCTGTTTCATTATATCCCATTTTGTTTCCATGTCGGCCACTAATTTCAGTTGTGTACGACATCTATCTAAATTATGGCCTTCTCTATGTATTTTAAAATAAGTATCCCCCTGAAGATAATCCGTTAAGAATCTCATGCCACACTCAAAAGTCATGACCTTTGCACCCATAGGCAATAACTCAATTTCTTTTTGGGTCAGCTTACCGCCACAGCCTTCTATGAATCCTTTTGCATAAACCTCAAAGAGCTCCATATCACACCACACTTTATCCAAGTCTTGTTCATCCTCCGTTGCTGTGCTTGCACCGAAACGAATGGAATCTCCAAAATCATTCATAGCAAGTCCCGGCATTACGGTGTCTAAGTCAATCACACAGATTCCTTTGTGTGTCACGTTATCAATCAAGACGTTGTTCAGCTTCGTATCGTTGTGTGTTACGCGAAGTGGTAATTCCCCTTTTGCCAGCATATCCCCAAATACATTTGCCACGTCTTCACGCTCTAAAACAAAGTTGATTTCCTCCTGAACATCCTTCGCTCGACCACAAATATCCTCTTCTACAGCTTTCTTAAACACTGCAAATCTCGCTTTTGTATCGTGAAAACCTGCAATTGTTTCATGAAGAGTCTCTGCCGGATAGTCAGCCAACATGTTTTGAAATTTTCCAAATGCCACTGCACTTTCATAAAAATCTATAGGACTTTCCACTTGATCATAAGAAGTTGCATTTTCAATAAACTGGTACGCTCTCCAACAACCAACTTCCGGATCATCCAGATACAGACACCCATCCTTAGTTGGGATGAAATTCATAGTTCCTCTGTCTGGGTCTCCGCCTTTTTCTACAATTTGCTTACGGAGATAAGTGGTAACACCTATAATATTTTCCATAACCTCATCCGGTCGTGTGAAGATGTTGGTGTTCATGCGTTGCAGAATATAACGCACTGTATTTCCGGCATCGTCAAACACCAGCACATAAGTGTCATTGATGTGT
The DNA here is from genome assembly GCA_045638905.1 of Faecalimonas sp. GTDB lineage: Bacteria > Bacillota > Clostridia > Lachnospirales > Lachnospiraceae > Faecalimonas. The sequence continues at coordinate 15,765 of JAZUCE010000089.1, forward strand.
CCATTTCCCCATTTTTTGTGTTCTTTCAAAATGCCAGCAAAGGCAAACTCATTAATTATTTTTTCCATGTTTCTCTTCTCTTTTTATATTTTTATCTTACTATTCCAACCATTTCTTTCACTTCGCGGAAGCCGTTTGTTTGCATATAAGCTTCTATTCCGTCTATAATCTCCATGGTAATTCCAGGATTATGGAAATTGGCTGTTCCTACTGCCACTGCACTTGCTCCCGCAAGAATCATTTCAATGGCATCCTCTGAGCTTGCGATGCCGCCCATACCAATAATCGGAATTCCAACCGCGTTCGCGACTTGGTATACCATGCGCACTGCGATCGGATGAATTGCAGGGCCTGACACGCCGGCTGTTTTATTTGCGATTGCAAAAGTACGACGATTGATATCAATCTTCATACCGGTCAAAGTATTGATTAAGGAAACCGCATCAGCACCTCCTGCTTCTGCCGCCCTTGCTATCTCAGTAATATCGGTTACATTTGGTGTCAACTTCATAATAACCGGTTGTTTCGCAAGTTTCTTGATCTGTGCTGTTAATTTTTCAACCTGCTTTGGGTCTTGACCAAATGCCAAAAAGCCAGCGTTTACGTTTGGGCACGATATATTGATTTCCATCATATCAATTGGTTCATCTGCAAGTCGTTCCACTACTGCAAAGTATTCTTCCGGTGCATGACCGCAAACATTGACAATAATCTTGGTATCGTATTGTTTTAAGAATGGGATGTCTCTTTCACAGAACAAATCAATCCCCGGGTTTTGAAGGCCAATGGCATTCATCATTCCTCCGTAGGTTTCAGCTACTCTTGGTGTTGGATTGCCCGACCATGGTATATTTGCTACTCCCTTCGTCGTAACGGCACCCAGCTTATTCAAATCTACAAAGTCTACGAATTCTGCACCCGAACCAAAAGTCCCCGAAGCCACTGTAACCGGATTTTTCCACTCAACACCTGCTATATTTACACGCATATCCATTAGATTTCCACCTCCGTAGACAAGAATACTGGACCATCTTTACAGATACGTTTGTTATTTACGTTTGTATGGTGGTCTTTTTCTTTACTCTTGCAAGTACATGCCAAACATGCACCAATTCCGCAAGCCATTCTTTCCTCTAATGAAATATAACATTCGATTCCATTTTCTTCCGCATAATTTTTAATTGCACGAAGCATTGGTGTAGGACCGCATGCGTAAATAATATCTGCTGACAGATTATTTTCCGCAATTGCGTGCATAACATTTCCTTTCGTCCCCACGCTGCCATCCTCTGTGGAGATGTAAAGTGTACCATTTGCTTCAAATTGCTCTTTTAAAAATGTATGTTCATCACGATATCCAACGACAATCTGCTTCTCGCAATTTAATTGCTTTGCAAGTTCTAAGATTGGAGGTACACCGATTCCGCCGCCCATAAGAAATGCTTTCTTACCTTCTGCTTTATCTAATGGGAATCCATTTCCAAGTGGTCCCACCACCGGAATGGTATCACCGGCTTTCATTTGTGAAAATTCTTTTGTACCGGTTTTCTCGCCTGTCACACGATAAACCACACGCAATCTTCCATTTGCTTTATCTATCTCGCAGATACTAATTGGTCTTGGAAGTAATTTGGTTCCATCATTTGTATACATGGAAATAAATTGTCCCGGCTTTGCAGTTTCAGCTGCTTCAGTCTGAATCCACATACTGAAAATGTTATCTGCAAGTTGTTCCTGAGAAACCACAAATGCGGTTTCTTTCTTTTTCTCTGCCATTCGAATGTTCTCCTAACGATTATTTAATGCTGTCGCAATGTCTAATACCATGTCTTCTACAGCTGCTCTTGATGCTTCCCCAAAGTTTTCTGCTCCGAATTTCGCATAAGCCTCTTGCTTGTAAGCTGCAATAATACCACGTGATGAGTTTACAATTGCACCCAATCCGTCTTCATTGAAGAAATGTACTAGATCTTTTCCTTTACCACCCTGTGCACCATAACCCGGAACCAAGATGTATGCCTTTGGCATTACCTTACGAAGCACTTTACCCATTTCCGGATAGGTTGCTCCAACCACTGCTCCAACATAGCTGTAATCATCTCCCATGTGAGAAGCGCCCCACTCAGCTACCTTTTCACCAACGATTTCATACAATGGTTTTCCGTCAACCAAACGGTCTTGGAATTCTCCACTAGATGGGTTTGATGTTTTAACCAATACAAAAATACCTTTGTTTTCTTCTTTACACACCTTGATAAATGGGTCTACACCATCTGAACCAAGGTATGGATTTACCGTCACAAAATCTTCATCAAATGGTACGTATGTTTTGCTTCCTACTTGCACACGCCCAACATGTCCAACCGCATAAGCTGCTGATGTGGAACCAATATCTCCTCTCTTGATATCACCGATTACTACCAAACCTTTTTCCTTACAGTAATCCACTGTTTTCTTGAAAGCTACAAGTCCAGGAATACCAAACTGCTCATACATTGCAATTTGTGGTTTTACAGCCGGAATCAAATCGTATGTCTTATCAACAATTTCTTTGTTGAATTGCCAAATCGCTTCTGCAGCACCTTCCAAGGTCTCCCCAAATTCCGCAAATGCTTTTTTCTGTACATGCTCCGGAATGTAGTTAAGCATTGGGTCTAGTCCCACTACGATAGGTGCATTCGTTTTCTTAATATTTGCTACTAATTTATTGATCATCTTTCTATCCTCCAAATGAATTTATCTTTCGTATACCACGTTACCATCAACTAAAGTAAAACGAATGTCACCTTTTACTTTTCGTCCGTGGAATGGTGTATTTTTGCCTTTTGAATAAAAAGTATTCTTATCGATTATATATTCTGCGTCTTTGTCAAACACAACAATATCTGCAATTTTGCCTTCTGCAATTGCCCCTTTTTCATCCAGTCCCAGAATTTTTGCCGGATTATAGCTTGTCTTTTCTGCCATCTGCATTGGAGTTATAATTCCCGATTCCACCAACTCAGTATAGGTAAGGGAAGCCATTGTCTCCAATCCCACAATACCAAACGCTGCTTTGGTCATGGAACAGTTCTTTTCCTCTGCTGCATGTGGTGCATGGTCTGTAGCAATCACATCCATAATATCAGCTTTTAGTCCTACTTTCAATGCCTCTACATCACGTTTTCCACGAAGTGGCGGATTCATTTTAAAATTACCGTCATCTTCCGTAATATCATCCGTAGTCATAGCGAAATGGTGTGGACAAACCTCCGCAGTTACAGGAAGTCCCTCCTTCTTCGCCGCTTGCACTAATTTCACACTATCTTCTGTAGAGCAGTGACACAAATGCAATCTCACGCCTGTCTCTTTTGCGAGCAAAATATCCCTCGCTACGATTACATCTTCCACTGCGTTTGTAATTCCTTTGAGGCCAAGTTCCTGTGCCTTTGCATCGGCATGCATTACACCCCCCTCTACCATTGTAATATCTTCGCAATGTGCGAAAATAGAAATTCCATTCTCCTTTGCCAGTTTCATGGCTTTCCTATAAAGAGATGCATTCATAACAGACTTCCCATCTTCACTAATCGCATGACAGCCGGCTTTCGCCATGCCTTCTATATCGGCAAGCTCCTGGCCCTGCTGCCCAATGGTAATCGCACCAATCTGAATTACATGTACCGGCGAATCGGTCTTAGCTCTATTATGAACATCTGCCACCTTATCACCATCGTCTACAACCGGCTTTGTATTTGGCATAGCACAAATTGTGGTCACCCCGCCTCTTGCAGCTGCTTTACCACCGGTTTTCAATGTCTCCTTGTATTCCAATCCCGGGTCACGCAAATGCACATGGAGGTCGATAAACCCCGGCATTACATAACAACCTGATGCATCAAGCACCTTGTCTGCAGCATCTGTAATCTGCTCTGCCACTTTAATAATCCTGTCGCCCTCAATCAGGACGTCGAACGTCCCTTCACGCTTACTCTCCGGGTCCAAAACGTAACCATTTTGAATTAAAGTTTTCATTTTTTCAATACCTCAATCGCTTTTTCTAACTGATTGTCTTTTTCCGGATTGTTTTCATCATACTCATACTCGATTTCCACATCCGGCGCTACACCTACTCCGTGAATATTCGTTCCGCTTGGTGTGAAATATTCGGAACTGGTAATCTTCAGGGACGTGCCATCTCTTAGGGGGTAAATGTTCTGCACAACTCCCTTTCCATAAGTCGTAGTTCCTACTAACGTTCCAAGCTTGTGGTCTTTCACGGCCCCTGCAAAAATTTCAGATGCGCTTGCACTGTAGCCATTAATCAACACTACCAACGGTACGTTTAGTTTGTTATCTTGCTTTGCTGTATAAACATTTCCGTCACCGTTTTTATCCCTTATAGAGACGATAACTCCTTCCGACAGTATCAAATCAACCATATCAACAACGGTAGAAAGATTACCGCCCGGATTGCTTCTCAAGTCAACAATAAGGCCTTTCATTCCCTGGTTGTTCAAATCATCCAACGCCTCTTCAAACTGTTTCGTGGTAACATCCTCAAACGCGGTAACCTGAATATATCCTACTTCACCTGGTTTCAATTCATATTCCACTGTATCATTTTCAATCGACGCCCGGGTTGCTGTTCCCGTATATTCCTCACCATCACGAATGACAGTAATCTCAACATCAGTCCCTAATTCTCCACGTATCTTTGAAACAATCGCATCTAAATCCAGTCCTGTAACATCTTCTCCATTGACTTTATATACAATGTCGCCCTCTTTAAATCCTGCTTTTTCGCCCGGACAATCTTTATAGATTTTCGTAAAGGTCACTAGTTCACTGGTGGTATCCTTCATAATTGCAACACCGATACCTCCAAATGTTCCTGAAGTTGACTGGTAAAGTGCCGTCGTCTCTGCTTTATCGTAATATATGGAATATGGTTCTTGCAGCCCGCTAACATAACCCTTCACTAAATAATCCTGCAGCATCTCCTCATCTATTTTATCCGGATACAGATAGTATTCATCAATCAGATTCTGTATTGTCTCTAGCTTTTCTAATGTACGGTTAGAAACAATACCTTGGCTGAAAAACAAAACGATGACAAGCATGCCTACTACGAACACAGCAAGGGCGCCACAAAGCGCCCCTTTCCAAAAGTTATTTTTTTGCTCCATTGCTTTTATAACTCCTATGCCTTCAAATGTTTTTTAATTGTAAAGAAACTTCCCACAAAACCAATACCTACTCCAAGCAACAAGCCAACCGGAAGTAATGTTTTATAAACTGTTGCAACCGGTAAAAACTCCACATGAAGAATTGCACTAAAGATTGTGAATTTTGTCATAATGTAAACGACTGCTTTCTCATATGCAAAGTACAGCAATACAAGCGGAATTGCAGCACCAATCAAACCGATAATGACACCTTCTAAAACAAACGGTGCCCTTACAAATGCATCTTTAGCACCAATGTATTTCATAATTGCAATCTCTTCTTTACGAATAGCAATACCCATATTAACAGTATTGTTAATGAGGAAAATAGCTACGGCAAGCAAAATCAAAATGATTGCTCCTGAAGCATACGCAATCAGCATATTGACACTGGTCAATGCGTCTGCAACTATTTCCGACTTCTTCACTTTGCGGACACCATCAATCTTCTCCACATATTCAACCAACTCCGCCTGTTTCTCTACATCCTTCATATAAACTTCAAAGTTGTCAGATTTTTCCAATGGGTTCTCATCAAATCCTGATGCAACATCACTGTTTTCCCCAAAGTACTCCTTCTGGAAATCCTCCCAGGCTTGTTCTGCTGAAATATATTTTACTTCGATTACTTCTTCTCTCTTACTGATTTCTTTTTCTATTCTGTCTCTATCTTTTTTTGTAACATCTTCGTCCAAGAAAACTACAATTGCAACACTCTCTTCAGCCTTTTCAACAATATACTGAAAATTAGATATGATGGAGTAAAATACTCCAAATAAGAAAATACATGCTGACATTGTTGCAATAGATGCAACAGAAAACATTTTGTTTCTTGAAATATTTCGAAGACCTTGTTTAATCGTATATCGAATCGTACTTACTCTCATTATTTACGCACCACCTTTTTCGTATCACTCACAATGTTTCCTTTTTGCATTGTGATTACACGTTTTTTCATTGCCTCAACAATTTCATGGTTGTGTGTAACAACGATAACTGTTGTGCCTCTTTGATTAGCCTCATCCAACAGTTTCATGATTTCCCATGAGTTCACAGGGTCAAGATTACCTGTAGGCTCATCGCACAAAAGAATCGCCGGTTCATTTACGATTGCTCTCGCAATAGCCACTCTTTGTTGTTCTCCACCAGACAACTCTTTCGGATTTGATTTGTATTTTTGTGCCAAGCCCACCAGAGAAAGTGCTGCCGGTACTTTTGTTTTTAATACTCGTGTCGGTGTCTCCGTAACACGAAGTGCAAATGCAATATTCTCATAAACATTTCTATCTTGTAACAAACGAAAATCCTGGAATACAACTCCCAACTTTCTGCGGTAATAAGGAATCGCTTTGTGTCTCATTTTGCTCAAATCTTTCCCCATAACCGTTATTTTCCCTGCTGTCGGATCTAACTCCTTTAGAAGCAAACGAATCAAGGTGGATTTTCCTGAACCACTGTCACCTACAATGAATACGAACTCTCCCTGCTCGATTTTCAAACTTACTCCGTTGAGCGCAGCAACCCCTTTTGAGTACTCTTTTGTAACTTCTTTTAATTCTATCATACGCTCCTCCTAAACTATTAATACTCTAATGACTCCATATATTTCATATACTTCACTACCATCAGCGCAATTTTAAAAGTGATGGCATCTTCAAACACACGAAGGTCAAGACCTGTACTTTTTTGAATCTTATCAAGTCGGTATACCAAGGTATTTCTGTGAATATAAAGTTGTCTGGATGTCTCTGATACATTCAAACTATTTTCAAAAAACTTGTTAATGGTTGTTAGTGTTTCTTCATCAAAATCATCCGGCGACTTTCCGTCAAAAATCTCACGGATAAACATTTTACAAAGCGGAACCGGAAGTTGATAAATCAAACGTCCGATGCCCAAAGTGTTGTATGCTATGATATTTTTTTCACTAAAGAAAATCTTCCCTACATCCAATGCCAAATGTGCTTCTTTGTAAGACTTTGAAACATCCTTGATATCATTTATAATCGTTCCATATGCAATATGGAAATCTGCCTCGCATTTTTGTCGTAAAATTTCCAGCGTCTCAGAGGCATACTGTTCCAAATCTCTGTATCCCTCATTGGATTGAAGTTCTCTTACAATAATAACCTTCTTTTCATCAATAGCTGTTATGAAATCCTTTCGCCTGCTATCCAGCACCGTTCTTGCCTGTTCAAGAATACCGGAATCTTTATCAGACGGCATTTCAATAATAAAGATAACACGTCTGACCTCAGTGTCAACATGCAATTTTTTTGCTCGATTGTAAATATCTACCAACAACAAATTGTCCATCAATAAGTTCTTAAAGAAATTATCTTTATCAAATCGCTCTTGGTAAGCTACTAACAAACTCTGAATTTGAAATACTGCAACATTCCCTATCATGGAAACGTCAGAATTTTCGCCTACTGCAACCAAAATATATTCTAACTGATACTCATCATAAATCTTGTACATCTGATATTTGCCTGCATCTTCGCTGTCTGTCGACGAAGTTACAAACTTTCTTACTGCCGAACTATAAGCAGGCGCATCTATCCCGGTACTTGCCAACACTTTACCGTCGGAATCAAAAACATACATTTCCGTCTTGGTAATTGACTTAAGTCCATCAATCGTACTTTGAAGTATTTGATTTGATATCATCTTTATCCCTCCGTATCTTATAACCTTTCTTAATATTAATGCAAAATCGCAAAAAAATAAAGGGGAAATTGGCATTTTCTTATGCATTTTCCCCTTTTTTCGCCATTTCCCTTTTTAAAATCAATCTCAAGAGAACTTCTTTGATTTTTTGGAATATCGTCTTCTGCTTGCGCATCTCACCAAGTAGATTTCCGAATCCTAACCACACCCTCGCATTTACTAAGCTTTTATTGCGACTGATAAATTGTTCCTCTGTTGGAGACGATAATGTTGAGAGAACGCAATCCGCCTCTGCACCGTTCAGCAGATTCAGCAGCTTATCGTCTGACACCTCATTTCCCTCCAAAGTCGCAGTCTCAACTATCTGTATATTTGCGTAGTCTTCTTTCATGTAACCTTCCAGCTTCTCCAAATCCGCTGCTCTCTCTGCCAGCAAAAAAACTCGCACACTATTCTTATGAAGATATCGCATTACCATCTTAATAAACAATAGTTCTTCTATTTCTTTCAACCGACGCTCTTCTTTGATTCCTACTGCCTGCAAAATACCTTTATCTCCGGCAAGTGCAAGGTCAAACTCTCGAAACAGTATTCCTGCCTCCTCATCCTGCTGAAACTTGCCGAGCGTATTCATAGTTACCATCTCTATTACATTCACCGGTTCAGTACCCATAAATGTTACAATATGTTTCACTGCGTCCTTCGCTGAAAAATTGTCAATTTCAATACCTAATACTTGAATTTTCTCGTTCATAACCTCACCTGATTTATATTCAGTCTTTTGATTATAACAGATTAGCTTTTATTTTTCAACTCTCATCTCACGACGTTTTTTTGTGACTAACCCGCCGATTCTTCCTGTCTCTTTCGAAGTAAGCGAGCGCCACCCTTCTTTTAACACTCTATCAAGAAGACCTAATTCCTCTGCAACCTCATATTTCATCTTTTCTTCTTCCGTTAGCTCTGACAAACGAATTTCTTTTTTCTTAGACATAGAAAAATCCCCTTTCCTTTTTGGTAAGAGGATTTCCTGTTTTTGGATATTTATTCGATATAAATCTCTTTTTGGAGAGCAAAAGAATAAATCACCTTTTCTTTTACTTTCTGCCCGGTCAAGTTTCCTATAGCCTCAGCGTAATAATTCAATTGTGCATGATATCGCTCTGCCAGCTCTGACTCACACTGCACTTTGTCTGTCTTGTAATCTAGGATGACGAGCTCCCCATCTTCCTCAAAGTACACATCCACAATTCCTTGAACAAGAACAAGCTCCTGCGTGTCCGCTTGCGGATACACACGTTTGGCATCTATTCCTATGACAAATGGTTGTTCTGCATGATATACTTCGTTCTGACTTGCTATCCGCACACGCTTTCCAATAGGCGAATTTAAAAACCCGAGAATCTCTTGAGGTCTAATGCACTCTGCCATCTCTTCTGTGAGAAATCCCTCTGCGACAAATTGACTGATAGCATGTATCAGGTTTGCTTCATCATATTCCTTGGCGAGATCTAAAATTTCCAATAGTTTATGATATGCTGTACCTTTGGACGCCCCGGTCAATGCCTCCTTTTCCTGCAAGAATTTCGGTAGTAACGGTATAATCTCCTCGTCTTTGTATGTTACTTCCCCATCCTCATCCATATATTCCCGTTTCTTCAATTCCGAAACAGAGAGCTTCTGTTTGATACTCCGATATGCCTTGTACGGATACTCATAAGACAACTGTTCTTCAAGCTTCTTTCTCATATCCTCATCGTAAACCCGACATGTATCCCAAGCAAGCAATGACTCTCTCGTAATATCATCTGCAAGTTGTTCGCACAGTTCCTTCTCCGCCAATTCGTCAATGGTCACATTGCGAACAATCACAGGCAGCTCCACCCTAAATAATGGGTGTTGAAATGGTATGGAAAGTTGATGTTTTTCCAAAATAGTTTCCATGCATTGATTACGATACAGGGCTGGGAGAACCCAATCCAAATATTTGTCTGCTCTCACCAAATGGTAATAGGAAAGCGGCGTCTCTTTATGTCCTCGGAGATAGCTACACTTCTGCAGCTCCGCCTCAAGTTCTGATACAACAGCTGTCATAATTAGCTTTTCTTTCGCACGTGTCATGGCAACATACAGAACCCTTAACTGTTCAGCCACAGATTCGCGGAGTACCTTCAGCTGAATAATTTTACGAATAAATGTCGGTGCCTTTGTACGCATCACAGGGTCAATTGCTTCTGCACCGACTCCCAACTCAGAATGAACAACCAGACTGCTCGTAGTGTCTCTCAAATTGAACTTTTTACTCATACCAGCCACAAAGACAATTGGAAATTCCAACCCTTTGCTTTTGTGAATGGTCATGATGCTCACAACATCATGATGCTCATTCATGAGATTTGCCTCACCATAATCGATATCATACTTTTCCAGTTGTTCAATATAGCGCACAAAATTAAACAATCCCTTATAGCTGGTTCCTTCAAAAGCAATAGCCTTTTCTATAAGCATTTCCAGATTAGCCGTCCTTTGCTCACCGCCCGGAAATGCGGCAATATAGTCGCGATAGCCTGTTTTCTCAAGAATGTTCCACAGCAGCACGTGAATCGCAGTGTATGGCACCTGATTTCTAAAGCTTTCGTACATGGACAAAAATGCGCACAATCTTTCCTTTAATTCTTCACTCTCACCATGTCTTCTATACTGTTGTACACAATCGTACATGGTTTTCGCATCACAGCCGCTTCGTATATACGCAAGTTCCTCTTCGGTGATTCCGCCAAACATGGAAACCAGCACAGACGTAAATGGTATGTCCTGCCTCGGATTATCCAATATTTGCAAATAATTCAGCACCACTCGAATTTCCTGCGTTTCAAAATAACCTTCTTTTGAACATGCATATGTAGGAATACCTACTTGCTCCAACACTTTGGAAAACACTTCTGTAAACCCTTTCGCAGTTCTTGTCAAAATGACAATATCACTGTAACGGAGCGGCCGGTATTCTCCTGTATGCTTATCAAGAATGGTATGACTCTCCATCAATTCTTTAATGCGTGTTCCAATAACCTCCGCTTCAAGTTCAATCCGTTCCTGCGCCTTGCTTTTTGGCATCTCAATCAAAAGAACTTCTGTCTCGTTGCCTGCTCTGTCATCATAATTTGCTCCTACATGCAACGCTGCCTTCTCATCATATTCAATTCCCCCGAAACGCGGAATCATAATCTGATGAAAAATAAAATTGGTACTGTCAAGCACTTCTCTTCTGCTTCGGAAATTTTTATGTAAATCAATCCTTCGCTCCTCGCCGTCAGTGGTACTGTATGCGCGGAATTTTTCCATAAAAAGTTCCGGTCTCGACAAGCGAAAACGATAGATGCTTTGTTTTACATCACCCACCATAAAGATGTTATAGTTACCTTTTGAAACTCCGGAAACACTGGTCATAATTGCTTCCTGAACATAATTGCTATCCTGATATTCGTCAATCATGATTTCTGCAAATCTGTGCTGATATGTTTCCGCCACATCACTTGACACCAGATGCCCATCCTCTTCCTTTGTAAGAATTTGCAGTGCGTACTGCTCCATATCGCTGAAATCAATTAGATTCTTAGCTCGTTTTTCTATGGTGAACTGTTCTGCAAAACATTTTACCAACTGAATGAGCATTTTGATTTTTTCATGCATAAAGACCATGTCCGCTGCCAAAACAGTAGGCTCATCATAGAAAAAATCTTTTTTCAAATGTTCAACATACGATTTTACTTCTTTTCGAATCCCCTGCACATATTGAATCTTTCTCTCATCTACAGTCACATCTCTGTTTGTCGCTAAAGTTACAAATTTTAACTTGGAAGCTACTTGATACATGTCCTGAAAGGTATCAGCGGCCAATAATGGATCTATTGTCTCCAGGTCAGCGAGCAAAGTCTTTTTATAAACAGCAGGACCATCCTCCGCGTCACATACCTCTATGCCATAGCATAGCAGTTCTCTTATCTCTCGCAGGCAGTCATGCACCTCATCTAACAACTCCTGGACATACTGCTTATGTTCCAAGTCATTTCCCGAACAAATATCATATTGGCTTGCGCACAAATCAAGCCATGCATCCGGTTTCGGATAACTTCTGGAATACTCATATAACTGTAAAATAAGCGCTTCTAAGTTCGCATCGTCCTTTCCCGTCGAAAAACATTCCACGAAAGACAAAAACTCAGGTGTTGCATCTTGATACGCCCTTTCAATAACATCTCTCACAACATCTTGTTGTAAAAGCTTTAACTCGCCTTCTTCCCCGACACGAAATCCCGGTTCCAAATCAATGGCATGAAAATGTTCCCGAATAACTGACAGACAAAATTTATGAATCGTTGTAATTTGTGCCTGATGAATCAGCGTAGCCTGTCGTTGTAAATGCAGGTTGTCCGGGTTCGCCTCCAACGCCTTTTCGATGGCAGCATGGATACGCTCCTTCATCTCTGCCGCCGCCGCCTCCGTGAAAGTTGTAATTAACAATTGGTCCACATTGAGCGGTGGTTGGTCCTTCGTTAAACGCGTGATAATTCTCTCTACCAGTACAGCTGTTTTTCCGGAGCCCGCAGCTGCTGACACTAAAATATTACGATTTCTAAGGTCTATGACTTGTTGCTGTTCACTTGTGAATGTGATTCCCATGTCTGAACCTCCTCTCGCATAATTTCCATTGCCTCTTGTGATGGAAGCGTTTTCAATTCCCGGTATTGATATCCCGGAACTTTCTCATCAAATCCACAAATCGCATGATATGGACAATATTGACATCCATCCTTTTTGCCTAAGGCAAACGGCGAGGCATCCACTACCCCTTCCAAAATTTGTTTTCCAACTTTTTTAACTTGCAGATTCGCATATTCGGAAATAACCGCAAAATCCTCTTGCGGCAAAATTTTGGATGTTTTAGCTAAATCTCCGCCTTTATTTTTTGTTACAGGAATGACGCGTGATGCTTTTTCAAAATCTTTGTCCATATGTTCTACTACTTCCTGCATACCTAATACCATGCCATCCGGACATAGTTCTTTCAAGAACGCATCCTCCAATGCCTCCTCGCCCTGCACGCGACTCACAATCGGGTCTTTCACCCGATAGTAAAACAGCCCTGCCGGAATTACTTGTTTTCCTCCGTTGTCCTGTCTGCTCATCTCAATTGCCGCATTCATGTATACTACCAGTTGCATCTGCAAACCGTAGCACAATTCCCCGAGGTCAAAAGTGGTATTTCCCGTTTTATAATCAATTACTTTTACAAATACTTGTTCTTCATCTTCATAAGTATCAATGCGGTCAATCTTTCCGCACAAAACCATCTGCCCCAAATCATCCAACTGGATATGTGAGGTTTTAAGCTCCCTCACTCCGCCGAAGGACACCTCATATCCCTTTGGTTTGAAGTCTCCCTTTTCCAATTGTTTTGTAAGTGCCCACACAGTACGCCGAAGCATTCTTTTCAAACGGGTGATGACATATTCATTCCTTGCCGAACTATAAAGCACAGAATTTCGGTAATCTGTAATGCACTCTTCCACACTCTCAGAAACCATCTCTTCGCATCTATCTTCCGGCACATTGGTCCATGTATACCCTTCCTGCTCCAGTTTTTTTGAAAATTTCTCTAGGGAGCTGTGACACAAATTCCCTAAGTCAATTGCATGAAATTGATATTCTTCACGTTCCTTTAAACGCAAACCATATTCTGCGAAATGAGCATATGGACATCGTGAAAATTTCTCCAACCTGGAAACACTATTGACCAAAATATCCCCATACAATTTTCTTGCTGCTTCTTTTGTCAGTGTGCCTCCTCTTTTGCGATAAAAAGCCGCCTCTATGACTGGCTCCACCTTTTTGCTCCATTCAGGATTCGCTTTATACCAGCTGTAAAGTTCCTTCCATGCCTCCGTAAATCCCATCTGTTTCTTCTGAAGACCGGCAACAAGACAAGGTATTCCACTTTGCTGTGTAAGCTCCTTATGAGCCAATTCATCAGAAACCTCTGAAATCTCCATTTTAGGATACATTTTCAACAAATCCGCCACTAAATAAGATGGGCGAAGAGATGTTCCGTCCCCTGATGTCTTACTGTAAGTCACATAAACTTGTTCCGTCGGTTTCGTTAAGGCAAGGTATAAATAAAATTTCTGAATATATGTTTTTTCTTTTTCGCTTGGTGCCAAAGCAGGCCCATTTTCCGTAATTCTCTCCCTGTCGTATTCTGTTAAAAGTCCAGCCTTAGAAGCCGTGCCCGGAATATAAATATCATTTACACCTACCAGAAATACAATCTTGACGTCCTGGATTCTGCTTCTCTGCACATCTCCCACAATGACTTGATCAATACTTGGCGGAATAATTCCCACGGAAGCTTGTTCAAGTCCGGCATCCAATAATTCGCAATACTCTTTTAGCGTAATCATTTCATCGCCCAAAAGTTCCACAAATTGATTTAATACCTCTATGACAATGCGATATACCTGCGCATACTCCTTCTCCAGCGCAAGTTCTCCCGTTTGTTCAAACATAAGTTGATATTCTTTTACCCGTTTTTGTAGTCCTTCTTGTATAAAAAAGCTATGTAAAGCTTGGGTAATATCAAAAACCGTTTTTCTGTTTTTCTTCAAAACTGTCATGATTTCTTCTACACTCTCCACAAAGCGTACTCGAATTCGATTCACCTCAGAAAGTGCAGTTTCATCCATACCTGCCATTCGTCGAATCCATGGTTCCTGCCACTTTTTGTAGCCGCGAATGCCCATTGCGATGACATAATTTTCAAGAATGTCCACCTCTTCTCTTGGAATTTGAGAAAGACCGGTTCTCAGATAGCGAAATACACTTTCATAGGTATAATTCCGCTCTGCCATCGCAAGCAAACTGCGTATATATTCCACACATGAATTCAATAACAGGCTTCTTTTATTATCCATAAATACCGGCAAATCGTACTTGTCAAAAACCTGCTCCACTTGGTTGCAATACGCATCCATCCCATTCGTTAAAACAGCAAAATCTCTATAGCGATATCCTTTTGTACGAATTAGATATCGAATGTTCTGGGCCACAAAATCCATCTCTTCCCTCGGAGTTTTTGCACACCAAATTTGAACACTATCCTGTTCTTTGTCATAGCATTCCTTATTATATCGGAATAAGCGGGTCTCCAAAAAACCAAGTGCCTGGTTTTGCCTAAAACGATACACCGGTTTCTGATATAGGTATACAGGCTCTTCCACACACACACCAGCTTCTTTTGCCAGCGTCACCAAAGTAGAAACCATTTTTTTACTCAGTGCAAACAATTCATATGGGTGATGATATACATATGGATTTTCTCTTTCATCCATGCTGACTGTAACAATCACTTTTGCACACAAGCTCAAAAACTCACGAAGCAATTTGTTCTGAATCGGTGTGAACCCTGTAAATCCATCTAAAACAATCACACTGTTCTTCAACAATTTGGATTTCTTAGAAACAAGAGCTAACAGATCCAACAGCTCTTCCCCTGTGATGTACTTATCTTCCAAATATGCCTGAAAGCCCGCATATATAGTTTGGATATCTTGAAGTTTATAATAAAGCTTTGGATTGTTTTCCTCTTTTTTTATTATTTCATCCAATGCGCTCGGCGAAATGTCGTACTGCGTGAACTCTGAAATAATAGATTTGAGTTCACTAATATATCCTATTTTTCTCAAATTACTTCCGAGAATCTTTAATTGCTCCTCATTGTCAGCTGCTATTTTGCGAATGATAAAGTTTTTCCCTACATCATCCAAAATCATGCGTTTGTTCTCGCCGACTTCCTCAAACACCCTGTGTGCCAAGCGCTGAAAGCTCAAGACTTCCACATTTAGAATTCCGTTCTTGGAGCTTGCCATAACCAGGTCCTTTTGCGCCTGCATGGTAAACTGTTCCGGAACCAAAACAATATAGTTCTGCTCCGGATGTTTCATAGATTCAATTGTTACCCACTGATACAAATAATGGGACTTTCCTGCCCCGGAAGGTCCCATGATAAATTGTAAGCTCATTCGTTTCCTCCTAGCTTGATAATTAATGCCGGAATTGGCGGATGATTTGGCCTGTTATAATAAGAACTGATAA
Source organism: Faecalimonas sp. (assembly GCA_045638905.1). Taxonomy (GTDB): domain Bacteria; phylum Bacillota; class Clostridia; order Lachnospirales; family Lachnospiraceae; genus Faecalimonas. The sequence continues at coordinate 31,790 of JAZUCE010000089.1, forward strand.
TCACCAGGTAGCGCTTGCTATCCAGTTTTTTTAACTCCTCCAAAATTGCGTCACGTTCTTCAAAACCGCTATCCCCACCACTATAAATACACAGGCTCATAATACCGCCTTTCATTAGCAAGTCCAATCCTTCGTGTATCGCCAAAATGCTTGTTTCTTTTGTCGTAGCCAAACTATGGTCACCGCCCGGCAGATACCCGAAGTTAAAGACAATACAACGGACTTTGCAAGCTACATACTGCTTCATCTTGACATGAGACTCGCAGAGCAATTCAGCACGATTCAAAAGCCCCATGCGTTCCAGGCGTTGCCGTGTATGTTCTATAGCATCCTCCTGAATGTCAAAAGCATACACCCTTCCGTTATCGCCAACCAGCTCACACAACAGTTGGGTATCATTTCCGTTTCCTGCCGTTGCATCAATACAACAATCCCCTTCCTGTACATGTTCCTTAATAAAGTGGTGACACCACTCCGTAATCTGATATTTTTTCATACCAACTATTTCACCTTCTCGTAAATTTCAACAGGCACATACGCTCTTGCATAAATTCCTTCTCCGCGGTATTCTTCTTCCAAAAGTTCTCCATATTTGCGAATCATCTGAATCTTAGCTGCTTCTGCATAAGAATATACCTTTTCGATATAAATCTTCTGGCCCCGTAATACCTCTTCTATGACTCCTTGCAGTTTATCCAAACCTTCACCATGTTTAGCAGAGATACGGACAATATGATCTGCATGAAAATCTCTTAATACGCTCTCGCTGTTCACTTTGTCCTGCTTGTTAAATGCAGTAATAATCGGCTTATTCTTAACCTCTAAGTTTGTCAAAGTCTCATATACAATATACATTTGTTCATCCACCTGGGGATTGGAAGCGTCGACCACATGCAAAATAATATCGGCATATTTTGCTTCCTCCAATGTACTCTTGAACGCTTCTATCAAGTGATGTGGCAGTTTGCGGATAAACCCTACTGTATCGGTCAGCAGAACCTCCTGCTTGCTCGGAAGTTTGAAATTCCTTGTGGTCGGGTCTAAAGTTGCAAACAGCTTGTCCTCTTCTAAAACACCGGCTCCTGTGAGCGTATTCAGCAGGGTAGACTTCCCTGCATTGGTATAACCCACAATTGCAATTACCGGAACCTTATTTCTGCTCCGCTGCTCCCTTGTCACCTCACGATGACGTTTTACATCCTTTAATTCACGATTCAACTGAGCAATACGGTCGCGAATTAATCGTCGGTCCATCTCAAGTTTCTTTTCGCCCGGCCCTCTTGTTCCGATACCTCCACCTAGTCTGGACAAAGATTTTCCTAAACCTGTCAGCCTAGATTGTCGATATTTCAATTGTGCCAGCTCGACTTGTATCTTTCCTTCATTAGTGGAAGCTCTTCCCGCAAAGATGTCCAAAATAATCAACGTACGGTCCATTACTTTTGTATCTAATACATCTTCCATGTTCCCTAACTGAATTGGTGAGAGCTCGTCATCACAAATAATACCCGTAGCTTCCGTCTCCCATAACAAATCTTTGATTTCTTCCAGTTTTCCTTTTCCCACATAAGTTCCAGGATGGATTTGGTCCAAGTTTTGAATCACACGCCCAACCGTTACTGCACCTGCTGTTTGGGCTAATTCTTCCAGCTCGTCCAATGATTTTTCCGTATCATCTTGTTCATTTGTACGAACCCCTACTAAGATAACTCGCTCCATCGTTTCCTTTAACTCTATCATTTCCGCCATTCTTTCTTCCTGCCTTATTCTATCTTGTTTCCAAAAAATCCGACTCTTTTTCAATGCCCTCCGCATCCGGATACAATTCTTGATAAATTTTCATCTGTTCCTTCGCCGCATCCCAATTTGCCATCTTTTCATAAGCTGCAATTATATTATATCGAATTTCCTGTCCCAATTTTGGGTCAATATCTTCCATCGCCAAAGCTTTGTTATATATATCTACTGCTTTTTCGTATTCTCCCCCTTCCATATAACATGCACCCATCATGCCATAAAGAGTAGCTGTCCCTTCCGCTTCATTCTCTAATGCATGTTTCAATGCATCAATTGCATTGTCATACTCCTGCAATTCATAACAGGCAATTCCAAGTCCTCGATATGCCTCTTCCAAATGCTTGCCACTTGTGATTTCTTTTTGAAAAGCTTCCTTTGCTTCTTTGTACTTCCCGCTTTCCAGCAAATCAATTCCCCTATCCACGTGGTCTGCACAGCCGCACAAAACAGCAACAATAACAAAAACAACTGCTAAGATTCTTCTTTTCATAAAATACACCCTCTTATTCTGTAATATGTTCCATTCCTTGATTTATAATTCCTTGTATATGAGCATCGGCCAGGGAATAATAAATGGTCTTTCCCTCACGCCTGTTTTTTACAAGTCCCATCTGTTTTAAAATGCGTAGTTGGTGGGAAACAGCTGATTGCGTCATCCCGATTGCCTCAGCCAAACAGCATACACATGATTCCGATTGAAAAAGTGCGCACAAGATTTTTACACGTGTTGCATCGCCGAACACTTTGTAAAACTCTGCCAACCCCTGTATAATCTGTTCATTTGGTATCCCATGTTCAATTTGACATACCATAGTTTCATGCACATGTTCACTCATACTTTTCTTTTCCTTTCTAAAATAAATAGGACATCGTTCATAGTATCAATTATGAACGATGTCTCTTATTTGGTCAACTTATTTTCTCTTAAGAATTCGTATTGCATTGAGTACACAAAGCAACGCAACTCCGGAATCTGCCAACACAGCCATCCACATATTTGCCAGACCGAAAAGTCCCATAATCAACACCAATGCCTTTGCTGCAAGCGCAAGTATAATATTCTGCGCCGCACGATGTCTTGTTTTTTTCGCAATCTCCATGGATTCCAAAATCGCATGCATAGATGTTGTCATAAAAACAACATCTGCTGCCTCTATTGCGGCATCTGCTCCATGCCCCATTGCAGCTCCGACATCAGCCCCGGCAAGCACAGGTGCGTCATTGATGCCATCTCCAACATACAAGATGTTCCCATATTGCTTTCTAAGTTTTTGCATGCATTCCAACTTTTCATCCGGAAGCAGCATGGCGTACACTTCCTCAATTCCCGCTTGAACGGCAATTGCATCCGCACTCTGCTGGCTGTCCCCTGTTAGCATAATAGTAGGAATGCCTCGTTTTTTCAGTTTGTCAATAACTTCTTTTGAATCTGCTTTCAAGGAATCTGAAACCACAATATGCCCAACCAATCTTCCCTGGCAGGCTACAAAAACCTCCGTTCCATATTCTATCGCCTCATACGGTGGCAATACAATACCATTCTCTTCCAAGAATGCACGGTTTCCGCAAAGGGCATCACCCTTACTTGTTATTGCGCGAACTCCTCTTCCTGCAATTTCTTCTGTCGCTTTTGGCTGCTGAAGGTAAATCCCTTCACCCTTTGCTTTTTGAACCAGGTAGTTTGCAATAGGGTGAGTGGATTGCATTTCGCACTCTGCCGCTATCTGCAGAACTTCATCTTCACCATAGTCATAATATGTCACAATTTTCTGCACCTCAAAAGTTCCCTTTGTAAGTGTGCCCGTTTTATCCATAACAACTGCTTTTATCTGTTCTAAAGCTTCGATTACCACTCCGCCTTTAAATAAAATTTTCTTTTTGGAACCTGCTCCGATTCCTGCAAAAAAAGTCAGTGGCACACTAAGAACCAATGCACATGGACAACTGACAACCAAAAAAGTAACCGCGGTATAAATCCATTTGTTCCATTCTCCTGTAATAAGTGATGGAATAACCGCTACTACCACTGCCAGAGCTACGACAATTGGTGTGTATACTTTTGCAAATCTAGTAATAAAACGGTCCACCTTAGGTTTGCTCGATGCAGCATGCTCTACAGAATGCAAAATACGGGTCACCATAGATTCTTCCAATGTCTTTTCTACGCGTATGTTCAAGACACCGGACTTATTGATACACCCTGAAACAACTGCATCACCCGGCATAACATCTACCGGCGTAGCTTCCCCCGTAATCGGCGCCGTATCAATTTGACTCACACCTTCCACTACAATTGCATCCAACGGAATTCTGTCTCCTACCCGAACTACCACCACATCTCCAATCTTGGCTTCTTTTGCCGGTATTGCACGAATTCCTTGCTCAGATACAAGATGTACTTGTTCCGCTCTCATATCAACTGCATTCATGATTTGATGTCGACTTTTTTTGACTGCAAAATTCTCAAACCATTTACCTATTTGCGAAAAAAGCAAGATGGCCACGGCTTCCGCATAATCGCCAAGAATAAACGCTGCCACTGCAGCAATGCCCATCAAAAAATTCTCGTATTCATGCTGATGTCCGCAATGGCATTCTGCATGTTCATGATGATGTCCGCAATGGCATTCTGTATGTTCATGATGATGTTCTCTCATTAATAATTTCCTCCTTTGTTATATGAATATCTGTTCATATATTCATATAACACATTTTTATCTTATTGTAAAGCAAATTAAAAAGAAACATGTTTTCCTGTCTTACATGTTTCTTTACAAATTCAAAAAATCATCTTCAAAATGTTTCCTAATCCATCGTTTTGCACGATACAGTTTACTATACAAAACATCCCTGGATATTCCCAGCTCCTTTGCAACCTCATCATGAGATTTGTCCAAGCAATAGATTAGATTCAAAATATCATACCATGACTCATTCTCTTCCCATAGCTTGTGCAGAAGTTTTTGCACAAATTCCTGCCGTTCCCTTTGCTTCTCCTCCTTGAGATACTCGTCCTCTGCACTATGTAATACCATGCTATCTTCCGGTATATTCTCTATATATTCTCCTTGTGATTCATGCTTCATATCCCGCAACCAGTTATATGACATATTCCTCGCAGTACGCAACAAATAAAACCGGACACTATCCGGATTTACATTTTCAAAATGTAAATACAACTTATAAAAAGCTTTTTGCGCAATATCCTGTGCAATGTATTCATCCTTTGTGTAATACAGACTGATTTTGTACACATCATGCTGGTATATGCGATAAATTTCTTCAAACATTTCCTCTTTTGTTTTTATTTTTTGCATACTGAGACCTCTGGTTATTGGTTATTTTACATATTGTAGCACAAGATTACCAGATTATGGATTTTTTTTACTATTAGGACTTTTTCCCTTTCTATTTTATCATGTCGATAAAAGTCGATTTTTAAGTATTGTCTTCACCGATTTTTCACTTTAACATAATAATATGTTTTAGGAGAAGAAGCTATGAAATACAATATGATCACAAAAAGTGTTCTGCATCAACTTGGAATCGGCAAAACATATAGTGGATACGATTACATTCTTCATGCAATGGATTTGACCATGCACAATGAAACTATTTTAAATAACGTCACCAAGGTCCTGTATATTGATGTCGCAAAAAAATACCACACATCGAAAACCTGTGTGGAACGAAACATCAGAAAAGTGATTGAGGTTATGTGGAATCACGCTGATGAAAACCACATTTTAATTCAAAAGGTTTTTGGTGACAAATACTTATTACGCAAGCCATCAAACAAAGAATTTTTAGAATCACTATATGAATATATTAAATTACAAGAAACTCTCCAAAGAAATTTTCTATCCAATCAAATAGTTTGTCCATTTTCCAATAAAGGTTGTAGTGCTCTTGATGAAATTCTTGAAAAGTTAAAACATCTTGATTAAGTCCTGGTGAGTCATTTCTCATTCACATTCTGTTGTGTCCACATAATATACCTATTGCACACGCATTATATACTATAGACACGTTTTTCCAAAATCTCTGATGCTGCCAATATGATTTCTTGCACTTTTTTGTCGCTTATTGTATAATAACTTAGATTTCTTATATTCGGAGGTTATATAATGTTTGGCAAAAGACCCGATGGCCGTGTAATTCGTAATATAGAACCATTACAAATGATTATGCCTTATATCATGAAAACCCGTACCGATTCCATGAATATGTATGAAGATACTTTTGATTGTGCCGGTATGGACCACTACATAAAATCTAAAGAAAATGAAGGCCTCAAGCTCAGTTACATGGATATTTTAATAGCAGCTATTGTCCGCGTAATTGCTCTTCGCCCACAGCTTAACCGTTTCGTCATGAACGGTAGAATCTATGCAAGACCAAAAATCTGGGTAAGCTTTGTGGTGCATCCTACTTTGGAAGACGCAAGTACAGGCACTACAATCAAGCTTTGCTTTAACGGAACTGAAACCATACAGGAAATTGCAAAAGTTGTAAACGCCGCCATTGAAAAGGAAACTACAAAGAGAACACAGGAAAATGGCACAGATAAGCTGGCCAGAGCATTGACACGAGTGCCAAGCCCTTTAATCAAACTGGGGGTTAATACACTCATGTGGCTTGACAAGCACAGTTTACTCCCTAAGGCAATCATTGATTTAAGCCCATTCCATACTTCATTTTTTATTACAAACTTGAAGTCCCTAGGTATCAATTACATCCATCACCATACCTACAATTTTGGAACAACTGGTTTGTTTTTTGCAATGGGCAAAGAAAAAACGCTCCCAATAATTAAAGGGAATGAACTGGTACACCAAAAACACATGGGATTCGGTCTTGTTTCAGACGAACGTTTCTGCGACGGTCTCTACTTTGCAATGTCGCTTCGATTATTACGCAAGATCATGAGAAATCCTGCATTATTAGAAACACCATTGGATAAAAAAATAGAAGATGTTAAATAAGAGTTCTTCGCGGAGCTCTTATTTTATTTCATCAATTTGCCAATCAATTGGTTCAATACCTTGATGTCTTAAATAGTCATTTGTCTTACTAAACGGGCGACTACCGAAAAACCCTCTGTAAGATGAAAGCGGACTCGGATGTGGCGCTTCCAAAATCAAATGCTTAGGATTGTTCAGCATCGCTTTTTTCATCTGGGCCGGTCTTCCCCATAGGATGAACACAATCGGACGGTCCTGCTCATTTAACACGCGAATCGCAGCATCGGTAAACTCCTCCCATCCAATTCCACGATGCGAGTTTGCCTGATGCGCCCGTACAGTCAATACAGTATTCAAAAGGAGTACACCTTGTTTCGCCCATTTTTCCAAATATCCATGGCTTGGAATACGGCATCCCAAATCATCATGTAGTTCTTTATAAATATTTACCAGTGAGGGCGGAATTTCCACCTCCGGCTTCACTGAAAAACACAAGCCGTGTGCCTGATGTTCGCCGTGGTATGGGTCCTGCCCAAATATCACTACTTTCACATCCTTCAACGGTGTCAGATGAAATGCATTAAACACATCATCTGCCGGCGGAAAAATCTGACGGGTACGATATTCCTCATTTACTGTAGCAAATAACTTTTTGTAATAATCCTTCTTAAATTCACCTTTTAAAGCTTCAAGCCAATCTCCGTTAATTGCCGGCATACTTCCTCCTTAAAGTCTAACAGACACGCCTTTTTCTCTTAAGTACTGTTTTACTTCTCTTATTTCTAGTTCTTTGAAATGGAACAACGATGCCGCCAAAGCTGCATCTGCCTTTCCGAGTGTAAAAGCCTCGTGAAAATGTTCCAATGTACCTGCACCTCCGGATGCAATTACCGGTATAGATACATGTTCTGAAATGGTTCTTGTTAATTCCAGATCATAACCTGCCTTAGTGCCATCGCAGTCCATACTTGTCAGTAAAATTTCCCCTGCTCCTAGTTCTTCTACCTTTTCGGCCCATTCAACGGCATCTATTCCCACGTCAATCCGTCCACCGTTTTTGTAAATATTCCAACCACTTCCATCTTCACGCCGTTTTGCATCTATCGCTACAACCACACATTGACTTCCAAACTTTTCAGCCGCCTCACGAATTAACTCGGGACGATTAATTGCTGCGGAATTCACGGAAATTTTATCAGCCCCCTCGCGTAGAAGTGCTTTAAAATCATCAACACTGCGAATTCCTCCGCCCACGGTAAAAGGAATAAACACATTTTTTGCTACTTCTCTCACCATATCAACAACGGTCTCTCTGGCATCTGAAGATGCAGTAATATCCAAAAATACAATTTCATCTGCACCCGCCTTATCATAAGCCTTTGCAATAGCAACCGGGTCACCTGCATCCACAAGATCTACAAAATTTACACCTTTCACAACTCGTCCGCCATGCACATCCAGGCAAGGAATAATTCTTTTTGTAAACATGTACGTCCCTCCTACTTAAGCTCCACAAAATTTTTCAGAATCTGCAATCCCACATCACTACTTTTTTCCGGGTGAAACTGACATGCAAAAACGTTTCCCTTTTCCACCGAGGCATGAATATTAACAGCATAATCTGCAGTTGCTTTTACAATTTCTTCCTCTTCAGCTTTTAAGTAGTAGGAATGTACAAAGTAAACATAAGCATTCTCGCTAATTCCCCGGAATAATCGTCCTTCGTTTTGCAAATTCAAAGAATTCCATCCCATATGCGGAATCTTCAAATCACCCTTATCCGGAATACGAAGAATCTCTCCTTTTAAAATGCCAAGGCCCTCTACTCCCGGTGTTTCATCGCTGCGTTCAAACAACAATTGAAGTCCCAAACATATTCCCAAAAAAGGAATATTTCTCTCCACAACTTGATAAATCACCCTGTCTAAGCCATATTTCTTTAAATTTGTCATAGCATCACCGAAAGCACCTACGCCCGGTAAAATCACCTTATCGGCAGACAATATCTCATCTGCATTTTTAGTGATAATAACCTCTGCCCCCAATTTCTGCAATGCCTTCTCTACGCTCTTTATATTTCCCGCATCATAATCTATAATTGCAATCATCTTTTGCCCCCTACTTTAAGTCTAATTCAAACCAAAATGCGACTCCATTCTCATAGTTTACCACACCATACTCTTGTTGGAAAGAGTCCATTATTGCTTTTACGATAGACAAGCCGATGCCGTGACCACCATACTCTCTGGTATGGGCCTTATCCACTTTATAAAACTTATTCCAAATATGTGTAATATCTTCCTCCGGAATCCTCTTTCCTGTATTAAAAACAGAAATACGTGCTTTTTCTTTGGAGGTGTCTTTCGTAATTCGAATATCGATAACCTTCTCATTTTCCACATGATGCAGTGCGTTACTCATATAATTACGCACAACCTGTTCAACCCTAAACTCATCAGCCCAAACAAAAATAGGTTCCGCACAGACAAAGTTGACATCCACACCCTTTTGTTTAATCAAAATCTCATTGCTTTGAATAATACCGCGAATCAGTTCTGCAATATCAAATCGCTCAAACATAACATCACTTTCTCCAAACTCCAACTGGTTTAAAGTAAGTAAGTTTTTCACTAACTGATTCATTTTATTGGCCTCATCCATAATGACATCGCAATAAAAAGCTCTGCTTTCAGCATCATCAGAGACCCCTTCTTTCAAACCTTCTGCGTAACCCTGAATCAATGCAAGCGGCGTTTTTAATTCATGTGATACATTTCCTATAAATTCAGTACGCATAGTTTCTATTTTTTCTTTTTTTTCGATGTCCTTTTGTAATTCATAATTTGCATTCTTCAATTCTGAAATGGTCTGCTCTAATTTTTCAGACATGGTATTAAAATTTTCACCCAACACACCGATTTCATTTTCCCCACCACTGACATACTTCGCTTCGAAATCCAAATCCGCCATTCGCACGGACAATCTGGTAAGCTCCAAAATCGGGTTTGTAATTCGCTTGGTGAAAAACCATACAAAAACACTTCCTATACAGCCCAAAATGAAGGTAATGTTAATCAGAAAGTTATTGGAAATGGTCACACTTTCCCTTATACTTTCCAGCGGACTTCTTAGAATGAATGCATATCCATTACTTAAGCGCCCCCACATTTCAAGGTACTCTTCACCACTTGCAACATCAATTGCGCTATGAATTTGATAAGAATCATTCGCCTTTAAAAGCTCTCCCTTTTCTTGATTCCTGTTAAACAGATATCCCATAAGCTGAGTGTACAATTCCTGCGTTTTTCTTTCATTGGGAGTTGCAGTTAACAACATCTGATTATTACCGGTCATAACAACAAAAGAAATATTCCCAACTTCAACCATTTCACTCAAGCTTTCTATTAACTTATCTGAAGTCAAAGTTCCCCTCACAGCTGCTGTGTCCATTTCATCATATAATTGTATCAAGGAATTTTGTTTGTTATTAATATAAAAGCCTTCCAGGAACCAACTGTTAATTAAAAGAGACACCAAAAGGACCAAACTGACTAAAGTAATAAAAATCGTGGCTATCTGTCGTCTGATTGACTTTTTCATACTTCCACCTCGAATTTATATCCCATTCCCCAGATGGTCTTTATATAGTTTCCTTTATTTCCTAACTTACTGCGTAGCTTTTTAACATGGGTGTCAATTGTTCTTGCATCACCAAAATAATCATAATTCCATACATTGTTTAAAATTTTTTCTCTGGACAACGCAATTTTTTGATTCTCCACAAAATACGTCAGTAATTCAAATTCTTTTACGCTTAAATCTATGGTTTCCCCATCTATAGTAACCATATGAGCTGATTTATTAATAATAATGCCTCCCGCATTGATCTCCGAGTTGCCTTCTGCATTTTTTACACGTTTTAATAAGGCTCCCACTCTGGCAACCAAAATCTTTGGACTAAATGGCTTTGCAACGTATTCATCCACCCCAAGTTCAAACCCTTTTAACTCACTTTGCTCCTCTGCTCTGGCGGTAAGCATCATAATTGGAACCTTGGAATGTTCCCGCACTTCCTTGCATACTTGCCACCCATCCATACGCGGCATCATTACATCTAAAATGATTAAATCGATATGTTTATCTGCGTAAAACATATCCATAGCTTCAATCCCATCTGACGCTTCTAAAATCTGATATCCTTCTCGCTCCAAAAAGTCACGGATTAATTTACGCATTCTGCTTTCATCATCTACAATTAAAATTTTTATTTTTTCCATGGAATTTGCACCTCATCCAGATTTTCTACTGTTATCCTAGCAAAGATTTATGTAAAAACTGTGTCCCCATTATACTATTTTTTTATACACAAATAAAGAGCAAAAGGTGCAATGGTTAAACCCATCACACCTTTCCAAAAAATCTTATTAGTTTTTCAATGATTTTTTAAATGCTTTGTATGAAACATAAGCATCTGTCTTTTTAAATTTGCGAACCTTGATAATCCACATTACTAATGATACCGCAAATAGAGCGACAAATACAATTGTTAAGACTCTTGTCAATGTCTGAATAAACGGTTCTGTTGTTTTGATTGTTGTATCCGGTCCGATACCATTCATTGCCTGCGAATTAGCGATTGCATATAGGTTGTGGTGACATGCTTCCCTCATTGCAGAAACTGCTACAGGATCGTTTTCAAATTTTGGCAATCCATTACCACCGGTAATCATGAATGCGAGCATTGAGTCGTAGGTTGTTGTTCCACCCATGACACCATCAATGCCATTTACCATTGAATTCAATACGTTATCTGTAATCTGCAAACCATTACATTGCCATTCACCGTTCATAATACCTTTTACAAGTCCTGCGTTAGCGCCTGACCATCTGGTACCCCAACGAGTGTAAGCCATCATAACACCGTTTCCACCTGCTTGTGAGTCTTCAAGTGCACCCTGAAATGCTCGAAGGTAAATTTCACGAGCTGCCTGTTCATTTAACCAAACACCAAGACCGATTCTGTCTTGCTCACAGTCATTCAATGCAAAGTGTTTCATGACAACACGAACACCTTTTTCTTGGATACCTGCAACTTCATTTCTTCCGATTTCAGATGAAAGATATCCATCTTCTGAATAATATTCAAAGTTTCGTCCGCTGTATGGTGAACGGTGAATATTAGCACCTGGTCCATAGAGGAAGGTTACTTCCGCATCTAAACAGTCATTTCCTACAATTTTACCAATTTCATAAACTAAATCTTTATTAAAAGTAGCCGCCAATACATCTTCTGATGTAAGCGCTGTTGTTTCAACACCAAGATGACTACCAAACAACGCTACTGTCAAACCTTGAGGACCGTTTTCATCACGTGTTCCAGGGGCCTGTACGGAAAGAATCGGCATTGTCCAGTGGAAGGAATCACCGATTAAGGAAACCATTTCATCAAAAGTAAGCTGGTCTAACAATTTATCCCAATTCGGATCGTCATAATCTTTACCAATCATGTCATAAAGCTTCAATCCGTTATCAGCACCAAGTGTTGGCATCTTTACGTCTGTCTTAGAATCGGTTACATATTGTTCATCCTGCAATGCTTTCACTAAATAATCATTCAATACAATCTTAACTGTCTTTTTAAGGCTTGGCATAGTGCCTTCCCAATCATTACGTGTTAAATAGGTAATTGTTGTTCCTACTTCTTTATTCATATTAGGGTCTGAAGAATCTAATTGATTTTCGATTTTCGTACCCGCATCGCTTGTAGCATAGGTAGTTATATCCAATTCCGGATTGTTCCATTTCGCTACTAATGATGCATTGCCTGCCACATCCATACGTCCTTGTGTGTTTTCAGGAGAATAACCTTTTGCTGCCAATACGTTGTTAGTTGCATTGTGAGCATCTGTAGCAGCAGTAAAATAGTAATCGCCGGCATCCATGATATATGTGCCTGCCTTGTATGCATCATAGCTTGCCACATAATCGCCATCCACTTCAATTTTTAATGTTTCGGATGCTCCCGGCTCTAAGATATCTGTCTTTTCAAATCCTACTAGGGATACAGACGCTTTTTCAATCTTGTTGTCGATATCATATTGTGTGTATGGGCTGGAAACGTAAATTTGAACTGTTTCTTTACCTGCCACATCACCTTTATTCGTAACTGTTACATCGATAGCGTATGTTGTTGTATCTTTATCATAAGAAATTGTCATGTCACTATATTCAAAATTTGTATAGCTCAGACCATATCCGAATGGAAACGCAACCTCATCGCCGTATTTGTATGCACCGGCATTGCCCTTGCCCATTACATAATCTTCATAGCGCGTCTCATAATATTTATATCCTACATAGATACCCTCCTGATAAACCATATAAGTATCTGCATGTCCAGGAATCTTGCTTGTATCACCATCATATACAATCGGTGTAAAGTTCTGCATTACCGGGCTTGAGTAGTTGTTATAGCAATAAGTGTCCGGCAAGCTACCTGACGGATTCACTTCGCCGCTTAAAATTTCGGCCACTGCATTAAGACCTGTTTGTCCTACCCCGCCAATCCAAAGTGTTGCATCTACACCATATTCATTGTTCTTCAAGAAATCTACTTGAAGCGCGTTCGATGTGTTGATAAGCACAACAATCTTTTTGATTTTTCCATCATCTTTCAGCTTTTTGATGCCGGTCATCATATCTTTTTCATTCTGGTTCAATGCAAGATAATTCTTTCCGTTACCCAAATCGTGGTCAAAGTAACTATCTGCACCTTCTCCGCCGATACGTGACAATACAACAATTGCTGCATCACCGTATTCTTCAACAGATTTCAATACCTTATCTGAATAAATTTCCCATGGTGCTTCTACGATTTCAGCTGTGCCGTATCCCTTTGCTGTTGCTGAGTCCTGCACAACCGCACCTGCATTACCTCGAGTATATTCTTTTGCAGCACCTGTTTTATAGAAATCCCATAATGTTTCGTTTACATCAAACTCCGCTTTTTCCAAAGCAGTTTTTAAATCATCACATTTGGAAACATCCACATTTGCCGAACCCGTGCCACCATATACAATATTAACAGATGATGTTGAGAACAGACTCACCTTCGCATCTTTTTCAAGTGGTAGTGCTGCATTTTCATTCATCAATAATGAAGCACCTTCTGCTTCAACTTGTTTTACAAGTTCGGCTCCTTTTTCAGTTCTTTCTTTTTCAGTCTTAAAATCTCCTTCGTAATAAACAGCATTCTTATCTTCATTCTCTAATTCCCAGAACGTGCCGCCAACAAACAACGCTACTGTGTTATCAAACATTGACACAACGATAAATACGAGTGTGACAAGGATTGCAAGTGGTGCACTAAGAATCGTTAATAACTTCCAAGGTCTTCTTGCTCTTCTGAGCGCTTTTTTAAACGCTTTTTTTTGAGCTTTTTTCTCAGCCCTTAATTCTTTTTTGTTTTCTTCCATAAATACTTCTCCCTTATTTCTTGATAGTAATTTATATAGTTCATATTAACACAATATTGTTAAAACTGAAACTCGTTTCTATCAATTCCCATAAATAAACAGTTCCGAAATTTTCTGGAACTGTTTACATATATTTTATTGGTATTTTTCCATTGCTTCTTCCAAACTCATGCCATTTGCAATCGCATCTTTACGTTGTGCATTGACTGCTTGAATTTCCTTCATACGTACTCCGGTTAACTTATAACCTCTCATTGCAATTAAAGTCGCAATCCATGCTAACATAGGCACAACGCAAAACAAGATAATTACGACTCCTTTCATGCCAGATACATATGTCACGTCCGCATCTGGGAGTGCTTTCGTAAATCCAATAAATCCAACTACAACACCTACAATTGCAGTTCCAAGAGAAGATACCAATTTATCAACTAAACTGAACAATGTACCCATAATTCCCGGCACATATTTCCCACTTCTCCATGTTTCGTAGTCAGAACAATCCGCAACCATAGGAATCGGCATATCTGCCGTTGCGTAATATGCTCCATAACCAATACCAAAGAACAGAAGAAATGCAATTGTATAGAAATTAATAGTTAATTTACCGTCAGTAAACAGCGACAAGGTCAGTGCCGGATTGCCCTGCTTCCACAATAACAGGATTGCCAGCACGCCAATATACATAACGAGTGCAACACTTACATAAGTCATGAGAGATGCCTTTTGTCCATGTTTCTGAGATGTCCGAACTGTCAAAAGGAAAAACGGAGCCGAGAACACGTATCCCACTACCATCATTGGCAGATACAGACCATCATAGTTCCCCATCAATCCACCATATAACATACAAAGCACAGGCATACCGGTTGCAATAGAAAATGCTAATTTACATCCTGCTCCCGCAACCATAAGACGTTGCAATTCTTTGTTATCTTTTAAAATAGCCACATATTCTGATACTTTTACCTTTTCTTGTTTTGCCGAAATACCCCAATATTCCGGGCGATCCTTTTCTGCAATACCTATAATAGCCAAGATTGTCATGATTAATGAAACCACGATACACAGCGGAATCATAAAATCATAGAAACCGGTGCTGTTATATCCACCCAGACTTTTCTGTAAAATCGGTGCTAAAAATTGAACTAGCCCCATACCAATCAAACTCGCAACTGTATTGAATACCGTAAAAAGCGGTCTTTGATTCGGGTCATTTGTCAGACAAGTTTGTCCGGAACGCGTGCATGCTGTTTGAAACGTATAACCAATTACATATAATGCATAAAACAGTACAAAACAAACCATTTTTACTGCTGTCATATCTGCCGGAATCAATCTCGTTCCAAAATACAATAGGATTGCACTCACAATCATAATTAAGTTGCCGAGAAGCATAAACGGACGGAACTTGCCAAATTTGGTTGCCGTTTTATCTATCAGTGCACCAATAATCGGGTCTGTCACCGCATCAAACAGACGCATAAATGTCACCATAGAGGTGGCGAATGCAACTAATAATCCCAATACACCACTTGCATAATATGCAATAAAATTCAACGTCAAAATATAATACACATTGGTCGCACCATTGTTCATTGGAAATAACACCAATTGGTACAATTTCGCACGATTTGTTACTTGCTTTTCCATACTACTTTCCTTTCCTACATCCAATTAGAACTATCGCCCTTCGCCAAACGATACTCCGATTTTTCCTTATCAACCTTGTAAATTACAGAACTGTCTGTATAATCTCCTGCCTTTACTTCTAACTTGTTTTCTTTCTCCAACATGATATCAAACTTGAAAACATGTTCTCCTTTTGGTGTTCCCACAAGTTTTCCATTGTGATAGAGGGAAACTTCATTTAAGTTGGAATAGACGGTTATGGTCTGCCTTACAGCGCTGCGGTATTCATAACGCTTTCCAGCCAGATATACAAATTTATCTTTCTTATTCCAATATGCCTTATATAAATAGAAAACGTCTTTTTTAATCTTGCGATCAAAGGTAATCATACCCTTGTGGTTCATACCCGGTTCGCCGCCCTGATTACGGGCATCTGCCGCAAAATCAAACATATTCCAGTAATAGTGTGCCCACATATAAGGATAACGTTTAAAGCATTTCAACATATATTCGTGGTATTTTGTATGATACTCTTCCGAGTTATCTCCACGTTTTGGATGTTTTGAATGAAGATTTGGCATACCTTCTGCACCATATTCCGAATAGCATAAGCATCTGTTCGGATATAAGAAATGCCACAGTCTAATCCAAAGATCATTGAGCCATAAAAATGGTACATACCAACCAAGGTATAGGTTCCATCCAACCAAATCTGTGATGTGAGCCACCGGATTCCAATGCAAACACATGGCATAACATGCCAAGGTTGTCGGACGCGTTGGATCCAATTTATGACACAAATCATTTAATACGCGGTGATTCTCAAGCATTTGTTTTTTATATTTTCTGCCGGAAATGGTAATCTCATTGGATACTCCCCACATCACAATACTTGGGTGATTACAGTTCTGAATAATCAGTTCCTTCATCTGTGAAATGGTATTCTCATTTCCGTTTGCCAAATGCTCGGAAATGTACGGAATCTCTGCCCATACAATCATACCCACTTTATCGCATAAATCATAGAAATACTGGTCGTGCTGATAATGCGCCAAACGAATCGTATTGGCTCCAACTTCGCAGAGCAACTCCATATCTCTGTCATAATGTTCCTTGAAAATCGCATTTCCAATACCTTTAAAATCCTGATGACGGGATGCACCATGTAATGGATAAGGTCTGCCATTCAAATGAAAACCATCTTTTGGACTGAATTCAAAGGTGCGCACACCACAGTTGCAGGAAATCTCATCCACTTCTTTTCCATTCTTCATCAAAACAGCTTTGATTTGATACAGATATGGATCTTCAAGTCCATCCCAAAAGTGTACATTAGGCACAGAAAGTTCGACCTCTGTTCCTTCTGCCTCAGCTACAATATTTCCCTCTGCATCCTGAAGCTCAACTACGACCTTTGCCTTTGCTTCCTTAGCGGCTTTATTGATATAAGTACTTACTTTTACAGTCGCATCTTTTCCCTCTACTTCTGTCTCGTACTTCATGCCTGGTCCGCCATAATAATCCAATTCAAAATGCTCCTTTGAAACTACTAGAATTTCAATATCACGGTAGATGCCTCCATAGAAGGTAAAATCTGCTTTCTGCGGATACACGCGGTCGTTCACACTGTTATCCACTTCTATTTTTATCTGATTGTTCTCTTGTAAATCTTTTGTAACGTCAACACGGAATGTAGAGTATCCACCATCGTGAGAGACAATCTCTTTGCCATTTAGCATTACCTTTGCGCTTGCATTGACGCCGTGGAATTGCAAATAAACACATTCCTTTTCTTCATCAAATCGCGGTTTTGCAAATTGGTTGTCATACACTAGGGTTCCTCGCCAGTAGTCATTTCCACCATCCTGACCGTCTTTGGCGTTCCATGTATGAGGAAGTTCTACTGCTTGTCGATTACCTGTCTGGTCTGTAAAACTCCAACCTTTCATTAACTTTTCGATTCTTCTCATACTTAATTCCTTTCGTTTGTGCGTTATTTCACACAATTTCACCTTATCTTATCACATTTTTCCCACTTTCGTCTTAGTTTTATAATAAATTTATAATATTATTACACCCGCTTGACATAATATATAAATTTTGTTAATATAACACATGTTATATATCGCTTGTTATTTTAGTGTGAAGGAGATAGATTAATGCCACCAAAACAAAAAATTTCGAAACAAGATATCATTTTTGCTTCCCTTAACCTGATTAGGAAAAATGGTGTAGATAGGTTTAATGCCCGTTCATTGGCTACTTACTTAGGTTGTTCCACACAACCTATTTTTTCAAACTTCACTACAATGGAAGAATTAAAGTTGGAATTGCTTCATGCTTCTTCCAAGAGATACCACGCTTATCTAAAACGCGAAATCACATTACAACGATATCCTGAATACAAAGCAAGTGGAATGGCCTATATTCACTTTGCTCGCGAGGAGAAAGAACTATTCAAGTTTCTATTTATGCGTGATCGTTCTGACGAAACAGTCGATTTTCAGGAAGATGATTTTATCGACTCAGTCTACGTCATTCAAAAACAACTTGGTATCACTTATGAAGAAGCTACGACTTTCCACCTTGAGATGTGGGCTTTTGTGCATGGGATTGCAACCATGATTGCAACTTCTTATCTGAATTTGGAAAATGAAGTGGTAAGCGACATGCTAACGGACGCATTTGTCGGAATTAAAATGCGTTATGCTTCTGAGAAAGGAGACTCTTAATATGCGAAATATCATTGAAATTGAACACTTAAGTAAAAACTTCGGCGATGTAAAGGCCGTTCAGGACATTAGCTTCCACGTGAAGGAAGGTGAACTTTTTGCATTCCTCGGTGTAAATGGTGCGGGTAAATCGACCACAATCTCTATTATTTGCGGAGAATTAAATAAGGATGCCGGTTCCGTGATAATTGACGGACATTCTATAGACGGTAATACGGACGAGATTAAAAACCAATTAGGTGTTGTCTTCCAGGATTCTGTCCTAGATAAACCGCTCTCTGTTTGGGATAATCTGCAAAATCGTGCTGCCCTGTATGGAATTACAGGTACTGCTTTTAAAGAACGCTTAACAGAATTATGTGAATTGCTGGATTTTGCTGATTTACTGAAGCGCCCTGTGGGAAAATTGTCCGGTGGGCAACGTCGTCGAATAGACATTGCAAGAGCACTGCTAAATCAACCTAAAATTCTCATTTTGGATGAACCGACAACCGGACTCGACCCACAAACCCGAAAAACTCTTTGGGATGCCATTTCCACACTTCGCAAAGAAAAAAACATGACAGTATTCTTAACCACACATTATATGGAAGAAGCTGCTGATGCAGACTTTGTAGTCATATTGGACAGCGGGAAAATTGTTGCACAAGGTACTCCTTTGGAGCTGAAAAACAGCTATACCGGTGACTTCATTACAATCTATGGAATTTCAGAAGCACAAGCACAGAAATTTGGAAGACCGTATGAAAAGATCAAAGATGCGTATCGTGTGTCAGTACCAAATACTTCAGACGCAACCGAATTGATTATAAAACATCCCGACATATTCAAAGACTATGAAATTACAAAAGGGAAAATGGACGACGTTTTTCTGGCTGTAACCGGAAGAAAACTCGCAGGAGGTGACAAGCAATGATTGGATTAAGTTCCTTAATTAAGCGAAACACAAAATTGTTTTTCAAGGATAAAGGGTTATTTTTCACCTCCCTCATTACTCCTCTTATCTTACTAACTTTATATGCCACTTTTTTAGGCAATGTTTATCATGACAGTTTCGCAATGGCATTTCCGGCTGATATGCAAATCCCAAACAAACTGTTAGATGCCGCTGTGGGCGGACAGTTATTGTCTTCGCTTCTTGCCGTTTGTTGCGTAACGGTTGCCTTTTGCTCTAATATGTTGATGGTACAAGATAAAGTAAACGGTGCAAGAAAAGACTTTTCGATTACACCTGTCAGACATGCTACTATGGCACTGGGATACTATATACCAACGTTGATATCAACACTTTTTATTTGTCTACTCGCTACCGGAGCCGGATTCTTATATTTAGGAAGTGTGGGATGGTATCTGTCTGTGGAAGATGTACTTTGCATTATATGCGATGTGTTCCTGCTTGTAATGTTTGGGGTGGCTTTATCCTCGATTATTAATTACTTCCTGTCCACACAAGGACAAATCTCGGCCGTGGGGAGCATTGTAAGTTCTGCATACGGATTTATCTGCGGAGCATATATGCCAATCTCACAATTCAGCGAGGGACTTCAAAATGTTCTCTCTTTCCTGCCGGGGACCTATGCCACATCGCTTCTTCGCAATCATACCATGGGAAGTGTATTTGCCGAATTTGAAGCAGAGGGATATCCTGCAGAAGTTATAAATGCCCTAAAAGACACTACAGATTGTAATATTTACTTTTTCGATGAGTTGGTAAAGATACCTACCATGTACATGGTTCTTGGCGGCAGCGTGATTGTGCTGATTGGAATTTATGTATTCTTGAATATAGTGAGAAAAAAATAAAACAGAGAGCCAAAAACTCTCTGTTTTTTTAGTGGACCTGGCGGGAATCGAACCCGCGTCCGAAAGCCCATCCATCAAGGCATCTCCCATCACAGTCATTATTTTGACATTCCCTCCGCCATTCGCCTAATGACAGGCTAATGACTTTAGTAGCTTCATAAATTCTTCCATTTCCTCAAAGCTTTGGAAACGAAGTGCCTCACCTCGTTGAAGCCGGTTACTTAAGCAGTGAGCGACCTAAGACCGACTGCTACCACTAGGCAGCGTACGCTAAATTTTCGTTTGCGTTTAATTTTAAAGTACGGATTGTTGCGCGGTCCCGTCCCGCGGATGGCTTCCTCAACTTCTAAACCCCCGTCGAAACCAGTACAAGCCCTAGTTCTTGTTGTCTGGTTCGCAAACGTATATGAATTATATATTAGGTATATCAGAATGTCAAGGCCCTTATAATCCATTAATATACTCTTCGGCATATTTGGATGCCACTGCACCATCTGCAACAGCGGTTACTATCTGCCTAAGTGGCTTACTCCGCATATCGCCAACTGCGAATACTCCCGGGATATTAGTCGTTGTAGTTTCATCTGCAGGTACATAACCTGCTTCATCCAACTTCACCTGTCCCTTAATTAGTTCCGTATTCGGTACGTTTCCAATGGCTACAAAAATACCATCACAGGCAAGCATACGGATGGAATCATCCTTTCGGCTCTTCACCTTCACACCTGTGACGAACTCATCTGCCAAAATTTCCACTACTTCTGAACTCCAAATGAATTCAATGTTTTCTGTCTTTTCCAAAGAATCCATATATGTTTTGGATGCGCGCAGCTCATCCCTACGATGTACTAAGTATACTTTTTTGCAAATCTTTGCAAGGAAAATGGCATCAGCAACTGCTGTGTTTCCACCACCCACAATAACAACCGTTTTGTCCTTATAGAACATGCCATCACAAGTTGCACAGTAAGACACACCACGTCCCCTTAAGTTTCTTTCATTTGGAAGGCCTAGTTCTCGTGGGTAAGCACCCAATGCCAAGATAATTGTCTTCGCCTCAAATGTATCTTTTGAGGTGTGAATTAGTTTCGGATTCTTATCCAATTCCACACTTTTTACTTCCGCGAGCTTTGTTTTGACACCAAAACGCTCTGCTCCCTTCTTCATTTGCATACCAAGTTCAAATCCATTAATTCCTTCGACAAATCCAGGATAGTTTTCCACAATTTCCGTTGTAGCCATCTGACCACCCGGTGCAAATTTTTCAATCACCATCGTAGACAAATTCGCCCGTGCTGCATAAAGGGCCGCTGTATATCCGCCCGGACCTCCACCAATTATAATCACATCATAACTATTATTTTCCATCTCTTGTCTCCTACTCTACTCCGTTCTCAGCGAGCCACTCTTCTAATTCTTCCAGTGACATTACGCCCACAAAGCTGGCTCTTGGTTCTTCTTCTCCTGTAAACAATTTGATTGTCGGTATACTCATAACACGATATTTTTGTGCTAATTCTACTGCTTCATCAACATTAACTTTTACAATTTTCAATCTGTTTGCATATTTTTCTGCAACTTCTTCAAGAACAGGTGCAAACATTTTACATGGCATACACCAGTTTGCAAAGAAGTCTACTAATACCGGTGTCTTTGCGTTCAAAACTTCCTGTTCAAAATTTGCTTTGCTAACTGCTATCATGTTCAATTCCCCCTTAACCTTCTATCATTTTCAGGAACTCTTCCTCTGTGATAATAGGAATGCCAAGTTCCTTTGCTTTTTTGTTTTTTGACGATGTAGAATTCACATCATTATTAATCAAATAATCCGTTTTGGAAGTTACAGAGCCGGTTACCTTGCCTCCCTTGCTCTCAATCACTTCCTTTAATTCGTTTCGATTTGCAAAATGTTCTACACTACCAGTGATAACAAACACCTTGTTTTCAAAAATTTGTTCTTCTGTGTTCACCTGCTCTATTGGAATAACAAGTTCTCTAAGCAAACGCTTTACTTCTTCCACATTTTTTTCTTTTGAGAAATATCCCACAAATGCATTTGCCAGTACTGGTCCAATGCCTGATACTGCTGCCAACTCTTCTTCTGTTAACTGCATCATTCTATCCATATCATATTGGAATTCTTTGCATATAACCTTAGCATTAGCAAGCCCGATTCCCGCAATACCAAGGCCGTATATTAAGCGAGGTAAAGTTGTGACTCTTGCCTTTTCAATGCTCTTTTGCAAGTTTTCATAAGACTTTTCTCCAAATCCTTCCATGGACTTAATATTCTCTGCATATTGCTCCAAATGGAAGATGTCAGAGTATACATGGATAAATCCTCTCGCAATGAATTTCTCTAAAGTTGCTTCGGAAAGTCCATCAATATTAAGAGCATCACGGCTTACAAATAATGCAAACGATTTCAAGTGTTTTGCGCCGCAGTCTTCATTAGTACAATACAAGGCCTTTGCATCACTCACCTGACGAATTTCTGTCTTTCCTCCACATGCCGGACATTCTGTAGGAATATCCTTCACTCCGCTTTTGCTTAGGTTGGATGCAATCTGCGGGATAATCATATTAGCTTTGTATACTTCTATCTTATCCCCAATCCCCAGTTCTAATTCCTCCATAATACTAATGTTATGAACGCTGGCCCTACTGACAGTAGTTCCTTCCAATTCCACCGGCTCAAAAATCGCCACCGGATTAATCAATCCTGTTCTTGACGGACTCCACTCAATTTCTAACAGCTTGGTCTCACGAATCTCATCTGCCCATTTAAACGCAAAGGAATCTCTTGGAAACTTAGAAGTTCTTCCTAGCGACTGCCCATAGGCTATATCATCATACACAAGTACAAGTCCGTCGGATGGGAAGTCATTATTTTTAATCTCTTCTGCAAAATATGCAACTTTTTCCTCAATCGTGTCAGCTATCACCTCATAGCCTTCTACCACCGCGAAACCTTGTTCCCTTAACCATTCTAACTGACGAATTCTTGAATTATGAAAATCAACATTATCAGCTTTTACTAGTGAAAATGCGAAAAACTGCACGTTTCGCTTTGCTGTGATTTCGTTATTTAATTGGCGTACAGAACCACTGCAAAGATTTCTTGGATTCTTATATTTGGCATCCACATCTTCAATCTCAGCATTGATTTTTTCGAAATCCTGATAACCGATGACTGCCTCGCCGCGCAAAATCAGTTCGCCTTGGTACGCAATCTTAAGTGGAAGATTTTTAAATGTCTTAGCATTATTCGTAATAACCTCTCCCACTTCTCCGTTTCCTCTGGTAACTGCTTTTTCCAGTTCCCCATTTTTATATGTTAGCACGATAGTTAGTCCATCCAGTTTCCAGGAAATAAGGGCTTTCTGATTACCAAGAAATTCTTTTAACTTTGAAATCTCCTTTGTCTTATCCAGAGAAAGCATTGGTTTCTCATGACGCTCTTTTGGAAGCTCACTTAACACCTCGTAACCAACATTGGCTGTTGGACTGTTTGCCATCACGATTCCTAACTCTTCTTCTAATGCAAGCAGCTCATCGTACAGCTTATCATACTCAAAGTTACTCATAATCTCAGTAGCTTCCTGATAATAGGCTCTGGATGCTTTATTCAATAACTCCACTAGTTCCTGCATGCGCTGTTTTTTCTGTTCCATTTTTATTTCCTCAACTTTTATTCTTCCGTTAAAATCACTGTCTCATTGAAAGAATCCTTAATCAATTCATATAATTCCGCAATCTCAGCCTCAGATACTTTGCGATATTCACCAGGCTTTAAGTTGCCAAGCTCGATATTCATAACCCGAACCCGTTTTAACTCCGTGACCTTATAGCCAAGGTACTCACACATCCGGCGAATCTGACGATTCAGTCCTTGTGTCAAAATGATGCGAAACTTATATTTTCCTATCATTTCCACCTTGCACTTACGTGTCACTGTATCCAGAATTGGTACACCATTTGCCATCCGCTCGATAAACTCCGGTGTAATCGGTTTGTTCACCGTCACCTTGTATTCCTTCTCATGCTGATTTCCCGAGCGCATCATCTTATTGATAATGTCTCCGTTATTGGTCATCAGAAGTAAACCTTCTGAATCCTTATCCAGCCTTCCGATGTAAGTAACTCGGGTTGGATATTTAAGAAAATTGATAATATTATTCTTTTCCCGTTTTTCTTCGGTGCACACAATTCCAACCGGCTTGTTGACTGCCAGAAGTACCATCTCATTTTTGGGACGAATTTCTTTTTTTCCTACACGAACCACTTGGGAATCTGTAATCTTCATCCCCGTTTCCGCAGGTTTTCCGTCCACCGTCACCTTTCCGCTTTCGATTAAGCGGTCCGCTTCTCGTCTGGAACAAACCCCAGCCTCACTTAAATATTTATTCAAACGTATTTCCATACTTTCTCCTACAAACTGAAATATGCTGCAATGAAATCTACTAGACTTTCGTAATCCTTCACACCCATGGTTTCACGGCTGGAATGCATTGCCAATAGTGGCACGCCAATATCCACCGTACGTACAGGAAGCATGGCCGAAGAAATTGCCCCAATTGTTCCACCGCCAATGGCGTCTGAATGATTGACAAATTTCTGATATGCAATACCCTCTTTTTCACAAATCTGTTGCACAATAGCAATTGCTTCACTGTCTGTAGCATAGCTCTGTGAAGACGCCTGTTTAATGGCGAAACCTTGATTTAAAACATGTTTATTGGTTACATCATATTTCGCCGCATAATTTGGATGGTAAGCATGACTCACATCTACAGATATAAACAAGCTTTGCTCTAAAGCATTGATAAAATCCAATTTGGATAAATCAAGTGATACATAGATTTTCTCCAGTATCGTTGATAATAATGTAGATGCTGCTCCTTGCTTTGATCGACTTCCGATTTCCTCGTGATCAAATACAATCATCATGTTCAAGCCGTTTTCTCTTGTATTTCGGACAATTCCCTCTACAATGGCCTGTGTTGAAGTTAGGTTGTCAAGTCTTGGCGCCGACACGAACTCATCCTTCAAGCCCACATAACTTGGCTTATCCACATTGTAAACCGTCAATTCATAATCCAGAATGTCGTCCTTTTTTACATTCAGTTCTTCTGCAAGCGCTTCTAAAAATGCTTCTTTTGTCATTTCTTCGGACGCTGTCCCGTAAACCGGAAGCATCTCCACCTGCTTGCGAAGTTCCACGCCCTTGTTCACCTCTCGGTTAAAGTGAATCGCCAAGTTTGGAATAATTAAAATCGGTTTCTTCATATCGATGAAACGAACCTCCGGCTTGAACACGTCATCTGATTTTAAAACCACGCGTCCCGCCACTGAAAGCGGTCTATCCAGCCAAGCTGACAGGATTGCGCCCCCATATCCTTCTGTATTTAACTGTAAATATCCATTAACTTCCATACCTGCATTTGGCTTAATACGAAATCCAGGGAAATCCCCATGTGCCGCTGCAATGCGGAACCCATCTCCTGCTTCAAATTCTTTTCCGACTGTAAATGCAAAAATAGTAGAGCCGTGATGTATAAACAGGTATTTTCCGCCTCTTCGCAAGTCCCATTTTTCCTGTAATGTCAATTCCTCAAATCCCACTGCAAGCAATTGTTCTTTCACTGATAATACAGTGTGAAATTGTGAGGTTGCATTTTCTAATAAATGAAATAATCTATCTTTACGATCCATATGCTTATCTCCCTTTTTCTTACCTTTTTATGATACTGTCTTCCAGAATAAAAGTCAACTTTTCCCAAAAAGAGAATGTATTTTTTCAGGCTATCTGATATACTATTGTTTGTAATGCAATTTCCTATTTACAAGGAGTATTTTATGCAAACCAATAGTTTATTAACCGAACCTGTTTCTAAAATATTTTTTCGTTACCTCATACCTGCCATTTGGGCAAATATGGTAACCTCTATCTATATATTGGCCGATACTATTATCATAGGTAAAGGAATTGGCACGCTTGCAATGGCGGCTCTTAATATTATCCTTCCGCTATTTAATATTTTCTTTGGAGTTGGACTTTTATTTGGAGTAGGTGGCTCCGTCCTGATGTCTATTGCGCGCGGACGCGGAGACGCACAGTCGGGAACCTTGTATTTCTCACTATCTGTGATTTCAAATGCTGTCACCTGTATTGTTCTAACAGTACTTTTATGGCTATACATGGAACCAATTACCAGATTTATCGGTGCAACAGATGCAACCATTCCATATATTAAAGACTATGCGCCTTATGTAATCATCGGCTTAAGTGCCTTTTCCTTTTCTTCACTGTTACAAACCTTTGTAAGAAATGACGGTGCTCCGAAGCTCGCCATGATTGCTGTAGTATCCGGTGGTATATTCAATGTCATTTTGGACATTGTTTTTGTATTTCCACTGCAAATGGGAATGACCGGTGCCGCCGTTGCAAGCGTACTTGGCTCATTATGTACAATTGGAATATTATTGTTACACTTTTTCTCTCAATCAAACGGCTTACACTTTACATTACAGACGTTTTCATGGTCTAAAATTGTACATATATTCCAAAATGGTTTTACCAGTTTTCTTGTAGAAATAACCGCAGGGATTGTCATGTTTGTTTTTAATATTGTCATCTTGAACTATGCCGGTGATAATGGGGTCAGCATGTACGGTGTTATCTGTAACACTGCAATAATTGTAGTCTGTCTGTGCAACGGGATTAATCAGGCTGCGCAACCAATTCTTTCTACGAATTATGGCGCGCGACTTCCGGAACGCATTTGTCAGATACGAAATTTAGGAATACGGACTGCGTTGATAATCTGCTCCGTTCCAGCAATCGTGGGACTGGTTTTGCCAAATATATTTACTTATATTTTCTTAAACCCGAATAAGGAAATCCTCGCTATGACGCCAAGTGCAATCCGAATTTACTTTGTTGGGTTCTTTTTCATGGGCATCAATATGTTTGCCGTGGGTTACTTTCAATCTACCGCTAAACCGAAATTGTCACTACTTATTTGCCTGGCAAGAGGCTGTATACTCAGCCTTGTCTTCATTGCGATTTTGGCGCCATTATTCGGTATTATGGGTATTTGGGCAGCTGTTCCGCTTGCAGAATTCGTGACTTTACTTTTATCAATACACCAGTTAAACACAAAGGAGGAAATCGCATGATTGCTTTATCATTGACTGACGTGAAAGATTGTATGTCTAAATTATTACTATCAGAGACCTTTGATGCTTTTTTATTTATGGAAGGGGAAATTATGACCTTTTCAACATTTAGCATGGACGGATATTTGAAGAAAGATTTTTTTGATGAAACTACTGTCCCTGACAGAGAATACGCCCTTTGGAAAGAGATGCGCGAATACTGCTTCTCTCTGATTAAAGGAAAACGTACGCCTCTCAGTTTCAAATTTGTCTTGGGATTGTCTGCTTCCAATATTCAAAAATTGATTCAACAACAGGGATTGGATTACGAGCTGGAAGATGTGCGTGGACTGTATGTAAACTTAAAATACGATGGTCAGAAACTACAATGTGTAACGGGGACTGCAATGAATCTGTTTACCATGGACAAATCTTTGGAGCAGGCTTGGGACGTGATGGTTCAGAAATTTTTTACTCAGAAGGAAATAAAATACGAGGTGTTGTAAGCACCTCGTATTATTTTAATCAATATAAAGCAATTTCCAGTCGCCCTCTTCTTTTGTCAATGTCAAGGTTACTGTCGTTGTCTCTTCTTGTTCTCCCTTAGCCGTAACACCCAGCTCGACTATCATGACTTCAGTAATGATATCTGCATCAAAGTCACTCGTTCCAGAAAGTACGTCCAAAAGATTTTCAAATTTATGCTTCGACATAGAATAACTATCTTCAATCGTATAATCTATAGAATAACTATGACCTACGACTGACTCAAGATAATCAAGATCCGCCGAAATAGCATTCTGGAAATACGACTCAACATAATCATTGGATTCGTCAAAAAGATAATATTCACTGGACATATTTACAAGCGTCTCGATATCATAATCTTCATAGGCATTCATCACTTTACGCACAACGCCCTTATATCCAATGAATCCAGACACAATATTCCATGCAATCATTGCAATTACCAATACAGCCACGCATACAATTCCTATAATGAGTTTCTTTTGATTTCTTGCTTTTTTCTCAGGGTCTACATATTTAAATTCCGGAACCGATGAGGATATGTTTCCACTGTTGTTCTGAAGTGGTGTTCCGCAATTTCCGCATACCTTTGCACTGTCATCTAACTTTGTTCCGCAATTTCCACAAAACTTTGCCATTTCCTTGCCTCCTTGCTAATCAATGAAATACGGGAATAGACTTTTTATCCTATTCCCGTAAAAGAATTATTACATATGTTTATTTACTAAATCATCAACAACCGGAATCTGTATTGTTCCTTGTGTCAAAGCTTTAAATCCTAAACCAAGGAATACAAGTTTCTCAACAAAGTAAATAATATTTTGCAAAAGATTAACTATATTATTGATATATGGTACTGTGAAATAGCCTTTAAACAAAGCACATATTTCATTAATTACTTCAATTGCTCCCGGGATTAATGATAATAATGCAGGAAGAACAGAAAATACAACCATAAGTGCAACAACCTTTACACATGCTTTTCTGAGCCACATATTTTCTTCAGCAAGCAAAACATAACCTGCCATAATAATTGTAATTACATATCCTCCAAATAACCCTGAAAAATAAAGTAAAGCTCCTAATAATCCAACTGAAATTCCTAATTTTGTTTTTTGCATAATAAATCTCCTTTCATCTCTGTGTTTTCATTTTTAAAGTCTTGTTCCGCATTCTGTGCAGAAAATAGAATCATCATCTACTTCCGCCCCACATTGTGGACATTTTCTTGCCACTGGTTCCTGTGTTACTACCGGTTCTACTACTGGTTCCGGTGTCGGTACTGGTTCCGGTGCTACTACTGGTTCCGGTGCTATTACTGGTTCCGGTGCCGGTGTCGGTTCTGGTGCCGGTGTCGGAGCACTCATCGGTCTTCCGCAATTCGTACAAAATCTCATGTTTTTTGAAATCATCTGACCACATCCCGGACATTGAATCATATTTTCATCAACAGGAGCTGCCTTCTTTGGCATCGGTGCTCCGCAAGAACTACAAAAAGCACTGTTATCTGCAACTTCCGCGCCACATTTCTCGCATCGAGTCACTTTTTTAATCTGCTGAATCTGTTCCTTATATTGTGCGATTCTTTGTTCTGCTCCTTTTAAGTATGTAATCATCCCTTCAAAATCAGCCTCATAGTTCGCACTGTGCAAAGCAACATACAACTTACCGATTTGGAAATAAGTGTTATTAATCTTCTTTTCCTCATCACTAATTGCACTGTTAATTTTAGCAATTTCGGTCATGTCTTTTGTTTTCTGCACTGCGCTTTGCCCTGCTTGTGATAGTTTTTTGCCAATATCATCAAAAAAAGCCATTGCTAACCCCTCCATCTACATTTTCTTTAGTTATATATATGCAAATATTATAGTTTGCTTTCAGTAAATTTTCAAGTAAATCTTGCTTTTTCAGAAAACTTTCGGCTTGTTTTCATGACTATTTTGCCAACAGTAGCATAATCTCGTTACTCCTTTGAATAAATGCCGTCATTTCCTCCGGGTTTAACGGTTTATTTCCCAATAAAGCCAAGTCGTATAGTTGCTGACAGAACAATCCTGTATGCTCACCCTCTGCATGCTCTAATACATATTGCACCAACGGATGATTCGAATTAAGCACTAATGTGGTATCGCTTCCGAACATACTTGGGTCCATTCCCATCATGCCGTACATCTTCATCATTTCCTGCATACGGCGAGTCTCTTCTGAAAGTGTCATCATCGATGCCACTTTTTCATTTTTCAACTTCTCAACTTTAACAACTAACTTGTCATTTGCTAACGCTTTTCGGAAAATACCAGTCAACGTTTCTATATTTGCCTTAAATACTTCTTCCTCGTCTGCTGCAACTTCTTGTTTAAATACATCTGTTAAATCTGCATCAATACGTTCGAACTTCACACTTTCATTTCGCTGCTCTAACTGTGTAATAAATGGTGAATCAATGTTATGTGTCAAAATGACTGCATCCATCCCCTCAGCCTTGAACATGTTGATGTACTGGCTCTGTTGCTGTTCGTCGGTTACATAATAAATGGTAACAGGCTTCTTTTCTTCGCCCTCTTTTGTCTCCGTCTCCCCGCCATTCTTTTCAATGCATTCCTTCAAAGTCAAATACTTATGCTCAAGATTTTTGAACAACATATAATCGCTCATCTTGTCACAGAATTTGTTATCTTTGAGACAACCAAATTTGATAAATGGGCTGATATCGTCCCAATAACTTTCATATGTCTCTTTATCTGTCTTACACATTCCGGAAAGCTTATCTGCCACCTTTTTAGAAATATACTCAGAAATCTTGTGTACAAATCCATCATTTTGAAGTGCACTACGAGATACGTTTAGCGGTAAATCCGGACAATCAATCACACCTTTTAATATCATTAGAAACTCCGGAATCACTTCCTTAATGTTGTCTGCGATAAACACCTGATTGTTATACAACTTAATTTTGCCTTCTACCGAATCATATTCCGTATTAATTTTCGGAAAATACAATATTCCCTTCAGGTTGAATGGATAATCCATATTCAAATGAATCCAGAATAACGGCTCTTTGTAATCCATGAACACCTTACGGTAAAATGCGATATAATCATCTTTTTCACATTCGTTAGGATGCTTTGCCCAAAGTGGAGTTATATCATTCAAAGCTACCGGACGTTTGTGAATCTTCACCTTATCTTGGGCCGGCGATACCTCAACCATTTCTTTTGTGCCGTCTTCATTTTCTTTTTCTTCCATCTTGGCCTCTTCGTGAATGTGCTCCACAACCACATCATCCTCTTTTAATTCATCGGCCATGATAGTTTCGTATTCCTGCTCCGCGTTTTCTTGGGACAAATAAATAGGCACCGGCATGAATGAACAGTATTTTTCAATCACTTCTCTGACACGGTATTCATTTGCAAATTCCAGACAGTCTTCGTTGAGGAATAAGGTGATTTCCGTTCCGACAGTTTCTTTTACACCGTCTTCCATATCATACTCTGTTCCGCCATCACAGGTCCAATGTACAGGGGTTGCTCCTTCTTTGTATGACAAAGTATCAATCTGCACCTCATCTGCTACCATAAATGCAGAATAGAAACCGAGTCCGAAATGTCCAATCATATCATCTTCTGTTGTTTTGTCCTTGTACTTTTCCAAAAACTCTGTTGCACCTGAAAAAGCGATTTGGGTAATATATTCTTCTACTTCTTCAGCTGTCATTCCTAAACCTGTATCAATAAACTTCAAGGTCTTTTCGTCAGGATTAACAACCACTTGTATACTTGGTTTATAATCATCCGGAAGTTGGTATTCTCCCATCATATCTAATTTTTTCAATTTTGTGATTGCATCACATCCATTGGAAATTAATTCGCGCACAAAAATATCATGGTCCGAATACATCCATTTTTTAATAATTGGGAAAATGTTTTCACTGTTAATTGAAAGATTTCCATGCTTTGCTGCCATTTACAACATCTCCTTTTTTCGTCTAAATTTCACTTAATTCTTATTTTAATACTCCTGATTTTAAATGTCAATATTAATTTAGCACTCTCGAGGGCAGAGTGCTAATAATTCCTCTTGTTTACACCTTTGATTCATGATACAATGCAACTATTAAAGCATAAAAATCATATAACTAAAGGGGATTTTATTTATGAAGAACTTAAGAATTATTCCTGTAACAAACATGGAACTTGTATATTCTGTATACGCTGTTGCCGATGCAATTTGGACGCAACATTACACACCGATTCTCGGAGAAGCACAGGTGGAATATATGGTAGATAAGTTTTTAACACCGGATGCTTTGGTCGAGCAAATCAATTCCGGATATGAATACTTTTTGTTTTCCTATGATTATACCTTTGCCGGTTTTGCAGCAATACAAGAAAAAGACGGCGAACTGTTCCTGAGCAAATTGTATGTAGATGAGGAATTTCGTGGCAAAGGAATCGGTAAGTACATATTCGAGAAATTTATTGAAATTTGTAAAATGAGAAATCTGTCGAAAATCTGGTTAACCTGTAATCGCAACAATGTGAACTCTCTTGCTTTTTATAAACATATCGGTTTTGTGAATGTGCGTGAACAAGTTACGGACATTGGAAGTGGTTTTGTGATGGATGACTATGTGCTGGAATATGAGCTAAAATAGTGATTTTTTACGGGGAGTAGAATGCTACTCCCCGTCACTTATTGATACAATATCTAACACTTGCCCTAAATCGCTAATTTCATAATCGATTTGCAGCCCCAAGTCATTGTCTTTTCCCAATGGATTAAACCAGCAAGTAAGAATACCTGCATTATTTCCACCTTGTATGTCACTTGTAAGTGAATCACCTACAATCAAAATCTCGGATTTATCATATTTGCCAATTGTTTTAAATACCACATCAAAAAATCCAATTGCCGGCTTTTCTATCCCTATCTCATCTGATATAAAGATACCATCGAACAAATCAATCAGCCCAGAGTTTCGAAGTTTCCTATCCTGTGCTACCTTTGTTCCATTTGTAACTGCGTATTGCGGAATTTTCCCTTTACATGCCTTCACGGTTTCCAATCCATTTTTATGAAAGCAAATGGTATCTCCTAAGCGAACCTGATACTCAGCATTAACCTTTGGTGCAACAGATGTGTCCAGACCGTATTTCTCAAGCAAGTCATTAAAACGTGCTACTAAAGCTTCTTTTTTACTAATTTCTCCCCGCTCTAAACGCTTCCAATACTCTCTATTAATCACTTGATATGCACCAAGCATTTCATCAGTGCACTCTCCCAAGTCAAAAGCAGTAAAACATTGTCGAATTGCAGCTTTTTCCGCCGCCTCAAAATTCAAAAGTGTACCATCTATATCCCACAAAATAACCTTGATTTGCATTTTGACATTCCTCCGTATCGGGTACTCATTTATGAAATAAAAAGTGCTAAAATTCTTGGACAAGCAAAAACCTTAGCACCTTTAAATCGGAGTGACAGGATTCGAACCTGCGGCCTCTACGTCCCGAACGTAGCGCTCTACCAAGCTGAGCCACACTCCGCTATTCATTTTTTGCGATAAAAAAACTACGGAAAAGGGATTCGAACCCCTACTAACAGAGTCAGAGTCTGCTGTGCTACCATTACACCATTCCGCATCGTTATTTACCGAACAAAATACATTATATCATTAATTTTTAAAAAAGCAACCGTTTTCTTTCAAAAAAATATTGTAAAACCACCTGTTTTATGATAAAAATTTTATGTGAGATGTTTTTAATCTCCTTACTAATCAATTCAAAAAAGAGAGGATATCGAAAATGGAAAAAATCTATACAGGTAAAACAAAAGATGTGTACAAACTTGACAATGGAAATGTAATGTTAAAATTCAAAGACGACTGTACTGGAAAAGACGGCGTATTTGATCCAGGCGAAAACTCTGTTGGTTTAACAATTGAAGGAATCGGTAAAGCGAACTTAGAAACATCTATCCACTACTTTGAGTTATTAAAAGAAGCTGGTATTAAAACACACTATGTTGGAGCTAATTTGGAAGATGCTACTATGGAAGTACTTCCTGCAACAGTATTCGGACATGGTCTCGAAGTAATCTGCCGTTTGGTAGCAACAGGAAGCTTTATCCGCAGATACGGTGAATATATTGAAAACGGTACTGTTTTAGAAGGTGGCTATGTTGAATGTACATTCAAAAACGATGAATTAGGTGACCCACTTGTAACAGGTGAAGGTCTTGCAGCATTAGGAATCATGACACCTGCAATGTTCGAAAGCATGAAAGAACAAACATTGGCAATTACTAAAATCGTTGCTGACGATTTGAAATCACTTGGTCTTGACCTTTGGGATATCAAATTTGAATTTGGTTACAACAACGACGAAGTTATCTTAATTGACGAAATTGCTTCAGGTAACATGCGTGTTTATAAAGATGGAAAAATCGTTGACCCAGTTGAATTGACAAAGATTATCAACAACAGATAATTATAAAAGTAAAATTTATGGCACTGAATCTCATGTTCAGTGCCATTTTTTTAAATCGCTATTTCACCTTCAAATGAAACCTCTGCCGGGCCGGTCATATACACCTTATTTGCTTCCCTATCCCACTCGATTTGCAAATCGCCTCCAAGCAATTTTACAGTCACTTTGTTCTCGGTCAATCCATTTAAGATGCTTGCCACTGCAACTGCGCATGCTCCGGTTCCACATGCCAGGGTTTCGCCTGAACCGCGCTCCCATACACGCATTTCTACCGTATTTCTGTCAATCACCCTTGCAAACTCCGTATTGATACGTTTTGGAAAGCGTTCATGGTTTTCGAATTTTGGTCCTATTTTTTCTATCTCCAAGCCTTGCACATCATCAATATATACCACGGTGTGGGGATTTCCCATAGAAACACCTGTCATACGATATTCTTTACCATCCACAATAATTGGAGCATCAATTACGGTTTCGCCTTCTGCTACAATCGGAATGTTGGCAGGAACCAATTCAGGACTTCCCATATCTACTTTCACAAGCTTTACTTTCCCATTTTCCACAGTGAAATCCAAATACTTAATGCCACCTAGGGTTTCCACCGAAACACTGGTTTTGTCAGTCAAGCCGTAATCATACACATATTTTCCTACACAGCGGATTCCGTTCCCGCACATTTCTCCACGAGAACCGTCTGCGTTGTACATTTCCATCTCGAAATCGGCCACTTTAGACGGATTAATCATAATCAAACCGTCAGAACCAACACCAAAATTACGGTTGCTCACTTTGATTGCTACTTCAGATGGATTTTCTATTTTTTCTTGGAAACAGTTTACATACACATAATCATTTCCAAGGCCTTGCATCTTCGTAAATTTCATCTCTTTATCCTCCCTAAAAACAAGCTTTCAAAACAGCAAGGATGTCGTCCTGCGTCATCTTCTTATATCCACCGCCTTCTTCCACAGAATAAGCGATTTTTTCAAGCATATCCTCTGTTGCACCGAGTTCCCGCAAGGTAGACGGAATGCCCAGTTCCTTTGAAAAGTTTTCTAATGCTTTGATACCTTCCAGTGCTATCTCCTCATCCGTTTTTCCTGCCCCGTCTACATCCCATACATTCTTGGCAAAACGAACAAACTGATGCAAGCCATCCTTATAAATGTATCTATAATACGGCATTGAAATAACAGATAGTCCGAGACCATGTGCACAATCTGTGTATGCCCCAAGCTGGTGCTCTATACCATGCACTTCCCAGTCCTGTGTCTTGGAAAGTCCTGTAATGCGGTTGAGCGCAACTGTTGCACACCACATAATATTACTTCTCGCCTCGTAATCCTCCGGATTTTGAATGGCCACTCTTGCGCTATGAATCAAGGATCTCATCACAGCCTCAATCAAATAGTCTGTCGTGTTATCGTCATCCCCCGAAAAGTACTGTTCACACAAGTGGGACATGATATCAAAAATGCCACTAACCATTTGAAGTTTCGGAACAGAATAGGTATATTCCGGATTCAAAATTGAAAATTTTGGATTCACTTCCGGCGGGAATATTCTACCTTCTTTGACCGTGACCTCGTCGTTTGTAATTACGGAACCACCGTTCATTTCTGAACCTGTTCCTACCATAGTGAGAATAGACGCCACCGGCACGACCTTACTGTCTAGTGGCAAAAACTCCACCCAATACTTTTGCCACGGGTCTCCTTCTGTATATGCAGAAACAGAGATTGCTTTTGCGCAGTCCACAACAGAACCACCACCAACAGCTAAAATAAGGTCAACCTGATTCTCTCGAACGAGTCTTGCGCCTTCCAGGACTTGCGCATAAGATGGATTCGGTTTGATTCCTCCAAGCTCTGTGACTTTCTTCCCACATGCGTTCAATATCTCTATCACTTCATCGTAAAGCCCAATTCTTTTTATCGCCTGTTTCCCGTAAAGCAATAACACATTATCGCCAAAGTTCTCCAGCTCTTTTGGCAAATGCTCCATAGCATTTTTCCCAAAGTGAATTCTAGTTGGATTATAAAATGTAAAATCGTACTTCATCAATGCTTCTCCTTCTCTTGTTTTAATCTTCGAAAGTAGGAACTCATTTCATCAGCCATTCCCGACAAACGGTTGAGAAGACCCGAAAAGTTGTTCAGCATTTCATCATCTTTATAATATGGGTATACGATGTCATGGTCTATCTCACTCCAGCCTTCTTCAAATAGCGTTCTCCCCTGAATTTCCACATAATATCCCTTATATTTTACAATATAATGTAAAGAACGATAAATGCCATCCGACTTGATTTCTATTTCATCTCCATCGTATATCTTACTATCCCCGGCCCTTTTGTAAACCTTTGGTTTTTCCGCAATATAATAATGATTCACATCTTCATCAAAATCTGCGAGCCTATCTTTTATATAAATTTCTGAATTGTTTTCAAACCTGCTGGTGATGTAGTGATGAAAATGTATCCAGTCTTCCCGATAAAGGAAAAACACACGAATACCGATTAAATCCGTAATAAACTTATGAAAGTTTGAATGGTCCAGTTTTTCAAATTTTTCTGGATTTTCTTTC
The DNA here is from genome assembly GCA_045638905.1 of Faecalimonas sp. Lineage (GTDB taxonomy): Bacteria > Bacillota > Clostridia > Lachnospirales > Lachnospiraceae > Faecalimonas. The sequence goes on from JAZUCE010000089.1 coordinate 68,953, forward strand.
TTCTTGCGAATTATCTTTTCCAGTAAATGCTCCACTGACTTTGTTCGGTATCGATAGGAATGAATGCCCGCCTTTTCAATATCGTAGAGATATTCATCAATAAAATCTTTCCCGATTGCGTGTAAAAGTCCATCCATAGTCTCGTATTTGTTTGCAATTTCAAACAACTCATCCCAATGAATATTCGCCTTCTCCAAATCGGTCTCTTTAATATTATATTCTGATAAAAATAAATCTTTCTTCATTATTCCCTTTCCTAAATCATACATTCGGTTATCTAAATGTAATTACTTTTGTTATTATCCGAAACAAATTATACTTTATATTATACAATCTTTCAAGGGAACAGATTAAGTAAATCTCAATCCATTATTTGCCTTCCTGTCACGTCTAAATGATAATTTTCTTTATAAATCAATTCCGATATAGGCACAATTTCATAACCTTTTGCTTTCAATCCCTCAATTACTTTCGGTAATGCCTCCGCAGTATACTTAGCTCCGTTATGCATCAAGATAATCGAACCATTTCGCAGGTTCTTATGTTCAGTCACAGTCTTTATAATGCTATCCACCCCATAGTCCTTCCAATCAAGGGAATCAACATCCCACTGGATTGTATAGTAACCGCAAGATTTGGCATTTTGAATTACATGATTATCATAATCTCCATAAGGCGGACGAAACAGTTCCATATCAACGCCTGTCAATTTTTTTACTTTTTCATGCACCTTTAGTAGTTCTGTTTGGCAATCTGCATCCTCCAACTGACTCATATTCTTATGGTTCTCGCTGTGGTTTGCTAAATCATGCCCTGCTTCTTTGATTTTCTTCACATCCTCCGGGAATTTTTCCACCCAACCTCCGGTCATAAAGAAGGTTACATGGATGTTATGTTCTTTTAAGATGTCAAGAATTTGCTGGGTATCTTCGTTCCCCCAGGCCGCGTCAAACGAAAGCGCCACCTTTTTCTCATCCGTTTCTACAGAATAAATAGGGAGTTCCTTTCCGTTTACAGTATTATTTACTGAAACTACCTTAGAAACTCCCGCACACGCAGTTAGGATTAACACTCCGACCACTGCCCACATCTTTAATTTTCGTTTTAGCTTTTCTGTCATACGAATACTCCAAATATGGTTTCGTATAAGTATATGCTCTATTGACTTTATTTAATACATTTCGTCCTGTATGTTTACGGTGCGATAGAATATGCTCCGTCCAACAACAGACATTGTCCTGAATAGTAACAAGAATCCGGACCTGCTAAGAATGCGATTACCGGTGCAATGTCATTTTCAGCATCTCCCAGACGACGCATTGGTTGCTGCATCAAGATAGCTTCATATTTCTCAGGAAACTTCTTTGCCCATTCTTTAGCCGCCGGTGATTCTGCACCAGGAAGTACACAGTTCACACAGATTCCGTACTGTCCCCACTCTTTTGCCGCAATTTTGGTTAATCCACGAATAGCTTCCTTGTTAGAGCCATATGCCAAGTTACCTGCATATCCAAACATTCCCGTTGCTGAAGCAAAATTGATTACACGACCTTCACCTTGCTCTTTCATATAAGGGAAACATTCCTGCATGAAATTCAAAGAGCCAATTGTTCCTGTAGACCAAGCAAGATACATCAAATCATAAGTAACTTCCTCAACTGGCATAGACTTTGCAACTGCTTGCGCATTATTGACAACAACATCAACTGTACCATACGTCTCTACAGTTTTTGCAACTACTTCTTTTACACGCTCGCGATTAGCTGAATCACATGTCATGGCAAATGCCTCGCCACCTGCTTCCTTGATTTCAGCCACTGTAGCTTCTATTGGTTCTGGTCTTCTACCTGTACAAACCACCTTCACACCTCTTTTTGCTAAGCATAGTGCAATGCCTTTTCCAATTCCCTGACCCGCACCTGTAACAATTGCTACTTTTTCGTTTAATGCCTTCATAATTTTACTCCTTTTTTCTTTCATTTTACCATATGTATTTACTTCATATCAAGTAGCGCATTCATATATCCTTCTAACCGTTTCTGTGCATCTAAATCTAACTTCTGATATGTTTCAATCAATGCATATTCTTTGGAATCTTTATTTAGCACTACATGATCCATCGCTTTATATTCCTTCATTTTTTTGTTTTCCGTATCCAAAAGCAAGTCATACGGTGTGACACCAAGCACTTCACAAATAATCATAATCTTATCAGCAGACGGATTCGTTCCCTTTCTTCTCCAATCGCTAACCGTGCTCTGTGTGATTCCGGTTTTTCTTGAGAACTCTATCTGGGAGATATTCTTCTCTTCCATATATTTATAGATACGTTCGCTTATCAACATTTTTTAATCCTCACTTACCTTTATTTATATGCAATAAACTTTGGACCTTCATCAGATGATCCCACCTGAATTACCAATAAATCGTCTGAATAAAATACATATAATATCTCTTGTTCTCCATCTAAAACATACGAAATAGACGTATCATATTCGTTCCCTGAATACCTTGTATTTCCGACAATTGCCTTTTTATCTTTAATAAGCTCCGCAATATCCAAATTCGCCTCGTTCTCTTCAATTGTTGCATTGTCGATAAAATTTTGGATGTATTCCTCTTCCAAAACATACTCTTTTTCACACATATTTCCTTCCACATAATCCATCGTGATTACATGGAAAAACCAGAACTTCTGAAAATCATAATTGAATAATGATATATCTCTTTTGTCATAATAAACATAACATTCGTCATCTGTAATATCCGATTCAAATTCATCAATATCATCGCTGTAGCGAAATGCAATCAATTGGTCCTCTGTTTGAATTTCAATTGTAGGATATATTATCAGAAATATTACGATCAGACTTAAAATGATACTTGCAATTATAATCCACTTTTTCATATTGACCTCCTGTGCGAATACCTTCATCATTTTTTTCATTACTGTCATGAAACATTCCCTCTTTTTATTGCGTCTTTTCCAAATTTTTTCCGAATCTGATCCATTGTTTTGTCGAGCTTCGCGTGCTTCTCATTCTTTTTGGTTTTGTCCTTTTCTTCAATTGCAAGCTCTTGATAATCAAAAATGCTCATCTGCTCAGGTGCCTTTTCATCTACCAACTTTGATGTACGTATCCCCAGTAAACGTATTGGCTCCCCACTCCATAATTCATGAAACAATTCACATGCATGTTCATAAATGGCTTGTCCGTTGCTTGTTGCCTTTAATAATTGTTTCTGATGAGACACACTTTGAAAGGTGTGGTATTTAATTTCCACACTCACCATCTGCGCTCGCTGTCCTTCTCCGCGCAACCTGCCGGCCACCTTCTCTGACAATCTCATAAGAATCGGCCGCGCCTCTTCCTCACTTGTAACATCCTTTGGAAGTGTAGTAGAATTCCCAATGCCTTTGCTCTCTGTTTGTTCACGAATTACCTTATCACCACCTTTTCCATTTGCAAATTCCCACAGGGTTCTGCCGTGGCTCTTCAAATGTAGCTCCAACAAATCCGGATTGGCCTTTGCCAATTCGCCAATGGTACGTATCTCTAACTTTTGTAAAACCTCGACACTGGAACGACCTGCCATATATAACTCAGAAACCGGTAGAGGCCACATTTTCACTTGGATTTCCTCCGGCCATAATGTATGCACTTTGTTAGGCTTTTCAAAATCTGATGCCATCTTAGCGAGAAGTCGGTTGCTTGAGATACCGATATTTACAGTAAAACCAAAAGTTTCATATACTGCATCTTTGATTTCTTTTGCTGCTGCAAAGGGCGATGAGAATTTATGTGCAATTCCGGTAAAATCCATATAGCACTCATCCACACTGACTTGTTCGATATCCGGTGTGTATTCTCTCAAAAACTCCATCAACCTAAAACTGTATTCGCTGTACATTTTATGATTTGGTGGAAACATTTGAATCTCCGGACATTTGCGTAATGCATTTACAATCGGTTCACCTGTTGCAATACCATGTTTTTTTGCAGAAACAGATTTTGCCAGCACAATACCATGACGTGACTGTTGGTCGCCACCGATAATTGCCGGTATTTCTCTGATATCTATCTCAAAACCATTTTTCAACTGTTCTACAGCCGTCCAGCTAAGGAAGGCAGAATTGACATCAATATGAAAAATTACCCGACTCATGTTATTCTCCCTTTTTTTCTCTTCCTATATTCTACCATTTTTGCTATATTAAATAAAGCATTTTTCTAACTCAATAATGCATCATTCTAGTTAGATTTTACGCAATTATTTCATATACGAACAATTACCTTCTATACCTTCACTCCGGCACTTAAATGTCCATCTGCCACATCAATCACAATCACAGCACCTCGACCCACATTTCCTTCCAAAAGAAGTCTTGCCGCCAAAGTCTCCACATGTTTTTGCAGATATCTTTTCAGTGGCCTTGCCCCATACATTGGCTCATAACCGCCCTCTACGACAAAGTCTTTTGCAGCATCAGTCAATTCTATAGACACCTCTCGTTCCACCAGTCGCTTATTTACATCACGTACCAGCAATTCGATAATCTGTCCAACATCTGCTCTGCTAAGTGGTTTGAACATAATCGTTTCATCCAAACGATTTAAGAACTCCGGTCTGAAATGCGCACGTAATTCATTCATGACCATATTTTCAGCTTCTGAACTGATTTCTCCATTAGCATCGATTCCGTCTAGCAGATAAGCAGAACCAATGTTAGAAGTCATAATGAGTATTGTATTTTTAAAGTCTACCGTGCGGCCTTGAGAATCCGTAATGCGTCCATCATCCAATACCTGTAATAATACGTTAAATACATCCGGATGCGCCTTCTCCACCTCATCGAAAAGCACTACTGAGTATGGTTTCCTACGAACGGCTTCTGTAAGTTGTCCACCTTCATCATAACCCACATATCCCGGAGGCGCTCCAATGAGGCGAGACACAGAATACTTTTCCATATACTCACTCATGTCAATGCGGACCATATTACTTTCGTCATCAAACAAACTCTCTGCCAAAGCCTTTGCAAGCTCTGTCTTACCCACACCTGTCGGTCCCAAAAACAGGAAGGAACCAATTGGTTTGCTTGGGTCTTTAATACCCGCTTTGGAACGAATAATAGCCTCTGTTACTTTCGTTACGCCTTCATCCTGCCCTATCACACGCTTGTGAAGTTCCTCGTCTAGATGTAAGGTTTTGTTGCGCTCACTCTCATTCAACTTAGAAACTGGAATTCCCGTCCAGCGAGAAACGATTTTCGCAATCTCTTCATCCGTTACACTTTCATGCACCAGTGACATCTCGCGTTCTTTAACCTTCTCCTCTTCCTCCTCTAATTGTTTGGTCAACTGTGGAAGTTTTCCATACTGAAGTTCTGCCGCACGTTCTAGATTATAAGTCTGTTTCGCCTTCTGAATCTCTTGATTCACTTGCTCAATTTCCTCACGTATCTTTTGCAAGCGTTCCACGGAACTTTTTTCATTGTCCCACTGGGCTTTCTGTCCTGCAAATTCCTCACGTAGTTCTGCCAACTCTTGTTGCAGATTCTCCAAACGTTCTTTACTTAGGCGGTCATCTTCTTTTTTCAGAGCCGCTTCCTCAATTTCGAATTGCATAATTCTTCTCTGCAATTCATCTAGTTCTGTTGGCATAGAGTCTAGTTCTGTCTTAATTAATGCACAAGCCTCATCCACAAGGTCAATGGCCTTGTCTGGCAGAAATCTGTCTGAAATATAACGATTTGACAAGGTTGCAGCTGCCACTAATGCTCCGTCTGTAATCTTTACGCCATGAAATACTTCATAACGTTCTTTCAAACCACGAAGAATGGAAATGGCATCCTCCACCGTTGGTTCATCTACCATAACCGGCTGGAAACGTCTTTCAAGTGCGGCATCCTTTTCAATATACTGACGGTATTCATCCAAGGTCGTTGCACCGATACAGTGGAGTTCCCCACGGGCAAGCGTCGGCTTTAACATATTGCCTGCATCCATTGCACCGTCCGTCTTACCTGCCTCCACAATGGTATGAAGCTCATCGATAAAAAGAATGATATTCCCATCGCTGTTTTTTACTTCTTCCAAAACAGCCTTAAGGCGTTCTTCAAATTCCCCGCGATATTTTGCTCCTGCAACCAAGGCTCCCATATCTAAAGCAAATACTTTTTTATCCTTTAGGGTTTCTGGAACATCGCCACGAACGATACGTTGCGCAAGTCCTTCTACTGCTGCTGTTTTACCAACACCCGGCTCCCCGATTAAAACTGGATTATTCTTTGTCTTTCTTGAAAGAATACGAATCACGTTACGAATCTCGGCATCACGTCCGATAACCGGGTCAAGTTTTTGCTCTCTCGCACGTTCTACCAAGTCCTGTCCGTACTTATTAAGCGTATCATAAGTTGCTTCCGGATTATCACTTGTCACCCGTTGATTGCCCCTTACTGTAGCAAGCACCTGCAGAAATGATTCACGGGTAATTGCAAATTCTTTGAAAATGGATTTTATTTCCTTATTTGCATATTTAATTAATGCCAAGAATAAATGCTCCACAGACACATATTCATCGCCCATCTGTTTTGTTTCATCTTCTGCATGAATCAATGCTTTGTTAAGGTCCTGACCAATAAAGACTTGACCTCCCTGTACTTTTGGGCGCTTACGCAACCCTTCTTCCACACGATTGATTAACAGTTTCTTCTGAATATTCATCTTTTCCAACAATTTCAGAATCAAACTGTCCTCCTGTGTCAATAACGCATATAATAAATGTTCTTGTTCAATTTCCTGATTGCCATACTCATAGGCAACTTTCTCGCAACTTTGTACCGCTTGTAATGAATTCTGAGTAAATTTGTTAATATTCATACCAATACCTCCGTTTTGATTTAAAGTTCACTTGTTATAGGTTTGGTATAACATAAAAATTAGCACTCGTCAAGCGAGAGTGCTAATAATTTTATTTTTATTTAACTTTTAACTTTAACATTAAAGCTTCCTGAAGAACTTGTGAGAAGTTAACCCCCATCTTCATTGCTTCCTCATTGAGCCATTGGTGTCCTGAAATTCAGGTGTAATATCTAGGCAAATATGCCCTTCCACAATCACTTTTTTACTCATATTTTTGCTTCTCCTATATTAGATATAGAGTGACAATCTCTTTTTCTTTAACAGGTATACTAACTTTATTATCTAATATCTGTAATTCTTGCCTTGCAGTTTCCTTTAAATTTGTTTTCCAAACTCTAGAAATGTTTAGTTTTCCGAACTTCAAAATAGTATCTACACCGTGATTCTTCAAGTTATAGAATCGTAAAATATAACCACTTCTGTCGTATGATTTCTTAAAGGCTGTTATCAGTAGATTATCATTATCTACGGTAATCCCATGCCCTTTAAGTTCCATATGTACATCTGCATATGGAATTTCTCTGTAAAACAACTCTGCAATACTTGTATCTTGAACAGCAGGACGTCCACCTGAAAATTTATGTGCATCTGCAGGCTCACTTTGTACAAGTAACGGATTCTGAAATGCCTTAGAGGCAAAAGCAGCTCTTTCCGCTATGCCTTCTCCACATTGTGGCAGGATTGCCATCTCACATTCCACTACTCGAAGGCACTGGTTCTCCGGCGCACTCCAAGCTCCATCACCGGTTTCCAGATAACCTGCAATTTCGCTTGTACATCTTAAAATTGTAAAGGCTAGTGTTCCGTCTTCTGCTTGCAGATTCTCGTATCCATAAATGCCTCGGTTTAAAACAGACATTCCCTGTCCTTCATCCATGATTGTCACCATACCACAATTCGGTTCTGTTTCATTTAAAATACGGGGATCTATACTTGACTTATCCCTGACAGTCAGATCGAACGGAGTACTTGCCGTAGTGAAATCACTGAAAATACCTGTCTTAATTAACACACGTACCCGATGGTCTTTAGCATGATTCTCTATTTTAAAACCTATCTTTAATGCACGACTTAGGGCATCAAGTTCTAAAATTATATCAATAGGAACTCGAACCATTTCCTGATTACGCATTTGTCTTTTTCTGTCATAATCCTTTGGCAATAGCGCTTCATAATGTATACATGCTTTACCCAATAAGCCATCTGCTTCCTTGATATCGATGCATGGGGTGTACTCCTGAACATCAATTGGTACATCATTCGGCATTGCATAAGACATATACACATCCCCTACATCAGCCACATCCTGTACCGTCAGGAAATCTTCGTACACATCTCCGTTTTCTTTATGGATAAGGTCTACTTTTCCAGATGCATGTATATATACCTGCAGGTATTCATTTTCCATACAATAACCTGTATCAGTTTTAGAAACCTCAACCTCTTTTTGTATTGTTATTTCTTCTTCTCTACATGTTTTAATTCGATAGGTTAAATATCCAAAAGCTGGAATATCCTTTGCAACCATTCGAATCAGATATCGTTTTACCTGTATGCATCCTGGCAAATTAATTGGCGAGAATACTGATTTGTTAACACTGTATTCCCTTACTAATGTATATGGCACCTGCTCTCCAGTTGGTGAAATAATAGCAAGTCCCCTTGGATTGTCCTCTGCTAAAATATCAACTTCCACTTCCACAAGTTCTGTTCTCTCATGCTCCAACGCATTAAACACAACGATTAAGTAATCCTCTTTATCAACTTTCTCGTTGACATGAGTGGCCAATGCTGCCATACCCCGTTTCTGTAAATCCAAGCCCATCTCACGAATTGCTGCAAATCTATCCACCATATGTCGATGTACGGCATCGTTACTACAGCCGCAAATACTATCATGGGCATGATTTCGTATTAACATTTTCCACAAATAATCTAATTGACCTGATGGATAAATGCCTTTCATTCCATTTAACTCCAAGGTGGCATATAATGGTTCGAGACGATTTTCCAGCATGTTCTGCAACTCGCTATTGGCGCTTTTCAGATATTGTCTCGAAGAAGTAACATCTTTTAAGAGATTCCAATGTGTTCCCTCTTTCAACTCACCAACATGAACTGCAATGTCTTCTGTGGATACAGCATTGCGGACCATTTCCACATAGTGTTCCAACGTAGTCTGATATATCTTTTCATCCGCCGGCAATCGTTTCTGTACCTCATCCAAAATAGGTAGTAAATCCTCTTGCGCCTCCAAATGGTCCACACCATTCATTAACAAAAGGTATGGAGTTGTAGCCACACCCTCAAATGACGTAGCAACATTCTTAGTTAACGCAACTGCCCGGTCGACATCTGCGGAAAATCGCTGCGCATTGTTATACCAATTGCTCATACAGATTGCAAGCAGTTCAGATCCATCCGGACTTCTCCATAGAAATTCAGCTGGTCGTTTCTCCTTCTGCATATTGCCGGCATCATCAATATACCAACCATCGTATCCTCTTCCAAACACACAATGGTTAATATCAAAACCACGCAAAATCTGCGGTAACTGTGATATCAACCCAAACTGGTCGGGCATATATCCGGTCATGGAGCAGTGTCCCATTTTATTAGCCTGGTCCATTCCTAACAAAAGATTACGTACTGTTGCTTCGCCGCTTGTCAGAAAGAAATCATTCTGAACATACCACGGACCCACTAAAATTCTGCCTTCCCTGATATACCGACAGCATTTTTCCTTCATTTCTGGTTTTATTTCCCAATAATCCTCAAACACAATTGTTTGAGCATCCATATGAAATATGTAATCCGGTTGCGTATCTAAAATTTCAAGCAAATGATCGATCAAATCAATTAGGCTTAATCGAAATTGTTCCTGAGTTTTATACCATTCTCTGTCCCAATGTGTATGGGAAATTACACAATAATGTTTCATTTTTACCCTTTCGAAATTTTATAAAACTTTTTTATAAATCTGCAGCACACTATTATGCTCAATGTTATTTTTAAAATGTGTTCCTTTGTACATCAAATAATCCCCACCATATATACCATCGCCACATTGATACAATGCCGTTTCATCCAATCCTTCTAAGCGAATGTATTCATCTGGGGCATTTGGCGTTGCTTTTTTACTTTCAATACTAAGGATGATAGTCTGTCTGTCCTCAGAAACAAACTCAATTGCCGCCAAGTTTCCTTCAAACGGAGAGCGTAAGCGATAGCACTCCCCTTTATGAAATACTTCTTGTAGTTCCCTATATTGCGTAATTGCATTTTGGGCAATTTCAATTTCGTTTTCTGTACATTTGTTCAAATCCAACTCAAATCCAAATTGTCCTGGCATAGCAACATTACAACGTTTAACAAACGGTGTGGTCCGACCCACTTGATGATTCGGACAGGCAGAAACATGCGCTCCCATGGCCGAATATGGATAAACCAAACTTGTGCCATATTGAATCTCCATACGCTCTACCGCATCACTATCATCACTGGTCCAAATTTGCGGCATGTAATATAGCATACCTGCATCGAAACGTCCACCACCACCTGCACATCCTTCGAACAATACATTTGGAAAGCTGGAAGTAATTGTTTCTAATACATAATAGAGGCCTAACATGTATCGATGCATTACCTCACATTGTCGCTCCGCCGGAAGTAATGCTGAACCCACCTCTGTCATATAACGGTTCATATCCCATTTCACATATTCGAGATTGGCTCTTGCTAAAATTCCACTCAGAAACTCAATGATATAATCGCATACATCTTTACGCGACAAATCCAAAATATACTGGAATCTACCTACTGTCGGCTTTCTATCTGGTGTATGTAAAATCCAATCCGGATGCTCCTTGTACAAATTGCTTCCCGGACTTACCATTTCCGGCTCAAACCACAAACCAAAATGCATACCTAAATCATTAATTCTTTTTGAAAGTCCTTCTAGTCCATTTGGGAGTTTCGTTTTGTTTTCATACCAATCACCCAAGCCACAAGTATCATCATTTCTCACACTAAACCAGCCATCATCCAAAACCATGGTATCAATGCCTATTTCAGAGGCTTTCTTAGCAATTTCAACTATCTTATTCTCATCAAAATCAAAATATGTAGCTTCCCAATTATTAATAAGAACGAAACGCTCCTTGTCTCGATATTTGCCCCTGCAAAGACGAGTACAATATAATTTATGATAGATTCTTGACATTCCACCGATACCTTCTGAGGAATATACAAGAACCGCTTCCGGTGTTTGGAAACTTTCCCCCTCTTCCAATACCCATTTGAATTGGAATGGATTGATTCCAATATAAGTTCTTCCGCAATTATGAGAGCCTAGTTCTAATCCGGCCGTAAAGTTTCCACTATATACCAGATTCAAGCCATAAACATTTCCACTTCTTTCAGTAGCATCTTTATCACATAGCGCAATAAAAGGATTATGCATATGGCTACTTGCGCCACAGCGGCTTTCCACATTCTGATTACCTTTCACAACTTCGGTTCGCGTAATCATCCGCTCTCTTGCCCATGCACCATCCAAATGAATAATGTCACTGTCTTCCATTCCATAGAAATCAACCATGGCACTCATTATGGTGTCTATTTCCATCCGTTCTCCATGATTGACAACTTTTACACTTCTTGTAATTGCATCTAACTCCTCAAATACCGTGTAAGAGAGAAATACATCTACATTCTTTAATTCGTCATGTAACCTGATTACCAGCGTCTGTACAGAGTCACCAGCTTCACAGTAAGTGGCCGGGAGCCCTGTAAGCTTCTCTTTTCCTTGTGTAATGACATAATCTTTATAAATAAGCTTCGCAATGGAACTGCCATCTTTATATATCGCATGAAAAGCAGGTCTTCTCAAATCTGCACTACCATAGGTAGAAAACTCCAACGGAAAAACATCGGATGAATAGAATGACGGATAATCCCAAGGCGTGTAATCACGCCTTCCCATTTCTTTTTCATAAGGATTCTCCATTCCATGGTGCAACCGTTTGCCCCAATACAAGTGCACGAGTAATTCATCTTGAAAAACACCCATGGCATAAGTTGTATTCTTTGTATGCAAATAAAACTGTTTTTTTCTCTCATCAAATTGAATCATTTTCGCCTCCAGCTAAATGTATCTCATATACTTTTAATTTCCTTATATGGCTTATCATATCCTGCATGTACAATTTCCCAATTCACATTTCCAGATTCATCTACTGTAATGTGGTATTGATGATACTTGCCTTCTCGATATGCGAAATCTTCACCATTATCTAAATAATGGTCATAGCTGCCAACACCCGGGTATACATCTAACAATAAGGTATCTAATGACTTCTCACCCACATAACTTTGTTCTTCCATCATAGGAATCACGCTTCCGGCTTTAACATAAATTGGACATACATCTAATGGCGCCTCTTTAACAAACCATACTGGACCTGTGATTTTTTCTCTTGTCCAGTAGTCATACCAATCACCTTCCGGCAAGTAAACCATACGCCTATCCATGCCCTGCATTACAACAGGTGCTACTAGGATTCTATCACCAACCATAAATTCATCATTGCAGGTTCTCGCAACTTCGTCCTTTTCATAGTGGAACACCAACGGTCTCATGATTGGAGCCCCAGTCTTCTCACCTTCAAAGAACAAATCATAGAAATACGGAATCAATTTATAACGTAATTTGGTATATTTTCGATAAATATCCAATACTTCATCACCAAACATCCATGGGTCCTGTCTTCTATACCCACATTCTGAGTGATTACGAAATAATGGGCTGAATGCACCAACTGGAATCCATCTTGCCATAAGTTCCGGTGTTGGTTCTCCACTAAAGCCTCCAATATCCGTTCCCGCAAAAGGAATTCCTGATAATCCTAAGTTACACAACTGCGGAATCGCCATTTGAAGATGCGCCCACATACTATGATTATCTCCGGTCCATACAGTAGTGTATTTCTGACTTCCAGCATAACAAGCTCTTGTAATAACAAATGGTCTACGTCCATCTTCTTGCTTTAATCCCTCATATGTTGCTTGTGACATGTGATGACCATATACATTATGCATTTCTGCATGAGTAGATTTTTTATTACCATCCGTAAATATTACATCATCCGGAATTTCACCCTCAAATGTAGACGGTTCATTCATATCATTCCAAATACCACGTATGTGCTTATCAACATGGAATTTAATATTTTTTCCCCACCACGATCTTACTTCCGGATTTCCGAAATCCGGAAATGCTGAATCGCCTGGCCACACTTTATTGATATACACTTGTCCTTCAGGTGTTTTTACAAAATAGTTCTTATCCACACCTTCTTCATATATGTGATATCCTTCTTCCTTTTTTACACCAGGATCATTAATTACAACCAGTTTAAAGCCTCGTTCAGCTAATTGCGCCAAGAAACTATCCGGGTCGTTATGATAGTTCTCCTGATTCCATGTAAACACCTTGTAATTTTGCATATAATCAATATCAAAATGAATTGCATCACACGGAATATCATATTCCCTTAAATTGTCAGCTACTTCTTGCACATCCTCCTGGGTAACATATCCCCATCTGGACTGCTGATATCCTAATGTCCATTTCTGTGGCAACGGACAAGTACCTGTTAAATAGGTATATTTTTGCAAAATTTCAGGCATGGTTTTTCCTGCAATATAGTAGTAATCCAGGTTACCACCTGCTGCTCCAAAGGAAAAATAATTTTCCGATTCCTGTCCCATATTAAAGTAGCTCTTCCATGTATTGTCTAAGAAAATACCATATACATGTGTATCAGTTAGTGTAATAAAAAATGGTAAATCTTTATACATCACCTTAAAGCTGTCCACCTGTGGCTTAGGATTATCTGTATTCCACATGATATAGTCATAATGACGTTTATCAAGAAAACCTGTTTTATCTCCAAGCCCATAAAAATGCTCGTCACCTCGAAGCTTCTTCAAAACATTGAATGCATAATAGTTTTCTTCCTGAACCGCATGTCCTTCAGCTTCTAGCAGCTTCTTTCTTCCTTCACTAATCTTATCAAGCGGCTTTCTATCACCTCTATAATCACTACATACCTCCTGACCGTCCAAATCGAAAAAGTCCACAAAAAAACCGTCACTCACACGAACCATAACTTCGCTTGTTATAATCCATAGACCGTCTTCTTTCTCTTCTACTTGTACATCTGTCACCATTTTTTTATCGCCTTCTATGGCTTTCGAACGATGTTCCTCGTATTGAAAGCCACAGAACACATTAATAATGGATGGAGTGATAATTTCAATCCTTGCCTGTACACCTTCAAAATCCAAAATCAAATCCTGACCTTGGAGTACATATTTACTTAATTTCCCAAATTTCATGTCTATGTACGGGTCACACCCCTACTCCTTTTCCTATATTAGTAGTAAAATTTAAATGTCTTAATCTCAAATGGTTTTATTACGAATTCCAAACTATTCGCTTTCACAGCCTCTCCACAATCATGCTCTAACAAATTACACGGAACAATAGCTTTCACCGGATAATCAGACATTAATTCCACCTTGCTGCTTCCTCCTCGACATTCATGGAGTCTGACAATCAGGCAATCCTCGTCCTCAGCTTTCTTGACTGTATCAATTTGGACATTATTGGAAGAAACCTTCACAACACTTCTAGTATCCTTAAACTGTCCCGCTATTACTTGTGCAGGAAGATTCAAACGATTAGCTTCTTCGATTGTTTGCCCCTCTGTTACTGTTCCCATATGTGGATATAAAGCATATGTAAAATCATGTTCACCCATATCGGCATCTGTATCTGGGAATTTCGGACTGCGCAACAAGCTCAATCGCATTACGCCATCTTTAATTCCATGCCCATATTTGCAATCATTTAAAATACTCACACCATAACCATGTTCAGAAATATCAGCCCATTTGTGTCCACAAACTTCAAATTTCGCCCAATCCCAACTATTATTCCAATGTGTTGGACGTTCTGCATGACCAAACTGTATATCATAGGTGGCTTTTGTTGTACGAATATCTGTATAAAAAGCCACTTTCAAAAGCTTGTTCTTCTCATGCCAATCTGCATGTGTTTTGAAATCGATACGCTTTGAATACTTATAAACAACCATGTCTTGCGTGAAAACAGATTGGTTGTATTCATATTGGAAACGAACTACCGCTTTTAACGGTCCCGCTTCAATCAACTTTGGTTGTGCGGTTACATTGATTTTCTTCATCTTTTCAAAGTGATAGAGCTCAATATCCCACGCATCATTTTCAAAAGGCTTATCTTCATAAATTTCCAGCACATTACCTTCCTGTCCTTCCTTCAGGACATTGCGCTGTACTTCTTTATCAAAGATTCGAATTAATTGGCCTCCGTCACTCCATTCAATCGTATAGTATGGTGTTTCCAACATGCGCCCATTCAGTTGGAATGGCGACACATCTTGCACTTCCTTACCTTGTATGAAGGTTACAGGGGTTGCTGCAAATGGCACCACATCCACTAGTACTTCATACCCATTTTTACGATGTTGTGCTTCCAATACATTACCTCCCGCATCGGTAAATGTTCCCTCTTTGGTTTCCGGAATCAAAACCAATTCCTTTCCACCAAAACTATTGCTTGAATACACACTATATACATTTGCTTTTTCTTCTATAATTGTTGCAAGCGCATTATCCCTAACCTCATTTGCCATTTGTTCTGCATTGGCATAATTTACATGAGAATCTTCATAAACCTCTCGTATAGAAGAACCCGGAATAATATCGTGGAACTGATGTAATAGAACACATTCCCACGCATCGTGCAATTGCTGCTTCGCATACTCACCACCAAGAATGTATGCAACAGACGACAACCATTCTATTTGGGCCAATTGATTTTCCATCTCACGATTCGTCTTTTTGTTATATCCTTGAGTAGTATATGTTCCACGATGGCGCTCCAGATATAGTTCTCCATCCCATGTATGAATGTAGCGGTCTGTCTTCTCCACATTTTCATGCATTTTTTTGAAGAAATCTCCTGCCTTTGTCTGCTTCACATTTGGAAGCCCCGGCAGTTTGTCCATTACGCGTCGCAGTTCTAACATCTCACGCGTTACACCACCGCCGCCATCACCGTATCCATAGGAAATTAGTGTGTCACGGCTCAAAGAACGATTCTTGAACTTTGACCAACTTCCAATTACCGTTCTCGGTGAAACAAAACCATTATATGTTGAAAACCTATGTTCAAAGCCTTGTCCCACTTCAGGAGTCTCAATGAAATATGTCAAAATCTCTGTTCCATCAATTCCCTTCCATTTGAACAAATCATCAGGAATCGTATTGTATTGATTCCAACTGATTTTCGTTGTCATAAAGGTATCTATCTCACACTGTTTCAAAATCTGTGGCAAAGCCCAACTATATCCAAACACGTCCGGCAGCCATAAGAATTCGCATTTCTTTCCAAATTCCTGTTCTAAGAAACGTGTCCCATGAAGGAATTGGCGAACCAATGCTTCTCCGGATGACAGATTACAGTCTGCTTCTACCCACATACCCCCATCTGCTTCCCACTTTCCTTCAGCCACTTTTTCTTTAATACGTGCATAAATTTCCGGACAGTCTTCCTTGATATATTTATATAATTGTGGTTGTGATTGCAAGAAAATATATTCATCATATTGTTCCATTAAACGTAATACAGTAGAAAAAGAACGTTGCGCTTTTTCTCTTGTATGTTTCAATCTCCAAAGCCACGCCACATCGATATGTGTATGTCCAACAACATTAACTGTAACATCTGTATGTTTTTCCAAGCGGTCAAGCTCGGTCATCAAAATGGAGTGAGCCTGTTCAACCGTTTCATAAAAAGCTTCCCCATCCCAATCAATAACATAGAATGCACGGTCAAGTGCAGTTTGAAGATTCTCATATTGTTCATCTGTTTTATTCAGATACTCTAAGGTCTCTAATATCGCACGTGCAAAGAAATACAACTCATCTGCTTTCTTATGCAAATATGCAAAATGAGCTTTCTTACATTGATGCTGGAAGGTACGATGTACTCCACCACCCTCCAATCCGGTCCACAATACAAAATTCAATGTAAGCTTCTGACCTTCCATGTTGGTAAAGAAAACCTCTTGGTGATTGGTATCCACACCCTGATAAGGATGTCGATTCACATAAAGCAAAGATTCAAATCCAGAATTATATCCGGCCCCTGTATCTCCAAAGTCAAATAATCCAACCACTTCACATCCTTCTTTGCTTTCCGGAACGTTTACATTTTTTTCTAACCACAGATAGCGGTCCCTTCCCACAAAGAAATCATTTAAATCAAATGTTCCTCCCTCAATTTTCTCAGGAATACTAACATTACTTTCATCCTGAGATAATTGTCCTTCCATTGCTGTAAAAGGTGCAATGCAAGTGTGACCGAAATATCGTTTTTCACCGAGTTCAATCACACTTCTTCGAAATTTAGCTTCCGTAAAAAACATATGGTATCCTCCCACTTGTTGATTTTTTTATATTCATATTATATAATTATAAAAAATAGTAATTTACTATCATTCATGCATATAATCATTCTTTTATGCTATCTGGAGGTGCTTATGCTAAGTTCAAATTTACATGAAAATTTCCCTAGAGGAGATAAAAATTTCCCAGTAGAACTAATTCGAACCCACATGCTGATAAAGGATTTTTTTATTCCACTACATTGGCATAACGAGATCGAATTGCAATACATCCTACGAGGTGAAGGAATCATCACCTGCAATCAGACTGACTACCACATTGGGCCAGGAGATTTCCTTATCATCAACAACAACCAAGTTCATCAAGGTTTTTGTACGCTGCCAACTCTAGATGCTTATGTTTTGGTTTTTAACATGAATGATTTTATAGAGGATTTTTCTAATAATCCACTTTTGTTTCAACCATTGATTAAAAACGATGACACGATTCGTGACTTGTTTCTTTCTATGTTTGAAGAACATCAGAATCACCATATAGCCTATCGTGCTGCCATGAAGGGTAAATTATATAACCTTCTTGTACATCTCATGCGCAACTATGTAGTAGATAAAATACCTGAAATAAATGTATTTCATAACAAGTATAACTTGGACCGCCTAAATCCTGTTATGGATTTCATAGAAGAAAATTATGCGAATCCTTCCATTACTATCCAGGATTTGGCACAGTTGACCAACCTAAGTGTTAGTCGGTTCTCCCACTTGTTTAAAAGCATCACCGGAATCAGTCCCGGTTCCTATTTAAATCAGATTAGACTGAGAAAAGCATACAATCTCATTCGGGAAGGTAAAATGAACAACACTGAAATCGCTTATACCGTCGGATTTACCGACTACAATAACTTTAGCAGTCAATTTCGACGTTTATATCGCGAATCACCATCCAAAGTACGAGATTACCTGAAACGCCAAAGAGCTGTCGCATTAACGAAGAAAAATTCGTAAGTGCGACAGCACTTTTTTAATTCCACCATTGTTCTCCATCTGACGGGTCTGTCTCACCAACGGATAATGTCACGACATCATCCATTTCTCGCATTATAATAATTTCCATATTTGGTTCTTCATATCTCATCATGTTTGTCACTCCTTTCTAAAACTCTTGGACTACAAAATCTCCATTTAACCACGCCAACATATTAATAGCGAGCAAATTCCAATTTTGAAAACCCGGATTCATAATCGGTATTCCATTATCCGGATGATAATATTCATGTAAGACACTTGTCTTTGCAATATCACTTTCAAACATAGCAATAGTCTTTTCAGCAAGTTCTTTTGCAGCGTCAAGATATCCGTATTGAACAAGGCCTCGAAAGACCAGATAGTTGGATACACCCCAGACAGGTCCCAACCAACAGGACGGATTGCCGGTAGCCTCTATGGCATACATTTTTTCATAGTTTGCCAAAGTCCGAATGCCGCATGGCGCCCAGAAAGCATCATCTGCGAGCAATGTATGAACTACCCGTTTTGCTTGTTCCTCCGTCGCAATACCGCTCCACAAGGACAGAAGTCCTGACCAACTACCAATGCGCTGTATGAGACATTCCCAACTACGCGGAGCTCCTGCATGAATCTCTGACTCTTCATCAATTGGTAGCAAATTTAAATCCACACTATAGAAAAAGCCATCTCTCTTATCATAACAATTCTCTTGTACGCAAAGTTTTAAATGCTCTTTTTCCTTCTCGTATTTTTCAGTATTAACGCCAAGCAGATTACCAATATAACAAACCGCCTCCAGCTCTTTATACATCATACAGTTCAGGAAAATAGAACCAGAACTCTTTTCCGGACGAAAATATGTACATGGGTCATTATCCACCCCAATTGCCACGTCATTGAACCAAAAATAAAGTCCGCACTGATGTCTGAAGTTTGTCATGTAACAATCCACATAACGAAGAATTTTGTGGAACTCATCTCTGATCCACTCCACATCTCCGTAATTTTTTACGATAAATGCGGCATGCTGCGCAAGACAAGGCTTATGGATATTGGTGTGAGGATTTGATAAATCCGGTCCCACGCTATGTGGGCGTATCACAATCGGTATACGCCCGTTTTCATCACAATGTGCAAGAAAATTCAATACACAACCCTGTGCATATTCTCTGATATCCTCTTTTACAAACTGTCTAAGCGCAATATCAACCAGCCAGCTGTCCCAATCCCATAATTCGTCTGAATACACGCTACCCGGTACAATGTATTTGTACTTCAAATTGCCATTTGGCTCACGTAGCATCTCTTTATAATTACTTTCTGCATATGTTACAAGTGTATTATTTTTTATCATGTCTCTTGATTTCCTTATTTTGATAAAGTTGCGTAAACATCATCCAATGCAAATTTCAAATTTGTATCCGGACTCGCTGTGAACAAACGGAAGTAATTAATATTTGCAAGGTCCGGTGTGCCTGTTACATATGCATCTTCGAATGCCAATGTAAATTCGTTCCAACCGGTTTTTAAATCTTTCTTCTGAATTGTCCACTCATATTCATTTTTATTGCAAGTTCCAGAACTTGAAAGTTCAAATGTCATATCCTTATTCAAATAAGAACAGTCATTTACATATACCCAAATATGGATAGAACCCTTCTTATAGGAAGCAATATCAACCTTCGTTTTGAACGTTCCATAAATACCTGTCGAAGGATTCTTAGCCTGAAGTGCATAAGCACCTTCCTTACAGTTCGTTGTCAGTTCCATGTTAAAGTAGTTCGAATAATAGCACAGACAGTTAGACAACATCACGTCTCCAGCTTTTAGGCTTTCCCCACAAGCCGTCTTCATGCCATCTGTTTTCGTAGCATAAACGTTATCTAAAATGACAGATAATCCTGCTTTTTGTCCCAACGTAAACAATCGGAAATAGTTAATTGCTTTTAAGTTTGGTGAACCCTCCACAATTGCGGTTTCTAAAGGCAAATATAATTCGTTCCAACCACTCTTAAGCTGTGAAGGCGACAGAACCCAAGAGTATTCGTCTTTATCCCATGTTCCACTACTTGAAAGTTCAAATACAGTATCACCATTTATGAGAGATATCTGATTAATATATAGTGAAATGTGAATATACTTTCCTGCATAAGCCGATATATCTATCGGATTTGCAAAAGCGCCTCTTCCGAGAAATGCTTCCTGTGCATTACCTGTCTTTAAAGCTCCGGTTCCTTCCACATATTCGCCAACCTTATTGGTAACAGTCATGTTCTCCAAAGTACTGAAAATGGATGTTGTATTACAACTCATAATCATTTTTCCGTACGGAGATGTTGTCTCTGAAGTACCACCATTTTCATTCGGCGTATTTGGCACATTTGGTGTATTTTGTATAACCGTTCCTTTCATGGCATATACATTATCCATAATAATCGTCAAACCTGCTTTTTGCTTTAACGTATAAATTCGGAAATAGTCAATTGACGATAGGCCTGGTTTTCCGGTAACTTCTGCTGCCGAAATTGGAAGTACAATTTCATTCCAGCCGGCTTTCAGAGAAGAAACAGGAATACTCCATTCATACTCGTCTTTATCCCAAGTACCACCACTGGTAAGTTCAAACTGCATAGGTTCTTTTAAGAGTTTCGGATTGTTGATATAGAGTGACAAATGGATGCTTCCGTTTTTATATGCCGAAATATCCACCGGTTTCGCAAAGGCACCACGTCCAAGATACGCCTCTTTTGTATCCTTTACTTTCAGAGCACCACTTCCCTCTACATAGCCATTCTTTTCAGTTGTGACAACCATATTTTCCAATACGCTGAAAAGATTCACTGTATTACAACTCATTATCATCTTACCGTTTGGTGAAGCTGTTTCCTTATAGGTATCTGTCGCACCTTTATTAGTTGCATACACATTATCGAAAATAGTCACAAGCCCTTCCGCTTGCTTCAATGTAAAGAAACGGAAGAAGTTAATTGCTGATGCATCTGGTTTTCCATAAGCACTTGCAGCGCTGAATGGAAGTAAAAGTTCGTTCCATCCGTCTTTTAACTGTTTTGGGGAAATCTCCCAACTATATTCGTCAACATCGCATGCCCCGCCACTGGTAAGCTCGAACCACACGTTATCCTTTAACTTTGATACCTGATTCACATAGAATGAAACATGTACATATCCATTTTTGTATGTAGAAATATCTATCGGTTTGGTAAAGACACCTTCTCCAAGAGAATCTTGGTATCCGACTGTCTTAAAGGCACCGGTTCCTTCTACAAATTCTCCCGGTGTAACAGTCACTTCTACATTTCCTAACAGGTCAAAGATGTTCACCGTATTGCAACTCATAATCATCTTGCCATCTTTGGCCTCTGTCTCTTTGTATGAATCTGTAGTCACTGGTTTTAATGCGCTGCTTTCCGGCTCATAAATTACGCCTTCTGTTTTTGTTGCATACACATCATCGAGTGCTACATTTACACCCATTTTCGGATTTGGACTGAATACACGGAAGAAATTCACACAGGTCAAATCCAATTTACCGGAAGCGAATGCGCCAGGAATGGCAAGATAGTATTCGTTCCAACCTTCTTTCATCTTAGAAAGAGGAATAAACCATTCTAATTCATCTGCATCCGGTGCTCCCATACTTGACAATTCGAAATGTATCATATCGGTCAATGCAGATTTCTTTTCTACATATAGAGAAATATGAATACTTGCCTCTGCATAATCCGAGATATCCACCGGCTGCTTTAGCACACCCCTTACCAAGTCTGTTTGATACTTCATGTTGGTAAAAGCACCAGTCCCCTGTACGTATTTTCCTGGTCTGTTTGTGATTTTTACATTCCATGCATCTTTAAATGATTCCAGACTGTCACAATCCATAATACGTACACCAATGTCTTTATTCGGGTCACCCAAATTTTCTAATTTCTGTGAGTACACTTCTCTTTTTAAATAGTCAATTACGTCATCAACATTTCTATTCCCAAGGAAGAACAATGCCACACAAGCACTAACTAAAAGGGCAAGAACAGCAATGATGATGATTATTATTTTCTTGTTTTGGAATAATTTCTTCATTACTATTCTCCCTTCCCTACTTCTTCTAATTTTTCATCCGGCTCATCCATTGTGATACGATTGTATAACTTAAGTTCCCCATTTTTATTATCATAAGAATG
This sequence comes from Faecalimonas sp., assembly GCA_045638905.1. Lineage (GTDB taxonomy): Bacteria > Bacillota > Clostridia > Lachnospirales > Lachnospiraceae > Faecalimonas. The sequence goes on from JAZUCE010000089.1 coordinate 91,600, forward strand.
GCCATTAAAACGAAGTGAGTTGATAACGGTCATGTTCGCATCCTCATTTACTAGCTGCGCCTCGTTTTCATTCAGGTTATCGGAACCAATGTTAAGTGCAAGTGTATCCACAGAATTACGGTTTACAATCAAATTCTTTGAACCGTAACTAAAGGTGTTATAAATCAATTGATTCGTTGCTTCCTCTACTATAATTGCCTGATGATTTGGTCGTGAAATTGGATTAATAACCTCATCAGAAAGTTTTCCAACCTCCATCCAATTCACACGTCCATCTGCCATGGTTCTTTCCACCATGTTTGGATTGTTAAGACAACCAATAATCTTACCGTCTTTTCCACCTACACGGTATGTATTATAGTAACAGCCTGTATAGTTACTCTTTAGGAAATGATTATCGCAGCCACGCATATCCATTCCATATGCAGTAGCACCGATATAACAATTCACAACATATACATCTGATGCTGTTCCCCTTACTGTGTAAGTTGTATTTAAATCAGTATCTCTTGGACCATTTTCCGGATAAAGAATACGAACGCCATTCATTCCCGCTGCTTCTCCTGCTAAGGTCACAAGCGCAGTATCTTTATCTGCATCGAATGATGCATCATCACCATAATAACTGAGGAATAATGTTCCTTGCGTTTCTTCCACTAACAATTCACGGCTGGCTACCGATGACGCACCACGAAGTTCCACCCCTGCCGGAATAGAAATCGGCTTATCTAATCGATAGGTTCCCCCTGGAACATATACAATGCCTCCACCTGCTTTCGCTTGGTTGTCTAATGCCTCTTGCAAGTCAGCACTGACATCTGTTGTTGTTCCTTTTGTAAGTGTAACAACAGAAAGTTTTGCCTTTGGTTTAATATAAGACAAATCGTAATCAACCTTATATTCACTCAAATCTACATCCTGCTGTTCCACTGAATCCGGTGCAAACTCTTTAATATCACCGGAGATTTTTGTATCCATTGTACGTACCTTTGCAATCCATGCATTGGTTACGCCCCCTTCGATTTCACTGTCAGCGATTACCATACCCCAACGTTCATCCGCTGTTTCTACCAAGAAACCGGTTTCACAATTGGTAACATGAATATCATACATCGCCCCCGCAAATTTATATCGGAACCCTTCCACAAAACGCATACCGACTTTGTATCCGTCTACTGTGACATTTGCAAAATCCGTCCATTCCAGGTCACTCATGATAAATCCTGTTGCATTCTCTTTAACATATTTATCAATTTCTGTGCCTATCGGACGGTTCATACAATCTGCCGCTGCTTCCTTCCAGTATTTTGCACTGAAGGTCACATTCTCCATAGTTCCAACGTCTGCTGAGTTGTTCATGTACAGACCATAATCTAAAAAGGTCCCCTTAAAGTTTTCAATTAAAAGACATTCATGTGGAATGTCATAGGAAGTGCCGATGCCACGATAACCATTGATTACTGTAATGTCTTTTAAAGTTGTAATCATACCCCCATCTTCTACATAGAAGGTACATGGATACGGAAGCACTTCATATAATGTCTGAAACGGATAATACACTGTCATTCCTACAATGCCGGCACAACTTGATACCATGAAAGCACCACCCTCTTTGGTATCAGCCGGATCCATCCACACGCTGAAGATGGTTCCATATTCTGTTCCTTCGTCCGGATCCTGCCAATCACCACGCAGAGTCACGTAAGAAGGAATATAAATGGTATCTGTAATTGCATAATTCCCTGCCGGAAGGTATACGGTTCCACCACCTGCATTGTAACAATCAAACAAGGCTTGTTGGATACCATCTGTACTGTCAGTAGCACCTGTCGGATCCACTGCATATCCCATTTCCATTGGAATAATATCGGCAATTACAACCTCTTCTGTCTCAAATTTTGGCTCCACTATCTGTGGTTTTGTCTCTCCCGTTTGAGTACCTGCCTCAGGGTATAAACCACGTGGGTCCTTTAACTCTTTCCAATCTACCATAATGTCCTTTGGCCCTGTTTGACATGCTGTCACTAAAAACATTGCCATGATACACACAACAGCCAAAAACAGCATGGTAAATACTCGATTTTTCTTCTTCATAATCATTCCCCCATTATCCTTTGACGCTACCCGCCAAAGCAGTAACAAAGAATTTTTGACAATAACAATACGCAATAATGAGTGGAATAGAGGTCATAATTACCCCTGCAAACACAATTTCATATTGTACCGAAACTTGTTGCGTAAAGTTAAGCAGCAATGCCATTGGTATTGTATAAAGATCCTTATCGCGCAAGGTAATCATTACACCTGTTGTGTTGTTCCAGATACCTGTGAAATTTAAAATTCCCACAGACACCAGCGCCGGTTTAATAACCGGTGTAATCACACGGGTCATTATCTGGAAATCACTGGCTCCATCAATCATGGCAGCTTCCTGTAATTCTCTTGGAATTGTACGTAAGAAGCCACTCGCCACAAACACACCAAAAGCAATACCAGTGGCACCACACAGGATCTCTCCGATGAGGTTATTATATAAGCCCATCTCACGACGCATCATAAGACTGGTTACTCCACTCACACTTGGAATAACCATGGAACTGATAATAACCATGTAAATCGCATTTCCTATCTTCGTATCACGAATCGCATCTAGGTGAAAAGTAACAAATATGATACTTGCCAACTGAAGTGCAAGTGTACTAAAGGCAATAATTACACTGTTCTTAATCGCATTTATCAAATCACCTTTTTCCCATGCTGTGATAAAGTTGTCAAAACGCAATTCCGCCGGGAGTCCCAATGGATCCATTACACGTTCCGTTCCCGTTTTAAATGCCGTGAGAATCGCAAATGTTAGTGGCACAATTAATATAATAGTATAAAGGTATACAATGGATTTACCTGCAAAGTTCAATGGATGTATACTCTTTTTTGTTTTTTTCATTTTCTGCCTCCTATCCAAGAACTTTATCTTCTACTTTTCTCATTGCTACAAATTGTATAATTGCAAGTACACTAAGAACTACAAAGAATACAACTGACATCGCACACACCGGACCATAATCCGTAGCCATTGTCAAGTTCTTATATAACAAGGTAGCCCATGTGTCATACTCTACAATTTGTCCACGATTTCCTAACAGGAACTGGTAATCGCTTGTTGTAGCTCCTGTAGAAATCGTTAATAAGGTGTTCCGTAAAATGGTAGGTAACATCAAAGGCACAGTGATATGCCAAAATGTTCGCCATCTGCCCGCACCATCCACCTGTGCAGCTTCACCCAAATCCTCCGAAATTGTGTTAAGCCCTGAGGTTAAAATAGTGATGGTATAGCCGATATTTGCCCATATATGTACGATTACAACCACTAGAATTGCCATCCAATTTTCTGTAAAATAGCTAAATCCAGGGTATTTATCCGGTTGGAATATGGCCAAAAAATTATTAATAATACCGACGTTTGGGTCATACATATAGGCCCATGTCAGACTGACCATGGATGTTGAAAATACCAATGGAAGGAAAAACAATGCACGGAAGAAATTGTTGTGCCTTGTGCTTTTCTGTAATGCCAATGATATAATAAATGCCAATAACGTCTGAATTAGAAATAGATAAAACACGTACATACATGTATTCCAAGTATCTCGCAATGTATAATCCAAACTACGTGTAAACATCAATTCAAAATAATACAGACCTACAAATTCCTTATGGTTGGTTACCGGATTCCACTCATAAAGTGACATTGGAAAGATTTCCAATCTCGGATAAATGGCAATGATAAACCACCAAATCAGAATCGGCATGATATAAATGACATGTTTCCATTTTTTGCGGTATGCTTTTTTGAATTTTGTCATTTTTGTTTGATTCTTCATGTGTCACACTCCTATAGACAGAGTTTCTTATTTATTCGCAATATCTGCCTTTTTCAACTGCTTATTTACGATGTCGATATGCTCTTTATAGCTGTCGCCGTCCCAGAAAATGCCTTTCAAAGCTTCATCCCATTCTTTACTCCAAAGCTCACCATTTTCATAGTAGTTTGATTTAATCAACGCGTATCCTGTTGCAGAGCCTAATAACATATCTGCCTCTTCAAACTTTGGTTCTACACCTTTGATTGGAGAAAGCATCTTTGCACTTGTACAGTAATATTCGGAAATCTCAGGGCTTGCAATAAACTCAACCCACAATTTTGCTTCTTCGATATGTTCCCCTTTTGCATAAATACAACTGCAGTGCCCCGGTTCTGCATAACTGATACCATTTCCTGCATAAGTTGGTACTGGAAAATATGCAGCATTTATATTTGGGAAATAGATATCTTTTTCACCAAAGAAATAAGTTCCGCCCCAGAAAATTGCTGCTTTTTTGGTTGCAAACAAATTCATTGCAGGCTCATAGCTTACCGCTTCACTTGCTGTATATAAAATGTCATTGTCCGCATAATATTCTACAGTTCTCAAAGCATCGTCCAGACCTTCAACGGTTGTAATATCTGTCAACTGACCATAGTCCATTCCTAACATCATTTCATCATACTTATCGGTTCCCAATGAACTGATAATGACACCGTTTGCAAAGGTATATCCTACAGTTCCACCCGGATATGCGATACCGCCATACCCTGCATCTTTCAATTTATTTACTACTGCAACCAATTCCTCCGGTGTCTTTGGAATCTGAAGACCTAATTCATTGAACACATCCACGTTATACAAACAACCAAAATAGTTGTAGCTATTCATATAAGCGTAGTTTTTACCATTCCAACTATTGATTTTTCCAGGAACCTCATCATAATTTTTCATATATTCCATATCTGACTGGTCGAGAATTAAACCGTAATCTCCATACATCTGCATAGTTCCTGTATGATGTAAGTCAAAAACATCTGCAACAGCACCTGTGGTAATATCTGTTTGGATATTTGTCTGATATGAAGTTTCATCTACGTTAAATTCCAACTGAACATCAATATAATCGTATTTTTCCTCAAATCTTCTTTCGATTTCTTCATAATACTCTTTATCAAATTCACGCCATGTAGCTACACGAAGCTTTACTTTGTCGCCGTCATTGCCATTTCCTTCGCCACCACAAGCTGTAATACTAAATACCATTAATGTTGTCAGTAATGCTACTACTATTCTCTTTTTCATTCTCGTTCTTCCTTTCTTTTTGTTTGCAAGATATAAAGCGCAACAACGCCCGCTGTAAATACTAATCCTAACCACAAAATACCTTGCGAATTGTCACCGGTTTCAGGGCTTTCCATCTTACCATCTGTTTCTATATCCGGTTGTGGTATTGCTGTTCCTTCTCCCGAAGAACTCTCTTTGCCCTTTGCCGGAATTGTTGAGCCATATGAAAGAATGGTGTCACAATCTTTACAGTAAGTATCTCCTGTGTAACCTTCCTTCTCAACACCCGCATTGTTCTGATTTACCACAATCGTTGTATTGGTGTGAGAACAGGTTTCCGTATCAAATGTCAACGTAATAGCATTTGAATTTCTGTTTCCATTTTTATCCGTTGGACTAAATGATTTTTCATATTTCGGTGCGTAATATTGAACAGCTACCTGAGTGCCATCTGCACTGAAACGTAGAATGCTAATCATTCCAAGTGCGTCATAATCATAGTAAGCTGTGTCCTTTCCAGGTTCACTAAGGTCTTTGTCCTGTGAGTTAATCATAAGCACCGGAACGATATCACCATTTGTGTTTGTCTCATATCTTTCTACAATCGCACCTGTTCCATTAGTCGAATGTCCACAAAGTATAACCTTGATATTCTCGCAGTCTTTTAGGTAGGTGTTCCAAATTGGCTCTGTTGTCGCACCAAGATAGTCTGCGCCATCACTTCCGTTTCCACCGTTAATACCCTGTGGATTACCTGGTGTAATGTAATTACCGCTTCCATCAATATAACCATGCGTTGTGAGGATAATATTATCTTCCGGATAACTTCTCGCGACTTCCTCTGCCCATTCAAGCACACTAAGTCGTGGGAAATATTCCAATTGAAGAACCATCCATTTTACACCGTTAACACTGAAACGATAGTATGAATTTTCCGTTGTCGTCAATCCTGCCGGATCATCAAAGCATCCAACATAAGTGCTTGTTGCTGCCGTACCTGCAATGTATTCCTCTCCGAAATACTGCTGGTATCTAGTAGAATCTCTACCGTCTACCGCCCAGTTATACTCATGGTTTCCTACCATATTGCTCCATGATACAAGGTTTGTGAACCTGTCAAAACCTTCTCTTGCAATTGCATAATCGCCGTCCAGATTGTCCCAAGTGCTGTCTCCAGCCCCAATCACATGCTTGACATTCTCAGTTTTAAGATTTTCTACAATCCAATCTGCCATGTTATACCAAACCTGATCATAACCGTGAACAGTCTGTGTCAGGTTCTGAATATCCGGTATAAACATGATAGACCAATAATTCTCTTCTCCTTCATCATTGTAAAGGAAGTTATATTGTGTCTTATCGTAATCAATCCAGTCATCTGCTCTCGTGCCTTTGCATATAGCAGTATTTCCGTTAGCAGAAGTATCCGTCATTGTTTCTAGCACGTATTGAATATCGCCTTTTAAAGCCCAGTCTCCTAACACTTCTGTTGCTTCCACATCACTATAAAGATGTAATTCCGAAATACGTCCGTTAAATAACTGACCGCCACTTGCGTCTGCTCCAATACAATGAGCAATTGTAAAATCGCCTAAGTCATCTGCTTCTGCCACTTCACTTGTGGCTTTCAGTTGACCATTGATATAAAACTCCATTTTATTGTTATCATTACGAACTACTTTAATGTCTACCCAATCACCAGTGCGGACATCATAATTATCTAAGGTGTATTGTGTATCACCCCAGTGAATTGCTACGCAACCTTCCGATGTTACATAAAGTGCATAGGTTTGTTCTTCTGTCCCATTTGTATTCGAGAAAATCATCTGATTTCCTGAAAGTGTTGCAGGATTTATCTCTGTAGCCTTCACCTCAATCGGCGAAACGGTTGGTGTACTGCTTGTTGCCGATTTTCCAATCAGGTTAATATCCGTAATACGAATTTCTTTTTCACTGGTCCAAGCGGTTCCATCCGAATACCAGTATGCATGATTAATTTTTGTATAATCAAAGTTTCCATTCGATTCAGAATATTTTCCGTTGCCTAAGCCTAATTCGATATAATTCCAACCGGCTTTCAGATTCGGGTTAATAAAGGAATCAGCCCACCATCTCATTTCGTTTGCGCCTGCCCAGTTGTCATTCGTCAGTACAAATGCACCACCTGGAAGTGCTGCACCATCTGGGCTGTATAACCAGAAGGATACGTACAGGTCAGACTGTCCATATTTAGTTGGAATAGTCGGTAATTGTACAACATTGTTACCTGCCCAGAAACCAAAGCGTCCACCGTTAGTACCGTCAACATTTACCACAGATTTAGAATATGTTGTACCGGCTTCCGGACCATTTTCATTAGCAGCAACAGTCCCTGTAGAAATTTCTTGCACATAGTTATTATGTACATTTTTGATATTTGTCATCGCCGCATTAAGCTGCTCACCTGCCGCAAGGATTGTTCCAATCTTCTCTGTTTCAGGTTCTGGTTTGACCACTAGTTTTACATCTGTAATACGAACTTCTTTTTCAGTCGTCCACAAATTGCCGTCTGAGTGCCAGAAGATGTAATTCATCTTTGTATAATCAAATGCATTTGCACCTTCAGCAAATCCTTTGTCTAAATCTAATTGAATATAATTCCAACCAGCTTTTAAATTCTTGTTCACAGTCTCATGAACAAACCAACGAATCTCTTGGTCACCTGACCAACCATTGGAGCTCAATGCTATAACACCACTTGGAAGTGCTGTGCCATCCGGGCTCCATATCCAAAATGCAACTGCCAAATCATCTTTTGTATATTCACTTGGAATGCTTGGTGTTGTTACCCCTTGATATACGGAGCAGAATCCAAACTTTCCGCCGTTGTCACCATCTTTTTGAACCATAATTTTCGTGTAGGTTGTTCCGGCTGCCGGTCCTATCTCGCCTGTTGAGACCGTTCCAGTAGTCGCTGTCTGACGATAGGTGGTATCACGCAATTCTTTGATATTCGAAATTGCTGCATTCATGGCATCGCCTGCAGACATCAAAGTCCATTCCGGTGTTATTTCTTCCGGCTGCTCTTCTTCTGCTACTGCATCCATCTTCACACTAACCTCAATTACTTCCGGAGTATCATTTAAAGGCTCACTCAATTGCAAATATGTATCTGTCTCACCGAATGCTAAGCCCGGCTCACTCATATCTACCAACTTTACTTCCAACAAAGTGGCTGCTCCACCGTTTGCATTGCTTGTTGTAAAGATTCGAAACCAATTGATTTCTTTTGTTAAGTCAAATAATCCGCCTTCACCAGGAAAGTTTAGTCCATCACGAATCATATATTGAACTTCATTTACCCCTGTTGTTAGGCTAACACTCGACATTGGCCAGTAAATTTCCGACACATCACATACATCCTGGGCTAATTCCAGATACCCTTCCTGCAATGCTGCCAGCGCACTATCATCTTTAATATCTAATTTTATCTGTAATGCCAGAGTGTGTTTTGACACCGTATTTGGCAACATAACACCTGCATTATCGATAGAAATTGTCAACCCTTCTCCCAAGGTTTCAAAATCCATTCCCGTATCATCCGAATACAGGCTCCATTCACTCACTTCCTCATTGTCTGTTGCTTCGGCTATCGGAGCAGTGCCTGAAAGCACGGCTCCAACAACCAATGAAGAAAAACATATGAAAGACAGTGCGCGTTTCCATAACTTCTTCATATCGTCATTCACGCTCCTATTGTTCGTTAATCAGATTGACATATTTATCAGCCGGAGCCCCGTAAACAGTAGTTCCGTCTAAAGTTATCCAATATGGCGTTATCGTAATAACGGTATCGTACTCATTTACTCCATATAGTGTGTAAGTTAGGAAGTATTCTGACACCGGAGAGATTAATGTCGGTAATAGAGTATCTTTGTCCCCGGATGTCTGACCTACTTTATACAAGTTTTTGTATACTTTCGTCATCTCTATTTTCTTGTCAATTCCTTTTGCTTCACACTGAATATGGAATCCTACTTTCTTATATCCTGCTGTATCCACTGTTGTGACAAAGCGCATATCTGTTCCCTCGGCCTCTGCAGGCAACGTTTTGTTTTCATCTAAACGAACCTGTGCTTTTACATCAAGGATTTTTGCATCAACAAATTTTGCATAAGCTGTTCCAACTGTGCTTCCGACTTTAATTGCCTTTGTACATGTGTTGTCTGTATACCATCCGGCAAAAACATATCCATCTGGAATCGTAGCAGGTGCAACACCTGCTGTAACGTTTTGGTGCTCCTCAACGTATGCTTCCTTATTAACAGAAAGCTGAATGTTACAAGAATTTCTTTCTCCATCAGGTCCCACTGGGTTAAATGATTTACCCCACTGTGGTGAATACCATTGCAATGCAACTTGTGAACCATCTGCACTAAAACGCAGGATACTAATCATACCCAAACATTTATCTGAATAGTATGCTGTATTGTTACCTGGTTCACTGAGATCTTTATCCTGTGCATTAATCATAAGTGCTGGAACAGTCTGTCCCAATGCATTCGTTTCCATCTTGCTGGCAATCGCACCTCTGCCATTTGCAGAATGTCCACAGAGAATCAATTTAATATTGGTACATTCCTGAAGTTCCTCCCATGCCTTTGACATAGAATTACCAAGGTATTGGTCCCCATCACCTACTGAAAGATATGCTTTGGAATGACCACTGTACTCACCAGAACCATTAATATAACTGTGTGTTGTCATAATAATGTTATCTGCAGGATATTTTGCTGCAATCTCTTTTGCCCACTCTATTACACTCAGTCTTGGATGGTATTCTAATTGAAGAATCATCCAGTTTACTCCATTTACATTAAATCGATAATAGGAGTTTTCCACAGTACTCATTCCCTGTGGATCATCAAAAGAACCCATATAAGTTTCTGCTGCTTTGGTGCTTTCAATATAATCGAGACCAAAGTAATTGGTAAACTTGGTAGATGTTCTGTTGTCATCATCGCCCCAATCAAATTCGTGGTTACCACTCATGTTGCTCCATGATACAAGATTTGAAAATTTATCAAAACCTTCTTTTGCAACTTCATATTCCACATCAATGTTACTCCATGAGTTGTCACCTGCGCCGATAACGTGTTTGATATTTTCTGTTTCAATATTGTCTGCAATCCACTGTGCTGTCTGATACCAAATTTGGTCATATCCATAATATTTCTGTGTGATATTTTGAATATCTGGAACAAATACCATAGACCAGTAATCTTTTTCTCCTTCTTCATTGTAGAGGAAGTCATATTGTGTCTTATCGTAATCAATCCAGTCTTCTGCTCTCGTACCTCTGTATACAGCTTCATTGTTGTTTCCAGAAGTATCTTCCATCGGTGTCAAGATATATTGAATATCACCGCTTAATGGCCAGTTACCTGTGCAAGAAGTAGCTGCTGCATCGCTGTAAATCTTTAAGTTTGCAATACGTCCTATAAACAGTTGTGAACCAGCACCGTCTGCTGCAATTCGATGAGCTGTTGTAAAGTTCAGTTCATCATCTGCGAGTGTATCTCTTGTGCTGCTAGTTGCTATTAACTCTCCATCAATATAGAAAGATACAGTCTTGTTATCGTTTCTTACTACTTTGATATCTGCCCATTTACCTGTACGCACATCATAATCTAAGGTAAATGCTGTTTTGCCCCAAAGGAGTGTCGGTTGACCTTCTTTGTTGAGATATAATGCATATGGTGATGTTTCCCCTGTTGCATTCACATTAGAGAAAATCATGTTGTTGTATTGAAGTGTTGTTGTATCTGTCACTTCTGTAGTAATTACCTTGTGAGGTTCGTTTACAGTAATAAGTTTCATGTCAGAGATACCAAGTGTAACACTAGAAGCAAAATCACTTCCATACCAACGAATTGTACTCATCGTATGTATGTCAAATTCACCTTCATAAAATGCATCCGCAAAATTCAGCTGAATATAATTCCAACCTTTCTTCAAGGTAATCTTCGACCAATCCCACCACACATCATTGGCATTCAAATTATCTGCCGCCACAGCTGCTTCGTCATTAAAAGCAATCTGCCTTCCACTTGGTAACGTTCCTTCAAATGAACTGTATAACCAGAAGGATAATGCAATGTCTTCTTTGTCGTATTTTTCTGGCACACGATATTCAAACGATTGCGTAAAGGAATATTGTGGTTTTGCCGTTGTAATATCTATTTTTGCATAGTTTGTCCCATACTCTGGTCCATCTACTGTAGGTACAGTTATTTCCTTTAAAGCAAACGCATTTGTTTTTGAACTGTACCACCAACCAGCCGCACGCTTATTTACCACATCAAATGCTGAACGAATAGTGGCAAGTGTCTTTGTTTCTCGTACAGAATCTAATGGCACCAATTTCACATCGCATACCTTAAATGTATTATCGGCTGTCAAGGCATTGTGCCAATAGAAATATAAGAAACGAATATTCGTATAATCAAAACTTCCGTACTCTGTCTCAATAGATTCTGTGAGCGGAATTTGAACATAATTCCATCCTTGCTGTAGTTTTACAATAGGGTGGAGTACAATACAGCGTTCGTCTGTTCCTGTCCACCCATGACTTGATAAACGCAATCTGGACCAATTAGGCAGTTGCACACCACTTTCGTTATACAACCAAAAACTAATAGCCAGCTCATTTTCTTCATATTCTGATGTAATAGGAGCAATTCCTTCTGGAATTCCTTTGAATGTAGTCTTAAAGCCAAAGTTTCCGCCTTCCGCAATATCAAATTGTGTATATGCAGTTCCTTCCGCTGGCGTAAACTCACCAACTTCATCTCCTGTGACATATCCATTTGAAATTGTTTGTGTAGGATAAGCATATGTTCCTGCTGCATCCAAGGTACTACCAACTTTAAGGATTGTATTTGAGTCCATGTTGTAATCCGGACGTACTTCTAATGTAATATCTGTCATTTTGAAGGAACAATCTTGCGATACTGTGAGTGGCGCATACTTCTCAAGTTCTGCATTCCATGGCTCACTTGAAAAAACACCAGCATATCGAATGTTTGTATAATCAAATCCATCAGCTATTTTTGTACAATCGTCTAATCGAAGTTCTACGTAATTCCATCCCGCATTCAATGCAACATAATTATTCAATGTCCAATATGCTGCTTGCGATGTTCTCCAGCCTTCTGTTGATAAACTAAAGTAAGTGGTAGGAAGTACTTCTTCCTTTTCACACCACAGCCAGAATTTCACAACCAAATCTTCTGCTTTATAAGCTCCAGTTGCAGGAATACCTGCAATACCTCGATATTTATTTTGAAAACCAAATGGTTGTCCTGCTGTTACAGAAATCTGCGTATAAGGAGTTCCTGCTTTTGGTCCTTTTTCGCCTTCTCCTACAGTTCCTTTTGTAACCACGTTGTTAGAGTTATATTCAGCAGCCGCTTTATCTAACTGTGTACCTGCTGAAGTTTCACTTGCTGCGAACAGTGGCCATTTTGTTGCTACGTTTTGTTCTTCATCCGCTGCCAGAACAACCAACTTAATATCTGTAATATTATAGTGAACAGACTCTCCTGTTATTTTCGTACTGTGCCAACGTAAGTAGTCTACTTCCTGTAGATTAAACTTGTTTGGATTTGCACCATCTTGCACACCCTTTGATACAGGAATTACAACGTGATACCATTCACCTTCAACAACATCCTTCAGGTAAGTATTCATATTGAAGTAACGTCTTTCATCAGAGTATGTACCTGCGCTGGTTAAATCAATATAACCCATTGTTGCTTCTTTGGTGTCTGTTTTAAACCAGAAATCTAATGCAATATCATCTACTGTGTAATATTCCGGAATAGAAATGTTGAAGCTCTTGGTAAAACCAAAATTTCCGCCTGATGACATAGTTGCAGTTGCATAACTTGTACCTGCATCAGGACCACCTTCACCTTGCACAACTGTATGATAAGTTGCATTTGTTCCTAATCCGTAACTCCAAGAAGTATCCTGCGCTGAACGAAGTACCCATTCATACTGAGCTTTGTCCACTTTCACGCTTGCTTCGATTCCTTCTGGCGCTTCTGTCAGCGTGTTAGATAACTGCAAATGCGAATCATTTAAACCGAAGTTCAATCCTGCTGCATTATCATTTCTTAATGTGACATCATAAAGTAAAATGCTATTGGCTGTTGTAGTATCTGCTGCCGTTGAGTACATACGGAAAGCTTTGATGGTCTGCGCCATATCAAATGCCACACCTTCTGTACCTACGTGCGCATATGATTTACTCAGTTTAAGAGCAATCTCATTCATACCTGGAACAAGTTTCTCTCCAGACAATCCCCAATAACGTTCCATCTGGTCGTATTGGTTATTTGCCAACTCTACCGTTGTAGCTTTCATCACATTGACTGCATCAGTATCCTTTAACCATACTTTAATGTGCAGTTCTAAGTCATTCATGCTACGAGCACCCTCTGGCAAATCAACAGATGCGCTGTTGTAATACTTGTACACCTTTCCGTTGCCATCTACTATGTTTACACCTCCCTCGGATGAAAACATATTCCACTCATCGTTAATAGCACTCGCACTATTCGCTTCTTTGAGTGGTCCTGTATAGGTCAAGACACACCCTGCAATCATGGCAAACATGCTTAAGAGTGCAATTGTACGTTTTGAAAGTTTCTTAATCATTTTCATTTAAAAACTCCTCCTTTAATAACCCATGCTGACTGATTTAACTGTCGGTGTTGCTGTTACAATCGTTCCATCTAATGTAACCCAATATGGAATTACCGTAATCTTCACTGAGAAATCTACATTTGGAATTCCAAACAAGGTATAAGTCATAAAGTATTTTGAACTACTTGAAAATTCTTCTGTAGGTGTATAGTTTAATATCGTTCCGCTATCCCCTACTGCCATTATGTTTTCATATACTGTCTCAGAACCGCATTTTCTTTGTTCGCTACCCGCCGGCTGAATGTAAAATCCAACTTCTTGATAGTCCACAGAATCAACAGTTGTTACGAAGCGCATAGATGTTTCGCTACTATCTTTGGTTGTTCCAGCAGTAATCTGTGCCTTCACGCCCAAAATCTTATTATCCACATATTTGGCATAAGCTTTTGTTGCTGTACTTCCCGGTGTCAACGGTGTACTGCAAGTATCATCTGTGAACCATCCGGCAAACAGATAGCCTTCCGGCACATCTGTTGGTGCTGTTCCCGCTACAACTCCCGTAGTATATTCTTTCACCTGTGCTACTTTGTCTGTCTGTTCCACTACTTCTGTCATTCCGAAGAAGAATTCATCAAAATAGATGTTTCCTGCTTCTTCAGCAAAGATGTGGAAGGTTGCATCTGTCACATTTGAAACACCTGATAAATCAAAGGTGATTTCTTGGAACACCTTACCGTTTGCAGCGAGTTGTACTGCATCAGCTCCTTCGATTGTAGTTAGTTGCTTCGTTGTACCGTCTGCTGTCACACTCATACTGATGCTGACATTTGTTGCATTTGAGTTTAGCACCTTTACACTGATTGACTTGAAGTTGCTCCAATCCTGCTTGATACTCTTGTAGGAAAGTATCGGTGATACACTACAGTCTGCATCATAAGTAACCTTCAAAGATGCGTTTCCTTCTGTTAAGGTCTGTGTATCATAGGTATAACTTCCGCTTTCGACTGCAAATGCCGGTCTAAAACCTGCGCCGTATTCTGCAGTGTTTGACTCATCATAAACCCACACATCTTTGTCTGCATACATCCAATCCTGTGCAGTAAAATATTGAATTGTAGACTCTGGTTTCAGAGTTGTATCGTTATATGTTACCGTACGCATTGGCGAAGCCGGAATGTTTACCGAATTACAAAGGTTTGCGCCTTGGTTATAATTGTCAAATGCGTACATTACATTTTTCGGTTCTGCCACTCGGTTGTTCCATACTTTTACAGTATCTTTATCTATAATTTCCGCCTGTGCATTTACATACACCCCATCTGCACCTGCAATGACGAATCCATGTACGTTCATGGATAAATCTGTTGTTGCAAGACCTTCACCTACATGGTCAAAGGTAATGTAGATAGCATTTTCCTTTACTTCCATGCTCTTATATACCGGTGCGGTGTATTCTTCGGTTCCTCCATAGACCAAATTCATAGCTGACCGGAAGAAACGCTCTCCAACCGGTGTTTTGATACGTGGATGTATCGGGTCTGATGACAAACCGTTCTTCATATGATTTAGAGGTAAATCATATACGGTGAGCATTGCTGTCGTCTCTGGGTCACAGAGCTGATAACCACGCTCCATATACATTGCCAAATATCCCAAATGTTGATTGTTGGTATTACCGTGGTCGTAATTATACGGTGCTACCTGTGAGAAGATAAATGGCATATCTCCATTTTCAAAGCCAAACACCTTACCCCAACTATCTTTTAGTAGCGCCACTTCGATATCGTAGATTTCTGAGCGGTTACTATTGCTTTCGCCTTGATACCAGATAGTACCTGCAATATTTAATCCTTCGAGAGGCGCAATCTTC
Organism: Faecalimonas sp.; assembly: GCA_045638905.1. GTDB lineage: Bacteria > Bacillota > Clostridia > Lachnospirales > Lachnospiraceae > Faecalimonas. Next base: position 107,311 of record JAZUCE010000089.1, read on the forward strand.
TGGTTGTATAACGTAGAGGTCATTCCTGCGATATCTTCATAATTATCTGCATTAAAATATAAATCGTATTCTTGCAATGCTGCTTTTACTGCTTCATCGCTTTCTATTGCTTCTGCGGAGAGCCATGATTCTATGATTGAACCACCCTGTGCCGTGTTGATAAATCCAACTGGAACATCCAACTCTGTTCTTAAATTCTTTACAAAACTGTATGCCAGAGATGATGCTAATCTTACATCAGCCGGCACATTTCCATATCCCCAATGTGCACTTGGAAGATTGGTCTGCTTTTCAATTGGTCTCATGCTCGGTTGATACGATGGTTCCAAAAAGATACGAATATACTTATCTGTTGCATTCGCCAGAATATCTTCTGTATCCATATCCGTATTAACTGTCAGTTCCATGTTCGACTGACCACCCGATATCCAAAGTTCCCCGACAAGCACATCACTTATGGTCTTTTCATAACTTCCTACTGTTACTTTGATGCTATATGCGTTGTAGCTTCCTTCCCTTGATGTGAAAGAAAGTTCCCATTTACCTTCCGCATTGGCTGTACTGTTCTTTGTTTCCAACACACCGGTGTTGTCCGATAATACTGCTGTTACTTGTGTTCCTTCCTCTGCATATCCCCACATGTTCATTGGTTTGTTCTGCTGGAACATCATTCCGTCAGAGAACAGTTTTGGAAGTGGAACCAATTCTTCTGTTCCTTTTTCGGTTTCTTTGGCTACTAACTTAATTTCTTTAATAAGAAGGTCAGAAGCTGCTATTCCATTGGAACTTCCATATATGCGCCAATAACCAATAGTTTCTCTTAAGTCAAATGCACCATAACCCTCGTTGGTAATATACCCATTATTTGGTGTTGCTGCTGAAAGTGGAAACTCAATCGTATTCTCTCCCACAGCCAATGTCTTTCCTGCCCAAGACCATGTCAATTCTTTTTGGTCTGCCGTCTCATTTGTCAATTCCATATAGCAGGTTTTTAAAGCCGCTACTGCGGCATCATTTGCCAAATCTACGGTAACTTGCAATGACAGATTTTCCATAGTCGCATTCGCTGCCACATTGACATCGTTTTGAATTACTTTATAAATATTTGTACTGCCGGCTGTAATGCTTGCACCTTCTAAAGACTGATAAATGGTCCATTTTTCTACATAACCGCCGTGCCAAATCGCTGTGTTATTATTTGACGTTTCATCTGCAATACCGTTTAACATATAATCCGTGTCTGTACTCATAGTCCATGCTCCTGTTTGAGCTGTCTGATTACTGATTGCCAGTTTTGCAATGGTACCATTAAAGAACTGGTCTTCATTACCGTCAGCACCAATGCAATGCGCTGTAACGAAATTCAATGTATCTTCTGCTAATAAATCAGTCGTTTTACTGCTTGCAATCAACGTATCATCAATATAGAAAGATACGGTCTTGTTTGCATTACGAGTTACTTTAATGTCTGTCCATGTATCAGTGCATACATTATAGTTTAGTGTGTATGCTACTGTTCCCCAGAGAAGTGTCGGATAACCGTAATTATCTAAATATAATGCATATAGCGATGTCTCATCGGATGCATTGATATTAGAAAATAACATTTGGCTGTTTGTAATTGTCGTTGTGTCTGTGACTTTCTTCGTTGTCACTTCATATGTTGCATTTACATCAATTAATTTCATATCAGAGATACCCAATGTCGCATCTGATGTAAATCCCGAACCTCCATGCCAACGTATTACTTTCATATTTTGTAAATCAAAAGTTCCTACTTGTATTGCATCTGCAAAGTTCAGTTGAATATAGTTCCAACCCTTCTGTAATGGGATTTTGCTCCAATCCCAATAAATTTCATTTGCATCCGGTTCTGCTGTATTACTTCCCAGACGAATGTGTCTGTCTGCGCCCGGCATTTTTCCTTCAAAGGAACTGTATAGCCAGAAAGTGAGTGCTACATCGTCCATGTTATATCCACCTGGAACGCGATAATCAAACTCTTGCGTGAATGAGAACTGCGGTTGTTCGGTTGTGACATCTAATTTCATATATGTAGTTCCGATTTCCGGTCCATTTTCATATGAAGATGTAGTCTGCATCAATGTACGAGTACCCGGTGTCCACCACCAGCCGCCTTGCTTACCTAATGCTACTTTACGTGCTGAACGTAATGTTGCAAGGGTATTTGCATCTTGTGTCTCTTGGCGAACCACCAACTCAATATCGGTAATACGGAAGGTATTCGTTGCACTCATAGTTCCAGCTTCCGAATCAAAGCACATGAAACGAATGTTTTTATAATCAAAAGGGCCACTTCGTTCATTCTCACCCTCAATGTCTACTGTGAAATCATCAAGAGGTAACTCTATATAGTTCCAACCTTTTGATGTCTTGACATATTCTGTAGTTGCCCATACACGTTCTTGTTTTCCTTGCCAACCTTCACTAGATACACGAACCCAACCTGCTGGTAACGCTTCTCCGGTCTCGTTGTATAACCAGAAACCAATGGCCAATTCACTTTCCTCATATTTTGTAACAGTGAATTTTGATGGGTCAATACCTTGATAAGTAGTTCTAAATCCGAATCTACCACCTCTTACCGCTGTAGTGCCATCTGCTAATGTTGTGTCTTCCATGTTGACCTTAATTTCGGTGTATTTGGTTCCTGCTGATGGAGTGAAGTCACTCGCCTCATCACCTGTTATGAACCCTGCCGAAATTGTCTGATTGTAGCCTATGCTGTTTGGCATAGCCGCAGCTTCCAGCTTACTACCTGCTGCAATCAATGTGTCCGCCTTGCGGTCAACATCTGTACGCACAGATAAGTTGATATCGGTCACTCGGAAAGAACATTCCTCCGCCACTGGCAAACATTTCCATACACCTGGACTTTCCTGATATTCATTTGCGCGAACTCCTGCAAATAAGATATTGGTATAATCGAATGTAGCGTCCATATACGTATAGTCATCTAAAGCTAACTCTATGTAATTCCATCCTGCTTTGAGTGAGGAGTATTTGCTTAGATCCCATTTTATTGTATCTATGCCAATCCATCCTTCTGATGACATAATAAACTGAGTCGTTGGCAATACATTTTCTTTCTCACACCATAGCCAAAAGCTAACGACCAAATCTTCCGCTTGCCACTCTTTTGTATTTGGTATGGTTGCAATTGCTTTATAATTCGTATGGAATCCAAACGGTTGCCCAGCATCTACAGAAATCTGCGTATATGTCGTTCCACTCTTTGGACCTTTCTCTCCTTGTGTTACAATTCCTTGAGTAACTGCATTGTTGCTATTGTGAAGCTTTGATGCGGTTTCAAGTTCAATCCCTGTTGTAAGGAGTGGCCATGTGGTTGCTTTTATTTCTTCTTCAGCAACATCACGAATATCTGCTTTTATACTTGTTGTAATTGTGTCTGGGGCCTCACTTAGTGGATTTGTTAATTGGAAATATCCACTATTGTTGAAGGCAATATATTTATCCGGCTCACAAAGAGATACGTCGTACAATTTGATAGAATTCATAGTTGTTGTTGAAGCATCAATATTGTACATACGGAAATATTTAATTGGCTCATTTAATGCAAATTCTCCTGAACCTTCTCCTGTACCTACATCTAAATGCGCTTTTGACAGAGGAACTCGAATTTCGTTCATTCCAATTACGAATGTCACATGCTCACTCAAAAACCACCAACGTTCCTTCTTATCACAGGTCTCATTTGCAAGTTCAAAATACGAATTTTTCATTACCGTAACTGCATCGTTATCTTCTAACCAGATTTTCATGCTCAATTCCAAGGTGTCCATATTCTGTGAAGTCTCTGGTAATACAACATATGCACTGCTACAAGCGTAATATAGTTTCCCGTCTCCTGTAACAACATTGGTTCCTGATGCAGAGGAAAACATATTCCATTCATCTGCAATTGAACTTGCCTGTGCTACATTTCCCACTTCAGATAGTATTAATCCTGCTATCATTGTGAATGCACATAATATTGCTACTATTCTTCGCGTCGCCTTTCTCATTGCCATCATCTCCTATTATTTTCTAATTTTTTTGGTGAAAAGTTACACCATCCCCAATTTAATGGATAATTCTCTAATCATATTATACAATTACCATATATGAATAAACTTGGTAATTTTTGCCATAAGTTCATAGTATTTTGCTATTTTCTAAGGAATTAGATAACAAATCATGTACAAAACAAAAAGGAGTATCGCTTCATAACTAAAAATTAGTTATTACGATACTCCTTTTTCGCTCTATTGCGTCCATGTTTTCACAACCCTGTTTTTTATTAAACCACCAAAATAAAGGTTTATAAGATAGAAAAAACCACTATTTTAGTGGTTTTTTCTGATTTTCATATTTACTTCTTCACAAATACTGATTTCGGCTGTTTACAAACCGGACATACGAACTGCTCCGGTACTTCATCAAACGGAATCTCTCCTCTGTACTCATATCCACATATACCGCATACCCATTTTTCTTCTTTTTGAACAACTTCTTCCTCTGCAATGTATGTAGGCGCATTCTTTGGACTCTTACCTTTTACCACTTTATGGTAGTATGCATAGGTCATTGGCTCTTCCTCTTTGAGTACATCTGCTGCAATTACTTCTCCCAAGAATACTGTGTGTGTAGCTGTCTCCATCTTATTAATCACTTTGCATACGATGTAACTGCAAGCATCTGATACTACAGAAATTCCTTCCGTCTCTACTACTTCCACTCCATCAAACTTATTCACATCTTTCCCTGATTGGAAACCAAATGCTCCAATTAGTCCTGGGTCTGATTGTTCTGTCAAAATGGAAATTGCAAACATTCCTGTTTTTTCAATACAAGCATTTGTATAGTTATCATGGTTGATGCTAACAGCAATGGTAGCCGGCTCAGAAGTAATCTGCATAGCACTGTTTGCCACACAGCCTGTTGGTCTTTCGCCATCTAATGTAGAAACAATATAAACTCCATACGACATATTACGAAATGCATTTTTATTAATCATAATCTTACCTCCAAATTCATAAATCAGTAATAATTACTATTATTATAGCATATATTTCCAAAAATACAATACAAAAGCAGTAAACTTTTTTACAAAATTTACTGCTTCGTATTATTTATAATTCATTCGTTGGTGGTTGACAACTTTGTCCTTGACATATATAAAAGGTGGTTTTGTCATTTTTCAATGGATATTCCTTCGTAGGTCCTACTACTGCATGTGCAAAAACATGCAACGGAATCCGTGTAGGCAAATCTTTTAGTTCCTCTTTTGTCTTCACTACAATGGTCATTTTCTCCGGTGCATCCATATAGTCAGATAGGGCAGTCAAATACATTGCATAGCCCGTAGGATAACGCCCCACTTCACCCGACATATAGTTGATTTGTCGTGTTGCCCTGTCATAATATCGTGTATCTTCTGTAAGGTAATATAACTGAACAAAATTATATGCCATCAGCGAATTTCCACTTGGAACCGCTCCTCCATTGTTTGCTTTTGGCCTTATAATGAGCTGCTCATTTTCTTTTCCATATAGATAAAATCCACCATGCTCCTCATCCAAAAACTCTCCAAGTACCTTATCGCAAAACAGCTTTGCTCTTTCCAGATATTCATCGCAAAACGTAGCTTGATATAAGGCTAGCAAGGCAAATATTTCATTTGCATACTCATCCAAAAATCCATTCTCACCATGCTTGCCCTCTCGATAACTGACAAAAAGTGTATTTCCATGGCAAAGTTTTTTCTCTAGAAAGGCCTGCGCTCGCTTCGCCGCATCGAGATACTTTTCATTTTTACTGATACGATGTAAGTGGCACATGGCAACAATCATAAGACCATTCCAGGATGTCAAGATTTTATCATCCAAGTGCAAATCATACCGTTTCTTTCGGTATTCATAAATCTCTTTCAGATACGGTTCGAATTCCTCAACAGATTGCTCGTGCTGCAACAAATTCGGGATACTTTTGCCCTCAAAATTTCCTTCCTTTGTAATGTCAAAACTCTTGTTAAATGCAGTTCCTATTTCTTCCCCAAGAATAGTAATAATTTCGTTTGGTTCAAATACATAGTACTTACCTTCTACACCTTCACTATCCGCATCCTGGGCACTGTAAAATCCACCTTCCGGCGAAGTCATTTCCCGCAAAATATACGTGGCTGTTCTTTCAGCAACTTTTAAATACAGTGGTTCATTTGTAATCTGATATGCTCTGCAGTATGCCATAATTAACAAGGCATTATCATATAACATTTTTTCAAAATGCGGCACCAGAAAATATTGGTCTGTGGAATATCTGGAAAATCCTCCGCCAATGTGGTCAAACATACCGCCTCGATACATTTGCTGCAAGGTCTTGTTAACCATTTTCATTGTCTCTTCATCCTGACTCTTTTCATAGTGTGTCATGAGGAACAACAGATTATGAGCTGTAGGAAATTTAGGTGCACGTCCAAATCCGCCAAACCTTTTATCAAAGCTTTGCTTGTAATATTTTAAAGCTCTATCCAGTAGTTTTCTATCTGCTTCCCCCTCCGCTGATTCTCCCACATTGATAATTGCAAGAATCTGGTTTGCAGACTCTAGCAAAACCTTTCTGTTTGTTTGCCAGTTTTTATGAATAGACAACAGGAGTTCACGAAAACCCATTTTTCCATAGCGTGCAGTCTTTGGAAAATACGTTCCCGCATAAAAAGGTTTTTGCTCCGGAGTCAAAAAGATAGATGTGGGCCAGCCACCACTTCCGGTAAGCACCTGACACACGGTCATATAGATGCTATCTATATCTGGTCTTTCCTCCTTGTCTACTTTTATGGAAACAAAATGTTGATTTAAAATATCTGCGATTTCTTGGTCTTCAAAGCTTTCATGCGCCATAACATGGCACCAGTGACATGTACTGTAACCAATACTTAAGAAAATTGGTTTATCTTCTGCTTTCGCCTTTTCGAATGCTTCTTTCCCCCATGGATACCAATCCACAGGATTGTTCACATGTTGAAGCAAATAAGGACTTACTTGGTCTTTTAAATGATTTTGCATGTCGGTCACCTCTTTCACATATATCTCCTATTATGCCATTGAGATGCTTTTTCATACAAAAATGCAGTAAACCTTTTGGTCTACTGCATCTCATCTGAAGATTATTGAGCTCCACCATCTAAATTCGCTCCACATTTCGGGCAGAAATTCGTTCCCTCTTCGAAACTTGCATCACACTTTGGACATATATCTAAACCTTTTACTTTTGCAATCTCTTCCTTCGCTTTGCAAATCCTGTCTTCACGTTCAGAAATCACTTCGCAAAACTCGACAAATTCACTATCTACCACTTCGCCTTTTTTATATTTTTCATAAATCATCTTACCAATATCTTTGTAATCACGCTCATTATTGCGTTCCATTGTACTGATTTGGCTCTTGATTTTCGTTATCTCTACAGTTTCCCCTGCTTTTTTCGTAATGACATCAACTGCTTCTCCTGTCTTCTTCGCAACGACATCAACTGTTTTTCCTGCTTTCTTTGATATTTTCTTTCCTAAATCTTCTAAATTTGCAAAAAAATCTGTCATTTTAATTCTTCCTTTCATCTGTCATATTCGCCTAATCGTCTCAAAGGTATGATATACATTTAAACTCCCATAACCCCATTCCCTGTTCGGATATTCCTCATTGGGCCTTTTGTCAGTCCCTATGACCAGGAGATTTCGAACCTGTGTGGAATCAATAGTCCTCTGCTGTAATCCATACACTACCCACTCCATAATAAGTGCCGCCGCACCTGCGGTAATCCCCGCCGCAATGCTTGAAGCGGTACGTGTCACAAATCGATTTCTCGTTGTAGCACCGATCACATTTACTCCGGGCGCCACAAAATCAGGCTTCACTCTGTTACCTCTAGTATAGCCTCTTCCGGATTGAATAGCAATAGAATTGTCATTCCCATTGTAAAATCCCACTGTCATTGCAGACAATGTACTCCCTGGTTCTGTAATGGTATAATCGGGATTTGACTGTAGAAAAAACACGTCCCCTTCTAAAAATTCTGTCATTGGAAGCCATATGTGAAAGCTCCCCTCTTCCAGCTGAACCGGTTCAACCACTAACTTCCAAATTCCTGCTGTAGGATTAAGAAACCGCAGAAAAATTAATTCTGAATTCAGCCGTTCTACAAACACCTTATAGTCAACAGTTACTGTTGTTCTCTCCAGCACAAATGTGTAATTCACGGTCTGTTCACTCCGTATTGGGAAGCGATAGGTCCGCTCTCCGCTCGGCGATATGATGGAAACGGCAAATAAATCTAAAGCATCGGACCAAAGTTCCATACAAAATCCAGACACATTTTCACCCACACGAATCTCCACCTGTCTGATATCATTTACATTATCTGCAGTTCCAAGGAAATGATGCCTTTGGTTGGCTTCATTTCCCGCCGCAATGACAATGGCCCGATTGGCAATATTTCCATAGATATCAAGTATACTTGCAAGCGGCGAGTTGGCTGTCCGTCCCCCAAAATTGGTTCCCAATGCAATACAGATAACAAGTGGAAGCCCTAGTCTGTCCGCCAACTGATTTAAATAAGTAACACCAAGCATAATGTCATTCTCCTGATAGCAAGGTGCATCCGTACGAATGAGATAGAAGTCCTTCAGATATTGCTTGGCTGGTTTTAATTTCACGACTGCTATTTGCGACTCCGGAGCCGCTCCCAAAAACTGATTTTCCTCGCTTGCACTTCCTGCTGCCACACTGGCCACAAAGGTCCCATGTCCATTTTCATCCCTGCTTGGAACAAGCTCCAATGGATTTTCACCCCGAAGTGCTGCGTCAATCTGCTCCTGCGTATATTCACTGCCATACGACAGTCCCTCCGGTGGCTGTCCATCCTGTAGGGTCTGATCCCAAATCCCAACTATCCGGCTACTGCCATCCAGATTGCGGAATATAGGGTTCTGATAATCAATTCCTGTATCAATGAATCCGATTAATACACCGTTTCCTTGCAGGTTCAAGCTGGGATAATTCTGCACCTGAATGATACCCGATTGCTCTAAGGCTTGTGTGTCTAAAAGTGTATAGCATTTGGGCACGGAATTATAGGGGTATCTTCCAAACTCTATAGGGTCAGCCAACTGACTTTCTACATAAATGGATTTGTAAAAGTCCCCTACTCTCTGCTCGCAGTCCACATCAGGAAATCTCTCTTCAAACAAGTCCTCCTGCAAAGCACTTACAATAAAATCTCTATAATTTTCTGATAAAATTTGCTCACGACATGAAATAGGCATAGTAATTTCCAGTCTTTTTGATTATTATATGAAAAAGCGGGATGTCTTGTAACACCCCACTCATTCTTGCTATATTTTATCTCTTTTTACTGTCATCTCATTATAGTCCACCTTTACTACCGTTCCATCCGAATATGTAACCTCGAAGACACCTGGTGAAACTTCAAGATGCTTTACAATAAACTCATACTGGAGATATCTTCTCTCCTTGTATTCATCATAAGCTTCTTTGATGCAAGCCACAGCGCCCTTCATGGATGCACCATCACCGCATTCAATATCCTCTTTTCCTAACCAGTCCACGTCACGGCCTGGATTTGTCATAAACTTAGAATAGAAATAGAAACTTGGTCTTCCACCGTATTCCATTAGTTTTAAACGATTCTTCGGATGCTTCACAGGATAATTTACAGTAGTTGTGGATGGATTACTTAAAATAATTCCGTTATAAACCATTTGCCACAAAGGTACTTCCTTATCAAACAATGGGATTTTGTTGTCCCCAAATGCCACATACAAACCATAATCTAAGCAGTCGGCTAGAAAATCAAACACGCCTTCAGACGCAAATCCGCCAAACAAACTATGACACTCCTTGGCAATTTCTCGATAAATTGTATTGGTCTCACCTTGATTTACCGGATGATTTGGATTGTAACATTTCCGAAGCGAAACCACGCTCATTACATCAATATAATGGATACCCTTAAAACCCAAATCTGCAACCTTTGGCAAATCTCTTTTTGCAAGCTCCAGAGCCTTCTTCGGACAGAGGTGATACATTCTTCCTCCACTCCACGGTTTTGGCTCAAACTCAAGACTTCCATCTTTTTTCTGTATCACAATGTCATTACTAAATTCTTCCGCAATGCTATAGCAGTCCGTACTGTTTGTATGACATACAATCTGATAACCATTGTCCTGTGCATATGCAATCAGTTCACGCAGTTTTTCTTCCCCACCAAGTTTTTCTTCTACAGGAAAAATCTGAGGGTATCTGCCGTCATGACCGCTCTTATTCCATCCAACAAGACAGAATTGTGCCTTATCAACACCTACCTGCTTCAACTCGTCAATAATGTCCTTTACACGGTCAAACGTACACGCCACCTTCATCTCAGGTTCGTTTTCTATTGTCTGTTCCAAAACCAGCGATGGTGCAGGCTTCCATCCCATACGGATACGAATTTCCGGTGCCTCCGTGGCATACTGTAATTGTGCGTTATCTTTCACACGTTCCCTAAGAGGAACACATGCGCCTCGTTTTAACTGATACTCACGATAATAATTGGCCATATCGGAATAATCTGTGTCTTGTCCAAACTCCACTTTAAGAAGGGAAATATCTTCAAATGGCATGTCTCCATCTAAAACAAATCTAGGAATCGCATAATAGTTTCCATCCTTTACCCCTACCCTCATGCGAAAGGCGCACTTCATGCCTTCTGCAATAATCATGGTAAATCCATCTTTATTTTTTATTCCAAAAATTGGCATTAAACTCTGTTTTAAAATGTATTCCTGGTCTTCTTTATCGGTAAAATGACACATGTGGCTTCCGCATTTGTTCACATCTGCAATGAGATAATATCCCTCATCACCGACCTTTGCATTCCATTCCTCAAATGGTATCTCGACAAATTCAGTACCTTCTGCGACCTCTTCTCTTTTTATAACAATTCTTTTTTCAATCATTCTTTCCAATCCTCAATATTGAATTTCCATTCTTCTCTCTTGCGGAACGGTGTTTTGAATTTTTTCGTTAACACACCTTTTTCTTCTAAATGCATATAGCATGCCATGTCGCAAGAACGTCCGCAGATAGAACATTGGTAAGCATGCTGTGCCGGTGGATAAAAATAGATTTTGTCTAAAATCTTTTTCGCTGTTTCCGGTGTCACCTTTGCTTCACCGGCAATGATTTCAATTCGGTTATCCATATCTGCAAATGCATCCAAAGGCATGAATGGATTCTTTGTTCCATTGGCACCGTTATAATATACGGCACATTGCCATGGGTCCACGTTTCCTTCTTCATCAATCGCATGACCTGGGCAACCCTTTACACAAGCCCCGCAGTTATCACAAAGATGTGGCTCTACGACAGGAGTTTCTTCTAATTCTGCATCTGTTAAGATAAAGCAATATCTCACCATTGGTCCAAACTCATCGGTAAGAAGTGTGTTATGGAAACCTTTTTCACCAAGACCACATTTTACAGCAGCGTCTAAGAAATTCATCTGCACTTCTGCTGTGCGTCCTCTGTAAACTGCATCGTATGCAACTTCTGGATTGGTGCTGTTTTCTTCCGCCATAATCTGCTGATGTCTTCTCTGTGGAAGGGCAATACATCCTTCTGCTTCCATCATCATTGCAACCTTAAGCAGCGCCATTGGCATAACCGTTTCTTCCATATTTTCCACTGCCATAGTTGTATATTGATAGTATGTACTTCCTTCTTCAATCCCGCGATAAATTCCACGAAGAACACGGAAAGCAAGTCCGATTACCGTCTTTGTCTCCGGCATAATCTTGAAAATCGGGTCGTTTTTATCAAATCTGCTTGCAGGGGCGAATCCAATAATATCTGCTCCATTTTTCTTAGCTATTTCAATAATTCTTTCTCTCATTTCCTGCACCTCCTACAGTTCCCCAACTATATGCTTATAGCAGGCAATATCACATTTTCTGCCACACAGACATGGTGAATAGCCCCATTGTGTATTTGGCAGGAAGTTCATTTCTTTGTAAATCTCACGAGCAGATTCATCATCAAAGCGTTTCTCTCCGTTTAAGATAGCATCTCTCTCTGGGTGATCTTTTAAGAACTCATCTGTAATAAATGGATTTGACTTGTGCGCTCCCTTGTAATATACGCTACATTGCCATGTATCTAATCCATCTTCGCTAACCGCATTTCCAGGGCATGCCTCAATACAAGCACCACATTTATCGCAAATGCTTTCCTCTTGTACATCATCAACTTCAAGCGGTGCATCTGTGATGATAAAACAATATCTCATAAATGGACCATATTCCTTATTAAGAATCTTTCCATTCAGGCCCATCTCACCAAGACCACAGGCTTTTGCTGCCTTTCCAAAGTCAATAATAACATCCGGTACCGGTTTACCTTCAGCTACTGCTTCGGCATGAATGAGTTCATAGGTATCTAACACTTCCGGATTGGTCGTTTTATCTCCTTTAATACGAAGATTCGGAATGGCTTTCTGAAGACATGCATCGTAGCCCTCGTTCTCAATCATTCCACCGATTTTCAAAAGAAAGATTTCAGCCATTTCTTCGTCAATATATTTTACACCCATAGTTGTATATGTATAATATTGGTTTCCTTTGTCCATTGCTTTGTAAAGCCCTTTTGGAACTGCGAATCCAAATCCGATAATGCATTTTGCATTTGGCAAAATGCTTTTTGGGTCTTTTTGTGGATTTGGCTCATCATACACTTTACCGATTCCACAAATTGTTGCTCCAAGCTCTTTTGCTTTTTCTTTAATCATTGCATTGGTCAACATATATTTACCTCCATTTTTTCTCTGTATTCTCTTTTGTCGTATTACTGTTTTCCACAACAAGTACGGTTGCATCCTCGCTTACCACAATGTGATGCCACACCCCTGCCGGAATGTTGTAAAGCACGTTTTTCTCCATTTCACATTGTTCTTCTTCTGTGTAAAGAGTTGCCGTACCCTCTAGTAATACAAACACCTCGTCTGTTTCTAAATGTCGCTCTAACTGGTCATATTTTGAAAACCTGTCGTTATATCTTAGATATCCAATCTTCCAGCCTTCAAATTGTTTCAAAACCTGAAAGCCTTCCCCTGTATGTATATATGCTTCCATTATCTGTCCAGTCTCCATGCTTTCTTCGTGCGAAGTGGCTCTTCGAATCTGCTTTCCATACAGCCACCCTTTTTCTCTAACATGGATACGCAAGCTCTGATACAGCCACCGCATTTTGCCATGTTATATCCTACCCAGCTTGGGAAATATTTTTGAAGGGCTGTATATACCTTCATGATTTCCTTTTCATCAGCTACATCTGTAACACCTTCCATTAAGTCAAGTGCGCCGTCTTCATTGGCATCCCAAACTTCCTTTGGAACAAATGGATTGTAATATCTTCCTGCATGTGTATAGAATGCGTAACATCTCCACATGTCAATGTCACCCCATTCGCAGATTTTACCTGCAAGGTTTACACTTACTGTTTTACCGGAATTCATTGCAGGAATACATCCGCCCGGACATTCTCTTACGCAAGCACCACATTTTCTACAAAGTGGTTTGCCATTATACATTTCATCATATTCTAACTCTGCATCTGTAAAAATAAATGCAACTCTCTGAAGTGGTCCGAATTCTGGAGTTAAGAGCATTTTGCTCCATCCGATTTCACCAAGTCCACAAGCAACTGCTGCAAGACGGAATTGGAACTGCAAATCCGGTGCTACATTGTCCTCACGTGTCGGTCTTGTGAACTGTACACTTCTGTGATGAGCTGTGGATGTCTTTGCATTTTCATTGACTTCAATCTGTTCTTCCGGAGACAAGGTGTTTCCCGGACTTCCATCCATATCTGATACCACACCACGCGCCCCTGTGTTACGGTATACAAACGCTTCATACCCTTCGTCTTCGATTAATTTTCCTACTTGGTAAAGAACTGCTGGTGCAAAAATTTCATTAATACCACCATAAGCCATAGATGGATATTGATAAAACTGCGTTCCTTCTTCAATCCCTCTTTGTACCCCTCTCGGAATACGGAATACGAATCCGATTACACTTTTTGCTTCATGAAACAAAAACTGTGGATTCATCTCATCCGGTGCCCCATCAAATCGTGACATTGGTCCGATACCACATGCATCTGCACCTGCCGCCAAAGCGACTTCTTTGATCATTTTACTTGTTAACATGCTTCTTCTCCTCTCCTTTGTTTATACCTCAAAACTCTCATCAATCTTTCTGAGTTTCAATGGACTTCCATTTTCCACCACATAAGGATAAATGTTATGCGCTGGTTCCAGTAATTCTAAAATATTGCCACTATACTTTTCTCTCATATAGCTATTCACAACCATACTAGGATTACGATGCATTCTGGTTGCCAACTTTGCAGCCACAAAATATGGTTCGTATAAGTGCATATCTTCTGGTCTAACGAAGTTGGTATTATCTATCAGTGCCTGATAATGCTTCTCCTCTTTCAAATACTCCTTGCAGATACCATGAAAATCATAAGCATTATCCATCTGCGCAATCTCCGCTTCGTGTGCAACCAGATTGTCATGAAAATTGTGGGCAGAACAATAATTCAGGCAACCACTATTTGCCAGCATGTACATTTTCTTTCCGTTCTCATCGCACCATTTATGTAAGGTCTTAATCGCCTCAAAGTCACGGTTCAATTCTCGCTTCATGTAATAGCTGTCAAAATATTCTGCCAGATAGTCCATGCCTTGGACGGTGCCGATTTCCATATTAACCGATGCCCGCACCTCTAGATGTTCAAAGTTGTTCTTGAGAAACTTTGCAATAAGTGGAGATGTGGTTGTTACTGACTGCAAACCATATGTGTTTTCCACATAATCAATGATAGTTCCCACCTTATGGAAGAACGCTCTGGACTGACTATCCTTACCATAGCAATTGGCATTGAATAACAGATTAAGTGCAATACCTTCTTTAGAAAGCTCTTGTAATGCACTCCTCTGTATGTCCTGCATTTCCCATGCAGTATAATCCCTACTTTCCAGCTGACTTGTTCTGCCGTTTGGAATATCGCCCCATGAAAAATAAACTTCATAGATGTGTTCTTTATGCTCCACTATAGTATTTAATAAATTTTTATCTGTACTTTTTAGGCCAACCATATACTTCATAGCATATTCCTCCTACTCTATCTTGATTTTATCATTATCATGTCTTATACTAAATAAACAAAACAAACGTGTTTTTTAAGAAAACCAACATTTCGTAAAAGGGGAATTGTAAAATGAATTTTTGTGATATTAATCCGTTTGTAAGATTTGCAGAATACATTTACCATAACAGACCTAATGGACACTCCGTTTTTATAAAAGATTGCCGTATTTTCTATACAATTTCCGGAAAGGCAGATATCTTTATTGAAAATCAACATTATGAATTAGTTCCTAACTCTTTATTTTACTGTGCCGCTGGAAGTGTTTATAAAATTCAATCATCTGGTGCCAGACTGATTAGCTTGAATTTCGATTTAACACAAAACAACAATTCCCACACCGAATATTATCCTCGTATCAGCATTCGCAAGAACAAGCCTATTCCGTCCATTGATTTGGAAACTGTAAACGATTGTGAGTTTATGAATTCACATCTTTTTTTGATGAACGCTGATGGGGTTTTGGAGCCTCTAAAAAAGATTCTGCGAGAATTTTCTACACAGAAGATTTTTTACCGCGAGAATTCTAGCGCTATTTTAAAGAATATTTTAGTAAAACTTTACCGTTACAGCCTTGCAAGCACGAAAAGCTCTGATACTGCAATAACTAGAGTGATGGACTATATTAAGAATAATTATGCCAGCCAATTAAACAACGAAATGCTATCCTCTATGAGTGGCTATCACGAATATCATCTAAATCGTTTGTTTGTAAAATACACTGGGACAAGTATACATAAGTATATTTTGAACATTCGCATTAACGAGGCAAAAAAAATGCTGTTAACCACCGAACACTCTCTGGCAACAATAGCCGAGAATGTCGGGTTTAACAGCAATACACATTTTTCAAGTTATTTTAAGCAAGTAATGGGGATTTCCCCATTAGAATTTCGTAAGCAGTTTAAGAATAAGTTGTAAGACTTTTTATATACCCTGCAAAAATCTATCTACCACCAATTGTCTAAACTGTGGCGATAAACTTGCAAAATATGCTGTGAATCCTGTCACGCGCACCACAAGGTCTGGATGACGCTCCGGATTTTCATTTGCTTCCATAAGTTTCTTTTTATCTAAAATATTGATATTGATTAATGTGCCACCTTGATGAAAATGGGATTCTATTAAACGAAGAATTGTATCTACACCTTTTTCATCCGCCGCAAGTTTCGGGTCAAATTCAATCTGAAGTGGCGCTGTATTTCCATAACCACACTGTACAGAAGCAATCCCATTTGCCTGAGCTGTTGGTGCTCCGTCTGTTCTAAAATGTGGATTTGGATTTGCCCCATGAGAAATCGGTTCCCCTTTTCTTCTACCATTTGGCGTTGCCCCCACCTTACTTCCATACTCAATAGTACGTGACCATGAAAACCATCCCGGAATAAACTGTCTACCCTTTGGCATTGGCTGGGCTTTTACAATGCGAACCCAACTCTCTGTCAAACGCTTTGCCCATTCATCCGACACAGTTCCTCCTTGACAATACTTAGGAGCTGTATTGAGAATTAGTCTTGTTCTCTCATCTGCAAAATCATTATCAAGCGCCTCATACATCTCATCCCATGTGATAAGTTCTTTTTTTTCTACTCTTGTTTCCAATGCTCCAAAGGAATCTGCGACCACTGCAAGACCAGCTCCATCAATTCCTACCGTATAAAGTTCTGCACATTGAGAAATATCCTCGCCCTTCTCTAGCGTGTTATGCATCATCAGGTTCATAATCAATTCCGGTGTCACTTCCCACGCATGGTCAATATGCAAATTTACACCCTCTGCGGTTACACTAACTGCCTTTTTTAAGTGTTCCTCATAAATATCAAACAAGCGCTCAGTACTATATTCGCCTTCTTCGCGCATATCTTTCATTGCTTCATCAAACACCTTTGCAACGTTTACTTTTACGGTATCGTTCATTGGAAATTCTTTTCCTGGAACGCACATCCAGTTGCAACCGACCGCAATTCTTTCTCTTGCAGTTTTCTTGTCGACTCCATTTCGCATATATCCTTCTGCCAGTGCTTTGTCATTACAGAATCTTGGCCAACCATTTTTATTCTTGAGCAAATAATAAACTGATTTTTTCAAAAATTCTCTATCACAGTTTTCATGGACCCTTACAGTTAGGTTGGTGGCAATGTTAATAGAGTCTGCCGCTTCTAAAATGAGGTATGATAAATGATTGGTCATATCCTCATCATTCTCATCCACACCCGATATCTGATAGTAATGTGGATCAATGAGCAACAAGTTTGCAATCAAGAACTTTGCTTTCTCATCATCTAAAATGCCTGCTTTGATGTCTCTTTCATAGTATGGAAGAAGCAGTCCATCTAACTGAAATCCCGCACCATCACGCGTATAGATACGTGATGCACAGTTAAAGAAGGCAGTCCACTGGCATACCTCTTGGAAGCTCTTTGGTGCATCGTAACGAATATTTTCACAGACCTTTTTCATTTCTGTCAAATTTTGCTTCACGCCTTCGTGTTCTTCTAACGCTATCATCTCTGATAATTTGTCAATATGTCTTTGGATAAATCGGATAGTCGCTTTTACGACTCTCTCCTCCGCATCATAAAATGACTCTTTATCTGGATTTATCTTACGGTACTTTTCAATTTTTTCAAGAAATCCACCAAATCCCAATTCAAAACCAATTCGATAATCGCACGCAAAATGGGCATCTCCATCTATACCGGTTGTAATATTATACTTTTCTTGTAATGGTTTTAAATGTTCATAAGGAAAACGCTGTTCATCCCAACGTTTGCTCCATTGATTGGTGGCGCTCTTCATGAATTCTTGTGTTTTCGGATTGTTTCTCAGCCAATCTGGCATATAATGAAGGTCACCACGATAATTTACGAGCATGTCTCTCCATCTGCCACAAAGCATCTCATTCTTATCAATATATGGTTCATGTGCATCGATAACTCTGCAGAAATTTTCACTCATACCTTCATATCCATAAAAACTTCCGTTTGTGCTGTTATACCATGGTTCAACAAAATATCCTTCTGATATCGGCACAGTTCCGAAATCGTCTAAATCCGTATGTCCATTCTGTTTTTTCTTTGCCAAAGTATGCGCCACTTTAGTTTCACGCATTGCTTTTAATCTACTTGCGTATGAATACATATTTCTCCAACTCCTTCATATATTCTCTGGATGGAATGGTAAATCCATCTGCTTCTATTCCTAAGGCCTCCCTTTTCGCACCCCCTAATGGATGGTACGGAAGAAGCTCATATTTTTCAACGTTACTTAAATTTTGCAGAAATTCTGAAATTTTGTCTATTTCTTGATTAATCTCAGGTATCACTGGTGTTCTTGCAATAACTGGGACTCCCAGTTCATTTAACTTACGAAAATGCTCCTTGATTTTCTCATTTCCTACACCTGTATAATTTTTATGCACCTCGTTATCCCATATTTTTAGATCTGCCATCACAAGGTCTGCTTTCCCAAAAATTTCTGCATCAAAATAAATGAGAGAGGTTTCTATTGCACAGTGAATTTCTTGCCGCTTACATTCATCCATCAAAACACATAAAAACGTTCGCTGTGCCAACGGCTCTCCTCCTGAAAAGGTGACACCGCCCTCATCTCCATAATAATCTTTATCCAAAAGTACCTGTTTCACTACTTCTTCTACTGTCATTTCTTTTCCGCAGATCACTTTTGCTCCAGAGAAACATCCCTTGTCACACAAACCGCATTCAATGCATTTTTCCGGGTAATACATCGTCTGCGGTTTGTAATCAATACATTCTGGATTATGGCACCATGCACAACGTAAGGGACATCCTTTTAAAAAAACAGTTGTACGAATCCCCGGTCCATCGTGCACAGATGCTCTCTGGATATCTGCAACGATACCTTTAATCACTTATTTTTTCCTCTTTTCCACTCTTTGAACTCTTCATTAATGCATCCATAATCGCCATCAATTCCACGTTCTTATCAAAGGTTAGCATCTCATGGATAGGCTTTCCTTCATTTACATGTGCCGCATAATGCCATGGCATATTTCTATAATCATCACTCAATGTAAACTCAGGTAGTGATACCTCTTCTCCGAATATATCATAAACTTTAACATCCGGTTGATTTTCTGCACCACCAGTACATGTAATCACGCCATCCTTGCAAAGCACCGTAGGACCCGAAGGCATCATCACTCTAGGAGTTGTCCATGTTCCTTCAAGCACAGACATCTTGCCATCGTATTTTACGATTGCTGCAAAGTTATCTGCCGTATCACCAAATGGAGTATTTAGGTTTGCACCATAAGCTAAGACACTTTCTTCTCCATCTCCCATAAGCCACTTCGTAAAAAACGCTCCATAGCAAGAAATATCCAAATACACGCCTCCACCAAGCTTTTCCTGATGCCACCATGTTTTACTTCTCTGTTCATCTGTCATTTCTTCTGCCTTTGCAGATACACCTCTATGCTTTGCACCTTTGCCTAATGGTCCTGTATGTCCATTCATATAGTGAAGTTTAATTGGTTCGCCTACAACTCTCTGTTCTAAAGCCTGTTGCATTTTGTGAACGTAAGTCCTCCACATGACAGGCCAGTTTACTACTGCTTCAATACCGGCCTCTTTAATAATTTTTTGCATCTGAAGTGCTTCTTCCAAATTCATGGCAATCGGTTTTTCAATACTGATATTGATACCTCGTTTTGCACATTCTTCTACCACTTCTATTTTCTGAACATTTTCAGTGAGAATAAATGCAATATCTGGTTTCACTTCATCTAGCATTAATTTGTAATCATCATAAATATTTGCACAATAATTTTCTTTCACATTTTGCATATTCCATACAGGCGTATAACGAAGTGCCTCTATCTGCTCCGTTCTTGATGAGGCATCAGCTACAGCCACCAATTCAAATGATGGCTGTTCACTGATATAAAGCGCAACTTCATTTACATGCATATGCGAAAATCCAATAATGACTGCTCTTATCATAATTGCTTATTTCCCTTTATGTATTCATATTCTAATCTAAAATGTTGTTTCCAAATCAATGGTTCTGCCCGATTCGATTGCTTCTGGAATCTTGCACATAATTTCTAATACGTGTCTTGCATGTTCTGCTGACAATACTGGTTCTCTATCATTTTCAATTGCATCAACCATATCAGCCAGACAACAACATTGACTATTTAATTTTTTCGGTGGCTTTGTACCACGTCTAGGTTGCATCCAACCACGAATTCCTTTTTCATGATCATCCATATACACTTCTGGAATCGGGTTGTTCATATATGGTTCTGTAAAGGTAATGGTTCCCTTATCCCCAAAAATTTCCATCAACGGAGATTTTGTTGCTTTTTGCGAAAATCCAGTGTCAACTAAAGCAAGCTTGTTATCTCCGAAATCTAATGTGATTAAATATTGATCTGGGATTTTGTCTGTCTTGATAATTGTTCCATCATAAGAACCAGAACGTACCTTTCTTGTAGGACACGTTACTTTTGCCATACAAGCAACTCTCTTCGCTGGTCCAAAAATAGTGGTGACAATCTGAAGACCATGCACACCCATATCAATAAGCGCACCCGCACCATCCGCAAAAAACCATGTTGGGTCGACATTTCTGTATTGGAAATATTCTGGTCCACCGTGAGATGAATTACATTTGATATAATATGCATCTCCGATTACTCCATCTTTAATCCATTGTTTTGCTGTATTAATATCGTATCTCATAGGATGAACCGGAACACAAACGAACTTCACGTTCATTTTCTTTGCCATCTCAATCTGCTCTGTCATCATCTCCACTGTAGGAGCTGCTGTTTTTTGTGAGATTAAGTGTTTTCCTGCACTTAGAATCTTCATGTTAATATTGTGATGTTCTTGAATAATAGCTGCATCAATGGCAATATCAAAATCACAATTTGCAATCAAATCATCCACGTTTGAATAATATTCCGGTATGTTAAAATCCTCGCATGCTCTTTTTGCGTTTTCTTCAATAGGATCAACTACTGCTACAATATCTGCATTTGCTTCTTTTCGGATATTTGGAAAATATTGTCCACGCGAAAATCCTCCACATCCAATTACTGCTACTTTCCAGATCTTCTTCATTTTTTAATTCCTCTTTTCTATTAATTCTTCAATCATTACTTCTCGATTTTCAGCAGCTGAAAGATAAGCTGCTTCCAAAATCGCAGTTGTGTTCATGGTTTCCTGAGGCTTTACAAAAGGCTCAGCATTTCCTTTTAATACTTCCGCCATATTTTGAATCAGACAGAAATGTCCAAAGAACGGTTCATCCTGAAAACCACTCGGACCAACTTCCAAATCAAAGATATCTTCTGCACCCATATAAACTTTCTTGTGTTCTGTATCGATACCACAGTTTTGTCCTGCAATCACAATGTTGTTCGACTCAGGAAGATTTGCCGCCCAGCAAGTTTTGAAATTAATTGCGGCTCCATTTTCAAATGTAACCTTTCCTACTGCAAACGACTCTACATTCATCTCTTCAGGATTAAAGTTCGATGTATCAACATCTCCTTTGAATGCTCCCGCACTCTTCGCTGATCCAAGTTCATCGACATGAATCTTGCTCATCGTTGCAATCACACTACGCGGTTTCGGATTTCCCATTAACCACAACGTACTGTCAAATCCATGTACACCAATATCGATTAGCGAACCACCGCCACTATATTCTTTAATATGGAATTTTCCCCAGGTCGGAATGCCTCTTCTTCGTACACGCGAAAGTTCTGCAAAATAAACCTCTCCTACTTTTCCCTTGTCTACCAACTTCTTGGCAGCTAATCTTTCTGGCAAGAAACGAATACTTTGACATGTCATTAGAACCTTTCCTTGTTCCTCTGCATACGCAAACATTTCACAAGCATCCGCATAAGAAAATGCAAGTGGTTTCTCACACAACACATTCGCCCCATGCGAAAGCGCTAACATAACAAACGTTTTATGTGACATGTTTGGTGTACATATTGATACCAGATCCGGTTGCATTTCCTTTAACATGGTCTCTGCATCAGAATAATACTTTGGAATACCATGTTCTTCAGCCACCTTCTTTGCAGATGCTTCAAAAGCATCGCACACTGCTACAATCTCATACTCTTCTGGCATGCTTTTATATGCAGGAATATGTGCATTCTGCGCAATCATCCCACACCCAATAATACATACTTTATTCATCAGAAATCTCCTTTTATCCTAGAACTGGAATGGATCTTCAGCCGCTTCAATCATTCCTGTTTCACAAGAACGTCTTCCAGCATCAAACGCACTCATCATCTTCATATTAAATTCTGCAGTCAAAAGTTCAAACAATGGTTCTCCATCTCTGAAATGTTTCAATAAATGACTCGCCAATGTATCACATGAATCCTCAACAGGATATACTTCTGTTGGTGGTGGAGATAACTTGTATTGGCATAATCCCTGATATACTCTCACGTCCTTCTCATAACGGTCAGAAACAATCGTGCCTTCTGTTCCGTATACAATTGGTCCCGTTGGAATTTCTCCACTATTTAAAGTTGACCACGAACCTTCCACATGTCCGATGCAATCACCAAAGTCAATTGTAAATGTCGAATAATCTTCTACATCTGAGAATGGTAAAAAGAAATTCTTTTTAAATCCTGCTACTCTTTTCGCAATTCTTCCTGTAATCCATGTAGTTAAAGCACATCCATAACCAGCATAGTCACAAACGGATCCTCCACCTCTGTCATGTTGGAACCACCACAGTTTAGAACGTTCTGCCGCTGTATACTGCGAACCTTTGTATGGACCTTTTGTAGAAGGGCTTCTATACTGAACTCTAAGAATATCTCCGACGATTCCTGAATCTGCCAACTCTTTCACTTTTCTAATTGCTGGAACCCAGGCAACTGGCCAGTTGATAATCAGTTCCGCTTCACTTCTAAGATGCGCGCGATACATTCTCTTTGCATCTGCCATGTCTAGCGCCATTGGTTTTTCCACTACTGTATGAATATTCAATGCAAGAACTTCTTCTACAATATCTGCATGTCCTTTTACGTCAGTAGTAATCACGGCAATATCAATATTCTGTTTTAACAATTCCTTGTAATCATCCCACAGTGGAATCTCAACATCCGTAGGCTTGTTGAGTTGAATTCTTGTCTCCAATTCTTCGGCTGTATAAGGTGGTACATCAGCCACTCCAACGATTTCTACATCATCTTGAAATTTATTGAAATCCTTGGATAAATTTTTCAAATGAATATGTTGCATTCCGATAAATGCAATACGCATTTTACCCATAATACATCCTCCCTTGTTGTGAATTAATAAATATATCTCTATACTTGAAATTGTAAACTTTTTTGCTATAATAACAATATGTTATATGTACAATTTTGTACACTATATTGCCATCGCAGGAGATTTTCATATATGTACTATTATTTTAACTTAAATGAATTCCCCCAAATTACAAGGTTTTATTCTGTTACAAGAAATACAGAGTGGGAAATTGCAGAAAGGGACAATATTGTCATTTACATTCAGTCTGGTCGTTGTGTCATATCCTATGAGAACGAGGAATACTTATTAAATCCTGGAGATATATTCTTTATACCGGCGAATCACATATACAAAAGATATCCTATCGATAATCTTATGTGTACCATGACCTATATTCACTTTTCTCTTTCAAATGAATTGGAACAGTTAGAATTGCCTGAAGTTGCGAAAAGAATCGCAGATTCAAAAGAAAAAATAGATAATCAAATATTAGACGGGGTGCACGTATTATGGAACCAAAGTGCAATCTATTTAAAAAACAAATATTCACTAAAGAATCACAAGGATAGTTTCCGACAACTAAATGATATTCGTCTCATCTCAATTAGACGTCAACTTATGTGCGGTTTGCAATCCTCCATTATTCTCTGCGGGATTCTTTCCACATTGTCACAAAATACAATTGAGGAAGTTTCTTCTGAGAGTTACATCGGTTCCACACCAAAGGTTCCTGATAACTTAAAAAAAGCCATCCGCTATATCCGAGACCACTATACGGAACCGATTTCACTAGAAGATTTGGCATCACATTGCAATATTTCTAAGCGACAGCTGATTCGGTATTTTAAGACAGCTTTTGACAAAACTCCAATCACCTATGTCACGGAATACAAAATCAGTCGTGCAAAGGAATTACTATATACGCAACGACACCTAACCATAGGTGAAATATCTGACGAGTTGGGATTTGACAACCAACATTATTTCACACGTGTCTTTTCAAAAATAACCACAGAGACGCCTTCCCAGTATCGATATCGTATAGCAAATTATAAGGATAAGAAAAACCCGTAGGTAGCACTGATATGCCCCCTACGGGTTTCAACTTATAGTAATTCAAAGTTTTTCATGGTATCATCTTGCGTTTCTAATTCTGTCAATATAGCGTAATCGATACATGCAAGTTTCTTTTTCATACCTTCCGTGTGAACCTCAAATACTTCGATCACATTATTTTCTTTGAGTATCTCACCTGGAACATACAATGTTCGTTGTGGTCCAATATTCCAGAACTTTCCGATATTAAACCCATTGATTACAACAAACCCTCTAGATAGTCCTCTAGCATCTAAGAAAGTATCTACACCTGGCTTTGCCTCGAAGGTTCCTCTATAAAATGCAGGTTGTCCATTACTGTTATCAACCGTTTCATATGACAAACCACTCAAATCCTTCATTGGAAGGGTATTGATTTCATATCCGGTCTGCATCGCATAATTATACAACTTATCTCCTTCATCATCATAAATACGATAATGAACAGCACCTAAAATTCCTTTGTAATCATACATTCCATATCCGTAACCAATACGTCCTGTATTTTCCACTAAAATAGTAAGTTCTGCCCCTTCTTTCGGAATACGAAACTCTATCATTTCATTTTCTTCATCTCGCATATAGTAGCCCAAATATTCACCATTTAGATAAACAGTTGCTCTATCCGCAAGACCATCAAGATACAAATGACGCACTCTGGAATCCGTATATGCTAGCTTCGTTTTGTAACAAATAAAGCCATAATTCTGTCCCAAATCTTCCATGCAGACAGTGCGATTTTTATATACTGTTTTTTCAGCAATTGCTTCCATGTTAGTAAATAATGGCGCACATTCATTCAATTGTATATCCGAAATTGTTTGAATCTCATGCTCCGGCGCTACATGTGGGCGTTTTGGTTTTCCTAAATATTCATCCAACACATCACGTAGGGCAAAGTATTTTGCACGTGGTACACCTTCCTCACTAATTGGTGCATCATAATCGTAAGAAGTCATTAAGGAATAATAATGTCCTTGTGAATTCGACGCTAATGCCCCACTTGAGAAACCAAAATTGGTGCCTCCACAGAACATGTAGAAATTAATAATCACGTCATTTTCAAGCGCTTCTTTAAAAAACGCTGCACTTGCTTCTACATCACGATTTAATTCATAGGATTTTCCCCAAAATTGAATTTTCCCTACCCATGCTTCTCCTACCATAGCAGGTTTATCAGGTTGATGTTCTTTCAACATTTCCCATTGACTTCTTTGTGGTGGAAGTGCACTACAATCACAACCATTCCAGTTTTCTGGTAATGTCCCATGATAGTATTTAAAAATATCCGCACCATTTGCACTGACATATGGAACATCAAATCCACACTCTTTATACACGTCTGAAAGTTTACGCAAATATTCCATGTCATTTCCATAAGAACCATATTCATTTTCCAAACCTACAAGAATGATAGGTCCACCATTGGTAAACATAAGCGGTGTTACCTGCTCAGCCAGTTTTTTCAAGAAAGCTCGTGCCGGTTCAAAATATCCTTCATCCGAAGAACGAAGACACACGGTTCTATCTTCAAGAAGCCAGCTTGGGAGACCTCCCATCTCCCATTCTGCACACATATATGGTGAACAACGTAAAATTACCTTTAATCCCACTTCATCTGCTTCACGAATAAAGCGCGCAATATCTGCAATCCCCTCAAAACAATATTCACCTCGTTTTGGTTCATGCAAATTCCATGCAACGTAAGTGGTTACTGCTGTAAGCCCAAAATCCTTCATTAATTCTAATCTTCTACGCCATCCTTCTGGAACGGTACGAAAATAATGGAAATCTCCACTTACCAGAAAAAATTTCTCATGGTTCAAATACACACCATCTTTTTTAATTTCGACTATGTTTTTCATCATTCATCCTCTTCAAATACTACACACTAAATTTGGTCTGTTACTGCTTTTGCCAACTGTGTAATCTTTGCGTAATCTTTATTTGCCAACGCTTCTTTGTCTAAAATAGAAGACGCCATTCCTACACCAATCACTCCTGTTGCAAGCACTTCTTTGATGTTATCTGTAGATACACCACCGAAGCATACAAGCGGAAGATGATTTAATGGTACACTGATTTCTTTGATTGTCTTCATTGTCACCATAGACGCTGGGAATAATTTAATTAAATCTGCACCTAATTTATACGCTTTTGTCATTTCAGAAGGTGTAGCACATCCAGGCATAGAAATAAGTCCTGCCTCCTTTGTTGCAATAATTACATCTTCTTCCATAGTAGGCGAAACGATAATCTCGGCTCCTGCTTCTTTTGCAATTTCAAATTGCTCCATGGTAATAACTGTTCCTGCACCAACATGCATTTTACCATCCATTGCTTCTCTTACTGCTTTGATTTTGCGTGCTGTAGATGCAAATGAACTTGGGTCAGCCTGATTGAATGGCACTTCCATAAAGCGAATACCACCATCGTACATTGCCTGGGCAACATTTACAATCTCTTCTTCTGCAATGCCACGGCACACAACAATAACCTTGCTCTCTGCATATTCTTTTACAAATTGATTCATAACTGGTTTTCTCCTTCTGTCTTTCCTACTTATTGCAAATTTCGTAAATTTTTTGTTCAAATACAGGAAGAACTAACTTCATACCTTTTTCGTTCAAGTGACTAATATCACCTGCTTTGATACAGAATCGTCCTCTGTAGTTGGAACTTGTCATATATACTCCCAATGCATCAGAATCCATTGAGTTGATGTAAGATATGCCAAGTTCTTCACACACTTCAATAAATGCACGTCCATAATCGCTACAGTAGTAACCAGCAGCGTTTTTATTTCCACCTACTTCCCAACATGTAATACCAACAATAACTGCATTTGGATATTTTTCTCGCAAGTTTGTAATAAGATATGTTGTTGCTCCCTTAAATGTTGCCTTGTCAGAATTTCCAAGTTGTCCCATTGGTGTGTTGTAGTTGTAATCATTTCGACCACCTTCTACAATAATAATATCTGGTGTGTCATTTTCAAAGTCTGTTACCCATCTATCAACCATCGGATTGTATTTGCTACCCGCATAATTTGAAATTGTTGAACCATTTACACCATGATTGTTTATCGTCATATTATATTTTTTAGCAAACATATTAACCCACACATCAGATGTATCTGCAATACTACTTCCTGCCATGTAGCTGTCACCGATTACACTAATGGTTTTTCCTTCGAACATATCATAATAAGCACGAATTTTATCATTTTCAATCCATTCGTTTGTATCTGCTGCCAAAGCAATCTCTTCTGCAGTTCCTGTTTCTCCAGAATAAATACTGGTAACAGTTGGGAATTTTGTAGTTCCTTTCCCTGCATAATAACAGAACATAATATTTTCATTATCTTTTGACGTTATGTAGGTATATGTGATACTTCCATCATCATCTTCTGTTCCATATCTTTCAACAAATGTATCATAACCTTCCGTACAAGTAATTGTCTTACTAGCTACGTACTTTCCTGGAATATTAGTTCCATTCTTATCAAGCACCCATTCTCCGTCTTCATTTTGTTTCCATGAAGAAACCACATAACATCCATTGGATGCCCAACTACTTGTTTTAACATCATCTGTAAAACTAAGTTTCGTACCTGCTTTTTCGACTGTGATAACTTCGGTATGTGCATAATGTTGACCTGGTGTAAAACCTTCTGCCACTGAATGATTATATGAACCGACATTAGTACCAATTGTCCAAGTTGTTTCTACCGTTGTCGCAACTGGTTTCGCCATCGGCACATTACCAAGTGTTGCTCCCGATGTTATTGTCTCACCTTCTGGTGTTCCATTTATAACTTCTACCGTCAAAATATCTTTTGTCGCTTTAACTCTGTTTTCCCATCTTATAGTAGCTATCTCTGCTTCTGTTTCAGCATTGAATACACCATTTTGGTATGTGAATTCAAAGCTCTCTCCTGCAGCAACTGCAGGAGTGTAAACGCTTTGAGTTTCTTTTGTTACATGGTCTACATAAGTAATTTTAAAATATGTAGTAGCATCAAATCCTTGTGAAGTTAATTTGACAGAATAAGTTTCATTTGCAGTTAAATCGATATTTTGCACATCTGCTGCAACAGTATTATTTGCTACCAAAGTACTGCCATCATATACTTGAACAGCCACCGGTGAAACTTTGTTTACAATAGTATATGGAATTGCTATTGTCATGTCTTTATCACCAAAACGTCCTAAACTGACTGTCATTGATTTATCTGCCGCCACCTTATCACTAAGTGTTGTAAGATCTACAGAATACGCAAATGTTCCATCCACATAGAATGTTACTTCTGTTCCCGATTTAACTACACGAACACGCACACCACTTGATGAATTAAATTTATCTGCCTGTTCTGTTGTAAACGTATACATATTTGTATTTGCACTCATTCCACCAGTTACACGAAGAACAATGTTATTCCCATTCTTTACTGTTCTAACCTTATATGTATATCCATTAATCTTCAGTTCAACCTGTGTTCCAGGTGTAGCACTGCCTTCCGTTGTGCTAGGGTCGTCTTTTGCAACATATGTTAAATCCATTTCCATGAATGTATCAAGGAATGTCACAAGATCCATCTTGTCTGATCCATACACGTCTTTTGCCATAATAGTACCCGAAATCTTAATTCCGCCATTTGATAATGTTTCTGTACTTTCATTTTGATTCATAAGATCCCATGATGTGTATCCATTGCTAGAAGCAACTTTAAATACTTTCTTAGCAAATGTTGCATCTACAGTATAAGTCGCATCTTCTACCACAAAGTTATATACAGTATCTTCCATATTGAAAGATTTATCTAATTGAATTTCCACTCCATCCTTCTTTACAACTAACGAAGTACAATAGTATCCAGTATCAGGTAAAACAGTGATTGTTGCTGTATCTCCTACAGAATAAAGTTCTTGTTTATCCATAGAAACTGTACCATCAGCCATGTTATTAATCTTAACAAATGGTGTTACTTTATCAATTACCGTAAACGGAATTTCAACTGCAGTATTAGTATCACCAAAACGTCTGAAACTAACCGTCATTTCCGTATCCGGTTTGACAAGAGCATTTAGTTTTGAAAGGTCTGCTGTATATGCAAATGTACCATCTACATAGAACACGACTTCTGTTCCACATCTCACTACACGTACTTCCACACCATCTAACGATGCGAATTTAGCTGCTTGCTCCTTTGTGAAAGTATACATATTTGTATTAGCACTCATTCCACCAACTACACGAAGCACTATATTGTTTGAGTTCTTAACAACTCTGACATGATATGCATATCCGTCAAAATCCATTACAATTTGTGTTCCTGGTGTAGCACTTCCTTCGGATGTATTTGGATCATCTTTTGCTACGAAAGTCAAATCCATATCTGCAAATTTATCAAGGAATTCAATATAATCCATCTTATCACTAGTTTGCAAGTCAGTTGCAACTACTGTACCTGTAATCTTAGTTCCACCGTTTGCTAATGTATCTACACTCTGGTTTTGCTTAATCAAATCCCATGAGGTTCTTGGTGACGTTCCTGTTCTCACTGGTTCCGTAAACACCTTCTTAGCAAAATCTGTCTCCACTGTACATGTGGTATCACCCACAACAAAACTATATGTAGTATCTGTCGTATTAAGTGCCTTATCAAGAGGAATAGACTCTCCCTTTTTATTTACACTCAACTTGCTACAATAGTAATTAGTACTCTTTGCTTGCACGGTGATTGTCGCTGTATCACCCGCAAAATAATTAGTTCTATCTTTTGTAACTGTTCCGTTTGTAGTTTCTTTTACATTTACTGTAACAGGGATAACTGTATCAATCACAGTAAATGGAATTGCTATTGCCATTCCTGTATCACCAAAACGCTTGATGCTTACTGTCATTGCTGTATCATCTTCAACAATAGAATTGGTAAACTCCGAAAGATCAACGGTTGTTGCGTATGCCCCATCTACATAGAACATTATTTCTGTTCCATATCTTACTATACGAATTTTTACACCTTCTGCTGAATTAAATTTATCTGCCTGCTCGGTCTTAAAGGTATATTTATTTGTTTTTGTTTCCAGTCCTCCAACCGCACGCAATACGATACTTCCGGAATTTTTAACAACTCTTATTTGATATGAACATCCTCCACCAAAGTCCATTACGACCTGGGTTCCAGGTGTAGTACTTCCTTCTGATGTACTTGGGTCATCTTTTGCAACAAAAGTGAAGTCCATCTCGGTGAACGCATCTACAAATTCAATTGCATCCATTTTGTCACTTGTTTGCAAGTCAGTTGCTACTACCGTTCCTGTAATTTTAGTTCCACCATTTGCTAACACTTCTGTTTTTTTGTTCTGTTCTACAAGATTCCATGATGTATTTGTTGAGCTTGTTGGTTTTGTAAACACCTTCTTCGCAAATGTTGCTTCTACCGTATATGCCCCTGCTTCAGCAGTAAAATTATAAGTTTTACCCGTAAGAGTCAATTCTGGAAGCTCAATTTTTTCTCCAGCCTTCTTAACAGTCAATGCACTACAATAGTAACCAGCCTTTGGTTCTACAGTAAGTGTTATTTCCGTGCCAGCAACACAGTTTTTATAATTACTTGTCACTGTTCCGTTTGTACTATCTGCAATTGAGATAGATGCAAGATCTGTCGCTGTAACTGCTGTAACCACAGCCTTATCTGATTTTTCTGCTGCTGCAATTGCTTCATCTAAAGTAGCATAGTAAACAAATAAATCATTGCCTGTGCTAATTTTTGCAGCTGCATTACTCATAAAGTCAGTTGCTTCTGTTGTATCAAATGTTACATAAACTTCACGTTCTCCATTTACTAATTCTGGCAATGGATAATAACCTGCTTCTTCTGCAAAGTACACAATTGTGCCTGATGCACTATCAAGTCTTACAGTTGCTTTGTTGTTATCTTTTGGTTCGATATAAATGCAATTATCTGCTGCAGTAACTTTTCCACCTGCGGATGCATTCACTTGATAATGATGAGTTTTTGTTGAAACTCCTGCTAATTGCACTAATGAATCCGGTCCAATTTTACTTATATTAGATGAACTGTTTTCATAATCATTAAATATAAATACACCTTTTTCACTATCATATGAAATACTATCTCTAGTAAGTGCATATAAACTGTTATCATCTTCTGAATCCAGAGCAAGAGTTGCATCTGTACCAATACTTACAAAAATATTACCTGCAACGTGATACGATGTTCCCCAACTATTGTCGTGCGCATTATAGCACCCACCATAGAGACGTCGTTTTACTGTACCACCAAGCACTTGTATGTCTACGTTTCCTGTCATCGAATTTTGCTCACAACCACCAAGTAGTTGATACACTGTTCCGCCCGTCATTTTTACATGGGTGTCACCATTTGTTCCTTTAAAACTACCACCATATACACCATATGCCATTCCTGCGAACTCAACATATGTAGAACCTTCTACAACAGTGTCTGCGTTATTTCCACCACCAAAGAGATATTCTACCTTGGCGCCTTCTTTAACAACCACCTTTGTATCACCAGTTACAGAACCTTTTCTACAACCACCAAACACTTGGTAATCACGGGCATTATGTTTCGTATACTGTGCTTCTGAATTGACACCGTTACCAATTTCAACATAGGTATTTCCTTCTACAATACCTTCATGAGCACCTCCATAGATAATAGCATAAGAACCCGCATACAATTTCAAACTTGTGCTTTCAACTGTGTTTGTCTTACCTCCGCCATAAATGTATTTCGCACTCTCAACAGTAACATCATCTTCAACAACTAGTGGATAACCATTCGCATACACATAATTTGAAAGTGTTAGATTCAAATCACTAAAAGTAACGCTATCTTTAATAGACAATTCATTCCCTGTAAACACTAAACTTTCCTTATCATCATCTTTATCATAACCTGTAATTGTAATGCTTTTACCATGCTCAGTCCATGTTTTCAATGTGCTAGCTACCGTCAAACTATCTTTCACACGTACTGTTCCACCATTTCTTACATGTGCGATTGCGTAATCCAATGTTGCATATGGATTTGCTTCTGTTCCATAGTATGGCAGATCAGCTGAAATATCTGCTGTAGATGAAACATAAACTGTTTTTCTCGTACATCCATCTTGCAATACTTTTACTGCTGTTTCACCATATACTTTATCACCACTCATTGTTACCCAGAATGCTTTCACGGTGAATTCCGTTGCATAGTTTTTTTCTTCTATGTTTTTCACAGTACAAGCCTTGAAATACTCTGAAACTCCGCAGAAGGATTGCGCAGGAGTTACTGACCATTTTTCCGTGCTATCAGTTTGATATAACTCCTTATACACTTTATTCGATGCACTTGTTGCTTTTTTCTCTACTCCATCTTTTACGTATGAAATTTCAAATCCAACTTGCTTGTACAATAACGAATCAACCGATGTAACAAATCGAATTGCTCCCTTTTCGTCATATGTAGCGGATTCTTCATTAACATCTACACTACTGTCTATCAAATGTACAGACACCTGCGCTTTTACTGTCAAAACGTCATCTGGTACAAACAATGCGTAGACAATTTCTGTTCCCTCTGGCACACTATCTTCTACTGCATACTCTACTGCTTCTTCGTCACTTTCCGGAAGTTCATCTGTGGTATACCATCCGGCAAATAAATATCCATCTTTTGTAGGATATTTATCATCTTCCAAGTAAGCCGAAGCTCTCTCTGCCGTATATGCTTTGAACACTTTGCTGCAGTCATCAATTTTTGTTGCAGGATTATTTTCTTCTGCATTTACATTGAATGAAAACAGCGCTGTCATCATGCAAAGCATCAAGGACAAAGTTAACACTATTTTACCTATTTTACTTCTCATTTCTTTGCTCCTCCTATATTGCAAATATATCCGTTGCTAAAATTCAATAACATCATCATCGTCTTGTCCACCACTACCACCTGTACCAGTATCTGTCAGTGTAGAAGTTCGAATCACATCAAATTCCGTAAACCTTACAATCTCCAATTCCGGTTTTTCATACTTCACTTTGTATCGTCTCCTTTCCTACTATGCCGCAAAATTACTTCAACGCATCAATTATTACCTGAGTCGCCATATCAGCCGTATTTTTTTCGGCTTCCTTACTTCTGGATGCGATATGCGGTGTCAGATAAAAGTTTGGCAAACCAAGTAATGGTTCATCCTTTGTCGGTGGTTCATTCACCAAAACATCAAAATATGCAGCTCTTATAATTTTCTCCGTCAATGCTACATATAAATCTGCCTCATTCACAATGCCACCTCTGGCTGTATTGATGAGAACAGCATTTGATTTCATTGTTTTCATTTCCTTTAACGTAACAAGGTCCTTTGTTTCATCTGTCAGCGGCATATGCAGTGAAACAAAATCTGCACGTTCCAGAATTTCCTCAAAACTTACAACCTCCACGTTGTATGCTTTTACCGTCTCTTCATCAACATAATATGGGTCATAGGCCAGCACCTTCATTCCTAAACCATAGGCCATTCTTGCAACCTTTTTCCCAATTGCGCCAAATCCTGCAATTCCGATGGTTTTTCCTTCTATCTCATATCCGGTCATCTTAGACCATCCATAAGCCCTTGTATCTACAATGCTTTCAAATAAATTTTTGGAATCTGCTATTACAAAGCTAATTGCTGTCTCTGCAACGCTTCTTGAATTAGAACCAACTGTTCTTCCAACAAAGATTCCTTTTTGCTTGCAGTATTCCACATCAATGTTATCGGTACCAACACCGAACTTCACAACCGCTTTCATCTTTGGATGCGCATCGATAAACGCCTTATCTACAATTTCAACGCCAACGATGATTCCATCAGCGTCCTCTGTCTTTTGGTAAAATTCTTCTTTTGTATAGGCATTACCCGTGTCATTATATTCCACACTAAATCCTGCCTCTTCCATGATTGTCACATTACTAAGCCCACATTTAGCAAATCCTCTAGGCGTAACAACAATTTTCATATCACGAATTCCCCCTTTTCTCTCTGGTGTAATGCTTTATCTCACTCCTTTTTTATTCTTGTAGACAAAAATCGTATTTTTTGATATGATTTTTGAAAATAAGTAATAAAATTTAAGGAGTCTGTTATGAATATCTCAAATATTAATTTAGTAACATTTGATACGAATAAGGCTAGAGCCAATTCTTTCTACGCTTCATGCACACATCGTTCTCATGATAAGAAGATTCACTGGCATGATTTTTATGAATTCCACTTGATTACCAGCGGAACAGTTACCGAGCAAATCAACGGTCAAAAGATTGAAATGGACTCTAACTACATGTATTTTTTAAAACCTTACGATATTCATGAATACTACTGTCAGGAACCGATTACCCTGTACAAGATCCAATTCATGCTTGATATTCTCGATGCAGATATACAAAAAGCTTTCTTATCTCATAACTACAAGATGATCAAAAAACTGACTCCAAAGGAACTTGCTTCTTTTCAACCGCTATTTGCCAGAATTGTAAAGGAATTCAATTCTAATGCCTTTGGCAGTTTTCAAATGATCAAACATCTCATGAACTGCCTTGCGTTGGAGACTTTGCGCCTCTGTCAGTCTCATAACCTTGACACTTTAAACTCAGACGCCATGGTGCTTGCTTTAGATTACATTCATAAGAACTACACAAAACACATTACCATGCAACAAGTAGCAGACTTTGTGGGTTTGACACCGAATTATTTCTGCAGCAAATTCCACAAAGAAACCGGTCAATCGTTCAAACAATATTTGAAAACACTCCAGCTAAACCATGCTGCTACATTGCTTCGTGTTACCGATACAAGTATTTCAAATATCTGCTCGGAATGTGGCATTCCTTCTTTAGCAAACTTCATGCAAAGTTTTAAAGAGTATTACGGAATGACGCCATCCCAATATCGTAAGAATATGATTCAAATTACTGATTAGTTTTTATTTAAAATGCCACATCAATGTATACTGGCAAGTGGTCAGAAAGACTCACGTAATAATTTTCCGAAAAACGCTTGAAAGTACGAACAGCGTCTTCGCTTGCCCCATACACCAAGATATGGTCGATGGAATCTTCAAATCGGCCATCTCTAATTGGTCCGAATCCAGAAGTATCACATTGATGTGTTCCTTTTGTTTCATCCACCTCTTCTACAGCAATATCATGTGCATGCTTGAATCCTTCTTTATAAGCATACTCTAAAGCGAGTGAATCATATGTTGCGTTCAAATCGCCTACTAAGTAAGCCGCACATTGATATTTGTCATAAAATTGTTTCAATTTTGTGATTGCAAGACCAATCTGATATTCTCTTGCTTCATCAGAGCCAGCCTGATAGCTGTTATCACCTACAATGCCACTCATATACCACAAATGTGTATTTACAAAGATAAATTTGTCACCAGTTTCTTTTACATTAAACACTGCAAGTGTCCAAGATTTTGAACTACTGTTATTAAAGCTTCCTTCAAACCCTGGACAAGCCTCAGGGTATAATTCATGAGCAGATTCCACAAGTTCTAAGGTGCTAGAATTGTAGAAAATCGGTGTTCGACCACCTGAAATCACTTCATAAGTCAAACCTTCCGCCTGTAATTTTGTCAGAAGTTCGGTTTGCATAAGTTCTGTACATTCCTGAGTACCAATCACATCTGGCGTTGTTTCAGAATATACTTTTACGAATCCTTCTGCACGAGCAGGTGCGGAACAGTCATATCCAATCGCATCCCATGCTGCTGTATTTGTATCGCAACTCCAAAGATTGTTGCTCATAATACGAACGTTATATTTTTCTTCTTTGTTTTCATCATTTCCTTTTTCTTTCTCGCCACATCCCACCAAGGCAAGTGCGAACATAATCATGACCAAAAATAAGGATAAAATTTTCTTCTTCATTGATTTTCCTCCATAAAGCATTACTAAAATTCCATATCGATAAACACTGGAAGGTGATCTGAAAGTGGAAGATAATATTCCGGCGCGAAACGGTCAAACCTTCGTACTGCACCTTCTTTAACATCTTTGACAAAGATGTGGTCCATAGATGAACGAAACGGCTCATCTCTGTATGGTCCATATCCTTTTGTCGTACATGTATGATATCCTCTTGATTCATCTGCATATTCTACGGCAATATCGTGTGCGTGCACAAAACCTTCTGACAGCACATATTGCACAGCAGTTGATGTGTACCCTGCATTCAAATCTCCTACTAAAATTAATGGACACTCATACTTTTTCTGATATTCTGCAAGTTTTGCAAGGGCAATCTTCAATTGATATACTCTCGCTTCATCTGAACCTTCTTGATAGATCGTTGATTCCGGATTGCTACTCTTCCACCATAAATGTGTCGTCAAAAAAGCGAAAACTTGCTTTGTTTCTTTGATTCGAAATACCGCCACATTCCATGACTTGCTCATACTATTGTTGAAGCACCCCTCGAATCCCGGACATTCCTCTGGATAAAGTGCAAATGTAGAATCTATAAGTTCTAGCTTGTCACTTCGATAGATAATCGGTGTGTCGCGCCCCCACAATAAAGCATACGGTATTCCCTTACTACTGAATCTGCACATCAGCTCATCTGCCATTAATGCGGAAACTTCTTGGCATCCGATAATGTCAGGGACTGTATCTAAATACACCCTTAGAAATCCTTCTGCTCTAGCCTTTGCAGAGCAATCTTCGCCATTTTCTTCCCATGCCGGTGCGTTTTTATCGCATTTCCATAGGTTATTGCACATCAAACGAAGTCGACTCATACTATCTCCTCCCATTTTCTACACGATAAGGGGGCAGGCAGTTAGGCTCCCCGTCCCCTTCATTTGCTTATTCTGCTTCGGATAAAGTTTTCATCAAGCGGTCATATGCAGCCTGCTCGATTTCCATCAAACGGTCATATCCCATTTTCTTTACTTGATTTACATACTCATTCCAATCCTTATCACTATTTGGGTCTTTCTCACCTGTCATAAAACTTGATTTCATCTTAGACACATAGTTAACAATATCTGAACGAAGCGTGGTACGTTCATTGTTTTCTTCTGTCGTATAAGCAAACGGTAGTAATGATTCATATTCAACTTCTACTGTTTCTTTATAACGAAGCATCTTCTTTGCTTCCCAGAAATTAATATAGCTTGTATCGCCAGCTAATTCTTTTAAGTCATCGATTGTTTTATCATTCAAGTAAGAAAGGTCGTGTGCCCATTTAAAGGTAATCGCATCATGCATAGCCACATCATTCATTACCCACTCTGCTGTTGTGTTATAGTTTTCTGAATCCCAGTATTCTGAATGATCATAGAGCATGTTGCCATATCCATCATCTGTAAGTGCGTAAGTTTCTCCTTCGACACCTTCTGAAGATAATAAGATGCCTTCCTCTGTAAAGAAGTAGTCAATCAAACGGCAGATTGCTTCGGCATATTGCGAATCTGCGTTAACAAATATTCTTGCCTGATCCAAAACCGGAGAAATCTTGAGATAAGCGTTCTTCTTTTGATTTTCTGAGGTCAAGAAGAATAATGGTTCATATTTATCAATCACATCATAATTACCAGCATTATATGCCTTTTGATCCGCATTGGTCATAATCAAAGAAGTTGTATCTGTATAGAAAATGTATTTTCCATTTTTGATATTTTCTTTGTACTGTTCAGATGTCATTGAGAAACAGTTGTTGTCTAATAATTTTTCTTCATATAACTTATTTTCATAAATCAAAGAATCTCTGTAGTTTTCACTAATGTCTAATAAACCGATTTTGTCATTTTTGTCTGCTGCAAGCATGTATGTATTTTGTGTAGAATACACGCCAAAAGCAGAACGGATAATCATATCTGCACGATAACCCGGCGCCTTGTTAGGAGTCATACCCAAAGGAATTTTATCTGGATATTTACTCTTACATAATTTTAGCGCATTATAAAAATCATCTACTGTTTCAATCTTCCCAACACCTGCCGCATCCGTTAATGTTTTGTCATAATAAATTTGTGTATATACAAGGTTTGTTTCAGAAACCTGATAACGAGTCAAACTGTAGATACTTCCATCAGCGTTCTTTACACTAGCTGCCCAATCCGGATGTTCTTCCATAAATGCAACCATGTTTGGCATAAGGTCTAAATATTGACTGAAATCAAGCCAAAATCCACTTTCTCCATCCTCATCAACCTGGCTACGGTTCATAGTAGCACTGATAATCATATCCGGAATGTCGCCTGTTGAAAGCATTAACGCATATTGTTGAGACCATGCATCACTTGTGTATGGGGAACAATCCATTTTAATTCCTAACTTCTCTTCTACTTTTTTTACAAGTAATGTGTCATTCCATTCACAAAGATAATCATTCACACCACTTACTTTGATACGAATTGGGTCGTTACAGATTGGATATCCCTCTAAATTGTAATATCCACCTACTCGGTTTATTTCTTTGTCTTTTTTTTCACCACATCCCGCAAGTAAAGAAACGCACATTACTACAATTAGGAGCAGTGAAATCATTCTTAATCTCATCTTCATCTTTTTAATTCCTCCTTTATTTTTAACCTTTTACAGAACCAATCATTACACCCTTTTGGAAATATTTTTGTAACCATGGGTAAATCGCTAACATCGGTACCGTAGCAACTACAATAATGGCAAATTTCATTTGGTTCGCTACATTTGCCATAGAGTTTAATGCTTCTAATTCCGCAGCTGAATATCCACCACCTGCAAGGGCTTCTGTACTGAAGTTACCCATTGTCAGAATCTCTCTTAAGATTACTTGAAGTGGATATTTTATTCTGTCTTTCAAATAAATCAATGGTGTCATGTATTGATTCCAATGTCCTACTCCGTAATACAAAGCAAGAACGACTGTAATCGGTGCTGACAAAGGAACAATAATTCTCGTAAATAATTTGAAATTGCTACAACCATCTAGAAATGCAGCTTCCTGCAATTCCCACGGAATAGTGTTTGCGAAGAATGTTCGAGCAACAATCACGTTATATACAGATACCAATCCACTGATCAGAATATAAAATCTGGTATTTACAAGTCCCATATTGTTAACATTCAAGTAACTTGGGATTAATCCTCCACCGATATACATGGTAATCATAAAAATAACCATAATCACATTTCGTCCACTTAAATCTCTTCTAGACAATGCATATGCACAAGGCATAGTTACCACAAGATTTAAGATGGTACCTACAATGGTATAGAAAATTGTGTTTGCATATCCTGTCCAGATTTCCTTATATTTCAAAATGAACTCATATGCATCAAATGTTGGTCTAACAGGCCACAATAGCATTTCTCCACTACTTACAGCTGAAGGGTCACTAAGCGAAGCACTCACAACATAGATAATCGGATACAACGTAATCAGGAAAGAAAGCGCTAATAGTGTGCCATTCACACCGATAAACACATGCTCGCCTATGGTTTTCTTCATACGTCGTCTTTTTGTATGTTTTATTTCCATTCCCTTCACCTCCTAGAACAAACTTGTTTTTGTTAACTTCTTTACGATTGCATTTACCGTAATTAACATCAGGCAGTTTACAAGCGAATTAAATAAGTTTGTTGCCGTTGAGAAGGAATACTGATAATTCTGCAAACCTACTTTATACACATATGTACTGATTACTTCTGATGCATTTAAATTCATGGTGTTTTGAAGCAACAAAATCTTCTGGTAACCTACACTTAAGATACTTCCCATTGATAAAATAAGCTGAATCATAATGGTTGGAACCAGAACAGGGAAATTAATATAACGAATTCTCTGTAATCGATTAGCACCATCAATTTCTGCTGCTTCCAGCAAACTCTTATCTACACCGGACAAGGCTGCAAAATAAATAATCGCACTCCAACCGGTTCCTTGCCAAATACCACTGAGCACGTGGATCCATTTAAACATGGATGGTTCTTGCATAAATGATATAGATTCCCCTCCGAAAAACTGGATAATAATGTTTAAAAGACCAGTTTCCGGTGTGAGAAGAAGGATAATCATACCACACATAACTACGGTTGAAATAAAGTGCGGTGCATAGGATACTGTCTGAATCCATTTTTTGATTTTTCCATTTCCTACTTCATTTACCATCAATGCAAAAATGATTGGAAGCGGGAATCCTAATACCAATCGAATTCCACTTAACACAATTGTATTTTTCAAAATAATCGGAAACCAATAGGAGTTGAATAAACGTGT
This sequence comes from Faecalimonas sp., assembly GCA_045638905.1. GTDB lineage: Bacteria > Bacillota > Clostridia > Lachnospirales > Lachnospiraceae > Faecalimonas. Next base: position 148,264 of record JAZUCE010000089.1, read on the forward strand.
GAAATTTTGTAATCCTACCCAAGGGCTTCCGGTGATTCCTTCTTTAAAATTAAAGTCACGAAATGCTATCTGAACACCGTACATTGGAAAATACTCAAAAAGTATAATGAACAAAAATGCCGGCAGAATCATCAGGTATAATTGCCAGTTTGATATACATTTCTTTAGGACTTTGTTTCTTTCTTTCGATAATCCTTTCATAGTTTCTTGCTTACTCTCTTTCTTTTTGTTTTAAAAATTTCTGGTAATGCTCTGCAATTTGTTTTTCAAATGCTGGAAGAACCAACTTCATTCCTTCCTCATTTAGATGACTAATATCGTCATAACTAATGCAATACTGTCTTCTGAAACCGGCGTCTGTCATTTGAACACCTATTGTTTCTGAATCCATGGCATCAATACATGGGACATTCAAACTTTCACAAACCTCTATGAATGCACGCCCATATTCGCTGCATGTATATCCTTGTTCATTAGGAATTCCGCCAACCTCCCAACAAGTGACGCCTATGATAAGTGTATCTGGGAATTTTTCCCGCAAACTCGTAATAATATATGTCACAGCGCCTGTCATAGTCGCCTTGTCTGTACTTCCAATTTCACCCATTGGAACGTTTTGGTTATAATCGTTTCTTCCGCCCTCCACGATAATAATGTGCGGATTGTTATCTGCAATCTCTTCCCATCTGTCAACCATCGGGTTATAATTGCCGCCCGCATAATTTGATATCGTTGAACCGTTCATACCGTAGTTGTTAAATTTCATGTTGTACTTTGTTGCAAGAAGTGCTGGCCAGACTTTTGAAGTATCATCCAGCCCCTTACCAGCTACATAACTGTCACCAATTACGCTCATGGTGATGCTTTCGAGTACATCGTAACTCTCAGTTTGAACGGTTTCTCCTTTCTTTTTTGCATCTTCAGACTGGCCGCAAGCAGCCAGTGTGAAAATACCTATAATGAAAAACAGAAGAAAAACCAATGTTTGTTTCTTCATTTCATTTGTCCCCCTATGGTTGTTCCGGGTTCAAATGAGCATTGTAAAAATCATATATTCTCTTTTCAAATACAGGCAGAACTCGTTTCATTCCTTTTTCATTCAAATGACTAATATCTCCTGCTTTGATACAGAATCGACCTCTAAAGTTCGAACTGGTCATATATACGCCCATAGCATCTGAATCCATTGCATTAATATATGAAACGCCTAAACTTTCACAAACTTCAATAAATGCACGCCCATAATCGCTACAATAATATCCGATATCATTTGCAGTTCCTCCCACTTCCCAACAGGTGATACCGATAATAAGTGCATTTGGGAATTTCTCTTTCAAGCCTTGAATAAGAGCAGTGGTCGCTCCTTTGAAGGTTCCCTTGTCTGTACTTCCAAGCTCTCCCATCGGTGCGTTATAACTGTAATCATTTCTTCCACCTTCTACCAAAATGATATCTGGAGTATCATCCGCAAATGCTTCTTCCCATCTGTTTATCATCGGGTTGTGCTTACTACCATCACAATCTGAAATAGTAGAACCATTTACACCGTAATTGTTCAATGTCATGTTATATTTTGTAGCAAGCATATTCACCCACACATCAGTGGTATCTTTTATGCTACTTCCTGCCATATAACTGTCACCAATCACGCTGATTTTTTTACCTTCCAACAGTTGATAATTCACAAGTGTCTTATTCTTTTCAAGCCATGTGTTAGTAGCTTCTGCAAGAGCAATTTCCTCTGCTGTTCCCATTTCCCCTGAATAGGTCATTGTAATAGTCGGGAATTTTGTAGTTCCCTTTCCTGCGTAATAACAAAATCTAATTGTTTCATTATCTTTCGATGTTATATATGTATAGGTAATACTTCCATCTGTATCTGATGTATCTGTTCCATATCTTTCAATAAATACATCATAATTTTCCGTACATGTAATCGCTTTATCCGCTTTATACTTTCCAGGAATGTTCGTTCCATCAAGATCTAATTCCCATTCACCGGTGGTTGCATTCTGCTTCCACGACGATACAACATAACATCCGTTGGAAGCCCAACTGTTATTCTTGATATCATCCGTAAAGGTAAGTTTTGTACCTTTCTTCGCTACAGTTATTACATCCGTGTATGCGTAATGTTGTCCCGGTGTGATAGAGTTCGGACCAACAGCATGATTATAAGAACCAATGTTGTAACCTATGGTCCAATTGGTTTTTACTGTCTGAGATGCTGGTTTCTTGAAAACTTCTCTTCCCAACACAACACCATCTTTCATTGGTGCTTCCTCTGTTGTTCCCCAATGTGCTTCTACTGTAAGGGTATCTTTGGTTGCTTTTATTCGATTCTCCCATTGGATAGTTGCCATTCCGTCAACTGACTCGAAAATTCCATTTCGATATGTGAATTCAAAACTTTCATTCGGTGCAATCGCTGGTGTGTAATAGCACATTTCTTCTTTTGTTACATGGTCAGAAAACTTCACTACACAATATCCTGTTGATGTTTCCCCTGAAGCCTTCAACTTCACGGTGTATGTACTATTAGAATCAAAGTTCAAACTTTGTATACTTGCAGGTTGTGAACTTTCAGCAACCACTTTATTGCTGGCATCTAACACTTTCACTTCTACACCATAAGTTGCCGCATTGATATCTGCCACTGGAGCAGTCGCTTGGGCTGTATACCAAGCCCAAGCTCTGCCAATAAAGCAAACCATGCACAATAAGACAACGAGTACTGACGGGAGTATGTATTTTTTTCTATCTATGTTTTTCAATTGAAACATCCTCCTTATATAGTCTTACTACTCTGCTTTTGCAGACCATTCAGTACCTATTACATATCCTGCTAAACGGTCATGAATACCTTCTAAAATTGTACTTGCCGAAATACTTACATTTGCATTGTCGTTTACAATACCTGTAAAATTATCCGTTTCATTTCCTGCATTGTTAAGAGTAATTTCCTTAATTGTAGCTCCATCAATGTTTAATGTACTCTTAGCACCTGCCTTGATATTTCCATAACTTCTTGAAGCTGTATTTCCTTCTATAATGGTTCCTACATTAACATTCATTGTTGCATATGTTTGCACCCATGCAATCGCTGCCTGATTTCCGGTGGTTGTGTTGTTTTTCAGTGTTACATATTGCAAACTAAGTTCTGCTGCCTTTACATTGACCAGACGGAAAATCGCATTGCTTGATGTATTGTCACTAATATTGCCACCTAGAATCGAATAATTACTTCTAATCCAGAACATCCAAGATGCTTTATTTTCATTAAATGTACAATATTGAATCTTTGTATAAGTTTTCCCTTCTCTGTCATTTGACGCATTATCTGTATTGTTGTAATCACGAATCATATACAAACAGTCATTTCCGATAAATTTTGAATTTGTCAAAATGATATTTGCATTTTTACGACCTTCTATAATCGAATATTTTGTTCCTTCCGCATTCTTTGTATTGACATTTACCACTTCACAATCTCGCAGTTCCAAAGTACTGTTTGTCTTGATAAAGACGCTGGCAGTGTTCGTAGAAGCTGTCAGTGTAACTCCTTCGATGTAGAGAGAACCTGTTTCACTAATATCAAATAAAGTCTTTGTTGCTCCTAAAGTAATCGTATTATCTGAGAAGGAGTAAATCTGTACAGGCCCATTAACCGTAACGGTACTTGAAACATCGATGTTTTCTCCAAGAACAATCAATGCCGGTTTTTCTTCTGTTGCAGCCCCAACTGCTGTTTTGAACTCCTCGAAGTTCTTAACTTGAATCGCCTGACTAAAATCAATTTCGCCAGAACCATCAACCACAACATCTGAATATGTATCGCCACTAATCTGAGTTGCCTTCAATACCACTGTTGCATTCCGAAGTTTCATACCTTGGTAGCTATTATTCGCATTCTTCTTCATGGTTCCGCACAAAACATAAGCTGCGCCCTCGCCAAGTTCCTTATGCTCTACCTCAACACCTTCATAAGCTTTCTTGGTATCTACTTTATTTGTTTTTGTATCGTATTTATAAATATGGAATTCCAAAACATCTAAAAGTTCTGTATCTCCCGTAAATCCATCGATCGAAAGTTTGTATTTGAAATACAAATCCCCTGTATTATTTACGGTGAAAGGTTCCGTATAATAAACGCATCCCGGTTCCCAATGATTGATGTTTTGCGTCATCCACTGAAGTGTTTTGCTTTCTAGAGAAGTACCCTTTGCATCAACAAACTCGACTTGCATTTCGCCCACTTGAATCATATCCGCTTCCACATGATTATTCGTTGTAAACCATGCCCATGAAACACCTACAATCAGCATCAAACAAAATGCTGCGGACAACCAACTATCAATCAATGCTCTTTTTCTAGTTTTCACTTTCTTCTCCTCCTTTTTCATTTTCTTTTTTTCCATCTTCCAATCCTTTGGCACCATTCGCTTCGTTATATGCTTTTTGCAACTGAATCGAATGGTATATGCGCATTGCAAACAAAAGAATCAAAGGAAGAAATACGCAAAGTAGAAATCCTGGTATTGTCTGCAGGAAGAGGAAAAAGTTTCCTAATCCTGGAATGTGAAACAAATATTTTCCGGTAACCTGTTCGTATGTAACCGGAAGTTCATCATTTCTCCCTGTTGTTGTTCCATAAACAACAAATACCGACTCCGCACCCGCTTTTTTAACATTACGAATCTTGTGGGTAATGGTTTTCCCTGCATTGCTTGCATCTTCAGAAATATAAGAAATAATATCGCCTTGCTGCAGGGTGGCTGGTTCCACTTTCTTTACTATCAGCAAATCTCCTGCTGCAAAGTCTGTAGCCTTCATGGAGTCAGACATACAGACATAAGCTCTAAATCCCAACAAACTTCTGTCATTCTTATCGAACAAACTAACCGATATCAGAGTGAAAATTACGATACTAAGTGCAACCGCAACTAAAACCCATTCCACAATTGCTTTTATAGTCTTACTAGTCTTTTTCATTGAGGCCTCCTTATTCTATTCCTAAGGAATTTCCTTCAATTTTCGCCTTCTTACCAATCAGTACTGTACCACCTGCTTTTACAATTCCTGTGTAATTGTCACTTGGTTCTGTAAACTCGCCATTACCGGTGATTGGCTTAATGGTTCCTCCATTAATTCGGAGATATCCTCCACTACTTTTAATATTTCCATAAGAAAGTGAGGCTGTATTACCTTCAATTAACGTGTTTCCTTCTACATACATAGCTGCGCCTCTCTGAACCCACGCTACCGCCGCCTGATTCGAAAGAGTGACATTGTTCTTAATGGTGACACTCTTCAAAGTGAGTTTTGCCGCACTACTCTTTGCAACGAAGAAAAGGGAACCACCTGAACGTTTTCCTGTTTCATTTCCGCTAAATGTTCCACCAGAAACTTTGAATGTACTCTTCACTTCAATTAAAACTCTGGCTTCATTATTAACAGCAGTACAATTACGCATTTCAACCGTTGCGCCTTCGATTCTTTCTGCATTGTCTTTAATCAAACGGTTTGCAACGCATCTGCTAAATCTTGTATTTACAAATGTCATGTTTGCAGCCGCATATCCTTCAATCAGGTTATAATCTTTTGCTTCTGTTGAATTTAATGCCTTTACATCCACCACTTCACAAGACTCCAAGGTTAAATCTCCAGTAGCCTTGATGAAAATACTAGCTGTATTCTTTGCTGATTTTAATGTTACGCCTTCGATATACAACGAACCTGTTTCAGCTATGTCAAACAACGTCTTTGCTGCATTTAACGTAATCTTATGACCACCAAAAGAATAAATTCTTACAGGATTTGTAATGGCAATTGTCTCTGGTATTTCTACGTTTTTAGTGAGTTGAATCACTGCAGGTGCTTCTGCTGTTGCATTTGCTATTGCCGCTGACAATTCATTATAGTTTGCTACTTTTATTGCTTTTGTCAGATCCACATTATCCACATTTTTCAAAACTACTTTTTCATACACGCCATCACTTTCCAATTGTGCCGCTTGAAGCAGGACGCTCACATTTCCAAGTCTTACGCCCTGATAGCTGTTGTCTGCTTTGGAACTCATAGTAGCTCCCACAACAAATGTGTCTGCTTTTCCGAGTGTCTCGCATTTAAAGTCAACATTTTCGTAAACTTTACCTGTATTTACTTTCCCTTTTTTTGCATCATAGGCATAGATATGAAAATCCATCATGTCTGATAATTTCGAACTTTTCTCTATACCTGCCAAAGATAATTTGTACTGGAAGTACAAATCTCCATTATTCATAATTGTAAATGGTTCCGAATAAATGGTTTTGCCCGGCTCCCAACAATTCACTTCATCAGTCATCCACACAAGGGTTTCACCAATTAATGTTTCACCGGATACATCAACCATATCCACTAACATCTCACCGGCTTTCACTGTGTTAACCGGCACTTCTTCATTTTGCTTATCTTTCAGAAGCGCAAAGCCCAAACCTACAATGAGTGCCATACACATTACCGCTGATATCCAACTAGCGATTACTGTTCTTTTTAAAGGTCCTCTTTTCATATGCTTTCTCCTTTATTATTTATTTTGAGAAGTGATATCTGTAACAGTCAGATTCACCCCTGAATTACTCTGCTTTAAGGATATTGTTCCATCCTCCATTCGAGTAATAGAAATGTCGGTATATTGTTCTGGTTTGTCATACTCTTTGGTATATCCATCATCGTCATAGAAGGTGTATGTGCTTTCCGTTTCTACATTGCACAACACTTCTAAATCACGGAAATTCATATCGCTTGTGTTTTCCCCTGGAACACCCAACACAACAACCTGGTTTTTTCGAAGGAAGAACACCATCTGGTTTAGTTCTACTGATATATAATGATGTCCTTTTTTCATCGGGATATATTCTCTCTCTGTCGGACTTGACAAGCGAATAGCTACCATATCTTCTGGCAAATAAACATATCTTCCACTTGCGTTTTGTGTGTAAATTGGAGCAATCATCAATGCATCTCCGACCATAAGCTGGTCTTCTACTTCTGCCGCTATACGGTCCTCCGGATAATCAAAAGCAAGCGGTCTAAACATCATATCTGAATTCAATGCACATTTTACAAATTCACTATATATATAAGGTAAAAGCGCATATCGAATCTGAATCATGTCCTTCATAACATTACTTTGTTTAAATAAATATGGCTCTTGTCGATTACATGTGTTTGCAGAGTGATTTCGCATCAATGGCGTGAACACAGCTAACTGCAACCAACGAATCAGCAAATCACCACTTGTATTGCCATGGAATCCACCAACATCTGCACCTGTAAACAAAAATCCACACATATTCAACGAAGGCATCATCTTCATATTCAAAAGAATGTGTTGCCACCAAGATTGGTTATCTCCTTGCCAGATCCCCGCATATCGATGCATACCAATGCAGGAAGATCGAGAGAAAATCAACGCTCTATGATTTGGAAGCATGTCATCTAACGCCTCACTTGCTGCTCTTGCCATGTTGTAACCATATAAATTATGGACCTTGTCATGAACAATTGTTTTGCCATTTACTTGGTGGTAAATGGTTTTGTAATCTTCCAAATTATTTCTCATTGCGGCTACGGTATCGATTAATTTCCTACGTCGCTTGATATCTAATTGAGTATCCCGCACTTCGTCCACCACATCCATGGTGTGCTGCAGTCCTCGATTCGTAAAGAACAGGGTTGGTTCATTCATATCGTTCCAAAACCCTTCAATCCCCATATCTGTCAAGTACTTATAATGATGTCCGAACCAATCTCTTACTTCCGGGCGAAGGAAATCCGGAAAATGGCAACGTCCTGGCCATACAGCTCCAATAAAATCTTCACCGTCCACATCTTTGACAAAGTATCCTTTTTCCACACCTTCGTCATATACCACATTGCCCTTTTCAATCTTCATTCCTGCATCAATAATAGGAACAAGGCGAATCCCCTGTTTCCCTAATTCTTGACTTAATTCTGCAAGGTCACCATAATTTGCCGGGTCAGCAGTAAAGTTCTTATATCCATCCATATAGTCGATATCAAGACCAATGGAATCAAATGGAATTCCTGCACCTTTCATCCTTGCGGCAACTTCACGAATTTCATCTGAATTCTTATATCCCCAACGACATTGTTGATATCCGAACGCCCATTTTGGTGGAATGTAACTCTGTCCGATTAATTGGCGAAAGGTACGAACAATCTCCTTTGCAGTTGTACCTTCAATGATATATAATTCGAATCCTTCTAATTCTGAAATAATTGTCAATTCATCTGGGTCTGTAAAGCCGATATCAAAAGTCACTCTACCTGGCGAATCAATAAATACACCAAAACTTTTCTCACCTGATACAAGCAAAAAGTTGTGAGCTCCATACATAGATGCTAAGGTATCTACATGCTGCGCATTACTTCCGGTGAAATGCACATATCGAAATCCTCTTTTATTAATACCTCGAACATTTTGTCCTAAGCCGTAGACCGCTTTTCCTTCCTCTAAGGCATATCGTAAGGTAACCTCGCCCTCCGCATTCTCACAAGAAAAATATGGTACCGGTTCTTGGCTCACCATAGGTTTATCCAAGACACCTTCCGTGTCAATAAGTGGTTCACCAAATATGTATCGCTTAATCATGTTCTCACGCCCTCTCGATTTTTACATAATTATACTTACTAGCATTTTACCATATGCTATACATAGAAAATACATGGGAAATTATTGTATTTATACTAAAAATTACGATTGCCTGTTCCAATTTGTGGTAATTTTTTGTAAATGTGAACAAAAAAATAGGAATAGCAAGTTTTGACTACTTGCTATTCCTATTTTTAATTTTAATTAACGTTCATACCCAAATGTCTTACCAAGCCAAGCTACGCTCCATTCTACCCAGCGTCCGACATAAGCATCATCTGAACCAACCTCTTTTGTACAAGTTGACATGCCATGTGGTCCTTCCGGCAAGATGTGTAATTCAAATGGAATCTTCTCTGCTGACAGTGCCTTTGCCATTGCAAGACTATTTTCTACCGGCACACAAGTATCATTTGCCGTATGCCATAAAAATGTCGGTGGCGTTGTAGAATCTACATGATTATTCAGCCCAAACCATGAATATTCTTCGGTTCTTTCTTCGGAACCACTCACATTTTTAATAGAACCTTTATGCGTATACTCATCCGCTGTAATAACCGGATAACTTAAAACCATTGCGTTCGGTCTGATGTCCTCATTGCGATTCCATACCTTCAAAAATTTTTCTTCATTATAGAGTGTACCAAGAGAACATGCCAAATGTCCACCTGCCGAGAATCCACTCACGGCAATCTTATCTTTTGCAATTCTCCACTCATCCGCATGCCTTCTCACATGCGCCATTGTTGCTGCCAATTGGCAAAGTGGTTCAAAATTCTTTGCTCGTTCGCCCACTGAATAAGTCAGCACAAACACGTGATATCCTGCTGCAAAATACTCTTTAGCAACCGGTTCCCCCTCACGGTCAGATACCATACCATATCCACCGCCCGGACAGATAATCATGGCTGGAAGCAATCTATCTTGCATCTCATTTGAAAATCCACATGTCTGAACGTATGCTTTTACACTACAGTTTTCTACACCTTCTGGTTGAAATTCAAAATATTTCATATCTTTTCCTCCTCGTTAGCTACTAATCCTTGCCTGACCCCGCATGCTTATCATTGGCGTTCCTGTTCCCTCTACATACTCTTTCGTAATTGTTACAACTCCGATATTATCATCCTTTGGAATCTCATACATGATATCCAACATAAATTCCTCAATAATGGAACGAAGTGCTCTTGCACCGGTATCTTTCTTCATGGCTTTCGTCGCAATCGCATAAAGCGCATCATCAGTAAAATCAAGTTTCACTTCATCAAGTGCCAAAAGCTTCTGATATTGCTTTAAAATTGCATTCTTTGGTTCCTGTAAAATTTTCACAAGCATATCTTCATCTAATCCCTGTAAAGTAAAGATAATCGGAAGTCTGCCTATGAATTCCGGAATCATACCAAAATTGCGCAGGTCTTCCACCGTTACCTTAGATAGCAAATTCTTTTCCTTGTCATACTTATCCTTTAAATCTGCAATAAATCCCATAGAAGACTGCTTATTCAGACGTTCCTTAATGATATTTTCCAAATCAGGAAATGCACCACCGCAGATAAACAAAATGTTTTTTGTGTTAATGGTGGTAAGTGGCACCATTGCGTTCTTACTGTTAGCTCCTACCGGAACCTCCACTTCACTACCCTCCAGAAGTTTTAACATTCCTTGCTGTACAGATTCGCCACTGACATCCCTTTGACTGCTGTTTTTCTTCTTAGCTATTTTGTCAATTTCATCAATAAAGATAATACCTTGTTCCGCCTTCTCCACATCATTGCCTGCTGCTGCAAGTAATTTTGATACAACACTTTCTATATCATCACCTATGTAACCCGCTTCTGTCAAAGACGTGGCGTCCGTAATAGCCAGAGGTACATCCAAAAGCCTTGCAAGCGTCTTCACCAGGTATGTTTTTCCTGAACCGGTTGGTCCTATCATCAACATGTTGGATTTTTCTATCTCAATATCATCCATGGTATCCGTAGCAACACGCTTGTAATGATTATACACGGCAACAGCCATCGCTTTCTTTGCATATTCCTGTCCCACAACATACTCATCTAATTGAGCCTTTATTTTGTGTGGTGCCGGAATATCCTTGATATCAATAATTGGCTTTTTCGGCTCTCCCTCTTTTTTCTTTTTCACCTTTTGCTTTTTCGGAAGAACACCGTCCAAATCTGACAAATTCATAAAATGAATGCCCGGTGTGTTGGAAAGCTGACTCAAATCAAATGGCATATTATTCATTGCGTCAAAGCTCTTCTGCATGCATTCCGCACACACACAAATGTTATTTGGCAAATCTATCATCTTGCCTACCACACTCTCCGGCCTATGACACATGAAACAATATTTTTCGTAGCCTTCGTCGTCACCTATTTCCGTTTTTTCTTCTATGATATCTGTTTTTCTATTATCTTCCTCTGTAAAATCTATCCTGTCTGACATATGTTTTCCCCTTTTTATATTTCATACAGAATATATTATAACGCAGAGATAATGTCGCGACAAGTAAATATGATTATTTTATATACAAACAATAAAAACCACTAGAGATATTTCCCTAGTGGTAATTTATTCCTACATGAATTTATAAACTGTTGTTGTTTTATAAACTTCGCCCTTCTTAACAACCGGACTCGGGAAGTTCTCGTGGTTGATTGCGTCTGGGTAATGCTGTGTTTCAAAACAAATACCCTGACGTTTTTTATAAACAACATCTGATTTCCCTGGTTCTGCTACGAGGAAGTTTCCTGCATAAATCTGAACACCCGGAAGGTCTGTGTAGACTTCCATTGTAATACCGCTCAAATCACTAGAAATTTCAATTACTTTTTTGAATTCTCCGTTATTATTCAAGCACCAGTTGTGGTCGTATCCACCGGCATAGTTTAATGCGTCGTAATCTTCATCAATATCTCTTCCGACTAATTTCTTCACACGAAAATCCATTGGGCTTCCTTCTACTAAGCGGATTTCTCCTGTAGGAATCAGTTTATCATCCGTTGCTGTAAATGCATCTGCATCTACCCATAACTCATGCTCTAAGATATTTCCTGAAGCATGACCGTTTAAGTTGAAATAGGAATGGTTTGTCATATTAATTACTGTATCTGCATCTGACACGCCTTCGTAATCAATCTTAAGTTCATTGTCATCTGTCAATGTGTAAGTTACATCTACATCAAAGTTTCCCGGGAATCCTTGGTCACCATCCGGGCTGTGAAGTGAAAATGTAATGCTGTTTTCTGTTGTTTCTTTCACTGTCCACATACGATAGTGATAGTAAGCCAAACCACTATGTAAGTTATTTCCATTGTCATTTTTGTCCAACTCATAAGTTTTTCCATTCAAGGTGAATACCGCTTTCCCGATTCGATTTCCGTTTCTTCCGATGGTCGCACCAAAACCGGTTCCACTTGGTCCCATATATCCTTCCGGGCTGTCATATCCCAATGCTACGTCAATTGGATTTCCATCCTTGTCCGGAACAATCAGGGAATAAAGAGTTGCACCAAAATCTGTAACTTCCATTACCATGCCGTTCTTATTTTCAAATGTATACATGGTTGCATTTCCAAAACTTCTTGTTTTCATAAATTCCACCTCTTTTTATAAAATATTCTGAATTACAATGTTTCAATAAATCTCTTAAATGCTTCACGCCCTTCTGGTGTGCATTTGAATACGCCTGCATCTTCAAGCACATGTGTAAATACGATACCAACTTCTTTTTCCAAGATTGCCATTACATTTTCACTTGTAATCGCATCGTATTTTGAAACAAAGGTTTCCACCCATTCAGCATGCTTTTCAATCTGCTCGTTGCTCTTAATATCCTTGCCTTCCACCAGGTATTCTGCCAGGATTTCCATCTCTTCCTTCAATCTTGCCGGAAGAACTGCAAGCCCCATAACCTCAATCAGACCGATGTTTTCTTTCTTAATGTTATGCCACTGAGCATGTGGATGGTAAACCCCAAGTGGATGTTCCTCTGTCGTAATATTATTACGAAGTGCCAAATCCAACTCGTATGTATCGCCTACCTTACGGGCAATTGGAGTAATTGTATTGTGTGGCTCTCCGTCTGTCTCAGCAAATACAAATGCATCTGCATCGGTGTAGCCTCTCCAAGCATCTAGGATATGTGCCCCCAACTCTATCAACCGGTCTAAATCCGCGCCGCGAAGACGAAGTACAGAAAGCGGCCATTTTACGATGCCGACTTCCACATCTTCAAAGCCTTTGATTTCAAAGGTCTCTTCCATCTGCGCCTTTGCCATTGCAAAGGTATAATTTCCACCTTGGAAATGATCATGGCTCAAAATGGAACCACCCACGATTGGAAGGTCCGCATTGGAACCTAAGAAATAGTGTGGGAACAATTTTACAAAATCAAACAACTTGATATAGGTTGCCTTTTCGATTTTCATCGGTGTGTGTTGTCCATTAAACACGATACAATGTTCATTATAATATACATATGGTGAGTATTGGAATCCCCACGCACTGTCATTTACTGTAATCGGCATAATACGGTGGTTTTCTCTTGCCGGATGGTTCACACGTCCTGCATAACCTTCATTTTCCACACAGAGCAAGCACTTTGGATAACTGCTTGCCTTTGCCAATTTTGCCGCCGCAATTGCTTTCGGGTCCTTTTCCGGTTTCGACAAGTTGATGGTGATGTCAATTTCGCCGTATGGACTGTCCACCTTCCACTTGCGGTCTTTTTTCACACGATAACGACGAATATAGTCACTATCCTGACTCAATTTATAATAATAATCAGTCGCCTCTTTTGGAGATTCTTCATATCTCTTTGCGAACTCATCCTGAACCTGTGCCGGTCTTGGCATCAGGCAATTCATAAGTTTTGTATCAAACAAGTCACGATATACGATACTGTCTTCAATGATACCTCTTGCTACTGCCTCATCCAGCAATGCTTTTAATACAAGCTCCAGCTCAATCTCTTGTCCTGTGATATCTGTATCTTCATAATTGTCTTCTTGAAATACGTCCAACAAAAGATTGGTTGTATAGATGCGTTCGCATTCAGGTGTCAGACCTGTATCAATACCGTATTGCACTAACTTCTTAATATTTTCAAAAAACATATCCTGCCTCCCGATTATAAAATGTGTGCTCCGTTTCCGATATCCACTACATAGAATTCTGCTTCATGCCCAACTTTTTCAGCGTATGCTTTACCAATGCTTGATACAAAGTTATCTACTGCATCATTTTTAACGATACTTACCGTACATCCGCCAAATCCGCCGCCCGTAATACGAGATCCAATTACACCTGGTGTTGCCCAAGCAAGATCCACCAAGATATCAATTTCCTCACATGACACTTCATAATCATCACGAAGAGAAACGTGGGAAGCATTCATTAATTTACCAAATGTCTCCACATCATTTTCTTTTAATGCTGCTACTGCTTTAATTGTTCTTTGATTTTCATATACCGCGTGTCCTGCACGTTTTTGTCTAACTTCAGACTTAATGGCATCTTTGTGTGCTTCAAACTCTTCTTCTGTCAAATCTCCAAGTGTTTTAATATCTACAACTGCTTGCAGTTCCTTTAACGCCGTTTCGCATTCATTTCTTCTGTCGTTGTATGCAGAATCAACCAAGCTGTGTTTAACTTTGCTATTGATGATAACGATTTTCGCATCTTCCAAAACAACCGGAGCATATTCATATTCCAATGTGTTGGCATCTAAGAAAATAGCATTATCCTTCTTACCCATTGCACTTGCAAACTGGTCCATAATACCACAGTTACATCCGTTGTAATTGTTTTCCGAATATTGTCCGATCAATGCAATATCCACCAAAGAAACGTCAAATCCGTATAAATCTTTTAATGCAAGCCCTGTAACCACTTCTAATGATGCAGATGAAGAAAGTCCGGAACCATTTGGAATATTTCCGTAAATCACAACATCAAGACCTACCGGAAGACTCATCCCTCTCTTTTCAAATGCCCAGATAACTCCCTTTGGATAATTCGTCCAACCAGCTGCCTTCGATGGAACCAAATCGTTCAAGTCTGACTCTACAACACCTCTACTCTCAAAGTTCATGGAATAGAAGTTTAACTTATTGTCTTCTCTTTTTCTTGCAACCGCATATGTACCTAGTGTCAATGCACATGGGAACACGTGACCACCATTATAATCCGTATGCTCACCAATTAAATTTACACGTCCTGGCGCAAAGTATGTACGGATATCTCCATGACCGCCAAATTTTTTTTCAAATTCCTGTCTGATTTTTTCTAACATGTTACATTCTCCGTTCTTTTTCTTGCATATGTTGTTATTTTGCCTTATATTTATCATTATAATGAGATTTTTAATCTGTCACAATAACAATATTGAACTTTTTTATAAGGATATTGAGATTTATGCAAATAATCACACAAGAAAACCAAAAAGAATTAAAAGAACATGGAAATTATGCCTTTCCGGTTCACATTAGTCTGGAGAAAATTCAATCTTACGAGAAGGGCGTTTTTCTCTGGCATTGGCATCCGGAAGTGGAATTAACTCTTGTCCTATCCGGTGAAATTGAATACCAGGTGGATGATAATACTTACATCTTATCTGCAGGTGATGGGTTGTTTTGCAACAGCAACTCCCTACACTCCGGGTATATGCATGAAGGAAAAGATTGCACCTATCTTTCAATCACTTTTCATCCACGTTTTTTATATGGTTATGAGAACAGCATTCTGCAAACAAAATATGTGAATCATATAACCTCCAATGAGTTGTGGCCCTCCTTACTGCTTACTCCTTCTATTTCATGGCACAAAAAAATTATAGATGACATACGTACAATATACAAATTATCTCAAGAGTCTCCTTCAGACCTTGAGTTACAAATCCATATACAGCTATTAAATATTTGGCATAAGGTATACCACCATTTTTCTACACAACCGGATAATGAACAGAAACCCAAGCAGCATTTACAAAGACTTCGCGATATTCTGCTTTTTATTGAAGAACATTACAATCAAGATATTTCATTAGAATCTGTTGCCAAAAGAGCAAATATTTGCAAAAGCGAGTGTTGCCGTTTTTTCAAAAGACAAATGGGCATGACCATTTTTGATTACATTTTATACTTAAGAGTGCAAAACAGCCTCCCCCTCTTAAAAGAGAAGGACAGCATTACAGAAGTCGCTGCAATGGTAGGATTCTCCAGCCCTTCCTATTACAGCCAGATTTTCAAAAGGTATATGAAATGTACCCCGATGGAATACAAGAAATAATCTTGTTGAATTGGGTTTTAACTGCTATAATAGACGAATAGGATAAAGGAGGAGGAATTCTCAAATGTACAATTTTATCGTAAATCCAAATGCCAGGTCCGGCTTGGGACAATCGGTCTGGAATAAGCTGGAAACAATATTGAGAAAAGAAAATGTCGAATATCAAGTATTCTTTACTAAATACCAAAAGCATGCCACAAAAATTGTTCGCGAGATTACATCCGACAATGAGGAGCATACTATCGTGGCGCTCGGCGGAGACGGTACGGTTAATGAAGTAGTAAACGGAATTGTACATTTGGACAAAGTAATTTTAGGATACATTCCAATTGGCTCAAGTAACGATTTTGCAAGGGGGCTTCAACTTCCGAAAGACCCTGTCGAAGCATTGAAAACCATATTAGCATGCCCGAACCCACATCCTATGGACATTGGTGAGTTGCGCTACAAAAATAAATTACGTCGTTTTGCAGTAAGCTGTGGCATGGGCTTTGATGCTGACATCTGTCACGAAGAAGTTGTCACCAATGTAAAAAAATTCTTAAACAAACTAAAATTAGGAAAATTAACTTATGTTTTTGTAGCCCTTCATCGACTCATCGTCACATCACCATGTAAATACGAGATTACAATGGACGGAAAAGAAACTGTTTCATATAAGAATGCATATTTTGCCGCTATTATGAATAACCGTTATGAAGGTGGGGGTGTAAAATTTGCTCCGGATGCAAAAAACGATGATAATCAGTTGGATATCTGCGTTGTTGCGGATATCGGCAAATTAAAAGCGCTGATGCTGTTTCCTATGGCTTTTGCCGGAATACACACCCGCTTCAAAGGGGTTCATATGCTCAGAGCCACTAATTTCCGTATTCAATCTGCGCATCCGCTTCCAATTCACACAGATGGTGAACCTATCTTTTTGCAAAAAGATATTTCGGTATGCTGTACAACAGAAAAACTTCGGGTAATTACAAACAAATCACAATAACGTAGAGGTGCTTACATTGAAAAGCTTTTTCAACAAATATAAACATGCTTGGGTGTTTACATATTTCCTGTTATATCTCCCATGGTTCTACTACTTAGAAAAAACCGTAACAAAAGATTACACAATTATACAGATTGAACTCGACATGAAACTTCCATTTATCGAATTCTTTATCGTACCTTACCTTCTTTGGTTTCCTTTTGTTGCAGTTACTGTTCTTTATTTTTTCTTTAAGGATAAGAAAGAATTTTATCAGTTAGCATTGCTTTCTGCAATTGGTATGACACTGTTTTTAATCATATCAACCATATGGCCAAACGGGCAGGCCTTACGCCCGGAATACTTTGAAAGAGACAACATATTTGTAGACATGGTTCGTGCTCTATATAGTTCAGATACTCCTACCAACATCTTTCCGAGTATCCATGTATATAATACTTTAGCATGCTTTATCGTGATTCGCAAAAGTGTACATTTAAAAGACCTACGTTGGATTCAGATTGTCAATTGGATTCTATCCACTCTGATTATTCTGTCCACTGTATTTTTAAAACAACACTCCATCCTGGATGGAATTGCCGCGGGCATATTTATTCTGATATCTTATGTGTTTGTCTATGCTGAAGAATATAAACATGCACACTTATTTTCACGACGACTGATATAATCGAGGTACTATATGAACAAAAAAGAAATATTAGAAATTCGCAAACAATATAAGCCGGAGGACTGCTCCATTACTCGCATTTGCGGTTGCTATGTTAATGGTAATAAGGAGATTGTGGCACAATCAAAGGATGCCTTTTTATCTCTTCCGGACGAAGAAATCTATAAATACTTAACCCTTTTTAAGCAGACACTTTCCGGAACAATTGGAAAGAATTTAATAAATATGGAATTCCCTTTGAGCCAGGAAGCCCCTGGTGGGACACAAGATTTTTTGCTAAAGCTTCGCAACAGCAAGCTGCAAGATGACACTTTGATAGATGAGTTCTTTCAAAATATCATTGAGCATTTTAATTACGGCGAAAACTATTACATCATTCTGATTCACGTTGCATACGACATTCCGGGGAAATCTACCGACGGGAGCGAAATGTTTGATGCGTCTGATGAGGTTTATGAATATTTACTCTGCAGTCTGTGCCCGGTACATCTTTCAAAAGAAGGATTGTGCTACAATCCGGAAACAAATCACATTGAAAACCGTATTCGCGATTGGCTGATTGAGCCACCGATGAAGGGATTTCTTTTCCCAAGCTTTAACGACCGTAGTACAGACATTCATAGTGTGCTATACTATTCCAAACAAGCCGAAGACTTGCAGCCTGAATTTATTGAAGAGGCTCTTGGCTGCACCTTCCCTATGTCAGCAGGTAGTCAAAAAAGTACCTTCCAATGTTTAGTTTCAAACACCCTTGGAGAGGAATGTGATTACGAAGTCATCCGCAGCATTCATGAGAGTCTCAATGAAATTATTGAGGAGTCAAAGGAATTGCCTGAACCTCCTGTTCTGACCAAACCAGAAGTCAAACGCCTGTTAGCAAACAGTGGCGTGACAGATGAATGTATTGAGAGCTTTGACGCGGCATTTGACCATATCGCCGGTGAAAAAACAGAGTTTCTGGTGACTAATATTGCTGAAACAAGAAAATTCAGTATTGAAACTCCTGACGTTATAATCAAAGTAAAACCTGAAAGAACGGATTTAGTTGAAACAAAAATCATTAATGGAAAACAATGTCTTGTAATTGAAATAAACGACCAAGTAGAAGTAAACGGAGTTCCTGTCCGCACTCTTCCGATTGAAAAATAGTTATACTTACTAACACAGCTCATCCTTTTCGCGGATGAGCTGTGTTTTGTTCTATGTTTACTCTTTATAATACGGTGCCATGTCAAGTGGAATAAAATATCCCTTTTCATATCTGCAGACTGGACACACTCCCGGAACCTTCTTTCCTCTGTGGATATTTCCACAGTTCAAACACATCCAGGTTCCCGCTTCCTTCGGCTCAAAATAGGTCTTATCCCTTAACATAGCCGCCAACTGTCCAAATCTGTCGCCATGCACTTTTTCAATTTCCGCAATCTGGAAGAAAGCAGACGCAACCTCCATATATCCTTCCTCCTTAGCAACATTCCCAAATGCCAAGTACACATCATCCGCTTCTTCATACTCATTGTGCTGAGCAGCTTCCAATAACTCTTCTACTGTATCTTGCTTGTCTATCGGATAACTTCCACATATATCTATCGTTGTCCCCGACAAATTTTTTAATAAATCATAGAAGCGCTCTGCATGAGCTCTCTCCTGTTCAGCCGTAAACAGAAATACCTCCCGAATGGCATATAGACCCTGCTCTCCTGCTTCCTGCGCAGCAAAGGTATATCGATTCCTCGCTTGGCTTTCCCCTGCAAATGCTTTCATTAAATTAATTTTTGTCTGACTGTCATTAAAACAAATACCCATAAAAAAGACCTCCTTTTTTATGGGTATCATTTCCTTAATTGAAATTAAAAATACGGTTTGCAACGGTATATGCCAAGGAAGATACTTTTCTTCCCGGTTTTCCCGGCAGATTCATTGATTGACCTAGAATTCCATATCTGATTTTAAAATACAACTTGGAATCCTTTTCTTTCAAATACTTCCACAATTCCGCCTTCTTTTCCAAGTTCTCCGGATTCTTGGAACGAATTGCAATTATGGAAGATACTGTCATGATAATTGCCAAATAATCAATCATGTAACTCTTCAATCGCTTGTTTGTAACATTAGCCTCGCAATAGATATCAATTAATGCTCTGTTGACAAACAATTGCTGGTCAATACGTTTAATCATGTTTTGTTCATTTACAGACTGTCCGTCTCGACCAATGAAGTAACGATAGAAATTTACATTCAGATAGTACATGGTCTTTACATGTGGCAGTGGATAATATACATAAATATTATCTACATAGAAGGTGTGCTTTGGCAACTGTAATCCACACATCTTCAAAAGCTCTGTACGATACATTACTGAATGCATCAAAATGTACTGACCTATGTGGAAATGTCCGACCTCTTTCCAAGTAATGATTCTCTCTTCCGGCATCACCTTCTGATAGTGGATAACCTTCTTACGTTTCACGCCCACTTTTTCATATACATAGTTAGAAACAAGCATATCTACAAGCTGTTTTTTCTCAACAAGCTCATGCAATGTTTTTAAAATCTTCATATAAGCTTCTTCGTCTACCCAGTCATCGCTATCTACGACCTTAAAATAAAGACCTGTAGCATGCTGTAATCCGGTATTTACCGCATCTCCATGACCACCGTTCTCTTTATCAACAGCCTTTACTATGGTTGGATATTCTGCTTCATAACGTTTCGCAATATCATGAGTGCCATCTGACGACCCATCATTTACGATAATAATCTCGACGTCTTCCCCACCTTTTAAGATGGTTTGAATTGCCTTTTCCATGTACTCTTCCGAATTATAGCACGGAATTGCAAAAGATATGTACTTCATTATAGTGTCCCCCGTCTTCCCTTATAAACTAAATACAGTATAAACGATTTCATGAAAATTTCCAACTATATTTTTGAAAAACTGATTGGAAGCTTACCTCCAAAGAAGCATTGGATTCTCCAGAAACCTTAACTAATGATACAATACCATCATTACTACTTGGATGAGTCAACTTTGACTTGGTTTTTTCTGCTATTTCCAATAATCGACTTCATGAGGAAGCTCAATATCTTTCGCATGGAAAACCGGTTCCTTGCCTTCTTTCCGCTGCCTTGTATAATCGTCTAATGTTCGAACCGCATATTTACTTAGAATAAGAATAACGGGCATATTAATCAGAGTCATTCCTCCCATGGTAATATCTGCGAGGTTCCAAAGTAAATCTGCGCTAAGCCCTGCACCCACAAAGATAACAAGAGATGCCAAGACATAAAACACAGTGTTAAAAGTCTTACCTGGATTTTTACCAAGAATATAACAAAAAGCTTTTTCCACATAAAATAGATTTCCTAACAAGGTAGTAAAAGCAAAAAGTATCATTGCAACAGTAATAAAAATCGGACCAAATTTCCCGAAAGTAACCGAGAGTGCTTCCTGCACATAAGGTGCCCCTGAAAGTTCAGCTGTCGGTTCAACTCCGGATGCCATGCACATAAAGGCTGTAGCAGAACAAACAAGAATTGTATCAATAAACACAGAAAGTACCTGTACTAATCCCTGTTTTGCAGGATGTGAAACCTCAGCAGAAGCCGATGCATTTGGTGCAGAACCTACACCTGCTTCATTACTGAAAAGCCCTCTCTTAATACCATACATAACACAAGAACCTGCGAATCCTCCAAAAATAGCTTTCAAGTCAAAAGCCCCAACACAAATCTGCTTAAAAATATAAGGCAATTCGGAAACATTCATAAGCGTAATGACAAGAGCAACTAAAATGTATGCCATTCCCATAAACGGAACTAAAAGTGTGGTGGTTTTAACAATACGTTTTCCGCCTCCAAACAAACAGAAACCAACTATTACAGCCAATACTAATCCGATAATCCACGGTGATGTTTTCGGATCATACATCTCGTATGCTGAAAATGTAGACTGTAGATTGTAAGATGCCAACATATTAAATCCCACACCATATGTAAGCACCAAAAGAATCGAAAAAACAAGAGCAAGCGGTCGACTCTTTAATGCAGCTTCTATATAGTAAGCTGGTCCGCCGTAACATCCATCCGGTCCTCTCTTCTTATAAATTTGAGCAAGTGTACTCTCTACAAATGCAGATGCCGCCCCTATAATGGCAATCAACCACATCCAAAAAACAGAGCCAAATCCTCCAAGACATAAAGCCGTAGAAACACCGATAATATTCCCTGTACCTACACGAGATGCAGTGGAAACCATAAGTGCCTGAAAAGAAGACACACCCTGTCCATCTGTCGGTTTTTCCATAACCGCATGAAACTGCTCCTTCAGCAAACGAAATTGTACAAACTTCGTTTTAAAACTAAAATATAACCCTCCCAGCACTAAAACAATGATAAGTATATAACTATATAGCACATCATTAACTAATGAAATAATATCTTCAAACATTTGTTTTCCTCATCTTTCTGTTTATCCTAAAAACTTTTCAGCCATCGCAACGTAAGCTGTTACACCTCATTTTTTGCACTTAACCCCACCTTGTGTTTTCATGCTTTTGACTATCATGGTCGTTACCACAATTCCAAGAGCCAATGCTCCTGCTAATTTCAAGGTGTCAATTGCTTTTTGTATAAATCTTTGCATATCACTTCCAAGTGCATACGACATTGTGTAATAGAGCGATGCACCGGGAACTAATGGAATCAATGCTGTCATCAAATACGTGGTAGTCGGTGTCTTTAGCCTGCGCGCCATCCATTCTGCATATAAAGATGTCAGTACAGAAACGATAAAATAACGTATCGGTTCACTGGAAATCATATACCCCAAAACAACGTACATCAACCAAGCTATCAATCCACCAACTGCTGCCATCACAAGGCGTCTGCCTCGTATGTTAAATAAAATCGAAAATCCCAGGGTTCCCAAGGCTCCCGTGAGAATCTGCATCAGTTCTGTCATTGTCATACCGGAACACCTCCAATCATCCATACAAACAGGAAGTATCCTGCTCCAATTGCAAGTGCTAAAAGTCCTGCTTCAATCAATCTCAACAGACCCGCGATGCTATCACCGACAAACAAATCTCGAATCGCATTGGTAAGACCAATTCCCGGAATCAACACCATTATGTTACCGATAATCACCATGTCCATATGAAGGACGAATCCAATTTTCCATGCTGCGTAAGACAGTGCTGTCACAAAAAACGAGCATAGGAACTTCTCAAAGATTCGATTCATAGATAATTTCCCTGATATATGTACAAGGAAACTGATGCAAACACCAATCAACGACGATATCAAAACATCCCGAACACCACCGCCGAAGAAAGCCGTGAACGCTGCTGCAATCATAGCATAGGACAGCCAGACAAGCCAGTTTGGATAAGGTTTTGTTTTTAAACAATTCTCATATTCCTTTTTGATTTCATCTGCTGTTAAAGACTCACTGCTGATTCTTCTTGACAGTTGGTTGAGAAGGTGTAGGCGCTCCATATCCGTACCACAACCGTTAATCCTTCGCGTCTCCGTATAACGTTCTTCATTCTTCATGAAAACAGTAACAACAAGGCTGCTGGTAATCGAAAAAACATCCACACGCTCCACCTCATACGCACTGCACATTCGTTCAATACTGTCTTCTACACGATGAACTTCTGCTCCGCACAGAAGCATTTGCTCACCGATGTCTAAAATACAACTCAATATCTTTTGCATTTCATTTTCCTCACATAATTGTACCAATTATATCTATAATAAATCTTTGTTGGAATTGTGTCTAGCCCTGAAATTGAAATGTTGTTCTTGGACTCTTTATTCCCGCAGAATAGACTCGAAAAGCTTATACCGCATCAATCAAACAAGGAAAAATTTCTGTTAGCCAACAAATCAGAAAACACTTCGAAATTTCTCGAAGTGCTTTCATTAGGAATACCCTATTATTATTCTCTTTGATTTTCTTTCTCTTTATCGCTGTAATACTCGTGAACCAGACTACGATACCCCCATGACTTAATATTCTCATAGCGAAGATTATACCGAATCTTCGTCCGTCTTCCTGATGCTAAAAATCGAATACAGTCTAACATATAAGAATCAATCTGCTTCAGAGTTCGATCCGTGTTAATAATCGGGAAGTACCATCTCGTCCAAGTTAGTTCATTGTTAATTGTATTTTCATACAGTTTTGCATTAAAACGTTTGATAAAAGCTTTGGCTGCATATTCACCAGGCAATTTTTTCTTTTCAGCCCATCGTAGCAATGCTTTACTTTTTCTGCGCATTTTTGCTTTTAACTTAGAAAAGGAAATATCACTTACATCAACAATTCCTTTTTCGTAAGAGAATCCCAGAAACTCCCATTTTTGCCCTGGTAATGTCAAAACCTCTTTTTCCATATTTACTTTTAAGTTCATTTCTGAAAGAAATTGTTTTACTTTTGTTATGTGACACTGTAGTTCCTCTTCATTGTTCGCTAAAATAAGAATGTCATCTGAATAACGAAAGTACTCCACACGGGCATGATAAAAGAACCAGTCCATTTCCATCAAATAAACATTTGCCAAAAAGGCCGAAAAAGGCGCGCCGGGAATAGCACCTTTACTCTCCTTTTGCAAAGTATCATCATATATAATAAATGGGTCCGTAAGTAAGTTTTTCAGCAGACGAAAAAGTTCTGCATCGTTGTCTTTCAGAATGCTCTCTAGTTTTGTGAGCAGCATAGGAACTGATATGGAGCAGAAATAATTACTGATATCTACCTTATATATATACTTTCTGCTCAGATTTCTGTTTTTCATCAACCAATCCCATGCATGCTTTGGAGATTTATTTCTTCTAAAGGAATATAAATTCGGCGCAAACAGATGATCATAGGATTTCAATTGATATGCCATGCATTTCATAACAAAATTAAAGTCCGATGGAAAAGTATACACCGCACGTTTTTTTTGACCATTGCTTTTATTAATCAACTTTTTAATTGGATGAGGTAAAGGTTCTTCGTTTTTTATAGATTGCAATATCTGCTCATACCCTTTCGTCTCCACATAGGAAAACAGTTCTATAAGTAAGTTGCTCCTCGAAGGTTCCTTTGTTGCCTTATACACGCAATACTCACGCCACACACTTTCATCATATAATCTCTCTATAATACCACTCATAACATCACCAATAAAAAAGCGGAGAGAAATCATTTAACATCGCAATTTGCGATACAAAACCGTACATAAACCAGTTGCCTGCAAAACTCATTGTCGGCTTATGCTGGATTCCTCACAGGCGCTAAGCATTCTCTCCGCTTTTTTTCAAAATTAATTATTCAAACTATCGCGAATTCTGTTCAAAACATAGCTCTCTTCGTTTTCGCATTCGCGGTAAAAATTCATTCTTGTAATCCCCATGCTATCCAGAACATGATACGAGCCCCTGGCTATCATAGAACGATACTGATTTCGATTCATTAAAAATACCGCCAGAACCGGAACATCACCTTTACTAAACAAGTAACTAATTGGATAACAACAAGGATGCGCCTCCCTGTCAAATATACCCACATGTACATTTTGCCTAACAATATATCCCGGGAAGTTTTCCTCTGTAAGTAACGCCTCAAAACGTTCATCCACTGTTCCTAAAACACCTTTATCTTCTATCATTGCACCCTGTTTTTTCTTTTTTAGCAAATCAAAAAACTTCATAAAATCTGTTCTCCTTACAATAAATATTTATTTGATTTTACATTTTTCGCTTCTCTTTGTCAATCAGAAGGCCTACACATTGTACTTGCACATAAAAAGCACCTCGAAGTGCTTTTTTGAATAATAACGCAATTTCTAATACGGGTTACTGACAGGTACAAAAACGGTTCGTTTGTAGTTTTGGGTTGCATGAGTTGCAATTATGAGAAGATGCAACTGCTAATAGATCTATTGTTGCCGTATTTCTTGTTCAAAATCTTTATCTATTTTATCAATATTTTTATTTTCAACAAGCCACTGTTGCCACCATTGAATTTTATCTTCTCCCAACATAAATATTAAGTCTTTGTTTAGTTCGACATCATCGAAAACCTCATTTATAATTGGATATATCTTTCGATTTGTTTGGATAATTTTTCTCAATACGGAAGGTATCATATATAATCCATAAGGAATTTCATTAATCATAATATATGGACACGCTATATATACCTTGTCGCCAAATGCATAAACAATAAAATGATCACATCTGTAAATTTCCCGTAATAATCCAGCTTCAATATAGGGTTGTATTTTAATAAAGAATGTATTTCGATATGTTGCAATGTTAAACTTTTCTGATTCCTCATCAAAAAGTGCATTGCTTTTCTGTACAGGATTTTCTTTTCGTTTGAATAAATTAAGAAATCTCATAAAACTACACCTCAAATGTTTTTCTCATCATAACAAGAATTAAAGATAATTACAATGATACACCATGAAACTGTTCTTTGCCACGATGAAACTTTTCTACACAATGAAACGAATCTCACTAACAATGAAATTATTCTTTTGAGAAAATGCTTAAAATCCTTGTATCAAGCCATTTTTAACAAAAAGAATTGGAACACAAGTATCGTATCAATACTTGCGTTCCAATATGACGTGGGCGAGAAGATTCGAACTCCGACCTTTTGGTCTGTATGTATTTCTAAAGAATTGCCTTCTCGAATACGAAGTGTTCTTCTAATTTCTTTTGGCACAACTACGCGACCAAGGTCGTCTATGCGACGTACTATACCTGTTGCTTTCATAATATATAAGAACCTCACCTTTCCACAAAATCGGAGATTTTGGAAAGGTGCCGAGAACCTTGTTACTCGGTACCCTCGCAATAAAAATCTCCTTGCTTTACAAATTTGTACTGTTAGTATCTGTAAAACAAGGAGATTTATACGTGAAGAGCACCTGTACATTTACACTTGATGCTTATTGAGTTCTATTAAACGACAAAAACTGAACATGCCTTTGTATCGCTCATTGTCTCAATATACAACTCACAGAAAGGTCTATTGTATCTCAACTTATATCTTAATCCTACAAAAGCTGACAACACCGAAACTAACGCTCTCTTTTGCTCAAACCGATTTATCGTTAATTCTTTTAATTCACATATAGCGGTTGAGTCAAAATCACTAAATTCGCAAAATTTAAACATACACAATGCGAAATATTTGTTTATACAAATGTTTTCAGGTAAGATATTTTTGATGTTACAGCACCATCGAGTTGCTTTGCCAACTATTTTTCTAGCTGCATCCAAGTGAAATTCAATTAACAAGTAGTCCGTATATTTCAAATACACAAGACAACACAATGATTTTTCAATTATTGATTGTGGGTCATCGTCGAACAATTGAATTGCTAATTCGTATGCGTTGATAACTGCTTCTTTCCATTTTTGTTCTTCGCCTAAAGCTTTACTAAAATCTGCAAGGCGTATTTCAAACAACAGCTTTGCAATTTTTATTTCAAATGTATGGCATGGCGGTATAATATTAATAAACTTTGAATTTACATCTTTAAACGTATTAATATTCAAACCACAATTACATTTGAAGCAAGATATTACCCAACGGTTAAAAAGCACTATACACTTTAAACAATTTTGGACACAAGGATCAATGTTAAACGCTTGTTCTTGGTGCTCATATGCTTTTTTAAAATATTCCTCTTCTTTCAAGTATTCACCGTGCTCTTTTTGAACGCATCCCATTTCTTCAAACAAAAGAGGCAGTATTCTCACGCAGACGTCAATATGATTAAAAACAGTATCCTGTGCTAATTCTAAATACTTTTCTGCTGTTTGCAAATCACCTTTCACTCTAGAAATAGAACTTAGTTTGATATTCATTTCAGCATAATTATCTATTGTTAGATTTTCGTTTTGTATTCTTTTAAGTATTTCTTCTTGAAGAGCATTTAATTCTTCTTGCGGCATCCAATCATATTTATCATATATATTTAATATCGCTCCTACGATGGACTCGATATCCTCAGCCTCAGCAAATAGTTGATCCATCAAAATATACGTTCTATTGAACGCCCAATTGATGTGACCAAATGATTTACTATAAGCATAGGCCAAATTATATTTATTTGTGTAATTTGGATTGCTATTAAACAAGTATATTCCAAGTCTACATAATTGTTGGCATATTTCTTTACAAAAATCATCTTTGTATCTTTCTATTTCACTTGTTCGTTCTATATAGTCTTTAATAGGAAAAAATAAGCTCTGCCCATTTTCAACTGTTCTTTTATCGTCAAATTGCTTTTGAAGAACTTTTATAAGTTTTCTATTCCATAGTTTTGAAATTTCAATATTGCGGGGAACACCTTCGCCAAAGAAATACATATCAGACAATTTTTTCATAGCTTCTGTTATTTCGGCTTCGGCAGCAAAAGTTATAAGCAACACCGCTTTTTCGGTATCAACTTCAACATCAATACCGCCAAGGTATGCAAGGCCGATGAAGAAACTGTGTTCCGGTGAATTGTTATTCTCTTTAATAGCCATCTTTTTAATGGACTCCAGAAGTGCTTCGGAAAGCTCTGCTTCATTATGAGCGTTAGCAGGATTAGGAATATCCTCATATTTTTCGGACAGTTGTTCCCTATCTGTTGGCACAAGTTCGGCAGGTAGGATCGGCTTCCCATCTTGCTTTGCCATGGGATATTCAGTCGTCATTATGTAATTTGGCTCGTTAACAAGATTTGGCGTTACAGTAAGCACAAATAAGCCGCTCTTTTGTAGTGCTTCTTTTATTGAATCGTTAAAGTTCTCTCCCGGAGTAAGGAATTCATCATACCATATAGCAATATCTCTGCAAAAGTCATTCTTATGGATTAGACGCATAAGTTCCTGAGCATACTTTCTGTCCTTTTTTCGATAGCTCAAAAATACATAAGCATCAAACGCTGCACGTATCTTCTCAGCAAGTTCGTCACCGATAAGAACAGATTCAAGATACTTCTTCAGTTTCTCGTCATAACTAATGGCAGTTGCATCTGTATTGTTTTTATCTAGGAACTGCAGATCTCCACACTTTTTGTTGAAGAGTTCTTCGAGACCACTCTCTTGTATCAAGGGCAATACAGGGATATGGTTTTCAATAGCAAACTTAAATTCAATATCTAATGCTTCATTTTCGGTACAGAGCAAATTGGTAGTTACCGGCATAACAAAGAGTTGCATCTGTTTCAGATCCGCGAAGAAATCCTCATCGCGAACAACATTCTTATCACCATACCAAATAGCGCAGTTCTGCTTTGCCAATATCTCATCAGATACACTTTCAAAATATTTGTCGAAATCCTCAAAATGGCAGCAAAAATACACCCTCGGTTTGCCTTGAGGACTACTGTTTCCTCTTGTCTTATACTTTAAACCTGCCATAATGCTCTTCTCCTTTTTTAACTTGATACAATATATAACGCTTTTTTTTACAATTTTCGCGTAATATTATACCATAAATATAAATTTATTACAACAAGCTACAGCGAGGTGGATTTGTACAACATCCCTCTTTTCATTTCACAAGACCTAGTCAATCCTCAAAAGCCCAATCGCCAATGCTAGTCATTGTTTTAGGGATCGTGTCATTGGCAAGTTTTCCGTAATTTAACACCAGATAAATTCAACTAACGCTTTAACCTTTCCAATGTCTTTTCATCTAACACACCACAATAAAACTTGTTAAGCACACAATGAAAAATAGATTTTTCCTCACTTACAAGTGCAAACAAAGTCATAGAAGACCTTAATTTCATAGCATCAGTAACACCAAATATCTTTTGCGGGTCGCTCTCTTTTCCTTTCAAAAGTTCTCCCGTTATTTCATAGATCCTTTGCCCCATTCTTCTATTACCGCAGTTGAAAGCGCGAAAATAACCTTTGCATTAGGAAATAAAAAAATGATTCTTTTATAAACCCTTTTAAGCATTATACCGTAGGTCTCAATATCGGTAAGCGGTTCATCACCAAAAAGCCTTAAAGCATCCCAAAGTCCGTTATTCCAATGAACAATGTCAATTTTTTCTTTATCCACTGCATTAGCCCATTCGTGTAAGTACCTTAATGTATACTGCGCAAAGCGGCAATTTTCATTAGGTGCATAAACTAAAGCCTATTTTCATCAAAAGTTCAGAATTAGGTGAAGTATGACCAAAGTCACAATCAGCTCTATATGCGCCAAACTCATTAAAAGCAAGGTCTACCTTTAAAGCTTCTTCTTTTAATTGGTTATCGCAAATTTCTTTTTTCCAAAGATATCTTTGGTGATTAAGTAAATTTCCCGAAAAAAGCTTATCTTGAAAAATATCTTCTAAATCTATTGCAATACGTGATTTTTTAAGAATTAATTCAAAAACTTTCGCTTTTAAAATGGGCTTAGGCGAATTTTCTTTATTTCCATAATTTCATCAAAAAGAATTCGTAATTGTTCTGACGAAACGCCACTTTCCTCTATCCACTGAATGTCATCAAACTGACTGCATAAGGATATTCAGATATGGTATTTTCACAAAATAGGACGCTATCGCTGATACGGTTGCAATACTGAGACACCCTATAGCATACCAATAATACTTGCGGCTTTGCGCTTCATCCAGCAGGGTAGCGTTACGCCCAATCACTCTTTTCTGCCACTGACAATGGAGTAATATGAGCTGGATGTGATTTTATAAACCAGCGTATAGAACAAACCAAAGAGGATAAAGCATGCAAGGCTTACAAGGATGCTTAAAAGTGTGTTATCGAAGCCAAACATCAAGAATATCTTGATTACAAACGGGAAAGCAAAAGCAAGATGGATGCCGGCCATAACAAGAGGCGCAAAGAATACCGTAAGCATCTGGGAATTG
>JAZUCE010000090.1:0-1007 GCA_045638905.1 Faecalimonas sp.
GCTCCTTTAACAGTTCTTTATTTGTCTTGGAAATTCCTTTTAAGAATGAGTTTTTATCTCACTCGAAATCTTGTCCCATATATGAGTGTCGAACCCAAATCGCAATTCTATTTCACGAACCGTGGTGTCTCGTCCTTTACAATATAAAATTCCATACCCTTTTCGCTTGGGAAAGGTATACAAAACAAATGTAGTATCCGCCCCTCCTGCAAGCGCATTCGAACCGGAAATCATATTCTGCGGACTGCTGTCATGCGCCTTTCTCAAGTGATGAACAAGCAAGATAGTGATGTCCAGTTCCTTTGCAAGTTTTTTCAGATACTTCATCTCTGCGTACTCACAAGCATAAGCATTTCCGCTGAATTTTTCTCCTCTTATCAACTGAAAAGTATCAACGATAACGAGCTTAATTTCAGGCTCTTCTTTGACAATTTTCTTCAGGAAAGCATCGAATCCATTGTCCATATTTGGAGCATCATACATGAACAAAAGATTGTCTGTTTCACTACCGGGCATGCCCTCAAGTCTATCCTGAATACGATTTTCGCTGTCCTCTAAACAGAAATAAAGAACCTTGCTTTTGTTGGTCTTAAATCCCCACAAGTCATTGCCGTTTGCAACACAAAGTGCAAGCCAAAGAGAGAGCCACGACTTACCCGCTTTAGGATGCCCTGCAAGAAAATGAACTCCTTGCGATATGAACTTGTCCACCACAAACTTAATCGGTCTCTTTTCTTTCTTCATCAGTTCTCCTGCTGACACAGGTTTTGTTGATAAATCAAACATTTAAATTCCTCCTAACTTTCTAAAAGTTTTTTCAAAAAAATATCTCCCATAGGCCTTTGGGAGATTCATTATAGCGCGAGCGAATATCTGCATCAACATGCGTTACAAAATTGCAGCGAAAGTGCAGCGCGTGTGTAATATAAACCAATGTTTGTAATAAAAGTGCAGCAAAAGAAAGTTTTTGGATATGAAAACAGCCGATGCGAATTTCGCATCGGCTG
>JAZUCE010000091.1:0-1208 GCA_045638905.1 Faecalimonas sp.
TGTTTGTCCACTTCTATGTGCATCTGCATCACAACATCTTCAAACCTCTTGTAATATCCCTTTCTTAGATTCTTGAGATCGTGGTTGCCGACAATAAGATAAATCCTTCCATTGAGCCTATTTAGTATGTTAGTCCATTCAGCCGAGCCGCCAAAACAAAAATCCCCAAGGTGGAAAACAATATCATTTGCACCAACAACTGCATTCCAATTTTCAATTAACGCCTCATTCATTGTCTCGACATTTGCAAATGGCCTTTTGCAGAAGTTGATAATGTTGGCGTGATAAAAGTGAGTATCAGATGTAAAAAACACCTTATTTCCGTCAAATTTGTAATTCATAATTTCTCCATTTTTCCGCACCCCTGCGTAGTTAATACTTAATCTTGTTGATTGCCATTGGACGGAATAGACGGAGAGGAAGGACGTCACCAATGGGTATAAAACAAAAATAGTTGGAAAGCTTGGTTAGGACTCTCCAACTATTCTGTTGTTTCTTCTCTAACGAGATATAGGCATCTACTATATCCCTGTTGATTTATACGTTTGTTGGAAAGTTAAACCGATGGATTCAATGCTAAGAGTATGAACATACGACATACCTTCAAAGCATTTGTTGCCTCGAATTGATGTAGTTAATATGTTCATTTTACTTTGCTGCATTGCTAAATTTTATATGGTTTTCAAAAGTGGGTGCAAATTTACATAATAATCAGATAAACCTCCAAATAAATTGCGGAATTTCTTTTTTATGATGAATTCGGTGCAAACCAACTAAGTGTCGATTGGACAAATCATCACTTGTAAGGGCTTGCCCGTTGTCCAATATAATCCCTATGGGGTAGCCTAATTCCCGACAAGCCTGCCGGCTGTCGGAGCAGTGTCCGCACAAGCAGCAAGCTGGGACGGTCTTAAAACGAACAGAATCATGGCTAAGACAGCAAAACAGGTAATGGATATACGTGCGTCCAAAGGCATCTCCAATGGTGAAAGCGACGAGCAACAGAGACGCTGGGGCGACAAGGCTTGGGCAGAAGCCCAGAGAAGGGGCAATCATGACCGAACAAGGGAACACCTCAATTTTGAAATCGTCAAGGGTGGAATTGTACAACCTGTTGACAAAAGTAAACGTATAACGGAACGTATGGCAGAGGAGCTGATGAAACGAGGCATCAAGGATCCGAACGAAGGGTTGAATGAACCGAAGTA
>JAZUCE010000092.1:0-6104 GCA_045638905.1 Faecalimonas sp.
AAAAGGTAAAGTTATGCTACTCTGTAGAAGAAGCCATTGAACTTAATGTTTTTCGTTTTACGAGGTGTACTTCGTCCCGGTCGGATCGGTACGATGTAGCTTTCAATCAAGGCTTCAACTTTGGGTGGAGATACATCTCCCCGGAGGAATTGTCTGCAAATATGTACGGCTGCGGTAAAGTTTGTCTGGTAAACATACTTTCTGCGTTTTTTCTGAATGACTACGTGTGAGGTAATCAATTCACAGAAGTTGTACATGGTAAGTCTGGCAAAGATCTCCTGGGTAATGTACTCCACCTTTTTACTTTGGAACAAGCTCAGGCCAACAGTGTATTTGAGTTGACGAAAAGAAGTTTCAATGCCCCAGCGAAGATGATAGAGGTGCTTTAGCTCATCAGACGGAAAAGACTCCTTGTCCAGATTGGTGATAAGCGTTTCCGTGGAATCCTCGGATATATGGAACCGAACAATTCGGAACGAGAAGGGATAAAGGACGGAGCTTCCGACAGGAAGAAAGGGAAAATGGACATTGACCGGAAGAAATCTGTAGATGCCCGGAAACTCTTTCTGAAGTGATTTTATTGTTTTGTTTTGCTTGCGGGTAAGGTTAAGCTGAACGGGTAGATCAAAATCGCCATCCGGTAGCGGAAGGTTGGAGATAATACCTTTTGCTTCCCTTAAGCGAATCAGGTATTTCCAACCCTTGCGGGTGATATGTTCCAGTGTGTTATAAGATTCGTAGTTTCGGTCTGCAATAATGACGGCTGGTGTTTCTGTATTGAAACGATCAATCATCTCAATGAGTGCTGCGTTTTCATGAAATACACGCTTCTTTTGTACGACTGCATCCAGATAGAGATTGGAATTAAGATCGTATAACGCGTTCAGGTGTAGGAAACTGTATGGTTTCTGACCATTGGTGCCAGGAAAGTAGGACAAAGGATCATTAGGATTTGCTGTAAATTGCAGATCAGAACCATCCACTGCCAACAGCCGGTATCCTTTGTACAATTTCGTTTTCTGACATCTGTTCGTAAAATCCCGGAACAGGTATTCCAAAGCTTCCGGTAAGATTTTGCTTCTTTGCTGAACAAGAGCAGATACGGACGCAGGTATTTCCTTAAAATCAAGACAGTCCAGCATTTCATCCCGTAGAGAGTGTCCACCCATTTTCACCAAAAGCCTTAGAATATTTTCAAATGGCAGCTTTCTCTTTCGGGTAAAGTCCGTCCCCGGACAGCGACAGAAGTCCTCCGGTTGCTTCGCCATATCACGGATTACAGTATACAGGGTGTTTCTTATAAGCTTAGGGTAGTTTTTCATCAGTAGGCCTCCTTAAAAATGCTTTCAAGGCGGCTTGCCCGATTTTTACTGTTTTGTCAAGTGCTTTTTCTGAAATTTCGCAAGAAAAAAGCCCCCCGTATCACATTTCTGTGACACAGAGGACTTTCCTCTTAACTAAGTGACATTAGGCAATCCGTTCCCTTTTTTGCCCAACTTTGTTGGGCGCAGGGGCACTAGGACTTGAATTGCCATACATTTTGCATTTTATTAACTTTTGTTAACCATTTATCACCATTTCTATGGGTTTTCCGAACATTTATCCCCCACTAAATACCATGGTTAACCACCCTTTACCACCCCAATAAGGGGAAAAATAAGGGAAAACTTTTTAATATGCCGCCTAGCAGGTACCATTAAAGTCAAAACATCGTTTCATATGCGCTGATTTATGATTGAAGATTAATAATACTTTCATCTTCACACTTTATGTGCTATAATAGATTTAGAATAAATTTCCATAAAGGAGACTTTTATATGGAAGATATTATTAAATCTATATCCAGTAAAATATCATCGTACAACATTTTCAACAACCTACTTCCTGGAATTATTTTCTGTGTTACTATAACTAAACTTACCAGATTTAGTATGGTTGTCGATAGCATTTTAGAGCAACTGTTTATCTGGTATTTTTCTGGTATTGTAATTAGCCGGATCGGCTCGGTACTTGTAGAAGGATTACTCAAGAAAATCAAGATCAAAGGCACACCATATCTTAACTTTGCCGATTATAAACAGTATGCCTCTGCCGCAGAAGCCAAGCCCTTTATTGCAACTTTGTCAGAAACCAATAATACATACAGAACAATTATTGCCCTCATAATTTCCATAGGCGTTGTGTATTTGTATGATGATCTTCTATACGATTGGTTTGCCCAAAACTTTGCTGCAGGCAATAAATTGATCTTACTTCTTATGGGCGTACTTTTAATTCTGCTGTTTATTAAAAGTTATAAAAAGCAGACCGATTATATTAGAATGCAAGTTGAAAAATTTATTGATGAATAAACTCTATCTAAATTACACACACGGTAAAACAATCAACAGAGAAAGGAGCATAAAGAATGTCTCATAAAATTACTTTTTATCCAATTGGGAACGCCGAAACATGTCTGTTAGAATTAGAAAACGGTGGTAAACTGCTTTTTGATTATGCAGCAATGTATGATGGCTCTACAGAGGATGACAGATATGATATAAAAAAAGATCTGTCAACAATCAAAGAGTTTGATGTTGTGATGTTTTCGCACCCTCACGACGACCATGTACATGGTGCGAGCGAGTTTTTCTATCTCGATCATGCTAAAAAATATCAAGGTGAGGATCGTGCAATAATCAAAGAACTTTGGGTATCCGCAGCCTTCTTATTAGAGACCGATTTAGAAAACCAGTCTGATGCTAAAATAATTAGAGCAGAAGCACGACATCGGCTTAAAGAAAAATACGGTATTAAGATTTTTTCTGCACCAGATAGCCTAATGGATTGGTTGGAAAATCAAGGCATTGATTATGATGATGTCAAACACCTTATTGTTCATGCTGGGCAGATCTTAAATCTTTCTGAATTGTTAGATGAAGAAATGCAAGTTTTTGTTCATGCACCATTTTCCGATGATAGCGAAGACGTTCAAGACAAGAATGACCCCTCCATTGTGTTGCAAGTCAGGCTGTATAATATACAACAAGAAACAAACATTCTGCTAACAGGTGACACACCTTACGAGGTTTTGGACAAGATTGTTGATATTTCTAAAGAAAACGGAAATGCCGGCTATCTTTCTTGGGATATTTATGATGTTCCCCACCACTGTAGCTACACCGGCTTAAATACCAAAGAAGATGACGATGTAGAAATCTTAACACCAACGGAAAACATCCAGTGGTTGTTGGCACAAGCAACTGAAGGTGCCTATATGATTGCATCTTGTGTCAAAGTGACAAATGAGACATCTCCCCCACACATGTGCGCCAAGAAGGCTTATGAAGAATATACTGCGGATGATGTCGAATTTCTGGCAACAATGGAGCACATCCCGGGTAATGAGAAAAAACCTACTCCTCTGCGATTTGAAATAGACCATTTAGGAATCACACTAAAAAGAGACAATGTACAGATGATGTATTTCAACAAAACAGCACCGCGAGCTGGTAGAAACTAGGAGACATATATTGGAGATTAAGCTTAATAGCGATTTTGCTAAAAACCTACTAAAAGTACTGCAGGTAACAGGGCTTGGTAATCTTGTGTCCGCAAGTATGGAGGCCGGTCAAGAACTCTTGGTAATTGACGTTGGCCCTATGGAAATCCCTCAATATCCAGTCAATCAGGTATACCGGATTGAGCGCATTACTGTTGAGGTTGCCAATAATGCAATGCCCGTAGTGTACTGCAGAAATGATTTCCCTGTCGTCCCTCATTTGAACTTATTGCAAGACGGGAAGAAGACACTTTGCTTATTTGATGTCTCTTTCAAAGAATTAGAATATACATTTAATGCTAGTGTTTTCGTTCACCGAATCATACGGTGGTTTGAGCTAACTGCCCGTGGAGAACTTCACCAACCTGATCAACCATTAGAACCTTATTTCCCTAACAGCAATCAATCTATCATTCTTAATCTTGATAACAGTATTCCATTTGTCCGGTTGGAGGAAATAGAAACACCTACAAATAGAATCTATCAAGAAATACCTTTAGACTGTACCAACCGTGGTAATATCTATACCGTGTTGGTTGCTAATATCGAAAAAGTCTATTCACAAAATATAATAAACAGCTTCCCTCAAAACTTAGGAGATTTAGATACCGCTTTCAACGAATCGATTACTGACATTATAAAAGAAGCAATCCCTACTATTTGGTCCATTAAACAGGCTCCTAAATATTACGATCTTCTATTTCAACAAAAGGAATCTTCTTTGAAGAACAGCAATGTGCTTGTTGTTGTGCGAATTGGGCTCTCAAGAAGCAAAGACACGCAACCAGAACAGCATCATTTTAAGGTTTTTCAAATAGCAAAATCATTTCAAGATATTTACCAGGCTTTTGGATATAAAAGGGACAATAAAAGGAAGCTTGTACAGCAAGAAGATTCGCAAAATTATAAAAACATACCAGTTTATCCCTTTGAAGTTCTCGGTGCATTTAACAAAAGCTTTGCCGCATCACTTAGCAGCCATATCAACATAGGAATAGATGAGCAATTTGTTCAAATTGGAGTAGGTGCCCTTGGTTCACAAATCGCAAATAATTGCATCAGGTCAGGCTACGGAAAGTGGACATATATCGATCCAGATATTATTTTGCCACACAATCTGTCGAGACACTGCTTAGAGAAAAGACACATTGGCACAAACAAGGCAACCTCACTGAAAGCGTTTGCAGACTCATTGTATTCATGGAAAAACGATGTCGTCCAAGCAGCAATTACTGCTAATGTTTTTGATGAAAATGCGCATAAGGATATCTCAACAGCAATTGAAGATGCCTGCCTTCTCGTTGATTGTTCTGCCTCTGTTGCAGTTGAAAGATATCTAGTAAATAATTTATTAGGAAATACTAGAGCTGTTAGTTTCTTTATGAACCCATCAGGTACAGCATTAATAATGCTTTTAGAGGATTCTGCACGCAAAATAACTTTGGACACACTAGAAATGCAATATTATCGTATGCTTACTCAAAAGAGTGATTTGAAGGAACATCTTAAAACAAACGATAGGGTTTTATATTCAACCACATGCAGAGGAAGTAGTCTTGTATACCCGCAAGAACATGCTGCTATTTTTGCCGGTATCTGTACAAAAGCACTGAAAAGTGCCCGTAGTTCTTCCGATGCTAGCGTTTGTGTGTGGACACTTAACAACTTGTCAATAGAACAGCACAAAGAAGACGGCGATGCCTTTCAAGAAATCCAGTGCGATGGGTGGCGTATTCTAGTTTCCTCTACTTTGGCAAAGCAACTGCATACAACTAGAGCAGCTAAGCTACCAAACGAAACCGGCGGTGTATTGATAGGCTCCTATGACTTTGCTAACAATATTTGTTACGTTGTAGATGCGATTGATTCTCCCCCTGACAGTGAAGAATACCCGTTTGCGTATATCCGCGGAAGTAACGGTTTAAGTGAAAAAGTGTCAAATATAGAAGACATTACAATTGGTAATCTCACTTACATTGGAGAATGGCATTCACATCCAAACGATTTAACTAACCCAAGCCCAGATGATAGAATTTTGTTGGAATCTGTTGCCAGTTATACTCTTTCAAAAAGTTCTCCAGGGTGCATGATGATTGTCGGGGATAGTCATATCTCCGTATATTTGCAGTTCCTATAACAGCAAACCATTTTTAGAGTAAATGCCGCCAGCAATTGCTGGCGGGATATTTGTTTGTAAGCAACTCTAAAATAATCCAAATAAGCTTTGAATCGATCTTGGGCGGTGAGGCAGGTGTCCATGAGGAAGCCTTTTTCACGGTCCCATTCTTTGAGGCCACGGTAGTAGAACAGCTTCAAGTTATCCTCGATAATGAAGGGAACAATATTGTTCTTCAGACACTCCTTAAAGAGGATCAGGCGGCCTACACGGCCGTTCCCGTCCTGGAAGGGATGGATGCGTTCAAATGCCACATGGAAGGCTACGATGTCTTCAAAAGTCTTAGAGGACAACGCGTTATAGTCTGCCTGCAGTTTGCGCATCTCACTGGCAACTTTTTAGGAAGGTATACCCTTCGTTAAAATATGTAGAAATCGCAAAAAGTTA
>JAZUCE010000093.1:0-7096 GCA_045638905.1 Faecalimonas sp.
TTCATTCTGATAGGCAGCAATCAAGAAACGGTTGCTTTTCAATAAATCGTCATTGAAAGCCGAAAATATGTATTGTATGCAAAGTTTGTCACCTGCCTTTTGCAATAACTTTTCAACCCGAGTATGCATTTTAGCGCATGGCTCGCAATGAGGATTAGTTAGAATACTGATGCGTAATGATGCGTCCGGATTTCCAAAAAGAATACTTGAATCCGTTATGCCAATTGAATGATAAGGCTGTTTCTTCAGCAATGCATTGAATACTTCTTCCGTTGTTTTCAGACTGTTCAGTTCTTGTTTCATATGAGTTGTCTTCCTTTGAATTGCCAATCCGGAAGAAATCTTGTTGATGAGCAAGGTTGGAAAAATGTAAATCATCCCCACTATGCATATATCCGGTATATTAAAGTCTGGAAGTTGTATCAGTTTTCCGATGTATGAAACTATAACAGCCAACCATAAGATACCTTGTACCACCAAACAAAGCATACACCATTGCTTTACTACCTTATATTGATACCATACACACCATATCGTATAAGGAAGAGCTAGAATATTGATGAATGTCAAATAAGGCATCAACGCCGGAGATGTTGCCATTAACAATAAGTTGGAAAAGAAATAACCAAGCCCTATTTCACTCCAACTAATCCAACCGAATACTTTTGCCGCATCAGATTCTAAAACATTGTTACAATCCTTTTGTTTGAACAATGAACAAATTTTATCTGCATATTGTCCATGTGCATAAATTTGTTTCTGTACCAGCAATAGGCTAGTCAATGCACCGATTACATAGAGTAGAAATAAAACAGCATTAGCAATCTGGAACCTTTGCTTGCTATATATCCACAGCAAAGCAATTAAAGGAATCCCTGCCAACAAAAGGTTTTGACAAATATTCAAGAGGGACTGTCTTCGATGTTGCTGATAATCGGGTTCTATGGAATTTTCATCCGTTTCAGCAATGAGTACCACACCACTCCATAGTCTTTTGAACTGCTCTACAGTGACATCTATATCCTTGTCTCTCCAATGATAATTTACTTGATTGTCCGTCACTTTGTTTACCATTACAAAATCATTGCCTATGTGTGCGATGAAAGGCGTTTCCAATGAATGTATGTTTTTGTCTTTTATACGCACTCCAGCATTGGTTATTCCATACTCTTCCAGCATTTTGGAGAGGCCATACAGATTGTACTTATGCGGATGTTCTTCATAGAGTTTCTCCGCATAATCCGATGTGTACTTTACATGTAGGACTTTCAGAAATGATGTCAATATATTGTTCATGATTTCCTTTATTTCAAATAAATAGATTCAAATATTGAATTTTCATATTTTCTAAAGTATAGTATCGTTCATAACGTTCGCGGCTTGTTTGCTTCCAAACGTCTTGTGGTGCAGACAAAACATTTACTATCTTATCTGCAAGAAGTTCCACCGAAAGTTGTTCTTCTTGGCTTTCATCCAATTTGATTTTCAATTCATTCGTTATCATTTCTCCCAATCCGGTACTGTCAGTCCCGATTAATGGTACTCCATGCATCATCATCTCAATGGCTACATAACTGCATTGCTCATGGAAAGATGGCATTACACCTACATCAGCTATCCGATAATATTGGAACAATTCTTCCTTGTCTATCTTACCCGTAAAAGTAATCCGACTACGGATACCGCTACATTCTTTCATATAGGTATTGTAATTACCATCACCGGCCAATATCAAACGGGCATGAGGATATATATCCAATACCTTTCGGAAGGCTTTGATCAGGAAATCCACTCCCTTGATGCTGTCCAATCTGCCTACAAACAAAATGATGGACTCTTCTTTGTCGAACGACAAGAATTGTTTTAGTTCCTTTCGCTCTTCTGATGTTATTGTTGTTATTCCTTCGTCTTTCAGTCCATTGTAAATGACGGTCGTATTTTCTGGTTTCAATTGATAGTCTGCAATCAGTAAGTTACGGGTAGATTGCGATAAGCAGACAACCTTGTCTACTTCCTGAAGCAGTTTTCTGTCGTTTAGGTATTCTTTGTAAAGAGCTTGTACCTTTTCGTCCCTATGATTATTTTCTAGCAATTGATGGAACTTGCTTACGTTACCGTTCAATGCGAAACACCAGTTCAAATAATGCACAACGGTTGCTACCTTGCAATTAGGGAAGTGCTCATGAAGAAATTTTACCAGTGGTGTCATATATAGGTAGTTCAACACAAATACGGCTTCTTCATCCTTGTCGATATACGTTTTCAGCAGATAGACTAAATTACGGTAATAACGTTCGAAGTTCTCTGGTGCATTCTTATAGGAGATTTCGGGGATGTGAATGGTACAAACTCCGTCCTCTTCTGTCTTTTTCACTTCCTCTTCTTCCGAATTAATAGCTATGATACTTACGGATACTTTTTCTTTCAAACCTTCGCATAATTGGTTGAGATAAGTTCCGATGCCGTATTGTGCTGCCCGACTGGCATTGTTGAACAAATAGTAGTGTTTCATGGTTGAACTATTTTAATACAACAGCAATTGGATTATCGTCTTCTTTTACTTGCGTATTTCCTGATACCTCCATATATTGTTCAATACTAATAAGTCCTATGATTTCGCCATCAGAAGTAGCAGAATGTAATTCTTCTATAACATATCCTTTGTTCTCATCTTTGATTTGATGTTTGTCGGAAATCTTAACTTCATTCGTTAATTTGTTATACACTCCCCAATATATATTGGGCTCTATATGAAAATGCTTAGTTTTGAACATAAAGAAGAGTGCCTTTGGGCTTTCCAGAATATATTCAATGGATATTTTATCTTGCATTCCCTCTATCTTGAATCTTTCATCATAAGGAATCTGTTTATTCCCCAAATCAAAAATATAGTACGGTTGCAACCGTTTGTCTTTAATCTGATAGATGGTATCATTGAAACGCTTTTTGAAATAACTGTTACCATTATAGCTCCATAGACAAGGGTCTTCCATATAATTGAATGCCATGTAGTTATCTTTCATCTGGTAAATAAGACATGTTGGTGATGCCGGTATTTTCCCAAAACCAGTGAACATTATCATGTTGCCAATAAATTCAGGATGTATTTCCTTTTGTTTCCCTTTTATTGAGGATTCAATTTGTCCCGTATGATAGTTTACTTTTGTTATATCATATTCTTGTTCATCAAATAGAAAGTTACGATAAAAATAAATATATTCGTCTGTTGTTATTTGGGACAACCCGCTTAAAGGACCAATTTCTTTGGAAAGATTAATTGTACCTACGTAATTTCCCGTTGCATCATATTGTTGAATCTTATTATCGGCAGATTTCACAAAAATATATTTTTCATTATTGTCTGTCCAAAATACAGGTCTATCATAAGACGGAATGTATTCTTTTGCACCTTGTCCGATATTTCCTATCTTCTTTATAAATTTCCCATTTTCAAGACTGAACATCATAATTGGTTGCTTTTCTGAAGCAACAAGAAGTGTATTCTTGAATTTTCTGATGTAAGGTCTGTTCCCAATTAGTGAACTATCAGTTGTTTCCAAAGGTATAAATGAAGATTTATCCGCTAAATCCGACACATATAATGGTTGTAAATTCTCCATGCCATCGGCTATGTTGATTTTCATGTTCTTCTCGTTAGGGGAAGAACATGAAAACATACAAAATATTAAAAGGTAAATCAGTTTTTCCATCATCCAAATATTTTACATCCACACACAAGTGATCCTGTTGAAACATTCCAATCGCAAGTTCCATCGACATACATGTTGAAGATATACACAGTGCAAGAACCAGTACAAGTGCTATCGCATAATTTTTCTTTTTTGTCGCCACCTCTTACCATCTTCTTTTCATTGTCTGTTAACACTGCAGCTTCTTTTAGAGCCATTTTCTTCAATTGCTTCATAACATAAAATTTAAAGTGAATAATTATTTATTTTATACGTTTCATTATCTTTATTCCAGTTTCCCAAGTCATACCTTTCATGTAAAAGACATCTTCTGATAATTCAAAAAGTTGTTTAAGAACGTCATTAAAAGAATAGGAGCAATTTCCCTTTTCCAATAAGTTGACATAGGAACGGATATTAGGTGTTTGTTCATCTATCGGGACGTTTTTACAAGCCAGATACAACTCATTGCGGTATCTTTCATCAAAAGGCAAGGATGCTTCCGGTGCTCTAGGTGAGAGCAAACGGGACAAAACATAGCAAGCAATACCATCCAATCCATTAGCAAACGAAAAATCAGTGAGCCGAGTAGGAGCGTAAACCATCACTTGTTGGTCTATTTCTTCCAAGGCATCATCCGTATCCCCTTCAATAAATCCTTGATTGACCAAGTATTCCACAGCCCAACCGATACCGCATAAGCCATTGGCAAAACTGTACGATATACCCTTGTTTACATCGTTGTAAACTTCATCGAACAATTCTTCGGCATAGTTTTCATAGAGAGTGTTTCCTGTATGTCGTGCATAATGGAAAAAGAATAACACAGCACCCATTTTGCCTTGTTGCAATCCTAATGAGTCCAGATAGCTGCTCCGCAGAATCAAGTCATTGCATAGCCGTTGGAGTAGTTCCGATGAAGGTAGAATAGGAATTCTTATCCATTCAGACGGCAATAGGTCGGGAGTATGAGTGGTATTATACCATACGTCCGGTGCGATGGTTAGGGTGCCTTCATGTTGTCCCAACCATGCTCCCCACCAACTGAAACTGCTGTTGGCGATTATATGATGACGGCAAGCTGCCATTAGGCAAAGGTCTTGCCAACTTTCTTCTTTCCGGTTCCAATCAACGATTTCGCTATTGGGTAGGTTGAAATGTTCTTTTACCCAATCCGGTTCATCGCTAAAGAATAAATAAGAGGGTTTCTCTGGAAGTAATTTTTCCAGTTGCAGCATAGCTGTTTGATAATAGGCTACCGTACAAATATCACCATACAGCCATTCATTGTTTCCTTTAAGGTAGTCACCACGACGGATATGTACACTGACGGTACAACGATTGTTGATGGCTTCCAGTAATCTTTTGGATTTTTCGTTCAGTTGTGCTTCATCAAATTGGAACTGTTGTCTTAACTCATCTGCACTGGCTTCCACGTATGGATAGCACTGCCAACAGCCATTATAGACAGCCAATGGCTTATCTGATGAGGTAAAAGTCTGCACCTTGGATAAATGAAGT
The DNA here is from genome assembly GCA_045638905.1 of Faecalimonas sp. Taxonomy (GTDB): domain Bacteria; phylum Bacillota; class Clostridia; order Lachnospirales; family Lachnospiraceae; genus Faecalimonas. The sequence goes on from JAZUCE010000093.1 coordinate 5,211, forward strand.
TCTTTAATATCGGTCTTATATTTATCCGATATTTGTGTCAACTTCCGATGGCTTTCTTCCGAAAGTTCCAATGAAGCATCAATGCCGGCAAATATTTTGGCCAGTTCATAGCCGTTATGCACATTCGGATGCAGACAAGCATGGGCATCTATCCACCAACGGCGTTCTGACACCTTTTTTTGCATATACAGGCAGAAGGCATAACCGAACATCTGGTTCCCCAGTCCTCCATATAAGTTGACAATACCACCGGGGCGGAAACATAGATGTTCATCCAATAGGAAGGATAAGGACGTATCCGTATAAACATCCTTAAGTTGCCCCAATGTCTGTGTACCCAATACTTCTTCTTTGTTTCTGACAATAGCTTTATAAGGGCCGTGGTAAGGCCAGATGTGCTGCAAAGCATATTCATCATTTAGGACCTTGGGGTTCTTGTCTATTAAATATCGGTTGATATAGGATTCATCATGAAAACGGGCTATGATTTTCTTGCTGAAATCCTGTGCGATGGCTGCCCTGCACCAATCAGACAGCATAAGCATTTCTTCAGTTCTTCCACCATAAAATCCTCCTTGGTAGTAACGCTTGCCTTGACCTATAGGAATATATGCCAAACTATTTGGATTGCGGTCGTATGGATAGTCACTTACCTCTACTTTTAAATAATGGTCAAAAGATAGGGCCGTCAGATAGTCATTGGAAGCATCAGGCAACACCTCTTGTGCATTAATCGGTGCCGTAAAGAAAAAATTGCTATTGATATAGAATACGTAATCGTATTCTTCCAATTCTTTGCGAATGTTACAAATGTATTCCGATTTATAAGAAGTATTGACTATCCATCCCAAATCTTCTATCCGACGGACATGTACATTGGCAGATATTGCACTTTCAATACTTTCTGGTAAATCAGTGAAAAGTTCATAACCTTTCTCCGCATCCACACAGAAGTACTGCTCACAAGTTCTATAAAAATCTTTCCAAAACTTGTTATAAGCTCCCGTAGCCAAATACACTATTCCTATTTTCATATCTATCTTATAATATCACAACAATGTACGTAACAGATTTCATCAGGCATGTTTCCACAAAAGGCTTTAGTCACACTTACTCCCTCATCAACATAACATGCTGTAGCATTGGGAATGAAAATCTCTTTAAAATTTCCATTTCCTAAATCACATATAGTACTACAATTAGAAGTAAACACAACATTTCCCCCTAACACGAGTTTCATTTCATTGTCACTCATAATTTTATTGTCACAAGTTTCTTTCAATGTTATTTTCTTCAAAGTTTTCATATGCTTTTGTTTTAATTATTTTAAGAAATAGGACGTTTCACAACGTCCTATTCCCATTGTCATTTCAACATATAAATCAATCTATGTCAAAACATCTAAATCAGTCAGTATTATAGGACATTTCATGGTAACTATTGTCTTATCATGTTATCATTGATACGGTTCTACCACAATAGTCCAAACCTTCTTGGTACCATCGGCAGCAGTCACTTCGTATTGATTATCCTTGGTCCAGTCACCCGGAACTCCGAGCTTCGGAGCATCCCCGACAGGCTTCATGACGGCAGCAGTCGAGATAGTTACAGCCACAACAGCTTTACTTTCGGTGAAATTAGCTCTTTCCGCTTCCGGAATGTTGGTCGTTGTATAGCGGATGTAGAAAGTGTTTGTTTCCAAATTCTGTTCCACCGCTCTGGCCAAACGCACTTGTTTAACTTCCACTTCGCCACTACCCGGAATGACATTGGTACCATAATAGCGCCAATAGATTTCACCGCTGGTGATGTCGCAATCCTTGTAAGTGTCGAGTTCTTCCAGACCGCTATCGAGGCAGGAAGTCGATACTACTGCCAAAAGCAAG
>JAZUCE010000094.1:0-1623 GCA_045638905.1 Faecalimonas sp.
ATAGATGTTTTCTCCACCACGGATGATCATGTCCTTGATTCTTCCTACAATGGAGTAGTATCCTTCTTCATCAACAGTAGCTAAGTCTCCAGAGTGTAGCCATCCATCAGGTTCAATGGTTTCAGCGGTTTTTTCAGGCATGTTGTAGTAACCTTTCATTACATTGAAACCTCTGCACATGATTTCACCAGTTTCACCAGGTCCAAGTTCCTCACCGGTTTCAGGATCTACGATTTTTACTTCAATATTAGGGAATTTTCTTCCTACAGTAGTGGTCTTTTTCTCAAATGAGTCAGCTGCATTGGTTTGAGTAAAACCAGGTCCTGCTTCTGTAAGACCATATACACTGGTGATCTCTTTCATGTTCATTTTGTTGATTGCATCCTTCATGGTTTCAACAGGGCAAGTAGAACCTGCCATGATACCAGTCCTTAGTGAAGACATGTCAAACATCTCAAACATAGGGTGGTTCATCATACCAATGAACATGGTAGGCACTCCATAAATGGAAGTGCACTTTTCCTTTTGGATTGATGAGATAGCAAGAAGAGGATCATACTCTTCAAGAACAACCATGGTTGAACCATGGGTAATAACTGCCATTACACCTAATACGGTTCCAAAACAGTGGAATAATGGTACTTGCAAGAGAAGCTTGTCCTTTTCAGTATAATTCATATTCTCTCCAATGTAGTAACCGTCATTTAGAATGTTACGGCTTGTAAGCATTACACCTTTAGGGAATCCTTCAGTACCGCTTGTATATTGCATATTGATTACATCGTATTGGGTAACAGCATCCTTGATCTTTTGGTATTTTTCCTCATCATAGTTCATACCAAGGAGCAATAATTCATTGGTGTTAAACATTCCCCTGTGCTTTTCTTGTCCTACATGGATAATGTACTTTAAGTGAGGGAATTTTTCGCTGTTTAAATTGCCTCTTGCACTTGTAAGCATTTCAGGTACAAGCTCATGAATGATGTCGAAATAACTTGTGTCTCTAAATCCGTCAGTCATACCAATCGCTTTCATTTCAGATTGGCCTAATACATATTCAAGCTCATGGGATTGGTAAGCTGTGTTTACAGTTACAATAGCTGCACCGATTTTAGCGCATGCAAACATAAAGGTTAACCATTCAGGCACATTCTTAGCCCAAATACCTACGCGGTCTCCAGGTTCAATTCCAATTGAGAGCATTCCTTTTGCAAGATTGTCTACTCTTTCATCAAATTCTTTATAAGTAAATCTAAGGTTTCTATCTGGATAAATGATAAACTCATGGTCTGGTTGCTTTTCAACCACATTTTCGAAGAATTTACCAATAGGAAGTTCAGTAAATAGTTCACTCATATTTTCACCATTTTTAATAATTCATTCAGTTGTTATTTTTTGTTTTCTTTAATATTGCTGTTTTTAATTTGCTTTCGTATAAAGGTTAAATTACTATGGGCTTAATATGGAGTGTATAAAACAGCTAATATTTTTGCTTTGTCTCCGCTGGAGTGTAAATGATGAGGCACTACTGAATCATAGAAAATGCTGTCTCCAGCACCTACAATAAATTTGTCTTTACCATATTCCACTTCAATTTCACCTTCCAATACATAAATGAATTCT
>JAZUCE010000095.1:0-3660 GCA_045638905.1 Faecalimonas sp.
ATTAAATCTTTTCAAATCATTAACATCAGTTGGCTCAAATGATTTGACCAAGGTCTTTAGTATGAGAGCTGCTTCAAAAGCATCCTCGGGACAATCCATAACACATTCAATAGAGTCACCCTTAACTATACGTCCCCAAAAACCTTGATAACGTAGCTCTAAAGTACTCAAACATTTTTTTAACTTCTCATTAAGCTCAATCATGGCTTCTTTTGATAGAGAAGTTGATGATACTACATCTGCTGATATTGTTGCATACATATTTCTCATTTTACAAGTGGAACAACTTGTTTTTTATTATTACAAGTGTATTTACTTGTTTTTGAATATTACAAGTGAATTCGCTTGCAAATATAATAAGATTTCTTTATTTGATGGAGTAAATGACCAACAATTATGTTATAATAGTTCGAAAAGTGTATTCTCAGCAATAAAAAGTAACCCGCCAGCAGACCTATGGAATGCTGATCTGAAGGTAGCGTTGTTTTGTGCCAGAAGTTTTGTAAACATATCCAGCACCTTATTTCGCCATGATATACGTTCCTTCAAGTTGCGAATCTCATCACCCTTTTTTAGTACACAATAAGAGAAAGAAATGATTGATTATATTTCAAACTCCCTCACAAACGGCAAGAAATTCCCGTCCCGATTATGCTTTAATCTGGCATTATGGTCATCCAAGATGGCGAAGACAAGGAGCTTGTATTTGTTCTTGACTATAACACTTCCCTCGCAATCCAAGCACAAGCCTCCGCATCCGCCAAAGCATGATGATGATTCTCCAACCGATAACCACAAAGCAGGGAGATGCTATCCAATTTATAGCTTACTGCATGAGGAAAAGCACGTTTCGAGGCTTGATAGGTACAATGAAATTCGTAGTCGGGATAATCCATTTGATAGCATCGGAAGGCTGCTTTCAGGCAACTTTCATCAAATGCTTTGTTGTGAGCAACCAATGGTAAACCTTCTATCTTCGGAGCAATTTGTGCCCATACTTCGGAGAAGACGGGAGCATTGTCTGTATCTTTTTGGGTCAAGCCATGAACCTTGGTATTCCAGTAGCAATAATAATTCGGTTCAGGTTGGATGAGGGAATAGAAAGAATCTACTATCTCTCCGTCACGTACGATGACGACTCCCACACTACATACGTTGGTCCGTTCGTTGTTGGCGGTTTCAAAATCTATGGCGGCAAAGTTTTTCATGTTTTCACTCAAAAAGTGCTCCCATCGTCACTTCAGAATGAACGACGCTCGAGTGTATTCCATCGGCAACACCATAGGTTGTAATGAAGGTATGCACCAACGATTTCCGTGATTTGGTCAATTCACGAAATAGTTCCATCCTCTCACGAAGTTTTTGTTCATATTCACTTGTGATACGATAAGGACCTTGACTGAACTTGATTTCGCACAAATGAGTCATCCGGTCAGAACGGTCTATGATTAAGTCGATTTGTGCACCGGGAATGGACAGGTCTTTATTGGCAACGACCCTCCATGCAGACAAATCACAAGACATACCGGAAATTCCAAGCGCTTTCTTTATTTGTCCACCATGAAGCATACACAATAATTCAAAAGATAATCCTTTCCATGATTCTACACTACGTGATTCGAAATTATGGCTCCACCACTGCTCATCTTTAGCAATATTGTTAGCTATGAATTTGTAGTAAAACAATGTGTAAAAATCAACCAACTGATAAATACAATCCTTCGTTTTATGACCATAGAATTGATTCTTGGCAATAAAATCACATCGCTCCAAATTATTCAAGATGCGAGTCAGCTTTCCACCTTCAAGTTTCAATGCTTCAGACAACTCCTTTCTTGTCATTCCATTACGGTGCTCTGTCAAAATCTTTACGGTAGAAATATATTGGTCTGCATTAGTAAACAGCGCATTATACAATTCTTCAAATTCAATTTGCATGACACCATTCTTTTGGAAGAAAAGCCTGTCGATATTCTGAACCAAACTACTTCTTACATCCAATAAACTGAGATAGAAAGGGATTCCACCAATAATCATATAGCATTGGAGAATTTGATATCTATCCCACTTGCAAGATTTACTTGACAAATATAGTTCTGTTTCATGTAAGTTGAATGGACGAAGATAAATACTGCTTGTAATACGAGCATGTAATCCTCCCTGATTTTCAATCAAATTATCGACCATCCACGATGTTGCCGAACCACTTGCAATGAATAATATATCATCACGTCGGGCAGCCCAACTATTCCAGAAGTTTTCAAGTGCATCTACAAAATCAGATTTCATGGTATCAATCCATGGCATTTCATCTATGAAGACTACTTTTTTTTGCTCACGAGGCAAGGATTCCAAATATTCTTCAAGAGCATCAAAAGCCTCAAACCAATCAGCGAATTTACCTTCTTTTTCACTACCTGAATACTTCCTTAATGCTTTGGCAAAGTTACGAAGTTGTCTTTGTCTTGGTAGTTTATGACCTCCTACAAAAGAAAAGTCATATTTACCGGAGAAGTATTGGTCAACCAAAAATGTTTTACCAACACGACGACGACCATATACTATTACAAATTCCGATCTGTCTGAATTAAAACATCTTTTCAATTCTATACACTCCTTTTCTCTTCCAATCAATTTATTTGCCATACCAATTTGCATTTATTCTGAAAGCAAAGATAAGATCAAAAAATGAGAAAAAGCAAGATAATCGTACTAAATCTCATAAAAAAATACAGATTTGGTACGATTATCATATATTTACCTCATTACAACATCTCTCTAGCAATCCAAGCACAAGCTTCCGCATCCGCCAAAAAGGCAAGAGTTGGAGGATTTATTAGTGATATTATTAATAATCATCTTCTAACAGATTACTCCGAAAATTATTTAATTTTTATCCTTATATATATGTGTACGCATAGCCAACATAATAGCCTCACCGACCAACGCCATATTAGCCAATAGATAATGACGTTTGTTTCCTATTTTGATGGTGTGACCAGCAATTTCTGCAGTTCTTAGGATGCTATTTCTTATTTCCAACTCATTGAAGTAAGTAGAACTGCCAGCGAAGAATGCTGTACCCGATGGACTTAATTCAAGACAAATTTCTCTCTGTCGAAAATAATAAGCCACTGAAAGATTTGAGAACAGGTTGAATGATAGGCTATCAAGTAGAGACCTTTCGTCTATGCTGTTCTTTTGTGCTACTATTTCGTCAGTCGTTTATCTCCGTTGCCGGATGCAAATTCAAGCCAAGCCGATGAATAGGAAAAGGTTTTGGAGCTGTTTACTCTCCAACGGAGGAAGAAACAGCTCCAAACGGTTTACCGCTTGACCTTTTCTTATTCAGTATAAGGTTTGGCTACCTTTGCATCCGAAAACGAAGATAGACGGCAAACGAAACGGATTGTTTTGTGAAGACTTATATCTATATTTACTTTATAACACTCTAAGAACAAAAAATGCGCTGCAAATGCTAAAAAATGCTTTCAAAAATGCCGTTTGTGCGAAAATTTAATTACTTTTGCGTAGAGAAATATGCTTTAACAGAAAAGAATGAACAATTATTCAATGACATACAGCCAATTTGGGTGCTGCGGGAATCATCAGATTTCTGCAAATTATGTCGTGGATAATTTGGTTATGTGCGAAAATCGT
>JAZUCE010000096.1:0-1817 GCA_045638905.1 Faecalimonas sp.
GTGCGAGTGTTTTTCCTTGGTCAATTGCCAGGGGAATGGTCATTCTCTATTGCGGGTCAGCTTTCGTGGGTAAATCTGCTTTATGAGATTATGAATGAGGCCATTATTTTGCCACTATTTTTCTTTATGGGAGAAGTAAAAGATGTACGGGAGAATTTTTCAAATCGTGTTCGTACAGGGATGATAATATCTCTGGGAGTATATAGTGCATTATCGCTAATTATACTTATTTTTGCTGAACCATTATTGAAACTAATGGCGGCTGACGCCAGTATTATAGAAGCATCAGCGACTTACATACGAATTGAGAGTGTGGCGAATATTTTTACCATTCTTACACAATTTGCTCTTGTTGCATTGGTCACAGTGGGTAATAATAAGTACCTATATACAATCACAGGTGCTCGTCTTATACTGTGTCTTTTGGCGGATACGTTTTTAGTTTCAGCCTTACCCATATCAGCAAATCTCGGTGTTAACGGAATCGGATATTCTAATATAATTGTTAATGCACTTCTCTTGGTTGTATCGATTGTGCTTCTTGCAAAAGAAAACATACAGGTATTTTCGAAACAAAAATTAAATTTTGCATGGACAAAAGAGTTTGTTAAGGTGGGCGGCATCTCTGGCATTGAGTCCTTGATTCGAAATGTTGCTTATATGGTTATGATTGCACGTATGGTTAATGTTGTTGGAGAACAAGGAACCTATTGGGTGGCTAACAACTTTATCTGGGGATGGCTTTTGTTACCGGTAATTCAACTTGGGGAACTTATTAAGCAAGAGGTTGCAATTGACAAGGAGAATATCAGACGTAATTCTCTTGGATACTTTGGAATTACCGCGGCAATCTCTCTTTTCTGGTTTACAAGTATACCATTGTGGAAAATGTTTATGTCTCATGTGCTTGGTTTTACAGACATAGATAAGCTTTTTGAACTTGTTCTGATTCTTGTTGGTTTCTATGTGTTGTATGCCATTCAGAATGTGTTTGATTCTACCTTCTATGGTCTTGGAAAGACAAATTATATGCTTTATGAATCTGTGGTAACAAACACTATCTATTATGGAATTGCATTTATTCTTTATATTACGAATGCTTGGACTCCTTCGCTCATCGGAATAGCCTTGCTATTCGGTATTGGCAATGCGTTTGATAGTATTGTGTCATTGGTCGTTTATATGTATTTATTGAAGAAACAGAAGATAAATATTTTAAATGTGTTATAATGGTTGCAGACAAATTTGAATTTTACGGTCAATTTCACTCTACCATAGGTTTACTTCTCCTCACTAAACCAATGGTGGGTGTGTTTTCTCAACTTAAACATCTATACTGTATGCGAAAGGAGGTACCTTATGGACCAAATAAAAATCGGAAGATTTATTGCTGAGTGCAGAAAAAAGGCGAACTTAACACAAATGCAGTTGGCAGAAAAACTGGGTATCACCGATAAAGCAATATCCAAGTGGGAAAGGGGCATCGCAATGCCCGACACTTCGATCATGCTTGAACTCTGTGATATTCTTTGCATCAGTGTAAATGAATTATTAAGTGGGGAGAAAATCAATATGGAAAATAATAATCAGAAAAACGAACAACTTTTTCTTGATATGGCGAAAGAATTAGAAAAGAAAAACAAAACAATTTGGTCTTCTATGTGGGCAATTATGATTGTAAGTATGGCCGCTTTACTTGCAGGTATCTTTATTGCTGCATTTTTGATTCCCGAAGGAGTGTGGCAGCTTGTCACAATTCTTGGTGTTTGCGTCGTGTTTTTGATACCGTGCTTCTATGCATTAAAGCTTGAAGTCAG
>JAZUCE010000097.1:0-1432 GCA_045638905.1 Faecalimonas sp.
CAATACTTCGGTAAATTTTTACCGAAACTTTAAAAATTAAACAACAGAACCGGCAAAAGCAGGTTCGAAGACACTAAAGAGGTCATTGAAATGTTGTCAATAAAAGTGGTTAAGCATAGAGCACAAGAACGTGCAAAAAAACGGGCTAACATACTGATAATAAACAAGAAAAGTATTGCATAATTCGTTTATTTTTAGTAAATTAGAAGTCTCTAACCTCTTCTGATTATGACTAAAGAAACACTCCTTATGCAATACCAATCTGAGTGCCTGACGGCTCTCAAATCGGCTGTAAAGATAAGCAAACCTTTTGAAAAGACATTCATGGATACCATGAAATTATTCATGGCTATACCTGATCGCATCAATTTCCTGCAATTGGGCAGATATGGATGTTTTTCGGAACAGACATATCGCAATCTTTTTAAGAATGAAAAATTCGATTGGTTTACATTCAATACTTCTATTATCAGCAAGCATCTAACAGGTAGAAGAAAAGCCATTGCCATAGACCCTTCCTATATTCCCAAGTCCGGACATAAAACACCTTGGATTGGGTACTTTTGGTCGGGTTGTGCAGGGGAATATAAACGTGGATTGGAAATCATGGGTATCGGAGTCATTGATGTCGACAATCATGAGTGTATGACTTTAGGTTCGATTCAGACGCCGGATTGTAAGACTTTGGAGAGTAGGGGTAAAAACCTTGTTGATTGGTATAGCGGTTATCTTATCAAAAACAAAGATAAGATACAGAGTATATCAAGAACGGTGGTTGCGGATGCATTCTTTTCCAAAGAGACCTTCATTACGCCTATGTGTGAGAACAACTTTCATGTTATCAGCCGCTTTAGGAATGATACAATCCTCTACTATCCTACATTGGAAAAGAAGACCGGAAAACGAGGTCGTCCCAAGTGCTTTGACGGCAAGATTGACTTTGCCCATCTTGATTTGAGCCGATGTAAGGAATATGAAGTGAACAAGGGAAAGATGTACGGATTGAGGGTATATGCAAAAGCTCTCAAAAGATACGTTTCCTTATCCGTCTGGTTTCCGATTGACGGAAGAACAGACAAGTGGCAACTTTACTTCTCTACGGACGATTACATGGATGGATGCGAGGTACTGGATTATTACAGAACCAGGTTTCAACTGGAATTTTGTTTTAGGGACAGCAAACAGTATGCCGGAATCACCAACTGTCAGTCTACAAACTTCAGAAAACTGCATTTTCACTTCAATGCATCGCTCGCTGCCATCAACTTAGCCAAAGCGGCTTGTAAAATGTTGGGAATAATATATTCCATATCCTCTTGCAAGTCGTTAATACACAACGCTTATATGCTTGAACGATTTATTTGCGTGTTTGGGATTGACCCAGACCCACAAATTATTGACAAACTTTTCAAAGAACTCATTTTATTTACTG
>JAZUCE010000098.1:0-2096 GCA_045638905.1 Faecalimonas sp.
GATTTCGTATTTATCCTCAATGAGTATATAGTTCGCATGATGTTTTTGCGCAAGCTCTAACATTTCCGCATTATCTGCCAATACACGCTCCATGGTGCACCATCGATCATCCAAACGGTTTTCAATGATATTTGCATATCCCTTTATGTCAGAAAAATGAGTTCTGATATATTTTTCGCTCATCACAAGGCAATAGTATCGAATGCTTTCAAGATATTCAGCGTCAAAGTTCTCTTGCCAATCAAACGGAATATAACACCCTTCGACCACCAAATTCTGCCCGTTTTCAATCGCAGTTTTTATCATTTCGCAGACAACAGGCCATAAGTATGCCGTCAATTCCCTATCATCACTCATAGGCGTAAGTTCCGTGTTACCGCTGCGAATTAAGCCCATTTTCAAATGGTCAATGGACAAATACGGATATTTATATTTTTCAAGCAGTTTTTGTGCGAGTGCTGTCTTTCCCGTGTGCGATGCACCTGTAATTAAAATAATCATCCCATTCATCCCCGCAAATCTAAGTTTACCCAACTGATTATACCACGGATCAGCGTGTATTTCAATGATACATCGCCGTTGGCGATATGATGCTATGTAGGTATACAATTGGATTCCTAAATTGCGCATAAATCATATTATACTTCTTTAATATAATAATGTCTTTCTTCGGTATAAGGATAGTTTGTCAGTGAGAAAACGCACCTATAACCCATTTTCTCATAAAATGCCGGGGCTTGAAAAGAGAAAGTATCTACAAAAACATATTTACAACCTCTATTTCTTGCTTCGTTTTCCGCTGTTATTATAATTTTACTGCCGATGCCTTGATTTCTAAGATTTTCAGATACAAACAGATAATTGATACATAACCAGTTTCCAAAGAGGTTTCCTGTCAGTCCTGCAAGTTTTTTGCCTGTCTCATCTTCATAATACACGCCTAAAGGGATATTCTCAGATTTTTCACGTTTGCTCAAATTGTATGACTTAAGCATATTGTGAATCTCATCAATATCATTTTGATTTCCATCGTCTGTAATTCTAAAATTCATTTTCTTCTCCGTTGTTTAGCAAATTCAAGTTTGTCTAATTGATTGTATCATAAAACGCATGATATTTCAATGATATACAAAGCGCATAGAAAAACCGCTTGCCGTTATTCTCAGCAAGCGGAGTTTCCTCCTGACAGCTACGAAAAAGTACGCTCCTGCGCAGGTACCGTCAGCCTCTCAAGGAGCATTTCTGCCATTGCCACTGCATCCTCCGCCGTAAAATAATGGTCTGCACTGCCATCCAGAAACAATCGCCCCGACGCAGGAAACTCCTCATCCGCAAACCATATCTTCAATGTCACAGGAAGCCTCGGCAAAAAAGGAATGCAATAGGCCGCATCTGCATTGGACGGAATCTCCCTTCCCCCCATATCTCTGCAAGCCTGCGCCAGTGCATCAAAGTCCTGTACGGCACGGATCGCCATCTCGCACTTTCTATCAATGCCGCCGCCACGCACCATGCCACCCTGCATCTGCCCGAAGGAAATCCCCTCTCCCGTCAGTGCAGACCCATCTGCCAGATGCAGATAGTGCAAAATCAGCAAATAATGCCACTTCCCTACCTGCGGTGTGATACGATAATCGGGATAGGTCATTGTCAAATCCATCCCCAGAGAGGAAAAGAAAAAGCACTGGGCTTCTCCGTCGTAAGAAATCCCCGCTTTTTCCGCAATATCGTGGGAATCCCGTCCCGACAGCCATTGCAACGCAACCTGATTCATTTGCTCAAAGGCTTGGTTTTTCATGCTGTGCCCCTTCCCTGTGGCAGAAACCCCATTTTTGTCAGTAATTTGTCGCTGTAAGGGGCGATACCCACATCATCCCGAAACACTTGGTAATATAATAACATATCCTATGCAGGCAAACATCATTCAAGAGCGCACCTTTGTCGATAGACAAAAGCGGTTTCTTTTCTACGAAAGAGTAGCCAAACGGAGCAGAATTGAGGCCCAAAAGCCTAAAGGTAATGTGTGCGCTCTGTTTTACTGGTCTAACTTTTTGAATATTTCAAGAATACAGTATTCTCCTCGCTCCGTCCAATCT
>JAZUCE010000099.1:0-1279 GCA_045638905.1 Faecalimonas sp.
AGGTACGCCTTTTAATCCGGCATAATAGCAAAAACAATGCCGCAAACTGTGAAAATCTTTGATGCTCTGATTTCTCCCATTTGAATTCAATTTTCGCGTTTTGATTCCAAGACCTTCCAGAAAAACTCTGATGCGATAGGATAATAACGGTGCATCTTCCAAGTAAATTTTTGCAGCATCCAGAACCACATATTCTTGAAACTCTCCTGCAATATGCCGTCATTTTCACAGCCATTCGAGGCAGTCTGACAATTCTTCCGTTATAGGAATATGAACCAATGTTTCAGTTTTGCTGGTGATTCGATGAATTTCCCTGTATCCGGATGTATCAAGATATTGTGGAGAATATCCGTCAACTTCTTCCCATTTAAGCGTCGCCACATCACCTTCCCGCAATCCGGTACATAATCCAATCGTAAATATCGCCCGCATCAATGGCGGTGGATCCCGGAAAATCAACTTTAATTCAGCCGGAGTAAAGACCTCCCGATCCATCTGTTTGAGTTCTATACATCTGATATGGTAAAACGGATTTTCCGTAACTCCGAACCCCAGATCAGGCAACAGCATTTTGAAAACATAGCGGCAAATTTTCAGATATTTATTGATGGTTGCTGCCGAAACATTATTTCTTTTGTATTTTTTTCCGGCTTTCCCGATTGTCCGCTTATAAACTCCATGATCCCGCATAAAGGCGATGTAGGCATCAGCGTGTTCCGCTTCAACTTCTGCAAGATGAGTCAAATGATATTTATCTTGAACAAACAGTACGAAATCTCCCCAATGAGTACGGTTGATTTTTAAGGTAATCTCTGTCATCGTATTCCGCCGTGGCTTGGTCAGGAAGCGTTCAAAAGCATCTTCCAACAAAATGGTGGTGCGGGCGGCAAATTGTTTCAGCTTGGCTTTTTCTTCCAGATATTCCAAGCGGTTATCAATTTCATTGATCTTGCGGAATGGTTCCAAATATTTTCTGGCGGCAGCCTCCGCTTTCCTTAAAGCAGTAATCTTTCCCCCTTTTTCATCTATAAGGGTAACACTTTTGCGGATTCCATTGGGCAAACGATATTGGAGATAATAAACTCCATTTTGCTTGTAAACTCTCCCGGTTCCGTTGGCTCGTCGTTTAGTACCTTTGGTTCTTGGCATAGGCAGAAATCCTCTCTTGGTTCGTTGAAAATGAAAAGGTTTTTCGGGAACATACGCCATCCGTCCCGAAAAACCAAGAGAGAACTTTTTTTGAAAGAGAACGATAACTCAACTCGTTACATTATACCGA
>JAZUCE010000100.1:0-1151 GCA_045638905.1 Faecalimonas sp.
CTTCTTGCTGATTGGTCCTGAATTTGGCGGTAAGACCGTGTTTACAGCCATGCTGATGCCTGGTTTCATGTGGGTGTTTGAATGTCTGTTTCCAAATTTCCAGTCAATTACGCAGGATCCTACCTTGGATGTTATCTGTTATATCCTTGTGGTTGGCATTGGTCTGGCTTTACTCTTTTCCTGCAACGCTTCCTCTGGCGGCCTTGACATTGTTGCAAAGATCATGAACAAGTATCTCAGAATGGACTTAGGACAGGCAATGTCTGTTTCCGGTATGGTGGTTGCCTTGTCCTCCGCACTTTGCTATGATGCCAAGACGGTCGTTCTTAGTGTTCTGGGTACTTATTTTGGAGGAATGGTGGTTGACCATTTTATCTTCGGCCTTAATATTAAGCGCAGAGTTTGTATTATCTCCCCCAAAGTAGATGATATTGTACAGTATATTCTCCATGAGATCCATAGCGGTGCCTCTCTGAATGAAACCATTGGCGCCTATGAGAATGTGGTTCGCAAAGAGATCATTACAATCGTCGATAAGCAGGAGTATAAGCAGCTGATGGATTATGTTCGCAAAGTGGATCCCAAAGCTTTTATTACTGTATATTCCGTCAACGAAATCAGCTATCAACCGAAAAGCAAAAAATAAAGAAAAGAAAGCTTCTGATTTGATAGGCACCCCAAAAGTTAGACACTTTTGGGGTGCCTATTTTTATGGATAAAAAGTCCGTTTAACAGTTATGGAAGTGTTGTGAAAAGCTAAATAAGTATTTCTAACGCAAATTGGTCAAGCAGCCAAAAGGGCTTGCTGTCTGTTTCATGCAGGCAGCAAGCCTTTTCAATTTGCCATGCTATGTCTTTGCTATGGTAGTTTCAGTAGTCAACGGGTTTGATGTGTATTTTTACAAATGTATTAAAATTTTACAAAAAGCAATGGTTGCAAAAATATATTTCGAATTCATTTTACCTGGCTTTGATAGAGAAGTTTACATGCTATTGGTAAAATATTGACAAGATCAGGCGAAAGGAGAATATGCAATGCTTGAACTGCAAAATATTAAAAAATCATTTGACGATGTTACCGTTCTGAATCATGTGGACTTTTCTGTGAGAGACGGAGAAATCGTTTCCATTCTGGGTTCCTCCGGCAGCGG
>JAZUCE010000101.1:0-1552 GCA_045638905.1 Faecalimonas sp.
ACTCTTGCCTTTGCCTCTTCAACCGTCCTCCTACCCTCTTTCCTGATCAAGAATTTTACTGTCATATATCTTCTCTTTTTTGTCGTTTCTGCAAATATAGAAACTTAAAAATCTTTCCCCACATTTTCCCCACATCTGACATATTCTCTTAAATCAGGGTATATCCAATTAAGTTTAATTCAAGTTTATAGCATTGATTTACAATCACTTACTTACCTTGCTACATTCCATAAGATTCACTCTCGAACCATTCAGATTTAAAAATCCCGCCCCGGCTCCGGGCACTTAAATCCCTCATAGAGTGCATTCTATGGGGGATTATTTCTTTTTATGTTAAGAATTGTTCCCACTTTGTTCCCACCCTCATATATGAGAATGACCTTGCTCCTCTTACAAGAAACAAGGTCGGCAATTCAAAATCATTCAGTTGACTCCTTCCACCAGTCGCAACCCATACAAAGCTTGGGATGAATGCCGAACAAACAAATGCTGTCTTTTCTGCTTCCACCACCGCTACTGGCTGTTCAGGATGCTTGGTTAATAGGTGTTCCTCAAATAAGCATTGAGTCAATTCCCAGTCTTGTGGAAGGTCTCCTGACTTCTTCATTCTTGAATGTACCCAGTCTATTGCTCCGGCTTGACCTTTCAATCTATGACCAGTTGTGGAGTCATATCGCATAATCTTCGCTGTGCGACAATTTCCATTTATATCAATTTGAGGAAAGATGGTAGCACCTTCTTTGGTTACACCGACCTTGTACTCTTCTGCTGACCAACTTTGTTAAAAAGTTCTATTAATGCTTTCACCTTTCCTTCTTGAAGGGTAAACTCTGCGACATCAAGCATATACTATCTGTCCATAGGAACCCACTCCATATGCTTAGCAATGTCCTCCGCATGCATTACAGAAGCAATCGACTTTCTTCCAATCGCATAACGATATGACATCCAAATACAAGTTTCTTTAAAATCACTCATAATTCCATGTGATTAATTGTTTCTCATCAATTTGAAGTCTTATAATCTTCTGCCGCAAACTCCTCAATCATCCGCAACAACTCAGCGCCTTTATCAACATCGGGTTTTCCACTTGCAGCAACTTCACGTAAGCGCCACATAAAATTTTTATCAGCAGACGCCTTTCTATTAAGGATTGTGAAATGGGACCCTATGTAGAACACTTTCTCTGATTCTATCTGGAATAAACGGTCATCCATCTCACCCGGTGTCCCATAAAAGTCACTCCAGAGATTATCGAATTCCGTATACCAGGTATCGTCCATCACCTTATATGTATCAACCCGGCCATTCCATGCTCCTCCAATCACCTCGGTTTCCGGGTCTACACCCTCCAAAGCTTTCAATAAATCCTTTACTTTCATACTACCAAAAATTTTTACCGCTTTTCTATTACACCGTATCAATCAATTTTTGAACTATATTCCAAATTATACCTGGCTTCCTTGAACCTGTAGCAGTATCTGGCGTACAGAGCCAATGTGGGCATACCAAACGCTTCTGCCTTGGCCATAAAAAACTCATACACATCCTG
>JAZUCE010000102.1:0-1077 GCA_045638905.1 Faecalimonas sp.
TTTTATTTCTTTGAGCATTTTAGCACATTAGAGGGATGATTTCAATGGGGGCGAGGGATTGTGCGATTTGATTTAGTGTGGTAAAATATAAACAGAACGACAAATAAGAATTTGACGAGGAGAATATGTGATGAAAATCTATGATATTTCCCAAAAGGTTTTCAGTTGTGAAGTATATCCTGGTGACCCTGAACCAGAGAAAAAAGTGCTGAAATCAATGCAAAAAGGTGAAGTATATAATTTGACAGCATTTAGCATGTGCGCACATAACGGCACACATATAGATGCACCATTTCATTTTATTAAAGATGGGAAAACAATTGATGAGATATGCTTAGAGTCATTTGTGGGAGTGGCTTATGTGGCAGAACATCATGGGATTGTTACGGGCAACGATGCTACAGAAATAATTGAAAAAGCAAAAAAACAGAACTCAGAAGCATCAAAGAGAATTCTGATTAAAGGAGATGCCGAAGTATCATTAGAGGCAGCAAAGGTATTTGCATCTTCAGATATTTTGCTTCTGGGAAATGAACCACAGACAGTCGGACCGCAAGAAGCGCCAATGGCGGTACATCTCGCGCTTTTGGGTGCTAATATCATTTTGCTTGAAGGAATTCGTTTGGAAGAGGTAACTGAAGGGGGTTATTTTTTGAATGCTGCACCGCTGAATTTGTCAGGGGCAGACGGTTCTCCATGCAGAGCTGTACTGATAGACTTCTATGGTTAAATCATAATATGTAAATCCGTCAGATAAATTCCAATAGGTCGAACAGACAGAAACAGCCGCCCCTATATGTGGGCGGTTGCATTATTTTAGCAAATTAAGTCGAGAAAAGCCTTTTTGTTTTCCATATAATAAGAGCATAAGGAGGTGAGCAGAAATGGATGAGCATATCGAAGCAGTTCAAAGAATGCAGGACTATATTGCAACACATCTTGATACGAATATTACAATGGCAGATTTAGCAAAGGTGTCACAGTACTCACCTTGGTACTCATATAGACTTTTTATGGATTTGCTTCACATGACACCAGCAGTTTATATTAGGCGACTGAGATTATCTAAATCAGCAC
>JAZUCE010000103.1:0-19862 GCA_045638905.1 Faecalimonas sp.
GTTTGATTTGATCAGCGACGACATTGAAAAAAACAGCAAGATTGGACAATTACAGTTCCTTGCAGATAATGGCTTCGATGTTGTTCCTTATGTATATACAGATGCAAAGGATTCTGACGAAATCAAGTCAATTATCGAAACCTTCAATCCAAATGATTTTGCGTTTCCGGTCGATGGACTTATTATGGAGTATGATGATATTGGTTATGGTAAGTCGCTCGGCGCTACTGGCCATCATGAAAATCGTTTAATTGCTCTCAAATGGGAAGATCAACTGTTTGAAACCAAATTTCTTGGTGTAGAGCTTGCAACAACCAGAACCGGTATGGTAAGCCTGACAGCAATCTTGGAACCTGTTACCATCGAAGGCACTGTAGTATCCCGTGCTTACTTGCATAACTTCGATATTTTTAACAGTTTCAAGTTCGGTATCGGCGATATGGTTAAGGTTTATAAGGCAAATATGATTATTCCGCAGATTGAGGAAAATGTAACGCAGAGTAATACATATCAGTTGCCTATGACCTGTCCATGCTGCGGGGAACCACTTGTAGTTAATGCCACATCCGGCGGAACCAGCTTTTTGTATTGCAATAATTCTGAATGCCCTGCCAGATTGGTTCAGAAGTTCGTTCACTTCTGTGAGAAAACCCGCATGAATATCGAAGGTCTTTCGGAAAGAACCTTGGAAAAGTTCATCGGTCACGGATGGATTCGTAACTTTGGGGACCTATATGAGATTGATAGACACAAGGATGAAATTGTGAATACAGACGGCTTTGGTGAAAAGTCTTATCAGCGTTTGCAGGCTTCTATAGAAAAGAGTCGTAAGTGTACGCTTGATAAATTTGTAGCCGGACTCGGTATTCCTATGGTTGGAAGACATGCAGGAAAAATCATCAGCGACTATTTTGACGGAGAATGGAATGCTTTTGAGCAGGCCATCATTGATGGGTATGACTTCACAGCACTTCCTGATTTCGGTCAGATTATGCGCGCTAACATCTACACCTGGTATGCGGACGAAGAGGAAGCAAAACTTTGGCGTCCCTTACTTGACAAACTCGAATTTGTAAAGGAGAATCGTACTATGGATATCAATAAGAAGACCAGATTTTTTGGTAAAACTATCGTTGCTACAGGAAAGCTTGAGAACTATACCCGTGATGAAATTCAGGCGAAGATTATTTCGCTGGGCGCAACTCCTGCTTCATCTGTAACAAGAAAGACAGATTATCTTATCGTTGGTGAAAAGGCCGGCAGCAAGCTTACAAAAGCGCAGCAACTCGGCATCAGAACACTGACGGAAGAAGAATTTGAGAACATTCTGGTATTTGATGAATAATAAGCCAGAACAATATTGCGGCGGAGCAACTCTTTGTAGTTACTCCGCCTATTTTCATTTATGGAGGTATTTAATATGTCAATTAAAAAAGAAATCACAATCACAGGATCCGCTGTTAATCCGATTACGGTTGGTGAAGTCGCTCTTATAGCTGAGTCTGACGGTTCAACCAGAAGAACCTCTGTTGTAGTAAGTGTAGAAAACAATTCGGATGCAGAAGTCAGATTTGAAACCCAAAACAGCATTTATACGCTGCGTAAAACTAAAAGCAATCCCATCGCAGGCATAATGATTAAAAAAATGTTTGAAATGAGGGGATGCTAATGGCTAAGGAATCTAAATCTGACCGTTTTGTAAGACTTGCCGAAGCAAGGGTTAATAAGCTTATAAAAATGATTCGTCTTCTCGGTAACTGCTCTATGAAATGCAATTATGAGTTTACAGAAAATCAAGTCAGTCAGATATTCTCAACTCTCTATGAAGAATTGTATAAAGCACGTGCAAAGTATTCGCTTTCTACGCGTGAGAAAAAACGGTTCTCCCTTTCGGATGAGTGTGAGGAAGAAATTCCGGTATATCCTCATACTGATTTGCCGTTACCTGATGGAACTATTCTTAGGGCGACAGCAATTGATGATGAGAACTTCCCGGCAATAAACATTGACCTGATTGACTTTGAGGAAAACGAACGTGTTTGCTTTGTTGAATTCAACCCGGAACGAAGCTCCTGTCACAAGGTTTGTATCGGTGTTTATCAAAGCGACAAAGAAGAACCTGTTTTCTATGAGCAATACATTCGTGACAAAGGCGAATCAGTAAATCACAGCCAGAATAGGCAGAAAGGAAATCACAATGAATAATCGTATAAAATATGCCATGAAACTAAAATGGCACGAAGTTTCTTCCGTTATCGGAGAAATAATTACTTCACAGCTCGGTCGTCATGTAAACTGTTCGGCGCGATATGAGGATTATAACTATTGGTCTGCATTCGCTGCCGATGGTGATACATTCACGATAGAAGAACTTAAAACGCTTCTTAAATTTATCAATGCCGATTTAAGTACTTGCCACGATTCACTTCCTACTGATTCTGATACAAGTAAATCCATTGGAATGACAGTATCGGAAACATTGCTCTCAATTGCCTTGGAAACCGCTTGGGAACATGCATCAATATGTATGGACGGATTGTGGATTGTAGGTATTGAGGACATATCTGAGCTTTCAAGAATCATCAGCAAGCGAGGTGGCAAAAATGAAGAAGCCTGAAATAGACTGGATAATTCACTGTTGTCGCAACGGCGTTATATGTGACGAATGCGGAGATGTTGAAAACGGCTTTGTTGAGAATAGTTGTAATGCACATACTCACGGAATGAATCGGTACCAACATCCCGATTTTCAGCTTGTCCTTGCTTTACCTAATGAAGAAATATGTAGGATACTCAACACTTTCGGATTATGGGTTCAGCAAGGCAGACGCTTTTCACATGGCGAGCTCGTCAGTGGCATCTACGAAGATTGTGATGTCAGACTGGAAACATTTATAGAAACCGGAAGAACATTACTCCGTGTAGTTATTCCGGACAAACATAATGTTTTCCCTGATGACGATAGGTGTTTATATCCTTACACTCTTCAGACATTTCCAACGGATATGCTTTGGTCGAAAGGTGGTGCTCGTGCATGAAGATAACACTTTATCAGATTATTGCAGAATTTGACACCGACAGATTAATGTTTAATAATTTCGATTATATGCGTATTGCCTGCGGCGATAAAATACCTGCACATTTATATGAAGCGGTATATTCAGGTGAATTTGATACAGAAAGATTGGATGATATATTCTATATCTTTAATCAGGATTTTCCAGACGACTATCGTGGAAGATCAATGTCAGTATCGGATGTACTTGAGGTAATTAAGTCGCCTACTGAAAGCATGTTCTATTACTGCGACAGTGTTGGTTACAAAGAAATTGATTTCGACAAGCAAAAGGCCATGCTGCCAATTCAGAACCACGATTTTCAAAACACATTGATAATCAAGCAAAATATGCGTATTTTCTTTGTCGGTGAAAACGGACTTGAAGACCATTTCTGCGACAAGATTGTGTTGCAGCGTTGCAAATACAGTCAGTGCCAGATAGGATATGAGCTTCAGATGCATCGTGGTAATACAAACAAGTACATCACAAGGCAGTTTCTCACTAAACCGTTATTTGTCCTTACAAAATGCAACCTGCAGATGCCCGAATCCGTACTCTATAACATTAGGGATAAGGATGGGTTGATTATAAAGAAAGGTCGCTTTTCTATGCACAGCCTCGATATTCTTGGTGCTGTTAGTACATGGATAATGCGTTGCGGCTTTACTTTTGAGAATATGTAATCTGGAGGTATCGTTTATGTATGTGATGAAAAATAGCAAACAACTTGAACTGTCAGACCGAGTTCGGTTTCGCTGTACTCGCTGCGGTGACTGTTGCAGGCACGTTGAAGGTGTTGTAGTTGTAGAAAGTCTTGATGCATACAAACTTGCCAAACATCTTGGTATAACTATATCGGACTTTTTTACGGACTATACTGAACCATACTACCTGGAAGATACACAGTATCCTATATTTATGCTTAAAGCTGTCGGAAAGGAAAAAGCTTGTATCTTCTTAAAAGGCAATCGCTGCATTGTGCAGGAAGTAAAACCGAGAACCTGCAGAATGTATCCTTTTTGGATTGGTCCCGGCGAAACTGTAGAGGAGTTTACATATAATTTCACCACAGAACGCCCTCATCATCCGATAGGTTCACTTGTTAAGGTTAAGGATTGGATGCGCGAACATTTTCTTGAAGAAGAAAAGAGATTTCTTATTGAGGATTCAAAGGCTATGGAGAAAATTGCGCCTTTGTTCAACGAGCTTCGTCATAGTTCCTATAATAAGGAACGTCTGCTCAGACAAATTCTGATGCTGCGTTATTTCAATTTCGAGACGGACAAACCGTTCTTTGAACAGCATAAGCAGAACAACGAAGATCTGTTAGCGATTCTTGAAGAAGAAGTCAAAACACTCAAGTCAGTATGACACAACTGAAAGGCACCGGGTTTTCTCTCGGTGCCTTATTCTATAAACTTGGAGGTAGTTTACAATGGATAAAAGATTACAACAAATTGCAGAAAACTTTGAAAATATGACAATCGGTGTTGATGATAAATTCCGTTTCAGTTGCAAACAGTGCGGAAAGTGCTGTACTGATCGTGAAGATATTCTTTTATCACCATTTGATTTATTCAGAGCTGCAAAAAAACTGGATATGACACCGGATGAGTTCGTGAATGAATATTGTGACAGTTATGTCGGAGACACATCGAAAATGATAATTGTCAGACTCATGCCACGAGGAAGTATCAAAAGGTGTCCACTGCTCAGGGACCGTAAATGTTCAATACACGATGCAAAACCTATGGTTTGTGCGATGTTCCCAATTGGTAGAGGTTTTAAGCTTGATCCTAAAAAACCCGGAGCTGAGCAGATTTCGGCAGAGTCCATTCGATTTATCTTTAATGGTGCCCATTGTGGCAACGCTGAAGAACACACAGTTCGTGAATGGTTCACTTCTTTCGGCATACCAATAAAAGATGAGTTTTTCATTGAGTGGCAAAAAGTTATTTCGGAAATTGGCGATGCTACCAAATATGCGGAGAAGGTATGTTCAAATGATGAAGTTCTTAACTTGATATATACGGCGATATACGGATTAATGTATATCAAGTATGACACCAATCAGGAATTTATGCCGCAATTCTTACACAATCGTGACTTGTTATTGGGATTTCTAAACGCCATGCCCGGGTATAATTCAAGGAGGAAGAGAAATGTCGGATAATTATAACAATAACAACCAAATCACTCGCAAGGATGCGAAAAACTGCTTTGTAGAAAGCCTCAATGACTCATTCGGCATAGGAAAAATCCATTTTGCTTTTGCAACTTATGATGTTTCAAAGCCTGTTGGCCAGCGACAGACTAACAACATCCACATATATATTGACGTGGATGAATTTTTGGAATTATGTCGTAAGCTCTGCTGCGGAGAATTGAAATTCATGATGCAGTCAAAAAAGAAAAACAATGACAACACTCCATTGTTTGAGCATCTTGGAGGGACATCTGCAGAAAACCTTGCCAAGAGAAATAAATCTCGTGCAGATGGAAAGAGTTTATCTCGCACTGCTAAGCTTATTGTAGGTAACAAGGATTTACTTTTCATTGCTGACAGTGGCCCCGGTGAAACCAATGCAAAAGGTCTTATAGTACCTAAGTTTGGTAATAATCCGGAAAACCATGTTGCCGTCAGTATGACATTTGACTCCTTCAGTGAACTCTTGTTGGCAACAAAAATGCATTACGGTGCTTG
This sequence comes from Faecalimonas sp., assembly GCA_045638905.1. Taxonomy (GTDB): domain Bacteria; phylum Bacillota; class Clostridia; order Lachnospirales; family Lachnospiraceae; genus Faecalimonas. Next base: position 5,764 of record JAZUCE010000103.1, read on the forward strand.
GCTCGCTGCGAAATATGAAAAGATTATCACCAATGCAGCACCAGAGGGAGGATTTGGACAATGAAACAATTAGGAAATTTGGCAGTAGTTGTTGCAAATCATCCCAAGGCGATGATGCAGATATATGATGGTGATGTTTCCATACATATTGGTGAAGGTACTGAAAGGAAGACTATAAGCTGTAATGTATGGGATGATACCTATATTAGTTCCATCATTGCACATCTGAATTTCGGGGATGAGCTGAAAGGAGAAAAAAACTTATGCGAATAGTTAAATGCTATAACACTGATGATAATAATTGTATTATCAAAGATATTCAGGAAGTCTATAAGGCAGTGACATCGGAAGAAACCAAACAAGGCGACAAATATGATGCGCTGATGGTAGAACGTTTCATCTCGTGGCTTCCCAGTATTGTTGAAATTGAAATGTATATAAGCTGTGATAATGAATGGCTTAACATTACATTCTCAAATCACGAGAAAATATCAGGATTATATAATACTGGAATTGAAGACGGATTGGAGATATTATTTGAGCAATAAAAATGCAATCAAAAATCAGTGATTGATTAACAGTGGTTTAGGTGACGGCAGGCATTTTATGCTTGCCGTTTCCCATTTTATATGTATTTAAAATTCACAAAAACACCTACATAACTCCATATTTTTACAAATAATATTGTGTTTCTATTGATTTTGTGATAAAATATATATAATAATTTTAAGGAGGTATATTCTTTATGAATAAAACAGAACTTGTTGCATTGATGGCTGAAGAAGCCGGATTGTCAAAAAAAGATGCTGAGAAAGCATTGAATGCATTTATAGGAGGCGTACAGAACGCTGTAAAAGCAGGAGATAAGGTTTCTTTAATCGGCTTCGGTACATTTGAGGCACGCGAGAGATCAGCTCGCGAAGGTAAGAATCCTCAGACTGGTGAAAAAATAAAAATTGCTGCTTGCAAGGTTCCTGCTTTCAAAGCTGGAAAAGCCTTCAAGGATTTAGTAAAATAAGATACCCACAAACAGAGCCTCCAGGGATTAGCCTTGGAGGCTTTTGTCATATATTATATAATATCTATACAGCAATATTTAGATATGATTAATAATCTGTGATTTATGGTGATTGAGAGGCGGCAGGCATTTTTATGTCTGCCGTTTTTGTGCAATTTGATAATTTTTAGTTAAATATTAGCGAATAGAATTGATTGTATGCTATACGCTACTTCCTTGAATAGCAGAATTCATATAAAATTAAACAAAGAATCAATGCTATTTGCATAGGAGGTGTTTTTTTATGGAGAAAACTGCACTTGGTAGTATGATAAAGAAAGCAAGACAAAAGAAAGGTTATACCCAAGAAGTTTTAGCTGAGAAGGCTGATATTGGCTTAATGTATTATGGAGAAATTGAACGAGGCGTAAAAATGCCGAGTATGAATATTTTTATAAAAATTATTGAGGCACTTGAAGTTTCTGCCGATTATATTTTGCAGAATGAGGTATCCTCCGGCAAAGAGTATGTGTTCGATGAATTAACGAAGAAACTTGAGAAGCTGACACCGCAACAACGCAAAACGGCTTCCGATATTTTAGATGCTTATATAAACAATTTATAGAATTTCGAAACGAATGAGTCGCATCTGCGACTCTTTTTTTTATCTTTTTTGGTTAAAATAGACCTGTTCGTCATCATTCTACATATTTCTACAAAACATTCTAAAATTAGAACTTAATCACTTACAGAGTTCGACAACATTTTCATTTTGTTTGTGGTAATATTAGCATATAGCATAGATTGTTTAATAAAAATATGTAGAAGGAGGTTGAATTATGAGGGTAGGGTTTCATCGAAAGGTTGACAATCTTGGACGTGTAACAATTCCAAAGGAGTATCGTGAGTTCTATCACCTAAATGAGCAAGATACCGTCTGCTTGATTGATACAAAAGAGGGATTATTAATTACAAATCCCAAATTCAAGGTTGTTGAAATTATGGAAACGACATCAAACAAAAATGATACATGCTATGAAGAAAAAAATTAAAACGATAATTCGGAGGAAAAGAGAATGTTGAAAATCAAAGGTAATCATTTATCTGTGGCAGGAATTAAATTTAAGCTGCCGCAAAACTTTTACATTGATATTGAGGGCATGGAGGGGGTTCACCCAGACGGACTGAGGTTAATTTCTCCAGAACAGGACTGTCGCATAGGTTTTATGACAACAGAGGTTGAATTTGATACACCGGTAGAATCGCTAATGGATATTTTTACGGATGATGTATTAGGAACCAGTGCTACCGGTGATATGTTTAATCCAAACGCAACGGGATATATTTGGATTGAAGAACCTCAAATGAGTGAAATCAATGGATTAAAATGTGCTTACGTCAAATATCACACAAAATATAACTATTACTATGAAGTACATTTTGAGAGAGTTGAAAACTTCGATAGGCAGCTTGAATTTTTAATTGAAATACCTAAAAAAAGTCATGTAGATCTCGAAACGGTTTTAAGTCGTCAGAATGTAAAAGATTTCTATGGTAGTTTTGAGTTGGCATAAATTTGGCACAAAATTGGCACAGTTTTGCCGATGACAAGAGAATATGAATGTGTTATAATAGTATCGTCCATAAGTGGGTTCAGTTGATGAATCCACTTTATTTTTATGCAAAGGAGTGCTATATGATGAAATATTGTCCCTATTGCGGTGCCAATCTTATAGACGGCACTGTTTCTTTTTGCTCGGAATGCGGTAAATCCATTAAAGGTCGAAAGACAAAGGCAAAATCCGAAAAGAAACCGCCTGCAGAAAGAAGAAAGAAATCAAAGACAAAAGTTCCCAAGGAAGTTGTTAAGGAGACTGAAGTCCCAGAAGAAACTACAGAGGTTGTGGATGATGGATATGATGGATATTATGATGATGTCCTTCCTGTTGACGAAAGCGTTGAACGTCAAGGACTTGACAAAGAGATGATTAAAAACCTCATTATTATCATTGCTGGAGTTATTGTTGCTATAAGTATTTGCGTAGTAGCAATGTATTTAATGTAATTGACGTTGTAAAACGACATAGAAATGTGTGTAATTATTATGAGGTGATTTTCTATGTTATATTTATCAAAAGGTGTTTTGTGCAAGAATTCAACCACAGATGAGGTTCGTGTTGCACGCGGAAATACAGTTGTTACTCTTACCGGGCTTGAGGCTGAAATCTGGCTCGGTGGCAGATTTAATATGATTTCTACAGACGATAAGGAAAAATGCAATGCTATCCGCAGTCTGTATGATATGGGACTTGCAGAATATGAGGATACTGCTGACGAAACAGCGCAGTATCACATTCTTACCAGATGTATCTGTTGTCCTGCAAAAACAAATCTTATTAAAAAGCCCCTTTCTAAATGCGAAAGGATTGTAATGATATGGCTTGATAATGCAGGCCTCCGCCTTTCTACTGCAGAACTGATGTATCTCGTGGAAAATGAAGTAAAACCTACGGATAATCTCTTTTATGAGGAAAACGCACAAGCACTTGTAGAAACCATTTATACCAAGGATACTATTTTTGATAACATTCTCGAAAACCAGATGGGACATGCAAAATGCAGAAACAAAGTTATCTGTTCGCTCTTGCTGCTCCTTTCAAAAAAGAGGATTGTTATGCTGTGAGGTGATATTTCTGAAAGAGCTTTATATGAAGCTGCCACTACTGCTCAAGAAGCGTATCGCAATTAACTGTTTAATTGCAACTCTTGCGGTAATATTATTTTTTATAGTGATTTTCTGCTTTTCTGATATAGTTTTGGCACTTCCGTGTTTAATTTTAAGTGTTTTACTAATTGTAAAAACCGCGATTCTGTTTTATAATTGTATTGCAGGGAACTTTCTTGAGATCAAGGGGGTATGTTCCGAAGTGGAAAAAACTCCTATTAGAAGGCGGATTAAGTCAATTACAGTAAAGGCAGAAGATAAGAAATTGAAGCTCAATGCTCATTACAGTATAAAGAATATAAGTATTGGAGATGCTATAACCGTGTACATATCCAAAAAGTCGCCGTTATATAATCAGAATGGTACTTACATAGCAAATGAGTTTTATGGAGTTTCTGTTGATAAGGAGGAATAGAATTTGGATATTAGCAAAGAAAAGTTACTTGAGACGCTTGATGATATTCGCAAGCTTATCACCGAAAACGAGAAGCCTGACGGTAGTCTTGGAATAGATGTAATGCGCGCCATGGTCGTGCTTGATTTTGCAAAAACAGAGATTAAAAAAACAATTTCTGTATAATTTTTCGCAGTGGATTGACTAATTCCAATTAGTATGCTATAATAAATATATAAGTTTCAAGGTTTCCATAGAGAAATCACAGTTTTCTAAGTTTACAAAGTGTCAATGAGCACATTCGTGCTTTTTGGCACTTTTTTTATTTTCTGGATTTCTCCCCGTTTACGGGTTGAAATAAAATATATTATTTTATAGCAGGTAATCCCTGCAAGGAAGGAGTTTTTCTCATGTTGAAAGTATTCTCAACAAACGTCGTTATCTCAAAGGGGTACGACAACAATCCTGCACTCAAGTTCCACAATGGTGAGAACGGACGTAGCGTAAGATTCCGCATTGGAACGAAGGTTTACGACCAGAGTGCTGAAAACAATCACCGCTGGGTGAACATCAACGTAAAAGCCTTTAATGGTATGTGCGACCGCATCGAAAAGATGAAACTTGACGAAGGTTCGTATATTAACATTGTCGGCAAACTCGATGAAGAAACATGGACTGACGGCGAAGGTAAGCCAAGATCAGCAATGGTTATCATTCTTGATGACATTGAATATGCTGGTGCAGGTAAACCTAAAGACGGTACAGCAAATGGCAACACCCAGACAGGAAATGCAGGCAACGCAAATGCCCCCGCAGCTTCCGGTGCTCCCGGTCAGGATGCTACAACCCCCGATAATTTTACTGGTTTCCAGAATTTCGGTGGCAGTGGCGGAATGTTCGATGAGAACTAATAAGGAGCTAAAGTGAAATCCGGCGTGAATTAAGCGCACATGAGTATCTTTCTAAAGACTTGTGTGCGCTTTTTTGCGTCTATAAGGAGGTATTTGTATGACGAACGAAAACTTTGTCCTCTTAACAAATGAGGAAAAAAACGCGAAGCTCAGAAACGCTCTTTTGGAAAAGTCTGATAACTGTCTTACAGAGGAAGAACTTAAAATCATAATGGTTCATATTTCCCTCAACAAGCAGTATATCATCAGAACCTACCATGAGCCTATGAGTTTTCTCACAACCCTTGCTTCATCCAACAGTCACGAAAGTCAGACACTTCTCGGTAGTGCCCTTGCAGGTGCACTTGGGATGTCAATGGCTATGTTTGATGATGCAAATTCTGCAGCAGTTATCACAAAATCAAACCGAGACGGAAAAAGCGTGTATGTTATTCATGTGTATATTCCGTTATCCCGAACCCAAAGGAGAAATGCGATATGAGAGTACCCAATGGAAAAGGATTTATCGTAAGAGAAGTTTTATTGCTCATGGGTTCACTTGCACTTATTGTTTTAATGTGCAGATTGTGGCCATTATTACTTCTTATGATTATCGGATTGTTTGTTGCGATGATTGTGCTACTGTTTCGTGCAACAGCGGAACCTAAACCTGTTGAACCAAAGCCGATTCCGGTAATACCTAAAGAACCGGCACGCATCCCCACACAAAACGATGTATTTGCTCTTGCTTATTCTGTCATACTCAGACGGGTAACTGAGCTTGTACATGAAATGTATCCGCAGGCACGCTGGATATGGGAGTCATCAAATGCCCGCAGTCTTATAGAAAACGGAGATGATGTTTATATTCTGCTAAATCGTGCAGGCGGTTATAACCGTGCGAAGGTAGTAATTACCAATCTGCAGGTTACAGATGTGTTATTTGGCGAACCTGAGACCGATGATGCTATTGATGACACGGATGTGGATGATTTGGATGAAACAGATGAAGAATTACCGGAAAACTATGAGCTGATTGCTTTTGAATGGGTTGAGGCACATATTATGGATCTTAATGCCCGTTGCAACGAAGCTCTCGGTTCAGGCAAAAAATCTGTTCTTATAACGGAGGATGAACTTCCGGTAAAAGAAAGCTGGATTGATGTATGTAAACAGCTTCAGAAAAACGAAATTGAAAATCTTGAATGTGTTCCTGACGGAATACTGATTAATCTCACGCAGTAAAATGCAGAAAGGAAATTACAATGAGCAATATTACTAATATTTTTAATTTCAGCCGACCGTTGCCAGAACCTTTTGATACCTTGAAAAGTAAGAAAATTAAGGTATCCTCAAGATATGGTGACGGAACGCAATCAACCTTATGCGCCTCTGTCGTAAAGGCAGTTAATGCAGCATGTGCTTGTATGAACCGTAGTGGCGAGGGTGCCTATGGCACTCTTGATGCAAAAGGAATTGCCGAATATTCATCATCAAATTCACCTGATGAGTTTCATATCGTAGTGTATGACAGCACGAACGGTACAATTCTCGCAAGTGTATATGACAAAAGTACAGAAGTAATTGAGTCTTATGTCGCACATAATTCTGCCAGAGATGGCGCTGCGATTATGATGGCTATGCTTCCTGCGCTTTTAGTGGATGATGAGTTTAAGGAAAATTTCGATATGTATTATGATCAGTTCCTTGTGGGCTATACGGACATGACGGCGACTACTAATGCGATGGCGTATATGTGCGATAATGCGTACAGGCGTATCAAAGACGATGGTTGTTCCGCGCATGTGCCTTTGGAAATTGACAAATCCGGAAATATCATGCGAGTTGCACGTAGCCACATTGATTCAGGTAGTTTTACACCTCATGCAGTTCTCGCAGGCGAATTTACTATTTTCGGTTCAACGGGACCTGCACCTATCAAAAAGGCAAGCACCTTTATTGAGCATAATGATTTTGTAAGCAAATACGCATTAAACACTTCAAGGGTACTTTCTCCCGAAGAAGAATTGATGGTTCCCAAACTCCCTGAGTGGTATATCATACCCCCGGAGGTTGTGGATATTTGCAAGCACGCTCAATGTACTACAGGAAAATCTATGCAGATGCGAAACTTCCTCCTGCGTGGACCTGCAGGTACAGGTAAAACAATGGGTGCAAAAGCCGTTGCTGCAGGACTCGGTCTTCCGTATAAGAAATACACCTGCTCTGCCGGAACGGAAATCTACGATTTTATCGGACAGATATTCCCTGACGCAGAAGCAAGTTCTACGGGAGATGCACAGCTTGACCGTGAACGCCAGCAGTTAAAGGCTATGGGAGGTATCAACTACGCAAACGTGGCAAAGCTCATGAATCTGCCTGATTTGGATGATATGGACTATGATCCTCAAGGTGTGTATAAAGCACTGACAGGACAGGACAAACCTACTGCATCCACTCAGGATTGTATGCGCATTGTACTTAATAAGGTTACTGATAAAATCAAGGAGCTTTCAAAGCGCGATGAAACGAGTAATTCACAGGGTCAGAGCTTTACCTATGTTGAAACTGATTTTCTTATGGCACTGAAGAACGGATACGTTGTTGAGGTTCAGGAGCCTACCACGATTATGCAACCCGGTGTTTTGGTTGGTCTTAACTCTCTTTTGGAGCAGACAGGTTCCATAACACTGCCAACTGGTGAAGTTATTGAAAGACATCCCGATGCAGTTGTTATAGTAACAACGAACATCAGTTACGAGGGTTGTCGTGGCATGAACCAGTCCGTTATTGACAGAATGAGTCTGGTGTGTGATGTTGAAGCACCGTCTCCTGATGTTATGATACAGAGAGCGATGAGTGTTACAGGTGCTACTGATGAATACCAGGTAAGTCAGATGGTTCAGGTTGTAAATGACCTCGCAGAATACTGCAGAACACATGGCGTTACTGATGGTTCTTATGGTATGCGAAGCCTTATCGACTGGATTGAAAGCAGTGCTATTACCAATAATGTCTATGAATCGGCATTATACACTATCATCAGCAAAGCCACCACGGATGAACTTGAACGTGAGGCTATGATAACATCTGTGCTTGAGCCTATATTTGCTCCACCGAGGAAAAAGGCCACAGCATAAATTCTTTGAAAGGAGGTTAACCCTATAATGGCAAGGGTGAATCACAAATTAGTCAAACAGCGCTTGAATGAAAAGCGTAGTAAAATAACAGATCGTCAGTTCTTCACGTCCCGTCTTTTGGCGGGACACTTTGAAGATATGGTGGCGGCACAGACACGGCGGTATAAATATAACCGCCGTGTTCACGTTAATCTGGTCTGGGAGCCTGATAGCCCACTGACCGCAATGACAAACAACAGAGTTATCATTATAAATTGCGGTCATAAGTTCATTACTAAAGTCAGAGGGCGTGAAAACCGTTACCAAGTAGTTTGCGGTTTCTTTGCTCACGAGCTTGGGCATGTTCTTTATACGGATTTTCTGGCAGAACAAACGCACCTTAATTTGCTTGCTCAAGAAAAATGGTTTCCTGAAAAACCACTCATAAAGACAAATGCAGACAAGAGAAACGAAATTGCAGTTTGGGATTATGCGTGTAACTCTGAGGAAAACATGCAAGCTCTTCAATATCTTGCTTCTGAAATCAGCAATGTTATCGAAGATGGATATATCGAAGACCGTATGCTTTTAAATTTTCCCGGAACACTTAAATACGGATTGGAAAGCCTCAGAGAAATACATTTTGAGCAAATGCCTACCGTAACGCAACTCATTGAGGAAGAAGACGATGGTAAAAGACTTCTCTTTGATAGTGTTTTGCAGAATATATTGTCCTATGTTAAGTTTGGAGAGATAAAATACGGTGAAGAACCACTTACTGATGTGCGAATCAAAACCGTGTTTGACCTTATTCTTGACATTGACAGCGCGCTTATGAGTAATTCTGCAAAGGATAGGATTCGTTTAACCAACTATATCATTGTCCATTGTTGGGAATACATCGAAGACTATCTGGAAGAATGTAAAAAACGCCATAAAGAAGCTACTGCTTCAGGTTCCTCAAGCACACTTTCGGAAATTCTTTCAGGTATGCTTGGTGGTATGCCGGGTGGTTCTGCGATTGGTACTGGCGACAGCACTCCTGTTGCCCAAGCCTCAGGCGCACCTGGTAATACAGCAACGGCACTTAAACGCGCAAAAACCAAAGCTGATGCAGGAAAATCTGAGGAAAGCAATGAATCTGCGGGCTCTGAAAATGGTGCTGGTGGTGAAAACGCTTCTTCCCAGACTGAAACTGAAAAAGAAAAAAGTCAGTCTGAGTCTGGAGGCGAGCTTCCTGAAGGAAAAGTTGAAGATGGTCTTGATCCCTTGGGTGGTTGTATGAATGGTGGTTCAAAACAGGATGTCAGTGCATCTGAAGGCGGACGAATTCCATATCACCAAACAGATACAGTTTCTACACCTGAAGGTGGAACCGTTGAGTACGACATGGACTATCAACGCCAGAAATATGATAAAGCAGCATCCGACATCGAAAGACTTCTTGATAAAATGGCAGAAAAAGCGGCTTGCGAAGAGCTTGAGAATGCCAGAATCAAAGAACTTCGTGATGTGGCTCAAAACATATCATACGGTGATATTCACAGTGGTGTTGGCATTCGTGTCAATCGCATCAATTCTGTTGATGAAGACCTTGTGGATCAGTTTAATGAAATAGCAGCACCTTTGCTTGCTATCTCAAAACAACTGAAAAGGAGTATTATGCGGCAGTTTGATGATTACAGACGCGGTGGAAAACAAACCGGGCTTATGATGGGACGAAGGCTCGAAGTCAGAGCATTACCCCGTAATGATGGCAAGGTCTTTTCTAAAAATGCACTTCCGAACGAAATTCCTGAATTATCAGTAGGACTCCTGCTTGATGAATCGGGTTCGATGGGTTGTGCTGACCGTTGTACTTACGCAAGAGCTGCTGCTATTATCCTGCACGATTTCTGCGAAAGTCTTGATATTCCGGTTATGATTTATGGACACTCCACAAGCGGTAATGACGTTCATCTGCATTCTTATGCCGAATTTGACGGCTTTGATAATGATGATAAATACCGTCTGATGGATATTCACGCCAGAGGAAGTAACCGAGACGGCGCTGCACTGAGATTCGTAGCTGAGCGATTGTCCAAGCGGTCTGAGGATGTGAAAATTCTCATACTGGTTTCGGATGGTCAACCTGCACATTCAGGATACAGTGGTACCGCTGCTGAAGAAGACCTTCGCGGAATCAAACAGGAATACCAACGCAAAGGTATTTTATTTGTTGCTGCAGCCATTGGGGATGACAAGGAAAACATTGAAAGAATTTACGGGAACTCTTTTATGGATATAACCGATCTTTCACAGCTCCCCATAAAGCTGACATCAATAATCAAGAAACACTTACAGTTTTAATATAGAACAGTTGCCCGATTAAGGGTAAAATTTGACCACTACGGGCAACTGCTTATCTGCTGTTGCCCGTGGTGTGTCTATCACGAGAGGAGATTTATTTATGCATTTTTTGAATCTAATAACAGTAGATATACCTACAATCACACCACAGCCTGAACTTGATGCAAAAGTCCAAGAAGAAATAGAACTATTAAAGGCTGTAAAGTCTGAAAAAAATTTTATGGCAGACTACTACATAGAAAAGCTCAACAGCCGTTCCAATGCGTTTGGTCGCAGAGTTGATACCGAAATCGACATTAAGCTTGAGCCATACTATGAGCAGACAGAAAATCCTGATTATCTTGAATTTGATGATCGTACTGATGAACTCCGCGAGGAATACGAAACGGGCAAAACCGATTGTATTAAATTCCCCGGTGGCAGATATTATAGCGTAGATCATTATATGGTCCGCAATAAATTCATCATCGGCGAAGATGGTTTGGTTTATCAAAAGGATTTCGGTCCATTACATCATCCGAAGCGTTCTAAACGTGCGAAGAAAATGACAGCTTATAAAGACTTCCCTTATAAGAAGATGTATAAGTCTTTTGATGCATTCGCGCAAAAAGAACGCTATTTTGATTATAACGAGGACTATAAGGGGTATGGTTATCTTTGTAACCCAAATGCTTTTTACGATTGGTATCAGATTGGCGGTCGCTGGCCGTATGTATTCCTTGTAAAAGACAACTGTGAGGAGTTCTCAATCGGTGAACGTAGTTGGGGTATTCACGAAAAGCCTCATGCTCCTGAAGGCTACAGATGGGTGTGTGCGGCTCGTAAGAAAGATATTCAGTGGAAGGTTATGTTTGAGCATAGCAAAGAAAGTGCAATTCAAAACTTCCATACTCTTGAAAAGAGCTACGCTGAATGCAAAATCCCTGAAGGCTGGTATGGTAAAATCACTGAAAACGGAATCTCTGGGTTTATGGAAATGCTGTATATAAAAGGTGAAACGGTACAACAGTACCTTGCACGACACAGAATTATCCGTAAATACAAGTATCCTTCTTTCCCGTATGGCTATCTTGACGACCAGGGTGAGTATCACAGTGAAGATTCAATGCCTTCCAGAGATGAGAAAAAGATAAAGCGCATGTGGCATAAGAAAGTTAACCGCTTTATTGACTCACTCAGCGATGAAACCGTTTTAGTCGGCGTTGATTGTCATATCTAAGGAGACATTTACGATGAAAATCCTGAAAACCTGTCTTCATGAGCATCGTGTTGAGCAGTATGGCGATTACTGCAAAACCGGTCTATTCTTTATTTCATACGGGACAACATTAACTTGCATTGACTGCCAGAAAACATACACATATCGCAGTCTGAGGTTGAATATGCATCCCGTAAAATACATAAAAAACCGTCGAAAAGAGCGGTTGTATCAAGATGAATTACCATTTTAATTAAGGAGGTCCCACTATGACTTTTTTTGATTTTCTACAATTGGTTGGAGGTTTAATATTAGCATTTGGCTACCTGCCTCAAATCAGACAATTATTCCGCACAAAATCATGCGGAGATCTTAACCTTAAAACATATCTGTATCTCACACTGGGTATAGGATTGATGGAAATATACGCAGTTGATTTGTCGAAGAACGACTGTGGATATATGTTCTTGATAACAAATACACTTTCATTAGTTCTCGTATCATTGATTTCTACTTTGATTATCAGATACAGGCTTCGTGAGTATAATCGTATCATGAAAGAGCGGAATCCAGATTTGGTTACACATCATGCGTATTATGTTACAAAATGGGAAGATGGTTCAAAGGTAATTACTCCGTGTGAAGTGAACGTCAGAACAAAGGAGATTACAAAAATTTACCGTTCTCCATACGATGTTGATTCGACACTGGAATCAGAAGCACTTCTTCTTTATGATACAGAATATGAAGTTTATTCCGAAGAGCAATGCACCACAAAACGCACGGCAAACATAGAAGACAATTGGGTTCCGTGGTAAGTCTGGAGGTGCATTATGAGTAAACCTAATCGCGCTCTTACCAGTATTGTGTCATACCCGGAACGTGGCGAAGGTGGAAATAACCGTTATCGTGGCAATTGCTCTCCAAAGCTTATTGAGGACCTTATAGGTTTCTTTAAGCCCGGTGAAGTTTGCGATTATATGTGCGGTAGTGGAACTACCAGAGCTGCAGCAGATAAATGCGGTATCAAAAGCCGTCTTTATGATTTGCACAGCGGGTTTGACATTATGAACTGTGAAATTCAGGAACGCCCAGAGTTCATTTTCTGGCATCCTCCATACTGGGATATTATAAAATATTCGGATGTAATGTATAAAGCATCAGATGTTGAAAACCGGTATGGATATAACCCGATGCAGTTTGATTTGTCCAGGATACAGAACTGGGAAAGCTTTGTTGAAGCAATGAATTACGCTATGATGAAGCAGTTTGCATCTCTTGAAAAAGGCGGTCGTATGGCAGTCCTTATGGGAGATATAAAGAAAAAAGGAAAACTGTACAGTATGCTGTCTGAGATAGTTAAGCCGGGTACTCTTGAGAATATCATTATAAAGGCTCAGCATAATTGTTTTTCGGACAATACAACTTACAGTGGTTCTTTTATTCCGATTCTGCACGAATATGTGATGATAGTTCGCAAGGATAACTCTCTCATTATTCCGGTTATTGCTGCAAAGCAGTTTATTACCGATATGCGAGATATAAAAGAAGCGTCATGGAAAGATGTTATCGCCTCAGTGCTTGAGGAATGCACTTCTGAAGTTCCGCTTTCATACCTGTACGAACAGATTGAAAATCACGAAAAGACAAAATCGAATAAATGGTGGAAAGAGAAAATCCGCCAAACCTTGCAATGCAATCCTACACACTTCCTTCATACCGGTCGCGGTATGTGGAAACTTAACAGGTGCGCGGCATAGTCAAATTAAGGGGTGTTACTACGGTAGCACCTCTTTTGTTTTAGAACTTTGATGTAAACAAAATGCCCTTTCTTATCCAAATGGATTGACTATTGTGAAAATTTCTGATATAATACTTATATAAGTTTCAAGGTTTCCACAGAGAAATCACAGTTATCAGAGTTTACACAGTGTCATTTGCGCTATGCGCGGATGGCACTTTTTTGTTTTCTCTCCAAATATTTTGGACACAGGCCAACATCACCTTCGGGTTTTGTTGGCTTTTGTTATAATCTCAGGCGAAAGCCTACAAAGAAAGGAGCATTTCTATGCTACAATGTCAAGATGGTTTTTACACCACGTTCGGTTCCTATCCTATGATGAGGGACTACCACGAGAAACAGTCGAAGGACAGCCAGTGGGTTCGCTGCAAAGTAAATGAATTGCAGATTGAACCGCTTGATGCTAATTCTCCGCTGTATTCTTGTTCGTTACCGATGGCGCCCGGAGTCACGCGAGATGCGGTTGACGATACGGCGGAAAATCTCGGTCTGGCTATGGATATTGATGGTGCAATTTATCCTATCCGTACCACAGCCTACAAAAGTCTGCTCGACAGAGCAAAAATCGGAGGAACCGTACTTCCGAAACTCAGCCGTAAGGTGTTATCTGATGTTTTGAATGAATG
>JAZUCE010000104.1:0-2450 GCA_045638905.1 Faecalimonas sp.
CTTTTCATACAGCATATTGTGTACACATCCATGGAATATGTTGCAGGCACCGATTTTGATTGCCCTGTTCACAGCACTTTCGTCAATAACTGCCATCACCTTGTCAAGGCTTCCCGCGATTGGTGTGGTGTCATGGCAAAACTGGAACAGGTCAGAAGGTTCCCAATTCATAATTTCCTTTTTGCCCGAAAGGAACCCACAAATCAATTCTCTGTGCGGAAGTGTGTCCAACATTTTGTTATAGGTTCGAATGTCAGTAGCAGACAATTCATCTATAATCACAACAATATCAATATCGCTTGTTTCTGTTGCTTCACCACGGCCATAACTGCCTTGCAAACCAACAAACCACACTCGATTTTCAAAAGTTTGATTTAATGCTTTCAAAAACAGGTCTATCCAAGTTTTAATATCTATCACAGAAGCACCTCATAAATATGAACTATTTCTTTTTAAGCACAATCGCAATAAAGTTCAAATATTTTCCGCCGCCAGCATTCATTGCTTTTCTATCCCCGACAGCATATTCGTTTTCCTGCATAAGCCAATCGTTCCAACATTCTTCATTGCTTTCCATTTCTTTTATAGAAATGACTTCTGCATTTTGCGAAGCGCTAACGATTTTTGTCCAATAATCAATATCGTGTATGTAATCAAGTTGTTCTGGTGTCCAAGACAACAACAGTTCTTTCGGTAAGTTATCGTGGCAATCCTTTTTCATACCAGGAACAGTAATATAAATATAGCCACCACTTTTTACAAAGGGCAAAAGTTTATCATCAAGATAACGAGTGTCCCGTCCAAAATAATTATAAGAGTCCGTACTAACAACAGCATCAAAAAAATCTTTTTCAAAAGGCAAATCAGTGGCATCTGCTTTGACAGGGATAATTTGTTCTTCGCAAAGTCCCATCGTTTCAAAAAATCGAGCATTCTCGTAAGGGTCGCTCCATAAATCTGCGGCATATACCTTAAAGCCATATTCTTTTGCGAGAAACACACTGGTCAAACCTTGACCACTTCCCAAATCACATACGACTGCACCATCTTTGATTTTATGCCCCATTAAAAGTTCTTCTTCTAACTTTAACGGATTAGGTCCCATTATTTTCTTCATTAAGTCAGGGGTTTGATATTTTTCGCTTTTAATATAATTCATTAGAATTTTTCCTTTCTTTCAAGTCCACAAGCGGAGCAATACAGCATTACAAGTCCTGCACTTAATAATGCACCGCCAACGATATCAGTAAACCAATGCACTCCCGAAACTAATCTACCAATTACCATAAAGGCAATAAATACGGTAATCGCAGAAGAAACCCACCGTTTGAGAATACCGTTCTTGATACGGGCATTAAACTGCATGATAGCAGTCGGCATCACACACATTACGAGCATTGTTGTTGATGATGGATAAGAGGCTTCCAAAATCCCACCAATCAACACAGGGCTGTAATTTACAACAAGCATTTCAAATAGCACATATACCGCCATCACAACGATATAGAAGCCGCCAAGAATAAGGATATTGTAATCCACTTTCAAGATGTGCTTTCTCTTAATCCATTGAATAAGTCCGAGAGTGCCGAATCCCATCACAAACATAAGAGGCACCAGGCCCAACCAATCTGTGATAGTATACAGGGACATATGCACACCTGTAAGGTTATGAACGAACTGGTTAATCGTTGCAAATCCAACGGATGATTCTTGTGGTCCGATTGCTTGCACATCAATAAATTGAATTGCTACCGTCCATAACAAACACGCTACAAGCATGCATATTGCAATGCAAAAGTTTCTCTGGTTTTCTTTTTTCATTTGTTCAACCTACCTTTTTTGTATTTGGCTCTCACCTAAACACATTTTAAGGGAAGGTATGAAAAACCACAAGAAACGGGGTATCGCAACGATGATACTCTTCGTATCATTGCCATTTTACGAGCATTAACACCTTTATCACCAAGAATATGAACAGGAATGCTGCTGCATACGGTTGCGAACTAATTATAAAAAGGAGTGCTCCAACTGCATTTAATACTAACGATATTTTACTTTTATTCTTCACCCAAAATGCTCGAAAGCAATTTTGCAGAGCAAGGGTTAAAATTCCAGATACTATAATTCCAATTACAACCACAAAATATGCCGTCCTCAAATATGGTGTAATTTCGGTAAGGGATAAAAGAGACACTTCCTGTATAATCGCATCTGTCTTCTGTCCAAAGAACGGCAGAAAGAAAAACATTGCAATACTACAATCGAGCAATCCAAATACCAAGTCGCAAAAATGTTTTTCTTTTTGTTTGGTATCTTCTTCTGCTATGGTCAGCAATTCATCCCCCGATAGCAGTTCATCAATCGTTACTTCGAAAAACTTGGCTATTACTTTCAAGGAATCTATATTGGGATATCCTCTGCCAGACTCCCATTTTGAAATTGCAGTTCGG
>JAZUCE010000105.1:0-1533 GCA_045638905.1 Faecalimonas sp.
TATATATACGCTGGATACTTCCACTTCAGGGTCATGCCAGTTTACGAGGGCAATTGCTGATTTATCTGTTACCCATATGTGTTGTGGAGTTTCCCGGCTATCGGGAGAAATAAAGAGGTTCTTGAATTTTTCAGCTACGCCGGAACTCTGATCATATGTGGTGGCATTACCATAAATTTTATTGATATAGTCAAATAACCATTGCCCGGCATTATCAGGTTTACCTTTCAGTGATATTTTGGCCATAGGTGTATTCATGGTTATATAATGCGTACTGATCAATTCAAGATTTGGGTTCAAGAAATTCAAGTATCCGATGTTATCTGGAGCATCTTGTGTGATTTCATTCCAATTGTACATAAGGAAATCATTACTATTATGCAATTGTATCTGTTTGCTGTGGGTATATATAACTTCGCCATTTTTATATCCCCTTAATCTGCACATTGCATTCATTGGAATGTAAAAACGGTGATCCCATGAAGAAATCAATTTTGCTTCGCCAATTTTCTGGTAATACACTTTTGCGGTACCGTAATTTTTGCCCATTATATCAAATACAAGGGAGTCGCACGATTCCCTTAGATCTTCCTGCATAAATTCATCACCCTCCAGATAGAAATGTACCGGATCAAAGATATTGGCTTCATATCCATTGGCCTGTGTCTGGGCCAACCCTTTTACTGCCAATTGTGGAAATGCCACAGGCCTCTGCTCCACTATAGAAATGAGTTTATATTTTACGCTGGAAGCATCCATTGGAGGATTGGCCAGAGTTGTTTTCTCTACCAGCAATGTGTATTTGTGCCCCTTTATATATTCAAAACCGCTAATCTCCTGAAACGGTCTGCTTTCCCAATCTTGCCATCCTTCTTCTTTTATAAGCATTCCTTCTACCGGCGAGGATAACATCCCATAATATTTGCCAGTTTGGTGTGAAACATACATTGTAACCTCTTCAATCTTGTCTTTTGGCTCTTTTTCAAAGCAGCTTGTGAAGATGAAGGTTATTGCCAATAATAAGATTTGAGTAAATTGTTTCATAATGTCAGTCTTTTTGATTTCTCTTCATTCACAATAATCGTGCAAAAGCCGCAATTACTGCACCTGTAGATTATATTTCTTGCAGAAACTCATATTGTTCATCAATGCATTATTGAATTTGTAGGATTCTCGTTTGCTGCACTCCATGAACGGAGAGCTACAGTAAAGATTGTAATCAACAGAATGGCACCTACTGCTACTGCATATACCCACCATGACATAGTTGTGCGATAAACATATTGTTGCATCCAGCCGGAAATGATATAATGACTTGCAGGTATTGCCACTGCCGAACAAATTGCAACTATTTGTATATACTTGCGGTTGAACAGTTGCAGGATTCCACCCACAGAAGCACCGTACACTCTCCTGATACCTATTTCCCTGCGGCTGTATTGTGTTTCAAACAGCACCAAACCGAACACCCCTATGATGGATATTACAATTGACAACAGTGAGAACAATGCAATAAGTACCGACAGCTTGTCT
>JAZUCE010000106.1:0-82763 GCA_045638905.1 Faecalimonas sp.
TTAGTAGTAGAGAAGACATACTCAGGCGGACTTGCAAACAAGACCTTTGTGGGTAAATTTAACTTTAGCAGTGACTCTAGACTTTCTATCAACTTTGGTGGTAGTGACAGTGGATGGAAGGGCGTAGCTTTGGGAACATGGACAGACGGAAGACTGTGGTTCTGGGAGCAAGAAGGAAGATTTGAGCATATGACACTTGCTGCGGATGCAACGGCAGGAGCAATCGGTGCGTCACAAATCATCAAACTTTCCTTTGAAGTGGTAGACCTTAAGAACGATGGAGTGGATGATGTACGTTTTTGGCTGTACTTTGGAGATACCTTATATGGAGATGGCCCACTCTATGTAGCAGAGGACTATGCACAGTATTTAGGTAATTATCTTGGAATTCGTGCCTATAATGCAGGAACAACCGTAACAGTAGAATCTGTTGGAGAAGGTTCAGGTACGGTGACACCACCGGGACCAACTCCGGACCCGACACCGACACCGGACCCGGTTACACCACCAACCTTTGAAGAAATCACCTTCAGTGATTTTGGTGTGGCAAGCGGTCTCTATGGTGGAAAGTCAGACCTTATTGTAGAAGAGACCTATGCAGATGGACTTGCAAATAAGACCTTTGTAGGTAAGGTAAACTTCTCAAGTAAGTCCAGACTTTCCTTAAACTTCGGCGGTTCAGACAGCGGATGGAAAGGCTTTGCAATCGGTACATGGCTTGACGGACAGCTGTGGTATTGGAGTGATCAAGATACTATCATCCCATATACCGCACTTTCTGCGGATGCCAATGCAGTTATCGGTGAAGGCCAGACCATTAAGATATCTTTTGAAGTAACCAATGTTGATGATGACAACTTACAGGATGATGTACGTATTTGGTTATACATTGGCGATACCTTGTATCATAACGGTCCATTGATTGAAGCAGTGGACTACGCACCATACCTTGGCAACTATTTTGGACTTCGTTGTTACAATGCAGATACCAGTGTAATTATCGCATCAAAGGGTGAAGATACAGGAGCGGGTTCGACACCGACAGCACCGACTTTAGAAGAGATTACTTTCAGTGATTTCAAGGTGGATGCAGGTTCCTATGGATATAAAGGTGCAGGCGATGAATTGGCCGTTGATAAAACTTACAAGGAAAGCTTCTTGAATAAGAGTTTTGTAGGTATTGCAACCTTCCCGAAAGCAGCCGTTACCAGATTAAATCTCGGCGGTAAAGGTTCTTCATGGAAGGGTGTACAACTTACTACTTTAGGAAACGGTATCTATTTTGCAGAAGCAGAAGATCATTTCACAGCAGTGGCATTGGATGAAACGGTAGTAGAGGGTGGATTAAGAGGAAAAGATATCCAGTACAAGATTTCCTTTGAAGTTGCAGATACCGATAACGACGGATTGAAAGATGACGTTCGTTTCTGGCTCTACATTGGTGACCAACTTTACAAGAACGCGCCGATTGTAGAAGCTGCAAACTATGTGCATTTTGTAGGCAATGGTCTTGGAATCTTCTCTAACAATCAAGAAGCAGATGTGATTATCGCTTCAGCAGACCTTGGTAGACCGGAGATTAAAGAACCAAAATTCCCGGAGATTACCTTCAGTGATTTCGAAATCGAAAACGGAACTTATTCTAAGGAAGAGAATAACGGTTGTTCAGCAGTCGGTTCTTATCGAGAAGGATTTAAAAATAAGACTTTTGTCGGAACCGTGAAGTTCAACGGCACACCACTTGCCAGCGTTCAGTTCGGTGGTAGTGATTCCGAATGGAAGGGCGTAAGACTGATGATATTAAGTGACGGCAATCTGTACTTTATGGAATCAGAAGGACTGTATAGCAATATCAAGTTATCGAAGACAATCGCAGGCTGCGACCTTATCGGTGTTGACCTTAAGGTGAGATTAACGGTTGAGGTAACGGACCTCGATAACGATGGTGCACAAGATGATGTTCGCTATTGGCTTAGCTTCAACGATGTCTTATACAATGATGAACCGATTTTGGAAGCTCTTGATTATGCTCACAACGTTGGAAAGCGTATGGGCGTTTACGCATCTGACAAAGCGGCAACAGTAACAGTTACATCAGCAAAATTAGATCGTCCGGCAGTCGTAGTTGACTTTAGTGAGATGGGATTCACAAACAACTGGCAAAACGAAATTTCTGCTACAAAACGCGGAGGAGTTTCTTTTGGTCAGAGTGGCAATAGCATCTACACCGGCGATAGTAGTTATATAGGATTCTATTCCATTATCTGTATTGCTGCATTGAGCGGAATCTGTTTTGTGTCTTACAAAAAGAAAACGCAACAATAAGCAGAAAGTAGATAGCAAATGATATGGGAATGGGAGAATGCTTCTGCATTCTTTCATTCCTTGAAGACTTTTATAAAAAGGCAACAAATAAGTTCGTAATGAAAGAGGTGCATTTATGAAAAAGAATGTTTTACAAAAAAGAGCCCTTTCATGGCTACTGATTCTTTCAATGTGCATTGGACTGTTTCCGGCATCAGCATGGGCGAATTCGGAAAGTCCGAAGCTTTTAAACGGAAAAGAAGCAACGACAGCGATGGAGGTTCTCTATGAAGAAAACTTCGACAGCTATGAGAATGCAACACTCCAAGAAGGAGAGAATGATACATATCGTCTCTTCGTTCCGGAAGGCAGCACTGCCAAAATTGAAAATGGCAAGTTAAGCTATACGGCAAGTGAAGAGAAACCTCTCTACATCCTCGGTGGAGAGATGTGGGGATATTATACAGTAGAAGCTGAGATTACAACTAAGACAGCACTGGCAGGAATGAATCTTGGCTTTTATGTAAAGGACACGGATAACTGGTCCAAAGCTACGAAGACAGAAGTAGATGCCAATACCGTGTATCGCATGAAAGTAGTAGCAAACGGAACATCCATTGAGACATATTATGCAATTGGAAGCGGAGCCTGGACGGCGCAAGGAGAGGCATTCCAGGTGGTAAAAGGTGCACAGAGCGGTTCGGTTGGATTTGCAATGACACCGGAAGCAGAATCTGCAAGCGTGACCATTGATAATATCAAGGTAACGCGCAATATGGATGCGGAGGATGCAAAGCACACTCTGTTTGGGGTGGATTTTGGAAAATATACTACAGCAACGAA
This sequence comes from Faecalimonas sp., assembly GCA_045638905.1. GTDB lineage: Bacteria > Bacillota > Clostridia > Lachnospirales > Lachnospiraceae > Faecalimonas. The sequence goes on from JAZUCE010000106.1 coordinate 3,148, forward strand.
GATGGCTGTGAGTAATAATCATAAAAATTATTATATCAACACAAGTGGAGAAGAGATAAGTGTTACAGGGCAGAATGGTCAATTGCACGTTCAAGGTTCAGGCGTGATGTATTTTGACTTGCCGGATGCAGCACATTGGAAGAATTATGTGGTGGAAGCGGATTTGCAGTATGCAGAAGGAAACACCGGTTGGGGTGGAATTCTCTACCGCGTGCAGAACTTAAATTCCTACCAAATGGGCTATATCAATGAGACGGCCGGCAAGGCAGGCCTTTGTGGCTACTGGAACGGCTGGGCAAATGACGGCACAGATAACAACATTTATCATGAGACAGACTTTACTGCAACTGCAGGAGAGGCTCGTCGTGTAAAACTTGTAGTACAGGATCAGATGGCTGATCTTTATGTGGCTACTTATACAGAGGGCACATTGGGAGAGTGGCAGTATCTGATGTCCATCAATGATGTCGCAGACCATCATCCGGATGGAAGCGTGGGCTTCTTTGCATCAGCAGGGGCAGAATACTGGGTGGACAATCTGGAAGTCTATGAGTATACCATGACCTACAGTGAGGATTTTGAGGATTATACAGAAGCACTCACCTTGACAGAAGGCGGAAATGCCACTGTAGGTATCCAAACCGAATGGGCAGATACAACAGCAGCAGATACCACAATGAAAGTGGAGGCTGGCCAGCTCGCTGTTTCACGTACCAGTGGCGACAGCACTAAGATTGATTTGGCATGGTTTAGTGCAGGACATAATTGGACCAATTATGTCTATGAAGCGGATATTACACCGAAAGTTGCCGTTACAGGTTCTTCATGGGAGGGCTTAAGTTACCGTGTGGATAGCAGCACGCTTTGGCAGCGGGCAGGACTTACTTATGGTGCTACTACCATTTGGAATATGGCAGGAGCTTATGTATCCGGAAGTTTTACGCCTAAAGAACGTACCGTGGATCTTGTGAATACGACTAATCAACAAGGTTGGGGAAGCAGTGGTTACATTTTCAATAACAATCAGAAAATGAGAATGAAGATAGTAGCAGATAACAACTGCACTTGGATTTATTATGCGAGTTATGATGCAAATGGCAATATGGGACCATATAGTTTGCATGTAGTACTTCCAATCTGTTCTAGTTTTACCGGTTCTGTAGGTATTGCAGCTGTTGGACAATATGGTTTCAGTTACGACAATGTGGTGGTATCTGCCATTGAAGGTGAAGTAAAAAAAGAAAATCTTGCAGATATTTTTGTTCCGGAAACGGGAATCGTCAATCCGGGAACTGTAGTAACGAAGGTTAACAAGTCTAATATAGACAACTTGACCAAAACATCTGTAGCGATTATGCATGTGAATGCAAATCTGGACATTGTGGATGAAGATGGCGCAGTCATCGGAAGCGTCGCTCAGTTTATGAAAAAATACGGAGATACCATTATTCCGGCATTCTATCTGGACGAAGACGCAGATGCAGTAGCGGTATGTTCTTACTTAGAGAAACGTGGTATTACAGATGCGCTTTATGTCACAGAAGGTTCTGCAGAGGGTCTGGCATTGATGAAGAAGGCTCGTTCAGAGGAAACGAACGGAAATGCAGATTTCAGTGCGATTGGTTGGAGATTTGCAAGAGGTATCGTTGATTATAAGATTATGCCGGAGGATAGGGCACAGTCGCGCAGAGATATTCTGAATGCGTCTGCCAGCATTGCCATTTTCCCAATGGAAAGTTTGACGGCCGATATTGTAGCAGAATATAACGTGCGTACCATTTCAGTATGGTCCTATGTGGAAGATGCGGCAGATGTTTACGAAGGCGTTGCAAATGGATGCAATGGTATGGTTGCAACAGATGCTTCCGTAATTAATAACGTATATGAAAGTATTAAAACCACTACCGTCAGCGGAAAACCGGCTGTTATCGGACATGGTGGTAAGCAGGGTACCAACAAAGCCGGAGAAACCTTGGAGGAAAATACAATCAAGGCATTTGAAGCGGCAGTTAAAGAAGATAATGTCATGGGAATTGAAGTGGATTCCAAGAAAACGAAGGATGGTACAGTAATCCTATACCACGATGAGAAAATTAATGGAACAGCCATTACATCTATGACTGATGACGCAGTAAAAACTGCATTGGAAGCAAATGGAGGGGCATTTACCACTTTGGATGATGCATTCGCTTTCCTTGCTGAAAATCCGGGAATTGTGATGTATTTTAATACGGCTTTCGACACTTTGTATTGTGACAAAATGGCAGAGTTATTTATTCAATATCCTGCCACAGCAGACCAGGTGGTGATTTTCTGCCGTATGCCTGCAAGAACATCAGACCCACTGAGTGTAAGTAGCAGAAAGTACGGTTGGTTGAATGAATACTGGGGAGATGGGATCCCGGTAGTCGGAACCACAATCGGAACTACGAAATCACGCTTTGAAAATATTACAGATTTGAAGGACGGCGTGCCGAAGGAGCAAATCATTAATTCTATGATTAACTGGTTGGCACCATACAATCACCAACAGTTACCATACGATTATGATATGCTTGGCACTACGGGCAAACGTGATAGTATTTCCTATGCTATGGCGGCAAGAGGATACTTATTATTGCAGTCTGCAGTATATGACTTAGCTAACGAGCAGGCAGAATTAGACCGTTTCTATATTTCAGAAATGGGTACCATCGCACTTTTGGCAGACCATACGGAACTGACAGCAGACTATCACTATCAGATAGAGGCTAAGGATGAGATTGTCAAGATTGGCGAAACATTTGCGTTAGAACAAACCGTGAAAAAATTGAATGGAACTGAGACTGTAACTTGTGGAGTATTGCCGATTAACCAAGGCAATGCAGTTAAAAGCGGTGACAGCTACACTATGAATCAAGAAGGCAGTGCGACTTTTGTATACTATGCAGACATTACTCAAGAGAGAGGTTATGGTAACCTTGAATACCGTATCTATTCTGAACCGGTAACCATTACCTGGAATGAAGAAGGTAAGCCGCATGAACATAGTTACAGCTATAAGGCAGATGCCTACTATCACTGGGAAGTATGCTCTTGCGGAGACAGTAAAGACAAAGCAGTGCATACGCCGGAATTAGTAGGTCAGAAAGATGCTACAGAAACAGTAGCAGGATACACCGGCGATAAAGTATGTTCTGTTTGTAAGCATGTGATGGAGAAGGGTGATACCGTGGCTTACGACCGCTTTGCAGGATTTACCTATGTAACGGCGGAGGATTATGGATTTGTGTACGGGGAAACTGGGACAGGTAGCAAATCAGCTACGAAATATCCGAGCGCATCTTTAAACAAGATGGTGTTTGTAACGAGATTTGATAAGTGTAATAGTAATCTTTCTTATTTAAGAACCGCAGGTGGGGATTATGCAGCCATTCAAATGTATGCAAGAGAATATAGTGAAACTACTATTGCAGGATACCTATACTTAGCAAACTGGACTGGAGATTCAAAAGTTTATAACTTAAATGAAGAAACTCAGCAATTGGTTCAAGCATCTGATGTATATATTCGTATATATAATTACGAGGGGACACTTGCAACAGGATTTGAATTAGCAATTACTACAGAATACTGCGATGCAGATAATGACAACAATGGTGTTGATGATGATATCAAGGTAGGTATCTACGTTAACGGACATTTGGCTAATAATATTTACTATTATTTTAAAGATTATGTAGGATGTCAGCCTGGTTTCAAAATAACAAGCTATGATAAGGCACCTCTTACAGAACCAACCCATATCATACCACCGCATACCCATACTTATGGTGCATGGAAGCACGACAAGGAAGGACACTGGCACATTTGTACCTCTTGTGGAAAAGTAGCCGACCAGACACTTCATACAGAGGCACTGGTTGGAAAGAAAGAAGCTACAGCAACGGAAAACGGTTACACAGGAGATAAAGTATGTTCAACTTGTAACTATGTCATCGAGAAGGGTGAAGTTACTTACTATCATGAGTTTGAGGGATATACAGTTGTAACTCCTGCAGATTATGGATTTACGTATGATCAAACCTTAACCGGTAGTCAATCTGCCACGAAGTATCCGACCGCATCGTTGAATAAGATGGTGTTTGTAGCAAGGTTTGATAAGTGTAACAGTAATCTTTCCTATTTGAGAAATGCGAGTGGAGATTATTCAGCTATTCAAATGTATGCGAGGGAATATAGTGAGACCAGTATTGCAGGATACTTGTATTTGGCTAACTGGTCCGGAGATAGTATAGTTTATACATTAAATGAACAAAAGCAATTGGTTAAAGCACCAGATGTGTACATTCGTATATACAATTATGAAGGAACGTTAGCAACAGGATTTGAATTGGCAATTACAACGGAATATTGTGATGCTGACAACGACAATAATGGTGTTGATGATGATATTAAGGTTGGTATCTATGTTAACGGACAATTGGCTAATAACACCTATTACTATTATAAGGATTATGTGGGATTCCAGCCAGGATTCAAAATTGCTAACTATGACAAAGCACCACTTATCGACCCAATCGCTAAAGACAAAACCATCCAGCCAACCATCACGGACAGCATTGCACTGAACTATACAGCAACTGTTAGCTCTATGATGGCAAAGACAGTAACACCAACCATGACCTTTGAAAGAAATGGAGAGGTTTACGGTCCGGTAACAGGCCATCTGGTATCAGCAGGAAGCAACGTATATAGCTTCACCTATCCGGATATCATGGCACAGGATATGAATCAGACCATCAAGGCTACTTTGACAGTAGGAAGTCAGACCACGACCTATAAGTATTCTGTATTAGAGTACTGTGAAGATATCTTAGAGGCTACTTCGTTGGAAGGCTACACAGAAGCTCAGTTGAAAGCAGCCAAAGATTTAGTAGTAGATTTGGTACAATACGGTGCAGCACTGCAGACCTATCGCGGTGTAGCGGCTGGAAACTTACATACAGCGAAGATTGCCAACTGGTCAGATTATGTTGCAGAGTATGACAAGGAAGATACCGAACTTGACAGTCTTGCCGGAAGCGAAGGTGTGATAACAAACAAACTGGTACAGGAAGAAGGCGTGGAAGAGTCTACAGATTACCAGTGGAAGAGCGTAACTTTGGTACTTGGAAATAAGGTAAAGGTACGTTATAAATTTACGGCAACGAATGTATATAATTTGACCGTGAAAGTACAGGTAGGAATGAATGAAGAAGTCGAAGTAGAATACGAAAAGAGCGGTAACGCAAATGAGTATGTATTTGACTTTGATAACATCTATGCTTATGAATACGGCACACCGATAACAGTAAGATTCTACGAGGGAGATACCCAAGTAGGAGGTACCGTGAACTATAGTGTGAATACCTATCTGTATAGCATGAAGAATTATAGCGGAAGTAAAGCCGAAGAACTGAAAGCATTGCTATTAGCAATCCATAATTATGGAGAAGCAGCAAAGAACTATCAGGCAGTGAAGTAGAGGAGGTAAAGAAGAATGAAAAAAGCATATACAGAGCCGGTATTGGAAGTTGAAGTACTGGAAGTAGAAGATCTGATTACCAACTCTGACGAAACCGTACTTCCTGAGGGTGATTTAACTAGAAAGACTTGGGGTTAAATGCTTGATAAGAAATAACAAGAAAGAGAGTGTGGGATAAATGTCTGAGAATTTGAAGAACAAACTGATAGGATATGCAAATGAAGAAGGAATTTTCACAAAGGATTTTGAAATCAATTTGGATTCCTATGATTTTCTTGAAAATATTTGGATTTTATCCTGCAAAGCAAAGTATACGACTTTGACGGAAGCGAAACCGACGCTTCAATATGGAATTACTGATAGAGAAGGCAATCTTCTCTATCAGGCATTCCCATATGTGATTGGTGAACAAGAAGAAAGCGTACAGAGACAGTGGCGTGTTCCGATGATTCGGGGGAACTACGACACCGTACGCATACATATCAGCATACCGGAGGGGGTCACACTTTCCATTGATGAGTTTGAAATGCGAGAAAACACAATGGGAGAGGATGAAAATAATGCAGGGATTACCTTCATTTCTCACACAGGCCTCTTGGGGTATGCTCCGGAAAATACGGCAGAAAGTTTCCGCATGGCGGGAGAAATGGGATATAAGAAATTAATTACGATTGTAAAGTTTACCAAAGACAATATACCGGTTTGTCTTCACGATGATGATTCTATTAAAAGACATCTGACTTACGCGGACGGAACACGCATTGAGCCGGGCAGTGCAGATGATAAGCCGGTGGAGGCATTTACCTACGAGGAATTACAACAGTTCAGTGCCGGCTGGAAAAAATCCGAGGTGTACAAGGATTGCAAAGTTCCCAAGGTAGAGGAATATTTGCAGATTTGCAGTGAGTATGGAATGGACCCGATATTTTCTGTGCATCCGTCCTTGACAGTAGAACAGTGGCAGACATTAAAAGAAATGTTAAAACAATATGGCTTGCTGGAAAGATTTTATGTGAAGACAGGTGATTTGAATGAACTGAAAAAGACACTTCCAATATTCGGAGATGAAATCGGAGGATATACTTTGATCATGCCTTATAACCAGGATTACAGTCTTTACAGTGTGGCAAAGCGGGCAGGATTTGTAAAAGAGGACAATCCGGAAGAAGTGGATTTTGAGCGATATGATTTATCGGCGACATATTTTCAACATGCCAACAACTTGGAAACAGTCGTTCAAAGGGCTAAAGAAGAAGGGTTTCCGGGCATTGAAGTGTATGGGATTCTAGGAATCAGCGGGCCTGAATTTACAAGACTTCATCAACTGGGCGTGAATATATTCGCATTGGATTATCACACGTCAGTAGGACTTAGATGGTAAAAAAAATAATATAAATTAAAAGTTGTAGGAGGTACAAAAAAATGAAGTATGAAAGACCAAACATGGAACTCGTAGTTTTAGAAACGGTGGAAATTATCACCATTTCAGGAGAAGATGAAGCAAAAGACGATGCCGGAACACCTAAAGTCACAGTGCCGGACACATGGTAAGTTGAGGAAGGAGAATCAAGAAATGAAAACAATGAAACAAATTTTAGCAAGCACTTTAGTAGCAGTAATGTTAGTGGCAGGACTTATGATTACTCCACTCCACGTAGAGGCAGCAGATTCTGTCAAAGGACAGAACGGCGAGGAATATGTTCTGGATACAGTAAACTATAACTTTGCAAATTTCTGGAATCAGGATGCAAGTAAAAGAATAGCACCGACAAGAGATGGTTATGTATTCGGTGGTTGGTATAAAGATGTAGAGGGTACCAAGACAGCTCTTACAGAGACCGAGGCAGCAGGAATTGAAGATGCTTCAGTAGTTTGGGCAAAATTCGTGCCGGCAGAAGTTCTTAGTATTCGTGCACAGCTTGAAAAGGCTACAGAGACCAAAAATGGAGTTGATGTGGCAAGCACATACCTTCGTCTTCTTTCCGGAGTAAACGGATTAGATTACCAAAAGGTTGGATTTGATATTCTCTACAACAAGAAAACACAGGATTCAGAAGCAAACCAAAAGATTGCAAAAAATATTACAAAAGTATTCAGCAAGATTACAAATACAGAAACAGGTGAAAGTGGATTAGAAGCAGATGCACTCTTTGGAGAGGCAGCAACCCACTTTAGCGTACTGCGTCTGGACAGCATCAAAGCGAAGAACTTTGGATTAGTTATTTACGTAACACCGCAATGGACTACTTTGGACGGAACCTTAGTAAAAGGTCAGGCAAAATATGTGCGTGTGATGGACGGATATGCAGACAACAGATACATCAGCGTACCAGTAAACTTTACGGCAGGTAGTGATGTAGCAGCAGGACAGATGGAATTAAAATACGATGCTACAAAAGTACAACTTGTAAAGGCAGAGGGAAAAGCATTTGACACCGGACTTTTGATGCCGGAAATGAACTACTACGATGACGGAAACGGAACAATTAAAATCGTAGGTAATGTAGATAACCAGACAGACATCGCACCGAACAGCAAAATCTTTGCAAACTTGTGGTTTGAACTGGCAGAAGGTGTAACAGAAGAGTCGCTCGAAAGAGAAATATTAAGTTTTGCAATCGATGATGCAAAGAATCAGTTCTGTACATGGGAAGAAGAGTGGGCAGAAAAGGCTGTAATAGCAGAAGATGTAAAGTATCTCAAATAGACTTTTGAGGGAGGTTAAAAACGTGAAAGGAAACAACAAAAGTTTAGGTAAAAAAATACTGTCGTGGTTGTTGATTGCATGCATGTGTTTTGGTGTCATACCGGCATATGTGTTGGATACAAGGGCGGCAGAGGAAACAGAGTTTGCGGAGCTTGAAGCATCTTCAATGCAATATAAGATGAATCAGTTGGTGGAGGAAGGCTATCGGGTAGTGACGCCACTGACATTTGGTGTGCCAGATACTGTAGGAACTCATGTACCAGAGGTTGGAGATGAAATTTCACTAGACAAATTATTAATCAGTGCCAATGTATCGACTATTTCAGGAGGTACCGCTCATCTTTATTTTCTAAAGAGCACAGGAAGGGTATTCCAACTAAGCTATCAAAATGGCGGCACTAGAATGTATTTTTATAATTATTTTGAGTATGCAACTAAAACCTCCGCCATGTATTTTGGAGACAGCAGTGAAGTTCCAGAAGGTACAACAATAGAAAATGCAAGAACAGCTAACGGAAAGTATGCCACTTTAAGAGCAAATCATCTCACAGGTGTGGTGTCTAACTTTTATAACACGCACCAGATTTGGATTACAACGGAGTTTGTGGATATGCAATATAATGATGATGATGAGGCAATAGACGACTTGAAAATAGGAGTTTATTTTAATGGTGTATTGTATGATGGTGACTATTTCTATGTTAAGGATTGTAAAGACCTTACATATAAAGAACATGTAGAAACCTCATCTCGAACAACATTTTCTTCCCCAATCATGCAATTAAGCGATTTGGATATGATCGGCGGCGAATATAAATCTGAGCTTAAGACTTCAGCTTTAGTTTCCAATACGGTTGAGGGTGGAACGAATAAGGTTATGGATGGAACCACCTTCCAATCTAGTGTTCGTTTTGAAGGAGAGGGAGGAACTCTTTACTACGGTTCGAATGATATAGATAACGCAGTTCAACTTACCAGTATAGCAGATGGGATTCAGATATCATATGGTGCCGAGAAGTTGGGATACATCAATAAAAACAATGTAGGCTTTGATGTCTTAAATAAGAATTTTGATTTAAAGCTTACCACAAAGGCAATTGATGGTAACGCGGATGATATGCAACTGGATGTCTGCGTGGATAACAAGTATGCATCTTTTACACTTGCAGGTGCAGCAAGTACCTTGACCGCGCATGTTGGAGTGAAGACAGAAGGTAACGCGACTGTCTTAGTCGGAGATTTTGCAAGCGAAGAACCAGAGCAGATTACCTGGGATTTGGAGACTGAGACGGAAGATTTCACCATAGCAAGGACTGACACTATGACGCGACTTTCTGTGAATGGTGTCAGTGTAGCAGGAGACATCGTGTTGAAGGACCCGGGAACTTACAGCGTGGCAATCACCGAGAATGGCAAGGTTTCTATGAAAGATGTCACGATTTTAGCAGCGAAGGCAGACCCGGCGTCGGCAGGAACTCTGACATTTGCAGATTTCGGGTATACGGACAAGACATACGAAGGAGGATTGGCTGCCAGCACGTTAAAAACGATTGCCAGCGACAAAGTGGATACTGTGTCACTGATTAACAGTGAATTCAGAGGATATCTTCAGTTTCATGCAGATGGCAGAACAGTAACCAATGCAGCCATCTTGCTCTTAGGTGGAGATGATAGTACGAGCAATGGAGTTCGCATTCAGTTTATGCCGACGGGAGAATTGAAGGTCGACACAACAAAAATTGCAGGACAAGGTGGAACAGAGTATACTTACGCACTTGCTGAAGGTATTTTTGAAACTAAATTTAAATTTACACTTTCATTTGAAACAGCGGATGCCGATGATGATGGAAGAGATGATTTACTGATGAAGGTGTATGTAAATGATGAGCTCTGCAGTGCAGAAGATACATACATTCTGGATTATATTTCTTCGAGTCTTCTTGGAAAAATGAGCGTATCTGGAGTAAGTGCCACGGATACTGCTTCTTATAAGTCTGTTACGATTGAGTCTTGTGAATTGCCGTATAACTACACAACCACGTTTGCGGACTATGGCATTTCAAACCAGACATATGGTCCGAATATGACACATATCGGAAGCGATTTTCCGGGAACAATGGAATATATGAAATTCAGCGGTCATGTGACGCTCGGTGCAACTGATGATTCCGACAAAATAGGAATTGTTTATGGTAACAATTCAGACTCTTCATATTCTGTTTCCTATATTCGCGGACTTTACATGGAGGTTTTGGCTGCATCAGGAGATGTTTTTATTTATAACAATTTAAATCCAGAAGGAGGCTTTCTGAATCAAACACATGGTGGAAAGTTGACAGCCGCATTGCCGACGGATGGAAGTGGATTTGATATTTCATTCAACACGATTCCATGGGATTATGATGGCGATGGAGTTGCGACTGACGGAAAAATTGAAATTCGCGTAAACGGTAAACTTCTGAAGGATAAGTATTTCATTATCGGCGGAATCTTTGCAGAGGGTGTGACTGTAACGAATAGAGTTCGCTTGCTTGGACAAAATCAGTATGGCGGAACTGCTACGATGACGGTGGCTTCAGAAACTTCAGATACCAAGCGACTTCGCAAGTTGGAGTTGGCTGATTTTGCTCTGGCAGACGGTACATATGATACCCAGAACTATACCGCAGGAGAGGGACCAAGTTCTCTGTTAAATACGATATTGGAAGTTAATGTGAATGTGACAGAATCTGCATCGGGCTCTCAGATTCACTATGCAATACCATCTGATTCGAGCGACGGATGGCATGGAACTAGATTGGCGATAACAGGTAACGAAATCAAGATTTCTAGTGCTGATGGAACACTGACAGTCAATAGTGCCAGCATCCAGCCTTCTGAGATGCAGAAGGATACGTTCTATGGAAAGACATTGAAATTAGGTCTTAGCGTTGAAAAAGTAGATATCCAAGGTGATGGTAATAATAATGATGCCAGACTTGGAATCTGGCTAAACGGAAAACTTCATCGCAATTATTATTATGTAGATGGAGCAGATGATGTTGGTACTGGTATGTCATTGATGTCATATGTGGATGAGACCGATAAAGGTACTGCCAAAGTGACCATTTCTGACGTTACTGAGGTAACTACTAGTTTTACAAAGACATTAGGTCTGGAAGATATGAATAAGACAGGTGTTGCTGCCGGAGTTTATGGATATTATCCGGAAAATCTGGAAACAAAGACGTTGGCCGTTAAACAAAACTGGGGCAATACAGGAGATCTTGATAACTCAATATTCTCAACAAATATTAGGTTTAGTGGGAAGAATGTTCATTTGATGTATGGCTGTTCAGGTCTTAGTGGCATGGGATATCATTCAATATGGGTACGTTCTACAGGTAATGAGGCAAAAGCCTTCCAAGTTAGTTATAATGGATCAGATGCAAAGACACTGGAAGCAGGCATTGCAGGTGTGAAATTCTATGACAATACTTTTAAGTTGAGTATTTCTAGCAGAGCAGTCGATAGTGACGGAGACGATGTGTTTGATGATTTGGAAGTAGGTTTTTGGTTTAATGATGTTCTATATGGCAATACCTATATCTATATTCAGGATAAAGGGGATGCATTAGATCCTAATATTGCAGTGCGAAGCACTAGCTCAGATGTGAACAAACAGGGATATCTTGTACTTGGTAATTACACGCAAGAACAGGCAACAGAAGTTGTTCATTGTGCGGATGAGTTTGCTTATTTTGCAGATGGAAATGAAGTGACAGTTGGCAATCAGTCAAAGGGCAACTCATGGAATACACAAGTTCCGGGTGAGTATGCTGTTACATATACCAATACAACTAGCATGGGCACAAGTACATTCAAAGAAAATGTGCTTGTTTACAAGACCAATGATATTACTGCAGATGGAGTAGTAGATGTAAAGGATTTGGTGGCACTCAAGAAACTTGCAGCAGGCGAAAGAGCAGAGACTTCTAATGCCGGTAAGAAAGCAGTGAGTTATTCAGAAGATGCCGATTGGTATACCACAGAAGTAAAAGAAAATATGTATGCTCGATTATTGGCTGATAAGAACATCCTTCAGGCAAAGAAGATGTCCGATGAGATTCTGGGAGAGACAGGAAGTCTTACTCCGGATGGAAAAGCTACTTATATTACAAACCTTGCTTTAACAGAGGAAGGAACTTCTGTTATCAGCATTTCTGATGTAGCTGATGAAGCAAGCAGAAGCTATACTACAAACGTTGCAGCATTGAATGGAAGCGGATTGGATTTTGTTCTGGACTTTGATACAGATAGAAAGATTAAAGTGTTACAGATTTCTGACCCACAAGTCATCGTTCGCGAAGAGGTAGCAGAGTATAAAGCATCAAACAAGGATAATATGCTCTATAATGAGTTAAAAACATTAGTAGAAACCGAAAAGCCAGATTTGATTTTGATCGTGGGAGATATCATCTTTGGTCGATATGACACGGATGGTACTTTACTCAATGAGATTATCGCAGCAATGGATGGATTTAAAATTCCTTGGGCACCGATTTATGGAAACCACGATAATGAAAGTGCAATGGGAGTGACATGGCAATGCAACCGATTTATGGAATCGAAATATTGCTTATTCAATCGTAGACATGATATCGGCGGTAACGGCAATTATACAATTGGTATTGCAGTGCAGGGTGAACTTCAGAGAACCATTTTCATGATGGATACGAATGGTTGCTCTTATGCCAATAGACCTGAAGCAGAAGCGGTAACAGCGAGTTTTGTGCTCCATGATGAGCAGATTGCCTGGTATCGTACAACTGCAGCACGAATGAAACAATTTGCAGGTGCAGATGTTCCATCATTCTTGTGTACGCATGTGGCTCCTGGAGAAGTTGCTGCGGCATATACAAAAGAAGGATATCAGGAAAAGACCGATATTGACCTTGCCGGTGCAACAGGATTCCATATGTATAACGTCGGTGAGATTGTGCAGGATGGAACAAAGTGGACATATGAGAAGGATGAGAAAGGTAACTTTGGATTTAAAAATTCAACTACAACTACTTCAGGTTCTCTGAACGAATTTATTTTACCTTACTTAAAGGAAGCCGGAACAGATGGAACATTCTCAGGCCACGTGCATCTTACTTCGCTAAGTGTCGAGTGGGAAGGTATTCGGTGGACATTGGGATTAAAAACAGGTCTTTATGATGGAAATCCAAACGAGACCGGTGGTACGGTTATTCTTTTGGATAAAAAAGAGTTTGATGTGAATCATTCAATTATCAATATTATAGAGGAATAAAAATTATGAAAAAAGTATTTCGATCAGGAATAGCAATGTTGTGTTGCGTATGTCTTTTGCTCGGGCTGGTGGGAATCATTCCACAGAAAGTACAGGCGACAGACAGTGCAGAAAAGGCAACTCTGCCGACAGGATATACAGAAGTGACGCCGCGTAATTTTGGCTTTGCAGATGGCGTGGTGGTAAATACGACGAATCAAAGCAAGATTCCGACAACATCCTTTGATAAAGTGATGTTAAGCATGAATTTGAAGATTAATACTGCCGGAAAAGGGGTTACTTGGTTTAAAACCAGAGCAGAAGGAGAAGGGCTTAAATTTTGGTTAACAAACGGACATACGCTATATATGAGTAATTATTGTCATTCAAGCAGTGGAATTACTCTACAAACTGAAGATGGAACCACAAAAAGTTACATTCTCTTTTCACCTTCGGTGGTTTTTCCGGCAGACAGTGGCACAGTATGGTTTGATGATGCAGAATTTAATCTCACTGTCACTACAGAGGCAGTGACCAGAGATGATTCCGGCGAAAACAATGACTTGAAAATAGGTGTATGGTTTAATGGTGTGTTATATGACAATCAATATTATTATTTGATGAATATTGACCCAGAGACCAATCCGTTGCAACCGGCATTTCGTGTAGATGGAGGTAGCGCAGTTACTATTCATTCACCATTTGTAACCGCAACAACACCATTAGATGGATACACCATCTATACACCGGGAAATCTTGGCCTTGCAGACCAAGCAGATAATGAGAATGGAATTTCTAAAAATGCTAAAGCTTCAAGCAAGGCAGATGTTGATAAACTTGCTTTTACTGCAAATGTGCAGTTCGGCCTAAGTGGTTCCTATATTACATGGATGTATGATGAAACTTTGCAAAATGGTATTCGCTTGTTTTTACCATCAGGCGTATCAAATCCAAGATTATATAATTACCTCGCAGATGGTTCTAGTATGTATGCGGGTAGTAAAGACAATCCAGTTGGCAGTTACTTTTCGATTGACAAGACAAAGGCTAATTTACCAAAGGATAGTTTCATCGCAACAACCATCGCATCGGATTATATCTTTGAATTGTGGTGCACTATGGATTTAGTGGACTTTAATGAAGATGGTGAAACTAACGACTTACGGCTGGGTATTTACTTTAATGGCGAGCTTTACGATAACATGTATTTTTACATCGAGAATTGTAAGAGTACATATACACCGTATGTTCAAACTTTCGGTGTAAAGCATATTTCTTCTCCGCGAATTGACTTAACATCATTCGGTACAGCGGCAGGCGTATATGCTGCCACTACAAGAGAGAATTATACTTCCGATTTGGTGAAAGACAGCACAATGAACAAAGTTACTTTTGAAGCCCCGATTTTATTTAATCGTGTAGGGGGAACCTTCTACTATGGTGGAACAGAACAGGCAGTGATGCTGACAAGTACCGAAGACGGGCTTGTGCTGGCGCATAATTTTGGCGACACAAGTACTCAATTAGATGTGTTAAATGTGAAGAATGTGGGCATTGACACCGTAAATCGTGCGTTGAATCTAAAATTATCTACAGAGATTATCAATACGGATGATATTTTATTAGGTGTGAATGTGAACGGCAAATACCGCAGTTATGAGATTGCGGATGCAGCATCCTCCATGCAAGCATACATCGGACTTCAGACGGAAAATGGTGCAACCATTGCTCTTGGAGAGCAGGCAAATGAGACTCCGGCTAGTGTGACTTACTGTTTAACTTACGGAAACTATATCAAAGAAAAAGTGGCAAATATGGAGCGCCTTTCTGTGAATGGTATAGCAAGCGATGCAGATGTCAGAATTGATACTTGTGGTGTTTACAGCATTGCTTACACCCAAAAAGGCAAGATTTATATGGAAGAAGTCTTGACCTATTATCAGGGTGATGTCACCTCTGACAATCAGGTAAATGTGATTGATTTGGTTCGTATGTTAAAAGTGGCAGACCCGACATTGCACGATGAGACCATTGCTAAATTAGATGAGGCAGGTAAAAAAGCCATTGGTTATACGGAATCAAGTAAATGGAGCGACACCGCTGCAAAGGCAGCACTAAAGGATATTAAGAATCTTTTAGTAGGTACGGAATCTAATTATACAGAATATACAAATTTTGAAAATGGTTATCTCTACAATGGAGGCGACATAAATGACTATCGGACGTATACTCTTCGTACCGCTGATTACATTAGTATTGATGATTTTATTGATATTTCTGTGGATGAGCCATATCAGATTACATGGTATGGTTACAGAAGGGATTTCAGAAAATTTAGTAGTACAGATTATGTAAGTGGTTATACAAAAACTGCGGTCACGTCCATCACAAGAGAAGAGATATTGGCAGCAGCACCGACGACAGCTTATGTGAAGTTTGTGATTTCGCCGGAGGATACGACCCAGATGGATCCGACTTTGTTGTCAGCATATGGACTTGCTTTGCAGGTGCGCAATATCCCGGGTAGCAGAGTGGGGGCCATAACTGCAGTAAATGAGACACAATTGATGCAGTTCGCAGATGGAGATGGAGTATATACAAAGGATTTCACCGTAACATTGAATAAGGCGGATATGAGTTTCCTTGAAGATATTTGGATTTTGGGAAGCGAAGCCCGCTATGAGACAGCTACAGGTGCACAACCAACTATTCAATATGAATTGGTTAACAGCGCGACAGGAGAGGTGCTTTATTACGCATTCCCATATGTAATTGGTGGCGAAGGAACATTTGAACAACAAGAATGGCGTATCCCGGGATTAGACCCGAGCAAGAATTCGGAATGCCAGGACATGGGACTGGAAGCATCACCATACGATACGGTACGTATTGATTTTGTGATTCCGGAAGGCGTCAAGCTTTATGTGGAAGACCTTACCAATAAGGCAAACTATATTGGAAGCACGGAGACAAACAACGGAGTGAAGTATATTTCCCATACGGGTATGTATAACTATGCACCGACAAATACAATTCTGGCATTTGAGATGGCAGGACAGATGGGATATGAAAGCATGGTTACAATTGTGAAATTCACAAAAGACGGAATTCCGATTTGTTTCCATGACGATGAAAACATTCGTTTCCTTCTTAGCTATAAAGATGGTACTTCTATTCCTAATGATAATAGCAGCAGTTCTACCGTTCCGGAGGAAGAACGGGTGGATATTGCAATTTCGAATTATACATATGAGGAAATTACAACGCTGTTCAGCGCAGGATATAAGAAAGATCCGATGTACAAGAATTTGAATGTGCCAACATTAAAAGAATATTTTGATATTTGCGTGAAATATAAGATGGAACCGCAGTTCTCTGTACATCCATCGCTGACAGAGGCACAATGGCTTCAGGTAAAAGCGATGATGATTGAGCAGAGTACAAGTGAATGGAATCTGCTGGAGCACTTCTTTGTTAAAACAGGTGACCTTAGTGAATTGAAGAAGACGCAACAAATTTTCGGCAAGAGTATCGGTGGATATATCTTGATTGTACCAAACGATGCAGACGTAAGTTATGGTTTGTACAGCATTGCTCAAAGAGCCGGTTTTGTGAAAGAAGACAATCCGAATGAAGTGGATTTTGACGGATATAATCTGTCTGTAGCATTCTTCCAACAAAGTAAGACCGTGGAAGCAGGTGTTGAGGCGGCGATAGCAGCCGGATTTAAACGAATTGATATGTATGGTTTCTGGGGCCTTAGTGGTCAAGATTTTACTAAGTGGATGGAGAAGGGTGTCATGCATTACTGCCTGGATTATCACACTTCTGCGAGATTGAATTGGTAATCATAATGGAGTGAAGAAATATGAAAAAAGTCTTATTTCAGACACTAGCAATCCTGTGCTGCCTGAGTTTTATACTCGGCAGCACAGGCTGTTCATTGAAAAAGAATATATCAGAAGCATTTGCAGAAAAACTGGCAGACTATGCCAATGAAAAGGGAGATTATACCAATACCTTTTCTATTAAAGTGTCCGAAGATTTTATGAAAGACACTTGGATTTTGTACAGCAATGCAAAGTATGACAGTGAAAGCGGAGAGCAGCCGACTATCCAGTACAAGCTTATGGATGAAAGGGGCAATGTTTTATACAGTGCATTCCCGTATGTAATTGGCGCGGAAGATGAGTACATGCAAAAGGAGTGGCGTGTGCCACCTACCCGTGAGCATTACAATACAGTACAGATTCAAGTTGTGATTCCTCAGGGAGTTACTCTTTCTATTCAGGAATTTTGTCACAAAACCAACGAGGAATCTGTGACTAAGGGCGATGACGATAAAATTAAGTATATTTCTCATACTGGATTATACGGATATGCGCCGACCAATACCAAACTTGCATTTGAGATGGCTGGTGAGATGGGGTATAAGAGTCTCATCACGATTGTGAAGTTTACCAAGGATAACGTGGCGGTATGCCTCCATGATGATGACACAGTTCGAAGATTACTTCGCTATGAGGATGGAACTTACATCACGGATGGAAGTAAGGATGACAAGCCGGTAGAAAAATTTACTTACGAGGAACTGCAAGCCTTGAGCGCAGGTTGGGAAAAGGATGCAGTTTATCAAGACTGTAAAGTGCCTACATTAGAAGAGTATTTTGAGGTTTGTAAAAAGTATGATATGGACCCCATTTTTTCTGTGCATCCGGATTTGACGGTAAAGCAGTGGAATTATATCAAAGGAAGATTGGAGCATCACGGGCTTTTAGAGAAGTTCTATGTCAAAACCGGAAACCTTTCCGAATTGAAGAAGACCAGGGAAATCTTCGGAGATACCATAGGCGGATATATTATCATCATGCCATACAATGGCTCCTACAGCCTCTACAGTGTGGCACAGAGGGCAGGCTTTGTAAAAACAGACGCCCCGAATGTTGTAGATATGGAGCGTTACAATTTGTCAGTGGCATTCTTTCAACATTCAGAAAATTTGGATAGAGAAATTTCAGATGCAAAGGCAGAGGGCTTTCAAAATATTGAAGTGTACGGCTTCAACGGAATTCGCGGCCAAGAGTTTACAAGGCTGAAAGAATTGGGCGTAAATATTTTTGCGCTAGACTATCATGCATCGGTAGGGTTAAATTACTAAATTAAGAGCAGGAGAGAACAGATATGAAAGTAAAGAGATTATGGCGTTCAGTATTAGCGGTTATATCTAGTATTAGTTTGTTGGCAGGGGGAATTTTGACTTATATGGGCCCTGTATCTGCTGCGGGTGAGACAGATGCAGTTACCCCACCGGAACTAGAACAGCTCACGTTCAGTGATTTTGGTATTGAGGATGGTACTTATGAATATACCCCTTGGATTCATCCGGACACCGGTAAGGAGTATCCATCCGTTGCAGCACAAGGAAGTTTGGATGGCGGAGTCTTAAATAAGACTTTTGTAGCAAAAATCAATTTCAGCAGTACGGGTAAGCAGGCTCGTATTAGTTTTGGTGGAAAAGAGTCTGCAGAAACCGGATTTTCGCTTATAAACTGGACACAGGGAAGATTGGCATATTTTGACCCAGAATGGGCATTTTCAGACACTATTAATTATCTTTCCGGCGAAGAGCAAGCAAGTGTTTTCGAAGGCTTGCAAACAGTCAAGATTTCTTTTGAAGTTGTAGATGCAGATGACAATGGTATCGATGATGTTCGTATATGGTTATACATTGGAAATACATTGTATGGAAACGGTCCTCTTTGCGTGTTAACGGATTATGCATCGCAAATGGGGGATTATCTTGGCATTTATTTCATTAATAACGACGGCTCCAGCATCACTGTGGAGTCTGTAGAGCCACCGGCACCTCCGGCAGAAAGTTTGCCGACGGATTTCACATCAGTAACACCAAAGGAATTTGGGTTACCGTATGATACCTATGAAGCAGCAGAGGCAGGTGCTGCATATCCAAAAGAAAGTGTCCATACTAAGACACCGGTATCATCTATGGAACAAGTTCGTTTTGATACCAAACTTACCATGGGAAAAAGCGCTCGTTTCATTTATCTGAAATCCAATAATAATTCTTGGGCCGGCTTAACTTTTATCTTACGGGAGGAAGGAAAAATCTGGCTCCAGAACAACATTTTGAATAGTGATGGAGAGGCGGTTTTCGATGGAAAAGTATGGACAGAGGATGAGGGAACAAAGACTTGTTATCTTGACCCTACAGTAGCGATAGAAGGAGCTACCACATTCCAGGACCTGCCGTTCCATTTTTCGCTTACAACACAATATGTGGCTGTTGACGAGGATGAAATTGTCGATGATTTGAAGTTAGGAGTTTGGTTTGATTATAAGCTTTATAACGAGCAGTATTTCTATATCAAGAATTGTAAAGATGTAGTACAATCGGGTATCAATCTTATCAGATATTCTACCGGTAACATAATTTTGGAGTCTCCAACACCTTTGGAGCCGGTAGTAACCACTGAAACATACAATTTGTCTGATGGACCTTACTTGGTGACAGGCACAGGTACCATTACAGTGAATGGGGAAGAGACGGCAAACGGTGCCACCATTACGGAACCGGGTGAATATCAGATTGTCAGCGACAACGGAAGAATTACCCGAAATGTTACTTTGCGCAAAACAGGAAGCAAGAGTGCTGCCATCACCTATGAAGATGGGGTGATGCCAATCGTGGGATATCATGGTCCGTACAATGGAAAAGATTCCAGAGGAAATACCTATAAGCTGATTAGCGAACAAAGTTATCAATTATTGAGTGCAGCAGGGATTAATTTAATAAGTAAGATTGATATGAACTGGGCAGATGCAAGTAATCGTACAGATATCATACAGAGCTTGGAGTATGCAGAAAAATACGGTATGGGATTGTATGTGTGGGATAGAGGATTACAGTCAGGAACCTTAACGAATGCGGCCATAGCAGAACAAATTTCTCAATACAGTCAATATGAGTCTTTTAAGGGAATTTATGTGACAGATGAGCCGGGAACCAGCACATATAATTCGACATGGGAAACCCAATTGGATTCTTACATTGCACAGGCAAGTGCCGTTAATCAATATTGCAACTTGAATGCCTACATCAATCTGTTTCCGCAAAACACAGCAAATGGTGATTATTCTGCCTATGTAGATGAATATCTCCAAAAAACAGATGGAAAACTGATTTCTTACGACTACTATGTGTATGGCAGAACATACCGCCCGAAATATGATGATTTTTATACTGGCGCAAATGCGGCAGGGTATTTTTCAAACCTGTCCATCGTCCGTGAAAAAGCGTTAAAGAACGGAATTCCGTTCTGGCCATATGTACAGGTGGGAAATCACTGGAATGTGGGAGGCAATACAAGCGGAATGACCACAACCAATGATTCACCGACCAGAGAAGAACTTTTGTGGAATGTCAATACTTCTTTGGCATATGGAGCAAAGGGAATTCAATATTTTCCATTGGTGCAACCGGATTATTTTGCTTATGGCAAAGACAATACGTATGATTATGAGAGAAATGGCGTATTAGGCGCCAACGGAGAACCGACACCGTGGTATCCACATATCAAGGAAGCCAATGAGCAGATTGCATTGGTAGACGAATATCTCTTAAAGGCGACGAGCATGGAAGTGCTTGCCAAAGGAACGGCGGCACAAGCTGATACAGGCATTACAGATGAAGCGTATGGTACTTTGCAGAGCATCACAGTTGGGGATACCGCAAATGGTGCAGTGGTAGGTGCTTTTGCATACAAGGGTAACGATATGTTCTATGTGGTAAATTATGACACCACAGATACAGTAAATGCAGATAAGATCACTTTAAATTTTGCAGGAATTGAAGGATATCGTCTGATACAAAAGAGCGGGATGACTTTCGGTGAGGGTGAAACTTGCGAACTTACCATAAATGCCGGTGAGGCAGTATTAGTGATTCTCGACGATTCTTTGATGAGCCGGGACGGCATGACCTGTCTCACACCGGTAGATTATAACATACTATATGGCGAGTATGTGAAAGCTGACTATGCAAATGGCGAGTATGGCGAGACCAAGGGTACTTGTGCAAAGATTGACTCTATGGACAAGGTGTTATTCAAAACAGGCATCACCATGGGCAGCTCCGTGCAGCTAATTTATATGAAAAATAGTACAGTAGCTTCTGACGCGCAATGGCAGGGAATTAAGTTGCGTACCAATGGCAGTGGACAACTTATTTTTGAAAATGTTCTGACCGGTAACGGCTTCTATGTACAGGGAGACGAGACAAAAAGAACCTCATATGTCATAGAACCAACATTAGCTCTGGGAGATGCAAACATTACTTCCTGGTTTGATGTACCGTTTTATCTGACATTAACCACAGAGTTTGTGGCGTATAACGGAGAAGAGGCAGATGATTTAAAACTTGGTATTTATTTCAATGATAAGTTGTATAGAGATGCGTATATCTACATAACAGACTGCAAGGATATTTGTGCCCCGAGTTTATTCCTCTATCGTCCGCAGGGCGGAGGTTCTTTGACGCTGTCCTCGCCGGCTGTTTTTGAAACAGCGCTGAGGCCTGAGATTACGGACAGTATTGCCATGACCTATCAAACTATCGTATCGGATAAACTTACAGAAGCACCGAGCATGATATTTGAGGGTAGTGAAGAAGACCTAATCGTACAGGGTGTGCAGGTCGGTGCAAAAGTTTGGGAGTTTACCTGTCCGGAGATGTATGCACAGAATATGGCACAGATTGTGAAAGCAACTTTGCAGATTGGAGATTACACAAAAACCTATGAAACTTCCATGCTGGATTACTGTGCATATGTATTAGGCCTGGAAGAAGGAACTGCATATACAGAGACACAATTAACTGACCTTAAGAATCTGATTGTAGATTTGGTACAGTATGGAGAGGCTGTACAGAGATACAGGGGTATCGACGCAGAAAGTGACGATTTACTTACCAAGAAGTTGGAGGCTATGATATCCAACTATGCGAACGATGATTTGACGGATGCTTCTGATTTTGGAGCGTTGACCGCGGTTGAAAAACGTCTCACCCTAGATGAAAATATCAAAGATACTGACAAGTATACTTGGAAAAATGTAAGATTAGTGCTTGGCAATCAGGTGAAACTCCGCTATGAATTTGTTGCTGCCGATATTACAAATCTGACAGTGAAAGCAAGCATAGGACGAGACACCTATGAATTAGAAATTCATGCTACAGAAACAAACGGTATATATACAGTTGATTTTGATCAAATTTATGCATATGAATTTGCGAAACCGATTACTGTGAAGTTTTATGAATCGGGAGAACAAGTAGGGGCTACCGTTCATTATAGTGTCAATACCTATTTGTTTACCATGACAGACTATGTTGCAGAAAACGAGACACAATTGAGTCAATTATTGCTTGCAATTCATCATTACGGAACTGCGGCAAAACTGTATCAGAATTCAAGATAAAGGAGAGAGACATGAACAAATTAGAACATCTGGGGATTATGCTGGACTGTTCCCGAAATGCTGTCATGAATGTAACAACTGTGAAAAAGACCATTGATTTGATGGAAAAGATGGGATTTAATACACTGATGCTATACACAGAAGACACATGGGAAGTGAATAATAATCCATATTTTGGGCATTTGCGCGGTCGATATACAAAACAAGAGATGAAAGAATTGGATACATATGCAAAAGAACACGGGATAGAACTTATTCCATGTATTCAGACTCTTGCACATTTGAGTACCATTTTTCGTTGGCCAAAGTATTCGGCAATGAAGGATTGTGAGGATATTTTATGCGTTGGAAATGAGAAGGTCTACGAATTGATTGAGGATATGTTTGCAACTATTGAAGAATGTTTTACCACGCGCACGGTGCATGTGGGTATGGATGAGGCACATATGCTGGGCATGGGACGCTATCGTGCTCAAAATGGATTTGAAGACCAATTGACTATTTTTGTGAAACACTTGAAGCGAGTGGCAGAAATCGGGGCAGCGCACGGTTTCCAATTATTAATTTGGAATGATATGCTGTATAAATTGTCCACAGGTGTATCCTTTGAGGAAACGCATATTCCGATTACGAGGGAGAAGGCGGATGAAATTCGTTCGTACGTGCCGGACAATGTGGAACTGGTTTATTGGGATTACGACCAGATTACAGAAGAGCATTACGATATCAATATGCAAAATCATAAGAAGATATCGGAGAATTTTTGGTATGGAGCAGGTTCTCATACATGGTTTGGCTTTGCACCGCATAATAACTTTACGATGTTGGCAACACCGCCGGCCATGGATGCCTGCAATAAGCACAGCGTAAAGCATGTTATTTTTACGTTTTGGCGAAATCGCGGAGCAGAGTGTTCTACATTTGCCGGGCTGCCGGCATTCTATCAGGGACTTTGTAGGCTGCGTGGTATTTGTGATGAAGCGGAGATGAAAAAGGGCTTTGAGGAGACTTTTGGAATGGCCTTTGATGATTTTATGCTTTTAGAATTACCTGACACCCCGAATGACTATGAGGGCTGTTGTAATACGGAGAAATATATGCTGTACAATGACCCATTCTTAAGTGTTTTAGATTTGGGAATTGAAGCAGATGCGGGGGAACGCTTTGGAAAATGTGCGAAGAAATTGGCCTTGCATGTGAATCATCCGGAATGGGGACATTTGTTTGAGAGTATGCAGAGATTATGTGAAGTGTTAGAAATCAAAGCAAATCTCGGACAACGCACCAGACAGGCATATCAAGAACAAGATAGAGAGGTTCTTACAGGGCTTATTGCAGAGTATCAGATCTGTATAGAGCGCATTGAAATTTTCTATGAGGCTTATCAAAAGCAGTGGATGCGTAACAACAAACCATATGGATTCGATGTATTTGATATTCACATTGGTGGCTTAATACAAAGAATGAAGCATTGCAAGGAACGTCTTACGGAGTATACCGAAGGAAAACTCGAAAGTATTCCGGAATTGGAAGAAAGGATGTTGGATATTTTCGGAAAAGGCGAGTATTATGAAAAAACGCCGTTGTGTTATGATTCTTGGCAACGAATTGCTACAGTCAACTACATATAGAAGGGAAAACAAAAAGATGAAAAAGACATTAAACTATGATTATTTTCCAAGCACATGGCAGGCAGTTGTTTGGCGCAATTGGGGGTATATTCCGGTAGAACGTATTGCGAAGGCCATTGAAGCAAGCGAGGCAGATATTAAGCAAGCTGCAAAAGAATTAGGATTGCCGGATATGGAACCGGATTTAACTTGGCTCAAACGAGGATATTTGACCATTATACGTAACAACTGGATGATTTGTACCAATGAACAAATCTGTATCCTTTTGGAGATGACAGAGGACAAACTAGATTTTATTTTAAAAGAAGACGATTTCTTTTGGATTAAATTAGGAAGCTTTAAGCCGGAAGTAGAAGCACCGAAGTATGCTTCCCTGACGGATGAACAAAAGAAAAGGACAGAAGAAATTCGCAAATTATTTGCAGGCAGTTTCGTAGCAGATAAGACAGACAATGGATTCTGCTTTATTGAGAATTACACCCGGCCTGTAGAAGATGGAGAAGTAAAAGCAGTCTCTACAGGTGAATCGAAAGCACTGAATTTGATTTATCCTTATTTTGCATTATTCGGCGATGTTCTCTTAGATGATGATATTGACCCATTTCCGGAAGGCCTCTTACAAGAGTATGCCAAAATGGGCATTAACGGGGTGTGGATGCAAGGAATCTTGTATCAATTGGTAGAGTTCCCGTTTGAACCAAAATTGTCAGAAGGTTGGAAGAAACGTAGAGAGTCTTTGCGTAAAATGGCAATCCGTGCCAAGAAATACGGTATAGGCATTTATCTGTACTTTAATGAACCACGTGGCATGCGACCGGAATTTTTTGAAAAGTATCCACATCTTAAAGGACAGAGAGAAGGTAATTTGTACGCCATGTGTACGTCTACAAAAGAAGTACAAGATTATATTTACGAAGGGATGAAGTCCTTGTTTTCCGATGTCAAGGAGCTGGCTGGATTTTTTACGATTACAAGGTCGGAAAATCTGACTAACTGTTATTCCAGAGTGGCGAAAGAGACGGAATGTCCGAGATGTTCGAAACGTACCGTCTGGGAAGTGGTTGCAGAAGTCAATAATCTTTTAGCAAGGGGAGCACATGACGGCAATCCGGAAGCGAAGGCTATCTCTTGGGCATGGGGATGGAAGGACGCATATGCAGACAAGATTGTGAAATTATTGACTGAAAATCAGATTTTACAATGTACCAGCGAGGAAGCAATGCCGTTTTGCATCAACGGAACCCAAGGAAATGTATTGGATTATACGATGTCGCTCTGTGGGCCGGGAGAAAAAGCAAAAGGATTGTGGGAAGTAGGAAGTGTCTGTGGTCTTGAAACATCTGCAAAGGTACAGATTAACAATACATGGGAAATGTCAGCGGTTCCGTTTATTCCTGTTTTCGACCAGATTGAGAAGCATATTAATGGACTTAAGGAAGCCGGTGTGAAGCATTTGCAATCCAGCTGGACCTTGGGAGGATGCCCGGCTCCGAACTTAAAATTGGCGAAGTGGCTTATGGATGAAAAGGGAGATGTGAAGGCCTTTTTGCGGGATTATTTGGGCGAAAAAGTGGGAGATAAGGTATATGAGGCACAGAAGAAATTAAGTGAAGCATTCCGAGAGTTTCCATTCCACATAGATGTGCTTTATCATGCACCGCAGAATTTCGGACCGATGTCACCGTTTTTCTTGGAAAAAACCAATTATATCGCCACCATGGTAGGATTCCCTTATGATGATATTGTGACATGGAAGGGAATCTATGACGCGGACACATTGGAAATTCAATTTCTGAAGCTTTGTGAAGGATGGAAGGTTGGCATGGAAATGATTCAAGCGTGCGAAGGAGAAAATCAACGAGCGGATGAGATTGCACTTATGGCAAAAGTATGTTATTGTCATTTTATGAGTGCGTATCACCATATCGCGTTTGTGAATGCGAGGGAAAAGAAGGAAGTGCAGAAGCAGCTTGCTCTGATAAGTGCAGAGAAACAAGTAGTAAGTACTTTAATCGAACTTCGATTACAGGATTCGCGTATCGGTTACGAGTCCAGCAATCATTATTTTTATTCCTTGCAGGATTTGAAAGAAAAGTTGATTAATCTGAATTGGTGCGAACAGCAATTGGCTTAAGGAGGAAGAGAAACAAATGAGTGAAAAATCAGCTATTATCACGAATGAAATGGTAAAAAAGTATGTCGCAATCGAGGATGTCATTGACTGTGTGGAGAATACATGGAGATGGTATGGAGAAAAGAAGGTTGTAATGCCGCCGAAAATCACAACAGATATGAGCAGCCAGGGAGTAAACGGATGGTTTAATTCTATGCCTTCTTATATTGCACCTATCGATTCGGCAGGAATCAAAGTAGTTGGAGGATACTCCGACAATCCGAAAAACGGATTGCCGTTTATTCGTGCCAATGTATTGGTAACAGACCCGCATAACGGACATTTGCGTGCATTAGTAAGTGGAGACTGGATTTCCGATGCACGAACCGGAGCACAGCCTGCAATCGCAATGAAATATCTTGCCGCGAAAACAGACATTGTTACGGTAATCGGCGCAGGGCGTCAAGCCTTTTATGCAATCGAGTGTATTCGTCGTGTACATAAAATGAAGGAACTTCGTGTTTGCGATATTTCAGAAACGGCAAGGGAAAGATTTGCTTCTTATTTCCCGGAAGTTGATTTTGCAATCACACCATATGCAAGCATTGAGGATGCTTGTAAGGAGTCGGATGTCATTATTACCCTGACTACAGCGGATGTTGTTTTAGTGGAAGAACCTTGGTGTAAGCCGGGATGTCTGGTACTTCCTATGGGTTCCTTCCATGAAGTGGATGATGACATTGCGAGAAAGTTCGACAAACTTTATCTGGATCATATTGCACAAGGGCTTCACAGAGGACAGTTTTTACCGATGGCTCACCGCGGTGAGATTACAGCAGATGATTTTGATGCAGAATTACCGGAAGTTGTGGCTGGTCTTAAAGCAGGACGCGATAATGATGAGCAAAGGATTATCTGCCAGTTAGTAGGAATGGGTAGTCCGGACCTTTGCGTGGCAACCATGGCTTATGAACGTGCGATGGAAGCAGGCGAAGATGTGATTATGATAGATATGATGGGCTAAAGAGGAGGAAAAATATGAAAAGACAAATCAGAACACCTTATTTTGAAATCGGAACAAAGAATTATATTTACGGAGACACTGTGTTGGAGTATGCTCTGGCAGCAGATAAGGCAGCAGAAAAATACGATATCGATGTGCTCTTTATTACACCGGCAGTGGAAATTCGCCGCATTGTAGAAAATACAAAGCATTTGATTGTACTCGCACCATATATGGACACTTTAAGACCGGGACGCGGCATGGCTGATATTTTACCGGAAGGATTAAAAGCAGCAGGCGCAGAAGGCGTTGTTGTGAATCACTGTGAGAAACCGATGTCTCTTCCTGCAATCAAAGCAACCATTGATCGTGCAAACGAGTTGGATATGTTGGTATTTGCTTGTGCAGATACGGTGGCAGAAGCAAAGGCAATTGCACAACTCGGACCGGATATCATCAATCCGGAGCCGACAGAACTTATCGGCGGAAGCGGTGGCGGAGTCAGCGATATGGGTTATGTCAAAGAGGTAATTGAGGCAATTAAGGAAATTAACCCGAATATCATGGTGGAACAGGCAGCAGGAATTACCAACGGACAGCAAGTATATGACTTTATTATGGCAGGTTCCGAAGCGGCAGGAGCAGCATCCGGAATTATGAATGCGAAAGATCCATTAGCAATGATTGATGAGATGATTGCAGCTACCAGAAGAGCAGCTGATGATTTAAAAAAACAAGGAAAGTAGGAGGAGAATGACATGGTATATAGAGAGTCATTTAAAGTACAATCCAGAGACCGTGCCTATACATTCCATGATGTAACAGCACAGGCAAAAGAAATCGTAAAGAAATCAGGAGTAAAAGAGGGTATTGCAGTTGTGTACTCACATCATACAACTTGCTGTGTTATCACCCAAGAGTGTGCATTTGACATGTCTATGACAGGACTTGAAACTTTACAACAGGACCTTGTCAATGTAATGG
This sequence comes from Faecalimonas sp., assembly GCA_045638905.1. Taxonomy (GTDB): domain Bacteria; phylum Bacillota; class Clostridia; order Lachnospirales; family Lachnospiraceae; genus Faecalimonas. The sequence goes on from JAZUCE010000106.1 coordinate 31,862, forward strand.
AGGATATGATTCCGGAATGTAGATATGAAGGAATGTACTTACATCCAGGTCCGAAAGCGTTAAAATTTGCCGAGGAACATGATGAAGATGCATGGGGATGCCACAACACAGATGCACACCTGCGTTCATCCATTATCGGAAGAAGCGAAACAATTGTGATTGAAAACGGAGAGATGGACTTGGGAGAATTCGGATTTATTCATTTTATTGATTTTGATAATACAAGAGCACGTCAGAGAACTGTGCAGGTTATGGTGATTGGAGAGTAAATATTGGTATGAAACCGAGCATTTCTTCACTTTTTTTCAATAATTTAGACCCTTATGAGATGGCAAAAACGTTTGTAGATATCGGATTCTACCAAACGGAAATCAACGAGAGACATTACATGCCGTTTTTTCACAGAGAAATGGATGTGAGAGAATACAGAAAATATATCGATGATTTAGGATTTTCTGTGTTACAAGGTCATTTATTCTTTCATAACAAGGGCAATATTACTTCCCTTGACAATGCATATGCCATCAGCAACTTAAAACGTGCTTTGGACGTGTTTTACGAGCTGGGCGTGAAAGCAGCGGTACTTCATTATGTGAATTTTGAAACCTCAGTGGCGCCGGTAGAGGCATTTTTTGATGTAAGAGTAAATGCACTCAATCAATTAATTTCTCACATTCAAGGAACTGATATGTCGATTTGCTTGGAAAATCTAAGCAGTATCTACGACTTTGATGCCGGCTATTTATTGACCCTTTGTCAGGCTGTTGACCACCCGGAACATATGGGGATTTGCTTGGATACCGGACATTTACATTTGGCTCAGCGGGGAAACCAATATGATTTTATTATGCAGGCAGGCAAGTTTTTGAAGGCAATGCATGTTCATGATAATCGTGGAGAATATTGCGGATTAAAAGACGGCTCTTGTGATTGGCACTCTATGCCTTTTGATGTCGGAACCATTAAATGGAATGATGTGAAAAGAGGGGTTAGGGACAGTCAATATGAAGGTTTGTTCAGTTTTGAGTTGGGATGCAGAGCACCACTTGAAATTCAAAAACTTCAGGCAAAGTACTTGCTGGATTGCTACAATACATTTTTTGCGTATTAGTGAGGAGGGGATTTTAGTTCCCCTCCTTCTATTTGCAAAATTATCCATTTGTGATATATTATAGAAAAACAAAGAAAAAGGGAGTAAGCTATGGCAACTATCAAGGATGTTGCAAGAGAGGCAGGAGTGTCTATTGCAACAGTGTCTAACTATTTGAATCGCACAAAGCCAGTCAGTAAGGAAAAAGCGAAAGCAATCCAAACGGCGATTGAGGATTTGAAGTATTCGCACAATATTCTTGCACGTAATTTCCGAATTAAAAGCAACCAAGACATCGGTGTTATTTTGCCGGATTTGGATGACTCCTATTATATGCAAATATTTCAAGGAATCAAATCTTACTTTCAGAATGGACCATATACTGTGCATGTCGAATTTTCCAGAAATATTCCGGAATTTGAAAAAAACATTGCGGAAAATTTCTTAAAAAAGCAAGTATGCGGACTTATTTTGGTGTCATGCCAACCAAACAATTGGAAATTTTACTACGACAATTTCACATCGCAGAGTATACCAATTGTTTTGCTTGAGCGAAAAATACATAATCTAGACGCAAATTTTGTATCCATTAATAATTATAAATTAGTAAAAAAAATGACGGAAAACCTTCTTCAGAAGGGCCACCGTAATATTTGTTTGGTGACAGGACCGCAGGAATACAGCAGCGAAGAAGACTGTGCACAAGGCTTTACAGATGCTTGTATGAATTATGGAATCAGCATATCCCAAGAACAGCATATTGTAACAGATATGAGTAAGGAGGATGCTTTCCGAAAGATTATCAAGCGCCTGCATAGAACGCAATGGGATGCCATTGTAACAACGTCAGAAACTTTAGCCGCGGGAGTGGTAGAGGGACTTATACTCTTGAATGGTGGAACCCAGGATATTCCGATTGCAACACTCAGTGAGGAAAGATGGAACTATCATACACACCTCAATGCTTCCGAATTTGGAATTCGCATGGCAATCAAATTAGGACGTACTGCCTCGTCTTTGTTGAAAAAGCAATTAGAAGAGTCCATGGTGAGGGAAACTGAGAAGATTATGTTGGACAATTTTCGTATTCGCGATGTCAAAGAAAATACCTTATATGCGAAAAAAGTTTTTGAGACGAAACCACGAAAATTGCGAGTTTTACTGATGGTGACTCAGCAGGTTAATGCCCTACTTGGTATGATTAAGAATTTTGAGAATCTGACCGGGATAGAGGTAGAGACGGTAGCAGTGGATTACCACGAATATTACGATACTATTATGCGTAGCCATGAAGGAGGCGAACGAACATATGATGTTTTCATGTATTCTATGTCATGGCTTCCGTATTTTGCATCGGAAAATATGTTGCATGATGTCAGTGACGATGTATTGCAATTAAAGGATATCTTTTTTGAAAATGCATTGGAGTTTTATGGTGCTTATCAGGGCAAGTATTATGGAATTCCGTTTTTGTATGGTCCGCAGGTATTATATTATCGCAAGGACTTGTTTGAAGACCCTTTGATACAAGCAGAGTATGAAAAAGTGAGCAGCATTTCGCTCAGACCGCCTGCAACGCTGAAGGAGTTTAATTCTATTGCGGATTTCTTCACGAATAAAACAGATGTCATTCCATATGGTGTGGGAATGCCTGCGGCGTATGGCGCGTGTCTGATTGAGGAAGTCTATTTACGTCTGCTGGCATTTGGTGTAACAATATTTGATGATGAGGGCAATGTATGTTTTGACTCAGAGCAGACGTTAAAAGCTTATATTAATTTAATGCGTACTGTGAAATTTGCCAATCCTAATTATCGTCAGACAAACGATACACAAGTGGTGGATATGTTCATGAATGGCGAGACGGCTATGCTCATTACCTATCCAACCAACTTTATGGATGTCACAGACCTTCGAAAGAGTAGTGCCATCGGTTCTATCGGCTATCATATTGTGCCGGGTCGTGTGCCGCTTCTTGGGGGATGGGGACTTGGTATCAGTAGCAAGTCGGAACAGAAAGACGAAGCAAAGGAATTTTTGCGTTGGATATGCGATGAGCAGATAGCCAACTATATGACCTTGTTGGGAGGGCAGCCTGCAGTAACTAGTGCTTATACCAACGATGCTTTAGTAGAATTGTATCCGTGGCTTCAACTATATCATTCTATCAATCAATATGCGAAACCGATTATTCCACCGACTCTGCCGAATGGCAAGGTGATCCAGTTACATGAAATAGAGCAGATTATCGGGAAATGGGTATATGAGTTAATGGATAGCAATATGGAAGTGCATGAAGCGATTCAGAATACGCATAGAGAACTAGAAGAGTTAGTAGAGAAGTATATGAATTTGGTGTAATTATGAAAAATCACTTAACCAATGGCAGGACGTGAAATTTCGGGTGTTGAAAACGACAAGATGTTTATCGGTGCCAACTACAAAGAAAGACTGATAAGCAGTGGCTTCTGTCATTTAGCCATTGCCTATCAGTCAGCGTATGTCAACTATTGAAATCGCCTTCTTCTCGATTACAAATATTCTTTTGGTGTTTTGCGGTCTTTAAAGTAGTATTCGCGGTCATGCTCTGTAACCTCACGCAAAACTCTGCAAGGGTTGCCCACTGCAACAACGCCCGACGGAATATCTTTGGTTACAATACTTCCCGCACCTATTACGGTGTTATCACCGATAGTCACACCCGGAACCACCACAACACCAGCTCCCAGCCAACAGTTTTTGCCGATTTTGACACTTGCGTTATATTGAAGCGATTGACCTCGAAGCTCTGGGTCAATAGGATGGCCTGCTGTCGCAATTACAACATTAGGTCCTATGAGGGTGTTATCGCCAACATAAATGTGGGTATCGTCAACCATAGTGAGATTAAAGTTTGCATAAACATTTTTGCCGAAATGGCAATGCCTGCAGGCGAAGCTTGAATATAAAGGAATTTCAATATATGAGCCCTCGCCTATCTCGGCAAACATTTCCTTTAAAAGTTTGTTCCTCTTTTTAAGGTTTGTAGGTTTTAAACGATTATATTTATAAAGTTTCATTTGGCACTTGTTTTGTTCTTTCATGAGTGCCGCATCATAGGGCATATAAAGTGCACCCGAGTGTCTTTTCTCATTTATATTCATTAGATAACATCCTTTAAATTAGTTTTAATAACATTGTCAGCTGCACGGCGAAGCTCAGGTAAAGATTTACCCTCAAGGATTAGCGAATACATATTAAGGATTAAGGTTTCAAGTACGCTGTTTTCTTTCAGTTCGCAGTGTGATTCGAGAACCTTTTTCGCGTCAGCCATTGTTTGCTCTACACCTTCGGTTTCGAGTAAATATCTATGTAAGCCTGCGGCAACACCTACTGCGATATATGCAGGGATGATGCCAACCTCTAATGCTAGTGTGGAAGAACCGATGAGTCTATCCTGAGGTGATAGTTTTCTTGCCGGGTCTCCGCCAACGCGCTTGCAGGTGTCTTTTAGTGCCGCGTTTGTAAAGCGGTTTAAAAGGTCAGTTATGTGAAGCAGTATGCTTTCAAGCTCTACGCCGTATTTCTTAGACAGTGCTCTTGCACTTTCCTCCATAGCGCCGCGAACAATTAGATAAACCTCATCTCTGTCGATTGACTGATATATATATTCAAGTCCTAAAATGTCACCAAGGTATGCACAGGTTGCGTGGCCCATATTATGAACATAAAGTTTTCTTTTTAAGTAGAAATCAAACGGCTCAAAAGGTATCATATTTTTAATGCTTGGAATCTGGCCCTTGAATGCCGCTTTGTCAACAGGTAAATAGCCGTAGCTCTCAACGCAAACGCGCATTGGGTTTCCGTCCTTCATATCGTCGGTCTGCACAGGTACCATTCTTCCGATAGAAGCTTCTACAAGACCTATATTCTCGTCCATCCAAGCTTGTTCTTCGGCGTTTAGATACTCTTTCAGCATCTTTTCGATTATCTTATTAGCATCCATAAGGTTTTCGCAAATAATAATGTTTAAAGGCGGCATATTTCTTTGCATTCTAAGCTTTATACCGTTAGCAATATTAGGTATTATAAATTTCAAAATATTAGCGCCTACAGCTGTTGCCATAATATCGGCAGAGGCGATTGCCTCGGCTACAGCGACAGCGTCTTTACCATCAACGGCTGAAACATTTTTAACGTCAATATCAGCGTGACCCTCACTTGAAATGATGCGTACAGGGTAGGTGTGCTCTGAATTTAATGTGTTTATAACAGCGTCAACAACGTCTACAAACTGTACCTCGTATCCTGAAGCGGACAGCAACATTCCTATAAAGCCTCGGCCAATATTTCCGCCTCCGTACATAACTGCTTTCATACATATTCTCCTTTAAATTTTGTAGGGGGGACGGCGTTTAAGACGTCCCGAAAACATTTTTTTGCTTTTAACATCTACTGTATATTACCATACCAAATTATAGAATTCAATAGCCAAAGCATTTACGTTATTAAGCACTTGTTAATATTCCAACTTCTTTGGGGTATAATACCAAAGTTGAAAAGGGAATAAGAGAGGGTGATCAATATGAACGATAATAAAAAACAATTATGTCAGGCACTGAAATTCACACTGTTTTCTGTTTCTGCCGGTGTAATTCAAATTCACGCAATTAAAGCTAATCCTTGGTATATTATTTCTCCTTTTACAGATAATACTATTAGAGTAACATTTGTAAAAGGAGATTTGTATATATGAAGGCAACTGGAATAGTTCGTAGAATTGAGGAATGTGTTATTATAGGACAAAAGTTGAAAAAACCGCATAAACACTGGGGTTTTCGCTGATTTTTGTCCAACCCAAATTTTGCAAAAACTGCCTAAAAATCAACTTTTAATAAAAAAAGGGAGGTTTACATCAATTTTAATGCGGGATTCAATTATCCAATTTAATGCCACAATAAAAGCCGAGTGGGTATGAAAAACTCACTTGGCTTTTATAATATAAACATAGAATGAAAGGAAAACAAAATATGAAAAATTTAGATTATCCACAGAATTTAGTTGAGGTAGTATTAGGTCATCCCAACACACAGATTAGTAAATCTGAACTTGTAGCAGGAGTTGCATTTGCATTGGATTCGCTGAATTCTCGTATGTGTGATCTTGTAAGATTAAAGTACTCTAATCAGTATTCTAAATCACAACTTAGTTTTGCGATGTTTTTGCCGGAAAGTGAGTTAGAGAGAATCGAAGAATTAGCTATCCAAAAACTCAAGGAACCTGAAAGAAAAATTTACTTTGAAAAAGGTATTGTTGCAAGACTTGGTGAATTGAAATTTACTGAAGAATTTAAACAAGGATTTGTTTATGGTTACCTACAACAAGCAAAAGATAGCAACCACGAAGTTTTTCATCCATTAACAAGAATTGTGTTGGATGATCCAATATTGGATTTGTCTGTTGACATCGATATGCTTGGTTTGTCTGAAGAACCAAAGTCTTGGCTAAGAAGCATCGGACGAAATACTATTAAGGAATGTCTGAGTCTTTCTTTCGATACTCTTTCGGAATTTGATGATATTGAAGAAAAGGGATTTTCTGAGATTGCTAAAAAAATAAATGATTATGGAATTCACTTTAGTGATTGGGACGTTTTTTTATAAACGTCCTTTTTTATTTCAAGGAGGTTATTATGAGAGAAGGAGTATTAATTTACGATCACGAAAAAGATCGCATGGATATCCGGTTTGGATTGTTGGAGTATTATGGTGGGTTACATTGTGGTGATTGTCTACAGGTTAAAATTGATAACTTGTGGGTGCCGACCAGATTAGAAAAATTTGACTTTTATTACTTGGTAGGAATCCGAGTATCAAAGCTCAACGGATTGATTGTAAGAATATAGAGTAAAAAAGAAAGGAAGAAGCTATTGGAATGAAATGCTTAAGAAAGTATGCTTGGGTGAAACTAGAGCGAAATCGTTTGTCGGAGGGCAAGGGAATATTAGGCTCTTGGATGAAACTAGCATCGAGAGCAGCATTCCGAAAAGGAAAAGCTTCTTATTGCGGTTATATTAACGATATAAGCGTAGGAATGTGGGCAGGCGGAGTTGTAGGCGTTAAAAGCATTCTAGGGGCTAGAAATCGCTCTGAGGCGCTTCAGACGTTGGATAAATTATCGGCATTGGGATATGTCGATTATGAATTAAACACTAAAACCAAAAAGTTAACTTATCGAATGAAAGATTGGGTATTAGAATGTTCCGGAGCAGAATGTATGGATGGAACGGTTTATGCAACAGAAGGTTATGGTTTCTTATGCGTTCCACGAAACCTTACAAACAGACTGGTAGAACAAAATTACATATTTGAAGAAGCAGACGCATTTCTTGATCTTTGGTGTCACACCATATTTGCAGATCCAGACAATGCGTTTTCTTTTTTATATCCGATAGTTCAGTATGGAAAACTGGAAGCGGCACTTACATTGGAAACATTAGGGCAACGCTGGAAGTGGGAAAAAACGAAGGTATGGCGTTTCTTCAAAAAGTATAACGATGTCTTTGAGGTGAAGCGTTTGCCAGGTTCTTATGGTTGTTTGGTTTTTAATAAAATTTATCCGATAGGCGAAGAACTGGATATGCCGACTCAGGAGAAAATCTTACGCATTTTAAATGAAATACGTATTTTAGGTAGATATACGCAGAAAAAAGGTACTGACCATGAACATATTAACAAACTAATTGCCTGGTTTAGTAGAAAAGTAATTGAAAAATATGCGATGGCAGAGGATGAATCTGTGCATGAAAATCGCGTTGCACTTTTTGGCACCTATAATATACGCGCGTATCTTTCTCCTATGAAATGTAAGAATTGTATATATGACTGCAAGGTAGTAGATATAGAGCCTGACATATTGCAGGCGAGTGAAATTCGAGGTCCATGCATACTGGTGGACATTTCGAATATTGGAAAGGAGTTATTTGTGTATGAAGAATAAAATAAATAATACAATGTCATATGAATCACAAGAAAATTTAATATTAGGACAAACAGATGCGTTTATAGGTTTGCTTACAAAGCGTGGGATCTTAGGAGATCATCAGATTGATGATGAAAAGATACGTATCGCACAGCAGGAGAAAAGACGAAACAGTTATCATAATACATTAATGCTGATGCAACATTACCGGACTATCGTTTGGGTGATGGAAAGTTTCCCAGAAGGCATTGCAAAGGAACTTGAAGAACCATTAGAGGACTTGGATGTATTATTAGACCATGTGGATGCCGAGATGGCCATGGGAAATAAGAAGTTGGAAAGCAGGATTGAAAGTGCAAGAAAATCAAGATTGCTATTAGAACGGGTGAATGAAGCTTTGACGATCCTGAAGAATAAACCGGATGATGGTGAACGTTTGTATGAACTCATCTATCTCACCTATATTTCTCCGGAGCGAATCAATCATCATGAAATCTTAACACGGTTAAACTTGTCGTCCAGACATTATTATCGATTGCGTCAACAAGCCATTACTATTTTATCTATCCGATTATGGGCTACTCCAACCAAAGATATGGACTTTTGGTTTGAAATGTTAACGCTTTTGGAAGGATTGGAGTAAAAACTGGTAATCAAGAGTTATAAAAATCAGATTTTTGTTAAACATAAAACTAAAAGATTCTTTGAAAGGTACGTAATAATATGATTAACAAAACTGCAGTGGGATATGCCTACGATTCTTCGAAAGACAGTGATAAATTGAAACAGCAAAAACAAGAGATAGAACAGTATTGTGAGGACAACGGTTTTCAACTTCAATCTGTATATATGGCTGATAGGTCTGAGGGCAAAAGCAAAGAAGAGGCGTTTAAAACGTTTGCAAATTCATTGCCAGAAGAAATCGAGTATATTATTGTTTCGAGATTAGAAGGTGTTACAAGGGACTATCTAAAGTATGCTGATATCGAAAAATCGTTAGGTGGCAAAAAAATTGTATTGACTCAAGTAGATGATGCATCGAATGATTTGAGTACATTTTTTTCAAAGTTCAAAGAGCTTGGAGATGAGATTTTCAAACAAAAAATTAATGGCACAAACTAGGCACAAAGTCGGCACACAAAAGCCGATGACATGTAAAAGTGAAAATGTTAGAATGGCACTATCCCAAATTGGGACTGAGTATTGTTGACGCCGTTTCTAAAACGATAAAAGGTTTTAGAAGCGGCTTTTTTGATGTTTAAAAGTCAGAAGGGAGGTGCAGTGGAAATGAAGGTGAAGAAGGCATATTGGTCAATGGTCGGAATGATGTGTGTACTCATGTGTACGGTACAGCCTGTTTTTGCAACAACCATATGGGACCGATTTTCAGCAATTATGCAAGATATTTACGGGCATATTGTTGCAATCAGTACCATCGTGGCAGTTACAGTTGCAGCAATCGCGTTAATTGTTCGTATGGTATCGCGAAATCAAAGAGCAGTTGACGAAGCGACTAGTTGGCTGAAACGAATTGTAATCACGTGGATTATTCTTAATTCATTAGGATTTATTGTTGCATATTTGCAACCGTTGATTACAGGAGGAAATTATGCGCCTGGTGGTGGCGGTGCCGGAGGTGGAACTGGTGGTGGAACACAAATCTAAATCAATGATTCAGTCAAATAAAGGAGTGATGCAGAATGCTTGACTGGATTTTTGAAGGGATTATTACTTGGGTAAGTAGTGTTGCATCGAAACTTATGGATACCATATCAGGAATGTTTTTAGAAGCATTGGGAACCGATATGACAACTATGGAGGAATACTTTCCTTTCCTAGAAAAAGCATACGACGTGATGCAATATACAGCATGGGCAATTTTGTTTCTCATTACCGTTTGGCAATTGTTTCGCATTTTTGGTGGTCCATTAACAGAGGCGGAAAGCCCATTACCTTTGCTTGCACGTAGTGCCTTGTTTGCATTTTTGATAGGGTATGCCAAACCGATTTTTTTAATGGTTCTTAATATTGCAAGAGCCCCATATACGGCACTCATGGATATTCAAATGGGTGCAGAGGATTTTACCTTTGCAGGTGTAGAGCAGGCGTTAATGAATGGGATGACAACAATTACGGCAACCATTTCAGTTGTGGGATTGCTTTTAATTGTTATCTTAGAACTTGCTCTGGGTTGGAATTATTTCAAGTTACTATTAGAAACAGTGGAAAGATACATTGTTGTTGGAGTGCTATTTTATACTTCGCCATTGGCATACTCCATGGGAGCATCCAAAAGCACAATTAATGTGTTTCAAGGTTGGTGCCGTATGGTAGGTTCACAATTATTATTGCTTGTATTAAATGTCTGGTTTTTACGTGGATTCAATTCCTCTGTGGGAGCCTATATTGGAACTGGTGGGACACTATCCACAGGATATGGAAGTATCTTTTTATGGCTCTTTTGTGCTTTAGCATTTCTAAAGACCGCACAAAAGTTTGATTCCTATTTGGGTGCTATGGGATTGAATGTAGCACAGACCGGAACCGGTATGGGATTTGAACTTCTTATGGCAGCTCGGCTAGTCACGGGATTAGGCGGAGGATTTAAGAATGCCGGCAGCGTGTTCCGTGGAGGAAGTCCAGTTGGACCTGGAGGCGGAAGCGGTGGCTTTATGGCTGGATTTGCTGACAAGTTCAAAGGCAACAGTTATGTACGTGATGCGGTAGTAAATGGTGGTACGAAAATGGGTGCAGGTGGAACGGTCGGTTTTGTGGGAAGAATGTTCGGTGGAATGGCGGCAAGAAATGGCGTGATGTTAACAGGAGATTCGATTTCCTCTGTTGCGAGTAGAACACCGAATGTTTCGGGTTCCATTGCAGGAGATATTGCAGACAGAAGCTTAAGCAATTATATGCCACATTTGGCAGGAATGAATGCAACTGGAACGCAGATTACCGGAGGACAGATTAATACAAGTATTGTTGGTGCTGATGGAAAAGAAACTGCTCTTGGATTATATAACACAAGTCAGTTTGAACAACCAAGTGGTCCGCATGCGGTTGTAACAGCTTCAGATGGAAGTCAATGGTATCAAATTGCAAGTGGTGCCGAAGCAATGTCCTTTTATGATGCTCCAACATTTAGCGGTAGCATGTCAGAGGCAAGTATGGTTGCAGATGCATTTCCAGATGCTGCAGATGGTACAACTTTACGTACTGTAGGTGATGGTGTTTTGGAAGCAAGTTGTGATGGAAATAATACCTTGTGGTATAACAGTGCCTATTATGATGAACCGGATGCACCACATTCTATTATGCAGAGTGCAGATGGAGTGGATTGGTATAGTATGCAGCCACATGCTGAAATGCCGGCATTTGAAACAGCTGAAAATGCTTTTGCTTATAACCAAGCTGCATTCCAAAACTTTATGCCAGGATATGAGGAATCTATTTATGGTGTAGATGGTTCGCAACGTATGGATGGTTACTTTGAGGTGCGACATGAAAACGGTTCAGGAACCATGTTTTATGATACTGCACAATTTGCTCCGCCACGTGGCGATTATCAGGTGTATGAAGATATCAATGGAAATCAATGGTATGCAATTCGTGGTGAAGCAGCAATTGAAAGAAAACCTGTATATGAAAATGGAAAACCGGTATATGAGGGTGACAATGTAAAAAGTGTGTCTGTGGAAACCGTTCGATATAGAAATACGCCAAACCGTTATGACGAGCCTCGAGAACGTGGTGAGATTGATACGAAACCACCACGAAGAAAGTAGGTGTATCGGTTGATGGAGCAAAACAAACAACAAACCGGTGATGGAAGAGATAACTTGGGCTATGCTGCAAAACGGATGGCAAATGCAGCGAAACAAACAGGTCAAAAGGGAGCTGAAGCTGTTGCAAGCACTGCGGCGGCTACCGTGAAAGGTGGTGCACAAGCTGGGAAAGCTGCAGCAGAAATTGCTGCAGGCACCGCCGCAGGTGGTCCTTGGGGAGCTGTGATATCAGCCGCATGGTCGCTGAGACATACATTGTTTAAGATTTTGATTTGCATCTGCTTGTTTTTTGTGTTTCTAGTGGTACTGATTGTTTCACTGCCAAGTATCATTATGGATGAGATTGTAGGCTTAAATGGTATGGAACAGACAGCAGAAGCAACCATTGCAAGCGCCTATGTTGGGTTGTCAGAGGAGGTATCTTCATATCTGGATGTTGGTTATGCAAAAGCCCTTGCTGATGTAGAAGCACTCATTACGGATGGTAGCTATGATATGGAGACTTCCAAAAATTCCATGATTAACTACGCACAAAGTTCTTTTGGATATGATGTGGCGTATATACTAGCTGCCTATTCAGCTTCTATGAATCAGCAGGGAACAGATGTAGAAGATATGTTGTCGAAACTTGATTCCGTAACAGAAAAAATGTATCCGGTGACTTCCATCGAAAAGAAAAATGAAGTCATTACTCCTGTCACTTATATGACTTATCAACCGATTACAAAAACGGTGGTGACGAAAGTTGTGCGAACGGGTTCTATTAATGGTGTTACGCAGTATCGTTATGAAACAGAAACGAAAACCTATTACGTGCCGGATGAGGAACGGACATCTGATGTGGAATTGGAAGTTCCTGTTTATCAATCCGAAAAAGTGAAACTGCCTGTACTAAAAAACGGAAAGATAACAGGAACAACCGAAGCTACATATTATGTAACATCCGGCACGAAAAAAATTGCACCGAAAAAGGAAGTAATAACCTATTTGGAGTGCACCATACACCCGTTTGATAATGCGGTTATTACAGATGCGTTCGGCATTGATATGGATGCACAATATAATGAATTTAACACGACTTATGAAAATGCCATAAACAGTATGGCAATGTCTTTAAAATACACATTGTTTGGTAACAACATGCATGGACAGGCAGTTCCTCTTACAAATACAGAAATGCTTACCTTTTTGAACCAGCAAACTTGTAGTGAGGAACGAAAGAAATTGGTGGAAACAGGGTTATCACTTGTTGGAAAAGTACCTTATTTCTGGGGTGGAAAATCAGGTCCGGGTTGGAATAACGAGTGGAATATTTTGAAACTGGTTACGGCGGAAGGTTCCGCAACAACGGGAACCATGCGGCCGTTTGGATTGGATTGTTCCGGATTTACATCATGGGCATATCAAACAGCACTGAGTAAAACGATACAGGACGGTAGTTGGTATCAGTATAAAAATGCCGAAAAGATTACGTGGGATGAGTTGCTTCCCGGAGATTTAGGCTTTTTATTAAATGAAGATGGGAACAGTTGCAGTCATGTGCTTATGTTTGCAGGATATGACGATGAAGGAAACAGAATGTGGGTGCATTCAACTGGTGGAGAAGGTGTGGTATTTAATACACCTTCTTATGAAACAGATTTAAAACTAGGAAGAGTATTGAAGTGAGGAAGAAAAATGGAAGATAGAGAGATTAGTAATGTTTGTGCGATACCGGCAAATTATACCGATTCCGGAAAACTGCTAGGCGGTTTGTTAGAGCCGAGAAATGCGGTGGAAGCAGGTGCTTTTGTTCTGCTGATAGGATATCCGGAACTGATGTGGATACCAATGCCGGGAACAATACGTGTTGTAGTAATGACAGTTACATTACTCCCATTGGCGGTAGTTGCAATGATTGGTATTGATGGAAATTCCTTACTTCAATACTTAGGATTTATTTTCACATTTCGAAGGAATCGAAGAAAATTAAGCTTTAGAAGGGTGGGATATGAGTATGAAAAAACTTAGTTTTATCCAAGACTTTATTCCCATTAAGGATTTACACCATGGAATCATAGAAATGACAGACGGAAGATATATTAAGATATTGGAGATAGAGCCAATCAATTTCATGTTGCGTTCGGAAGAAGAACAATACAACATTATATCCATATTTGCGAGTTGGCTGAAAATATCACCGATACAATTGCAATTTAAGTCTATAACAAGACGAGCAAATTCCGAAAAGCATATTGCAATGGTTAGAAAAGAATTGGAAAAGGAAGACAATCAAAAGTGCAAGCAATTAGGAGAAGACTATATGAAGTTAATTAAGGATGTGGGAAGCAGGGAGGCGTTAACAAGACGTTTCTTTTTGATTTTTCAGTATGAAGAACTTAGACGTTCAGACAGTAAAGATTTTGCCCGCATTTATAGTGTGCTACAAGCGGTTGAAAAAAATGCGAGAACCTATTTTGCTCTTTGTGGCAATTCCATTCTTCAACCGGATGATCCAGATGAAGCTGTGGCAGAAATGCTTTATATGTTTTTTAATCGTTCGTCTTGCGTAGATGAACCGTTTGAATCTCGTGTAAATCGCGTAGTGATTGATACAATGGCAGCCGAGAAAAAGGTCATAGGAATTGATCCAATTCCTAAAATTCCGATTTCGGATCTTGTGAGTCCAAGGGGAATTGATTTTACTAATTCGGGCTATATCGTAATGGATGGTCGATACTTTTCGTTTCTGTTTATACGTGGTGATGGTTTTCCAAATGCAGTACGTGCGGGTTGGATGTCATCGCTTATCAATGCCGGCGAAGGGATTGATGTGGATGTGTTTTTGAAACGCGAAGACCGTAGTAGGGCAATTGATAAGGTAGCACAAAAAATTCGGTTAAACAAAACAAAGATCAAAGGCATGCAGGACACCAGCACAGACTACGAAGAACTGGCTAATTCCATACAAGCGGGATACTTCATAAAACATGGCATGGCAAATAATAATGAAGACTTGTTTTACATGTCCGTATTTATTACGGTATCTGCGAAAACCCGTGAAGAACTGCATTGGAGAAAGCAACAGATTACAGATATGCTGAAATCAATGGATATGTATGTCAGCGATTGCAGATATAGACAGGAGCAGGCTTTTCAGACGGTTATGCCGTTTTTAAAGATGTCACCGAAACTGGAAAAACGTTCGAGAAGAAATGTGCTAACCAGTGGTGCAGCATCTACTTATATGTTTACCAGCTATGAACTCTCAGATGATACAGGTGTGCTACTTGGTGTGAACAGGCACAATCATTCTTTGAGTATTGTGGATTTATTTAATACAAAAAAGAATAAGAACGCAAACCTAAATCTTATTGGAACCAGTGGTGCGGGAAAAACCTTTACTTTACAGCTTTTAGCACTTCGTATGAGAATGCGTGGGATACAATGCTTTATTTTGGCACCAATCAAAGGGCATGAATTTCGAAGGGCTTGCAGTATGATAGGCGGACAGTTTATTCGAATTGCGCCAGGTTCTCCACATTGTATTAACATTATGGAAATCAGACATACGATTGCACCGGAAAAGGAATTGATTGATGATTCCGATTATGTAGAACTAGGCTCCATGCTGGCAAATAAGATTCAACAACTTATGATTTTCTTTTGGCTCTTGATACCGGATATGTCAAATGAGGAAGAACAGCTTTTGGATGAAGCATTGATTAAGACTTATGCAGATTATGGGATTACCCATGAAAATGCCAGTGTTTATGAGGATGATTCGGTTAGCCCGCCAAAGATGAAAAAGATGCCTATACTGGGTGATTTACACAGAAATCTTACAGATAACCCAATGACCGAACGGATTGCGGTCATTGTAAGCCGATTTGTAACCGGGTCGGCGCAATCCTTTAACCGACAGACCAACGTGGATTTATCAAACAAATATATTGTTTTTGATTTGTCAGAACTAAAGGGAAAACTACTTCCGGTCGGCATGATGATTGCGCTTGATTATGTTTGGGATTCTGTCAAAACCAATCTTACAAAAAAGAAGGCTGTTTTGATTGATGAAATTTGGAAACTGATTGGTACTTCATCCAACAAACAGGCGGCAGAGTTTTGCCTAAATATCTTCAAAACGATTCGTGGATATGGAGGTGCCGCTGTATCAGCAACACAGGATTTATCCGATTTCTTTGGCTTGGAGGATGGAAAATATGGGCGGGCAATCATTAATAATTCCAAGAATAAGATTATTCTGAATCTGGAACCGGATGAAGCCCAATATGTGAAAGACGTATTAAAACTGACGAGAACAGAAATTGAGTCCATTACGAGATTTGAACGAGGCGAAGCACTGATTTACTCGAATAACAATAAAGTGCCTGTGATTGTGAAGGCATCGGAAACGGAACATGAAATGATTACGACCGACAGAGCTGAATTAGAAATGATATTAAAGAAAAGACAAAAGCAAAAAACGTATTCTGAAAGAAATACGCATTTATAAAAATAATACGCACAAAGGAGGTGGAAGTAATGCTATTGGAAGATGAAAGACATGTAATCAACTGGCTTTCACAATACCAAGTTCTTACGAAAAAGCAAATTCTAAAATTGCTGAACAAAGAAGAAAAAACTGCTGAAAAGATACTAAGGAATTTAAAACGGGAATGGAAAATCGTAGAGGTAGGAAACTATCTTGCTTTGGATGCACATTGTCAGCCGGAACAAAAAACGATTCTGGCTATGTGGGTGTTTTTGAAGTTCTCGGAGCAAGTGGAACCAATGGCACATTATCCGGCTGTCTTTCCTTCTCAAATCTATTTTTTGAAAGATAACATGGGTTACGAGATTGTAGTTCTAAAAGAAGGAGAGGAAGGGTTGACAAGGCTATTGCAACCGCAGGAAGAACTGAAGTATATTATTGTGCTTACAGATGAAAAACAGATAAAGCAACTATATTTGCCGGATGTTCCATGCCTTTTGGCTACTATAGATTTCGATGGCGAGGATGAGCCGAAAGTGATGTTTTATACGGAAAGCGAGGTGGAAGCTGATGGAAAAGCAGGAACAGTTTCTGATAGCACTTAGCAAAGTCGAAAGAAAAATGAAGCGTATGCGAGAACAGATTGCAGCGATTCGATGGTTTTACGATGCTGGTAACATGGAGCGTGCATATACGTGTGCAATAGAATTAGCAGCGACCTCAGAAAAGGCAGTTTTACTCACAAGAGCATTGCCGGCATACAGTGGAAAACCAAAAGCACAAGAAGAAATCGCAAAGGTGCTGGAAGAAAATATACAAGTAGATATTGGATTTAGTTTAGAAGGCTGGTTTGTCATGCGGATTCCGATGCTTCTCCCAAAGAAAGCAACGGGTTCGGCTGATTATATCCGGTCTTTTTTATATCCTGCCATGAAAACTTTTTTTGAAACAAAAGAGCCGGTACGGTTTCAAGATTGCATTTTAATATTCCGGCATGTCTACGATAAGAACAGACCGGAGCGAAAAATGCGAGACCATGACAATATCGAAGTGAACATGGTTTCCGACATTGTTGCCATGTATGTTTTGCCGGATGACAGTCCCAATATCTGTTCTCACTTTTATTGTAGCGCAGCCGGCGAAGAGGAATGCACAGAAGTTTATGTGATTCCAAAACAAGATTTGCCAACATGGTTTTTGCAAGAAAAAACGTTCGCTGAGAAAGGGGTAAAACTTCATGAAAAACTGGTGTAAAAACGGAATGGAACAAAAAACAAAAAATGACATCAGGAAAAAGGTGGGGCAAACCATTGAAATTTCAAGGAAAATGCATAGAAATCGGGAGCCAAAATCCGACAAAGAGAGCAGTCATGTTGTCGAAAAATGTCGCAATCGAAAGGAGATGCGCTGATGTATCAGTTCCGAGCAGGTAATCAGCTATACTGCATCCTTACGATACTGTCTGTTGCTGGAGAAGTTCCATACCGTTCCGTCAAACTGCTCGGAAACGAGCGGGTTCATAAGAAGCTGATTATGAACCTGACAGAAACCCAAGTGATAAAAAACATGCACACCGGCGACACCATGACATGCAGGGTATTTACCGTATCCGGAAAAGGAAAGGCCAAAACACTTCGCATTTATAAAGGTGCATTACCCATACTGAGATGGCTTCATCCGAATGCACTAGAAACTTATCTGGATTTATTTTGGAATCATAAGTTTCCAGGGGATGATGCACACCGGGAACGAAACCACCGTGTAGCAGAAAGTGTCATCATGTGCATGCGAGCCGGATTTGAAATGCGTAGCTATCATTTACCCGACTTACAGATTCAGAAGCGAACGAATCAAATTCCATACGAAGCAAACCTTTATGTTGCCAAACAACTGAAAAAGGTAGGCGAAATGGAATTAAATAAAACCATGTTTACCCGAATGGTAGGAGCTGTGTTTTCCCATGGGACGGGTTACGCGGTTTACAACACCAGAAATGCAATCATGAAATGGTCGGGTATGGGAGAATTTAAAACCCTGCATAGCTTACAGGAAATTGCAAGAATGAATTCTGATATCAAAACCATACATGCGGCAATTCTATTCGGTCAGTCTGAGGAAATCGCATTAGCTACCTTGATAGAGTCAGACAAAACCCAGAGGATGGAATTTCGTTTTGATTCCATTTATCAGCATATTTATTTTATCCCGATGAATGAAATGGGAATTCGGCAGCTGAGATTTTTTACAGTACCAGACTGGAATGAAAAAGTGCTGGAACTTTTATTTGATCCGGAAGACCGATCGTATAATCAGGGCATGTTCGAATACGACGCACTTGTCCAAGGAATTTATGTGTTTTCTTTTTTGGATTTTGATATCGCTAGACTGGTTCGCTTTCGGGAGGCTATTTTAAATAAAGATATCAAATGTGAAGTGCTTTGCTTTGCATATCAGTTATTGTTTTTACAAACATATCTGGGAAAAAAAGTTACTTATAAAACGCTGGATATGAACCTAATAGAAACAGAATTATGTGTGGAAAGGAGGAATCTGTTTGAAAGATAAAAATAGACGGCTTGGCATTCTGCTTGCTGTCATACTGGGTTTGCTTTCGCTTTTATATTTGGGCGGTATTTTAGGCCAATTGCTTACCAATTATAGTATCTGGATGAGTTATGGAGGCGTTGCAGGTGGAGAGATGATGCAGCCAATCAATTTTAATCCATTGGTATGTTTGGGATACACTTTTTCATCAAATGGTGTACGAGGCATGGTTGGATTTTTGATGGTTGTGGGACTTGCATTTGGATACTATAAGATCCATGACAAATTCGACGGCAAAGAATACGATCCGAGAGGATTTACCAAAAGTAAGTCTGGTATCTACGGTACCGCATCGTGGATGAATGAAAAAGAAATGAAGGATGTCTTGGAAGTGGGACCTGTGGAACATGTGGATGGTACAATTCTGGGTGAGTATCAGGGAAAGGCCGTTTGCATGCCGAGTGACACCAGACTCAATCGGCACATTGCAATTTTTGGTGCATCCGGAACACTAAAGTCAAGAGCCATCATTCGCAATGCATTATTCCAAGCCATGAAGCGTGGTGAGTCTGTGATTATTACAGACAGTAAGGGGGAAATGTACAGTGACACTTCGGAGCTCTTTAAAAGTGCAGGCTATGATGTGAAAGTATTTAATTTGGTGAATCCGGAACATGGTGATTCATGGAATTGTATGTCAGACCTAGACGGAGACACGTTAATGGCGCAGGTACTCACCAACGTCATTATTGGAAACACGAGTTCCGGAAAAGGGGACCATTTCTGGGATAACGGTGAAGGGAATCTACTAAAAGCATTGATTTTGCTTGTTGACCAAGACCGAAGCAGAAGTCCGGACATGAAGCATTTAACGGCAGTCTATCAGTTGCTGACACAAAACAGTGAAAAACAGCTAACCGCAATGTTTGAAAAACTGCCATTTTCGCATCCCGCAAGAGCACCCTATAACTTGTTCGCTCAGTCTAGCGATACCGTGAAATCTGGTATCATTTTAGGACTTGGTACTAGACTACAAGTCTTACAAAACCAATCTGTGCAAAGAATTACAAGTCGCTCGGATATTGAATTAATTGCACCTGCAAAACGAAAATGTGTATATTATATTATTCTCAGCGATCAGGATACCACCATGGCGTTCCTTTCATCGCTGTTTTTTAGTTGTATGTTTATTAAACTATCCAGATTTGCAGATAGCCAGAAAGAAGGAAAATGCATCGTCCCGGTGAATCTGATACTGGATGAATTTAATAATGTCGGTCGCATTGGTGGTGCTGAGGATGGTTCCGACTTTGCCCGTTCCTTATCAGTCGTCAGGTCAAGAGATATCAGGGTGATGCTTGCTGTGCAAAGTTTGGGACAATTGCAAAACCGATATCCGAACAACCTATGGTCTGAAATCGTAGGTAACTGTGATATTCAGTTGATGATGGGATGTACCGATGATGTAACCGCAGAATTTGTTTCCGCACGTTCGGGAGACATGTCCGTGCAGGTGCAAAACACGATGACGGTCAGAAAGACCATCGCCATAGCACAGGTCATTCCGCAATACCGAAGTATGGAAGGACATGGTAGAAGGAGGCTTTTGACACCAGATGAGGTGCTTCGGCTACCACTGGAGGAAATGCTTTGTATCATACGTGGCTATAACATGCTAAAACTGGACAAGCTGGATTACACGAAGCACCCTATGTCTAAGAAAATCAAGAAGGTTTCTGTCATGGACTATTATCCGGAGAGCAACATACAGGAAGTGATGAATCAAAGTCAGTTTGAGACCGGGAAAGAAACAAAAGAAAAGAAACAGGAGCGAAAGAAACATTTATATAGTTCGGCAAAACCGCCGATAGAATTTTAAGGAGGTGTCATAGATGGCAAGTAAAAAAGACATTATCGCAATTGGCAGTAGCCTTTCTGTAGAAACAGAGGCGGAAAAATCGAAAAATGATTTGTTGGACCTTGTGGAGTCCCAAAAAACAGGAAGAATCCTATCTGGCATTATTCAAGGTGTGGAGCAAACATCCGACAATCCACCCCGTTCATTAGCCGTTGTTTATCATGGCGAGTTTAAAGTCATTATACCGGCGGAAGAGGCGGTGGAGCCCCCAGATGATTATAGGGGGAGAACTCCGGAGGAAGTACATCACTATATGCTGACCAAGCGTTTGGGTGCGGAAGTGGATTATATCGTCAAAGGTATGGATACAGAATCCGGTCTTGCGGTAGGCAGTAGGTTAGAAGCAATGCGTGCCAGAAGAAAAGAATACTTCTTTGCCACAGACCGAGACGGAAATAATCTGATTCATTCAGGAGTCGTAGCTGAGGCAAGAATTGTATCCGTGATCCGAGCGGGAATCTTTGTGGATTTGTTCGGTCTGGAGATTTACATTCCATTAAAAGAACTTAGCTACCAAAGATGGCTGGATGCAGCGGCACATTTCCAACCGGGGCAGCGAGTGTTGGTGAAAGTATTAGAAATTAACCGTATTGATAAGACTCAGGTGAAAGTGATTGTATCCGTCAAACAAGCAGGTGAGAATCCTTATGAAAAGGCACTCAGGAAATATGCAGTAGGAAATCGGTATGTGGGAACCGTAAGCATGGTGGATGCAAATGGTGTATTTGTTGCATTGGATGGCGGTATCGATTGCCTGTGTAGTTATCCAAAACGAGGCAGACCGCCACGTGGTGCCAGAGTGACCGTGAGAATTCTTGGGATTAATAAAGAATCCAATCGAATCTGGGGAGCAATCACACATGTCACATCTGTGGTATAGATGAACTCAGTATAGAGAAAGGAGGGAAAATCATATGGAAGCATGTCAGATCAGCCAGGAAGAACAATATCGCAGAAGTGAGATTGTTAAGCAGATGAAAAAGATGCTTACATCGCAGTTACAGATTGAAGCAGAGGATGAACAAACGCTTATTTCCAATTATCATGATTACTATTTGCAGATTTCATTTTCAGAGCTTCATCCGTTGATGGTGTTTTGTTTGGCAAAATCCTTGCAAAAACCTAGTACCATGAAGCAACGTCTACTGACTAACGAACTGAACTTAAGAAGCGTTTTAGGAAGCCATTCCATTAATGATGAGGTCGGTTGTTATTCTTATCGCGCGACTCATTGGCTTGACGTGGTACTGGAACCAAAACGATTTTTTGAGATGCTGGACCGCTGCGTAGATGAAGCCGACCGCGGCATTCTAAAGCTTGCGGGCTAATAAAAGTTGTAAAATCCCAGACTCACTCGTGTAATGATGATATAAAATAGTTACAGGAGGAGCCATTATGAAACATATAATAATTATATTTATTATGGGCTTGGGGCTTTGTTTTTTAGGAGGGTGTACATCAGACTCAGATAAAAAGAAAGAACCCTCGGCAGCCGGAAAAGATTTGGCCGAAGAGAGCTTAGATAAATCCCAAAATACTCAGACTGATTCTGAAACACAGGAATCAGATGAAACACCTGCAGAAGGCGCTAAACCGGGAGAGAGCCAAGATAGTCATATACCAGACCGAGGTGAAAATAAACAACAAAACACTACGAGCACTATGATGCCAAATCACGATCCATCAGAAATCGCAAATCCCGAAAAACAAAAACCTTCACAGTCGCAGTCATCCAAGCAGGAGCATACAGGTGGAAACGAAACGCAAAACAGTAAGCCAAGTGTTCCGCCTCAAAAAGAGGAACCTGTGCCAGAAGTGACCCCACCTGTGAAGCATGCGGGAAAAGCAGATGAGCGAGCGGTTGCTGAAAAGGTACTGGAATATATCAATGGATACCGAGAGGTACCGGCGACTAGTCTACCTGGACTAACGGGATACGCACAGTATCGAAGCAAGCAGTTGGTTTCTAATTTTTCACATGATACCAATGACCAAAGAATTGCAGCAACTGCACTTCAGTATGGGGAGTATATGGACCCGACCTTGTTTGGAGGAAGCGGAGAACCTTATTATCGGGCGAATGCAAGGGAAGCGATTGCAAAAGCCGGATATGTTGGCAGCGTGGATTATGTAGCAGGGGAATTAGCAAAACTCGTGTATCAGAGTAAAAGTCACTGGTCATATATCGGTGCATCTGAATATGGTTATATTGCAGTAGGTATTACCTATCAGAGTGACATGTGGTATTGTGCCATTACCGTGACCGCACAAAACACAGATGAATTATAAACGAAACGGCTTTTTGCTATGCAAGAACATGGCAGAAAGCCTATTTTTATGAGAAAGGAAAAAGAACGATGAAAAAAACGAGAGGAATAAAATCAAGAGTAATCGCATGCTTTATGGCACTGTTAATGTTGATCATAGGAATTCCGATAACAGGACTTGCAGCTCCTGCATCCGACATTCCATCCGAGATGTTAAATAATGATTTTTTGGATGCCCTTGCGTATACAGGATATAACGTGCAGGGACAAAAAAACGACGGTACCATTTTCAAGAAATACAGTAGCCAGGCAACTGCCTATGGTTCCAATATTTCTTATGGGCTTACCAAGTATGGTACAGAAACGATAGCAAATTCCAGTACCAAAACGGGGCGTGCACCTGATATAGCTGGATTTGAAAGCAGCGGACTTTGCTGTGCTTCTTACGTAAGCTATGTGTATTATAATTATTTGCCGAATATCAAAGGGATTGATACCAGTAGCCTTTCAAGACCAACCAATACCCGATTGGCACAAGCCTATGAGGATGCAGCAAACAAATGGGTATCAGAAGGAAAGGCAAGACGTATTGCGTTTACCCAGAATTCAGCTGGAGCACTTACTCCTGCAGAGAAAATACCAATAGGTTCTATCATTACCTTTAAACGAATCTCGGATGGAACAATCGGTCATGTCGCAATTTATGCAGGAAATTACGATGGTAAACATTTTACTACTCATGTGGGAACATCTCGCGGACCAGAAATCACTTTGATTGACAATTCCATTAAAGGTGATGAACCAAAGGTGGTAAGTCAGATAGTTGTTCCAAGTATTGTGGAAAATTCCGGTAAAATTGAAGTATATAAGAAAGATACAAACGGCACCGCATTAAGTGGTGCTTATTTTACGGCAACCAATACCGCAACCGGTTCTCAGTTTATCATTGGACCAACCAATAACAGAGGATATGCGGTGTCTCAAGAAGATATGCCATACGGAAGTTATAAGGTAGTGGAGACGGTCTTTCCTAAAAACTACACCTATTCCGGAACCAAAGAATGGAATGTAACAATCAGTTCAGCAAACGATGGGATTGTAACCATTCAGGCGGTGAATCAGCTGAAGAAAGGACACATCGAGATTCTAAAATCCGATGCAGAATCGGGGGAAGATTTAAGTGGTGCTGAGTTTACGGTTTATGATTCCAAAGGAACAGCCGTAACAGTGATTGGACCTACGAATGCAAATGGATATGCGAAATCCAGCGAAATTACGTATGGTTCCTATACCGTAAAAGAAACGAAAGAGCCAACACATTATTACCAAGAAGAAAACAAGTCATGGAGTGTTACTTTAAATGATGACAGTCCGTTAATCACATTGGATATCGCAAACTTGAGGAAATATGGAAGTGTTAAGATTACAAAAACAGCAGAAGATTCTTTGATAGAAAATCTCAAGTTTGAATTAACCGGTACTTCAGTCTATGGTGATGCGATTCGCATGGAGGCAACTACAAATGCGATTGGTGAAGCCATTTTTCCATCTGTTCCGATTGGAACGGATTATACCATTCGTGAAATCAACACTCCGGCTCGCTATGTGATTCCAGAGGAGCAGCACGCGGAAGTAGAATGGAATCTGGTCTGTGAGCGAGGCTTCCATAATGCTCTTAAGAAATGGCGTGTGGATTTGTTCAAACTGGATTCTGAACTTGATACGCACAGTTCCGTACCACAGCCGTATATGTTGTCCAAGAAAACTTCAGACAGTCTCGTGGATGAGTTTGGATATCCGTATGGGGAGAGCCAAGGAGATGCATCTTTAGCTGGAGCTGTTTATGGTGTCTATCGATATGATAAGTTAATTGATACCTATACAACAGATAAAAACGGTTACATCCTAACCGATTATTATGTGTGTGGGGAAGGATGGAATATTCGTGAAATCACACCATCGGAAGGTTATTTATTAGATACAGAAATTCATTGGCTCGGTATGGAACCGGAGCGTTTCACTATAGAGTACAATACGGAATATTTAGATGTACACGAAGATATCATCAAAGGGAAAATCGCTTTAATTAAGCATATGGATAATGGGGATACTCAGATAGAAACACCGGAAGCGAGAGCAGAGTTTGAAGTATATCTAAAATCATCCGGAACCTATCAACAAGCGAAGGCAACAGAAAGAGCGTATCTTGTAACAGATGAACATGGATATGCGGAAACGGATTGGCTTCCATACGGAATCTATACAGTGAAACAAGTAGCCGGAGCAGAAGGAAAAGAACTCATGCCGGCATTTGATGTTTATGTTTCTAATCATCAGGAAGTATACAGATATCTGATTAATAATGCACCGTTTACCAGTTATGTCAAGGTAGAAAAGACAGATGCAGAGTCAGGACGTTTGATTCCATATGCAGGTTCCGCATTCCAGATCTATCGTCCGGACGGAAGTAAAGTCAGTATGCAGTATACGTATCCGGAAGTAACGGTGATTGATACCTTTTATACCAACGAAAAGGGATATCTAATCACACCGGAAGAACTGGATTATGGAAAGGGATATTCCCTAATAGAAGTGCAAGCACCTTATGGTTATGTACTAGACTCAGATCCAATTCGCTTTGATATTACGGATCAAGCTGCAACCAGCCAGGACGGTATTACTGTCGTGAAAGTAACACGTAGCAATATGCCGCAAAAAGGCGTTATCCAGGTGACAAAGACAGGAGAAGTGTTCCAGTCTGTAGTAGTTTCTGATAATCTGCATCAGCCGGTTTATGAAATCAAAGGATTAAGTGGGGCTGTATTCGAGATTCGCGCAGCAGAAGATATTTATACCTTGGATGGCACCATGCATTATGCGAAGGGGGCACTTGTAGACACAATCACAACCGGGTCTGACGGAGTGGCGAAAAGTAAAGAACTTTATCTGGGTAAATATGAGATAACAGAGATCCAGGCACCATACGGAATGGTATTAAATAATATGGTACAGACTGTTGAACTTATTTATGCCGGTCAAGACGTAACTCTTACAGAGGTGAAGGCAAATCTCTATAATGACAGACAAAAAGTGAAAGTGAGTCTACGAAAAGAACTGGAAACAGACGAGATCTTCGGCATCGGCAACAACCGGGAATTGGAAAAAATCACCTTTGGTTTATATGCAGGTGCAGATATTACCGCAGCAGACGGAAGCAAAATCTTACGGGGAGGACTCATAGAGATTATCACCTTTGGTGCAGATGGTCAGGCAAGCTGCAATACGGATTTGCCATTTGGTACTTATTATATTCAGGAACTTACGACGGATAATCATTACGTGTTAGATACCAAACAATACAGTTTTACATTTGCGTATGGAAACCAGAATGAAGAAATCATAGATCTGGCTGTTAATAATGGGAATCCGATAAAAAACAAACTGAAATATGGTCAAATCATAGGACTGAAACTGGATGAGGACGGATCTGCAGTGGCCGGTTCTAAGTTCGGCTTATTTTCTATCAATGAAACTGAGTATGACGAAGACCATGCTTTTTATATAGCAGAGAGCCAGGAAGACGGCACGTTCGAATTCAACAATATTCCTTATGGTACATGGAATATCAGAGAAATCAAGGCACCTTTAGGATTTGTGTTAAACCAAGAGGTATTTCCGGTAACAATATCTGAAGATGGGGATGTCATCAGACTGGAAATAGAAAATCGCCATATTTATGGCACTGTTCATACCACCAAAATAGACAAAGAGTATCCGGATAACACACTTACCGGAGCAATCTTTGAAATCTATATGGACATAGATGGAAACAAAGAATTCTCGAGTGAGTGCGATGCGTTAATCGGAGAAATGACAGAATATGAACTGGGTCTATACCATATGGATAACTTAAGATATGGCGGCTACTTTTTATACGAAAAGCAGGCCCCAGAGAACTTCAGAAAAGATGATACCTATCACTATTTTGAAATTCAGTCTAACGGAGAAGTGGTAGAAGTAGAAAATGAAGCCGGCGTCGGATTTGTAAACGATCCGATGAAAGGAAACGTAAAGATTATAAAAACATCATCCGATGGAAAAGTAGAAGGCTTTACATTCCGTATTCACGGCAAAGATTATGATGAAATATTAAAAACAGATGCATCCGGAATCATCTTTATCGAAGGCTTAAGAGTTGGTAAATATACCATCGAAGAGGTGGAAGATGAAATGAGTAAGGAGTATAAGCGTCCGGAAAAACTGGAGATAGAATTGGCGGATGAAGAGACGCTACAGGTAGAGGTTTATAATGAACGTTTGCAGTCAAATGAATCACCAAAAACAGGTGACTCTACAAATGCAATTTTACTGTGCTGTTTAATGGGAGGCTGCATTTTGTATGTGGTTGGAATGACAATCTACGAGAAGAAAAAGGATAAAAAGCAAAAGTAATAGAAAAGAAATATTATAAAAATATTATAAATATTTCTAATAGGCTTGACAAAAAGTTTTGCCTGTGCTTATAATGAGGGCGTGGCAGGACTTGCGTTCAGGCTTTCGGTACGTTTAAGAAAAAAGCGTCAGACCTGATAAGATGATAGTCGGGGAACCGTTACGGATTGTGCAGGGAGTACATTCCACAATAGCGCAGGATAATTGAATATAATAGCCGGAAGGCTGCTTTTATACTTACAGAGTCAAGTGATTGGATGAGACAACAAGAATTCCAGTACTTGGCTCTGTTTGTTTTTTTGGCAGTTCTTTCGGCTATTTTTCATTTCAGGGGAAAGGAGGAAAAGGATTGAAAAAGCAGAAAAAAAAGAGAAAGGGAATCGATAATAAAGAAATGCGATGTCCGTATTGTGGTGCGAGAGTTGTGTATCGCAGCGCAGATGGAATTTATCACGAAAATAAGAAAGGAATGATGCTTTATGTTTGTAGTAATTATCCGGAATGTGATGCTTATGTAAGGGTTCATGCAGGGACCAATATACCGGTAGGTACACTGGCAAACCATGAACTACGATCACTTCGAAGAATCGCACACCGACATTTTGACAGACTTTATGTGTCTCATTATATGTCGAAGCAAGATGCATATCAGTGGCTGGCGGATTTGATATCTGCACCATTATCACAAGCTCACATCGGATATTTGGGAGAGTATTATTGCAATCTTGTCATAAATGAAAGCAAAAAAGTATTGGAAATGTTTCAACGAAAAGAGAAAAAAATAAGAGTGCGGTCTTATCGGGGAGGTGCAAAAGCTTCATGATGACAGAAGAACAAAAGAATAAGGTGGAAGAAAACATAGGCTTAGTATGGAAGGTCATTGCTGATAAATTACATGGTCAGACGCAGTTTGGAATGTATACAAAAGATGATATATTCCAAATCGGATGCATAGGTCTTTGTAAAGCAATATTGACAGATACGGGTGGTAATTTTTCCACTTACGCATATCGACTGATTTGGCACCAGATATGTGATGCCCTTGTTTATGCTAGCAGAAGGCAGGTAAGGGAAACGACATGTGACGTATTGCCGAAAGTATCGGAGGAAGGAAAAGGAGATGCGATTTTAAAGCTGGATTTAGAACATGCGATTGCCAAGGCAATGGTCACTGCACCCAATGCAACAGCAAAAGGCATATTGGCAATGAAGCTCATGGCAGCCGGTTATACCAGTAAAGAGATTGGTATGCAAATGAATGCATCCGATAAACTGGTTTGTGCATGGGTTTCTAAAGCAAGGAAATATTTAAGAAATCAAAAAGAAATACAGGAGTTAGTAAAGGCATGAAGGAATATCGAAAAAGGCAAGTGAAAGAATGGATTGTTCCAATTCTCATATCACTTGCCTTATTTATTATACTTCGTTTTGTTCTATTTGTAGGAATTGTTCCAACGGATTCCATGGAGCCTACTATCAAACAGTGGAGTCTTGTTTTGGGAAATCGCTGGTATCAGGAACTACAAAAAGAGGATGTCATCGTCTTTCGTATGGACGATAGATATGTAGTGAAACGAATTGCAGCAGTTCCTGGGGATAGTGTTTTCATAAAGGGACAACATGTGAAGGTGCCGGAAAGTAGCTATTATGTGCTTGGTGATAACCCGAAAACTTCTTATGATTCCAGATATTATGAAGATCCATTTGTTAAAGCGGTGAATGTTGTGGCAGTAATTTGGTAAATTCCACTTATAGTGCGTGTATTGGAATTATGGTTCCTTTTATAACTACATACGATAGGATAAGATATTTATAACAATTATTTTAATAATTCATCGTAAGTTGTGTGAAGACAATCACGAATGGCGCGCAACATAGAAGCAGGAATATGATGAATTCCGCGTTCAATTTTTACAAGCATCTCACGGGTGATGTTAATGTCTTGTAGTTGCAGCATGTTCACAAGCTCCGTTTGTTTCACACCCTGTTCTAAACGGATGCGACGAATATTGGCACCGATGTAGATGGTGTCCTGTTTAATTCTTTGTTCCATTGTATAACCTCTTGTTTGTGGACTAAAAATAGTCCATGTTTTTCTTTATCATATCGGTTTTAAATGGTATAATGGGACTGAAAATGGTCCACTATAAAAATAATAAAGGAGAATTGTCATGAAAAAGTATTACCGGATTCGAAAAAGTTTATTCTGGATAGGTATCGTTGTGATACTATTTGGCGCGGTGTTCTTATATTACAAACCAGAAATTCATGACTGGTATGTAAGAGCAAAAGGACGAGAAAACATATCCTATTCAGAAGTAAAAAGTGAGCTTTTAAATACCGAAGAGTGTTACCTTTGCGGCGTGCATGAACGTAGCATGGTCGATTATTATCGAGGTACAGATACGGTCGGAGTCATTTCCTTAAATGATTGGTATGTGTTAGATTTTGGACTTGCAGAAGATCCTGAAGAAGATAGTACCTACGAACAGGAAGGGACGAAGACATGGTTTGGTAATACGGGATACCTTCAATATCAAACCGAGAGTATGAAGGCACAAGGAATCGCAGAAATGCAGATTACACTTCCAAAAGATTATAGGCTTAATACAAGGATTATTAGAGAGCATTTGTGTCAGCCTTGTTTAGAAAAGATTCTGGGAACGCTGGAATATGATAAGTGGAAAGAGGAGAGCAAGGAAGCAATTCCGCTTTGCTTAATTGATTTTAAAACGTTAGAGGTATATTCCATTCAGGAAATATCGCAAAAATATATATTGGATCAATGCTACGTTAGGATAGACAATGATGAAAAGGTCAGTTCTATTCTAGTAGCAAGTTATAAGTAACAAACCGTTGTGAAGTGATTCACAGCGGTTTTTTTATGCCATGAAAGGAGGCGAGGCCTATGATTGTAAAAAACTTAAGAAAGCAGTAACTCGTAAACCAAAGTTTCAGAAATTAAAAAAGTAAATTTAGGAGAAAAATATTATGAAAACATTAGTAAAAGGACAAAAAGTATTAGCAGCAATTTTATCAGTAGTAGTAATTATGGGAGCAGCAATTCCAGTGAATGCTGCATCCGCAGATGTTAACATTGAAGTAAAGGCAACCGCTATGGATAACGTATCCGTAACAATTCCATCTACACTTCCAATTGTATTTAACGAAGATGGAACCAACACGTTGCCATCCAACTGGACAATCGAAAACATCAGCAGCATTGCAGGTATTCACTTATCAACAGTTGATATGGATGCCAAAACATCCGGATGGAAGTTGTTAGCAGCATCTCAAGACACAAAAACATTAAAAGCAGATACAAAATCAATCAAGTTTTCAATTGGAAAGCAAGGTGCCCTAAAGTTAGTTGCTCCTACGAGTGGTAATGAAAGTACAACAGGAACAGTAAGCTTTGATGAGAATGCGATTGCAATCCCATCAGGACAAACACAAGTATTATCTTTTGATGTACAACGCGGTGCTTTTACTCAGGATATGGCATCAGCAAAAGCATATGATATGGTATTAACATTTAATTTTAACTAATAAGGTGGAGAAAAATGAAAGAAATCAAGCAGGTAAAGAAAAATAAAAAGGAAAAACGCAGTCTTATCGGACAGATTATACTTGCCATTTTGATTATCATTATTCTCTTGTTAAGTTTCCGTTGTGGGCGTAGCGATACGCCTACCACAGCGGAATATGAAAAGAACGTCAATGCCATAACGGAGATTGACTATTCGGAGAGACAGGAGGCCATTGATGCCATCGTAGAGGAGGGGAAGATGAATGTAAACTATTCCCCCAAAGCAGTGTTTGAGGGTAAGAATAGTGTACTGTTTAATGTAAAGAATATTAAGAATAACCATGCCCCGATCCGATTTGAAATTTATGATGAAAATGACAGATGTATCTATACATCCAAGCAGATAGAACCGGGGTACGAAATGAATCGTGTGGAATTAGAAACGGAACTCGAACAAGGAGTTCATGAGTGTTCGATAAAAATCGGATACGCAGAAGAAGGTAATGTTTCATCTGTGTTTCCAATTTCAATTGAGGTGAGGTAATGAAAAAAATAAAGAAAAATATTGGAAAACTGTTGGTTCTTCTGTTCGCTTGCCTGACCATAGGTGCTGTAGCAAATGCTGCAGGTAAGGCGTCGACATCAGTGGATATTACCATTGAAGCAGATACTACAGAGCAAAATTTAAAACAGGACACAGATAGTCTGGAACAAAAAGAGGAAAAAATTCAAACAGGAGATTCAGCAAAATGGCTGAAATATGTAGTGACTCTTGGTGTTGCGGTAGTCGCGGTGGTTAGTTGCATCTGGAAAAAGAAAAAGGGAATGCTTGCAGTATTTGCGTTAGCATTCACTCTATTATTTGTGAATAATCCGGTACATGCGGCAGAGGCAACGGAGAATGTGAATGTAACTATTCCAACAAATATTTCCATTTCCTTTGACGAAACGGGAAATAACAGCATTAGTAAGTTTGACATAAACAATCCGTCATTAGTACCGATTACCATTGAAAACATTAACGTTACGGAATGTAATGACTGGCATCTATCTGCAAAGGGAGAGGAAATACCAGTTGACACAAAACGTCTTGTATTTGAAATAGAGAAGCAGACACTTTCGGCAGGAGACAATCTGGTGAGTATACCGGTTTCACCACAGGCAAGTGCGATATTGGACATCCAAGTGGAACGAGGCGCATGGACATCTTCGAAAGCGAAAGAAACGGCATTTCAATTGGAATTTGAATACGAGATTGGAAAGAGACCATTTGAACTACGATTTGTTTCTGATGACAACACCGAAATCCTTCCTTCAAGGATGGTAAATAATGGTGGAATATTAAACTTGCCGACACCGAAACGAGACGGTTATACCTTCAAAGGCTGGGAGGACGAAACAGGAAAAGTATATACGGGACAGTTCGTTATGCCGATCGGAAATGTAACTTTAAAAGCTATTTGGAAGGAAATGGTTGCATATGCCATTTATTCTGCAACGGATACCTCCCTTCGTTTTGTACGAACAGCAGATACCATTCAAGTGGGAGATACGTATAACGGAAGAGTGGTAACAAATCTTTATACTGGATTTGAAGATGCAGTATATACGTCTGAGAAACAGGTTCCTTGGTATGACGGGAATTATTATAACGACCGTATTGTTACCAAGATTATTTTTGAAGATGTCATAAAACCCAAAAGTACGGCGCACTGGTTTCAATATGCCTATGATTGTACAGAATTAGATGTGAGAAAATTAGATACTTCCCAGGTAACAAGTATGGCACATATGCTTTCGTTTGTAGGCTTTGATTCGCAGACAATTACAGTTCTTGGTATCGGTGATTGGGATGTATCGAATGTTACTAGTATGGAATGGATGTTTGGTGACTTTGGTTTTAATACTCCGACCATTCAGTTGGATCTCAGCAAATGGAATGTGTCTAAAGTTACTACCATGAAATACATGTTCTATCAGATGGGTCAGTGGTCAACCACCTTTAGTTTGGGCGATTTAAGTGGATGGAACACTTCCAATGTTACCAATATGTATAAAACATTTAATACGACCGGATGTCGTGCCACATGGTCATTGAACTTAAGCAAATGGGATGTAAGAAAAGTTACTAGTAATACAGGATTTAGAACTTATAATGAATCCAGAATCATAGAGCCAAACTGGGTGAATTAAAAGCAAAGGGAGACAAATACTAATCTAAAGAGGTGATAACGTGAAAAAATTAAAAACAATATTTATGATACTAGCAATGACTGTGGTTCTATTCGCTTGCAAACGTGCAGATGTAAAGGCAGCAACTGATAACGGTGTGAGTGTTAATGTTCCGTCAAAAATGGACATTATTTTTAACGAGGATGGGACAACTTCGGTGAAGGATATGTATTTAGAAAATGATTCGCTTGTTCCTGTGGAACTTCAGAATATCAATATAAAAGAATTTAACGATTGGAAGATTGTTCCAAAGAGTCAAGAAATCTTGGTTAATTCCAAACAAGTGTCTCTTCAAATGGGGGATAAGGAACTGGTTGCAGGAACGAATGTCGTTAATCGAGAAGTGGCAGAAGGTGAAAAGTATGAGTTAGATGTTACCGTAAACCGTGGTGCGTGGACGGAAACAGTTGCACCGGAAAAGGCAATGGAGTTAGAACTAGAATATCAGATTGGCAAGAAACAATTTGTTCTAACATTGGATGGAAACGGTTATGAAGTCATTGAGCCGGTTAATGCTGTGAATGGGCAACCAATTACCCTTCCGAAACCGGTAAGAGAAGGGTATGAATTGGCAGGATGGCAGGACGAGGACGGTAATGTATATAATGGAGTCTATTATATGCCGATAGGAGATGTGACATTAAAAGCAGTCTGGAAAAAACAAGTAGCATATGCATTATTTACAGCCAGCGATGGTTATTTAACTTTTGTAAAAACAGCAAATGCGATTCAAAAAGGACAAACGTATAATGGGAAAACGATAACGTCTGTCTATACCGGATTCGAGGAGGCTAAATATACAAGTGCAAGCCAGGTTCCTTGGTATGCTGATGGAACATACAAATACATTAAAAGAGTGATCATTCAAGATAAAATCAAACCAGTCAGTACAGCCTATTGGTTTTATGAATGTGAACAGTGTATGCGTTTTGAAATGAAAAATCTTGACACATCTAAGGTGACCAGTATGGAATGGATGTATTATCTGACTGGAAGGAATAAAGAAACCGCTTATGTGATTACAGGTATGGAAACATGGGATACTTCACAAGTAACAAATATGCTTGGTTTATTTGAAGGAAGTGGAATCTATGTGTCTATGTTTGATATAGGAGATGTCGGAAAATGGAATGTTTCCAAAGTAACCGATATGCGTAGGATGTTCAGTGCTGCAGGTATGAGAGCAACCAATGTCAATATTGGTGATTTGAGTAATTGGGATACACGAAATGTTACTCAAACAGTTTATATGTTTGAGCATTTTGCATGGAAAACTCCAAGTATCAACATAGGAAATATTGGGAACTGGAATGTATCAAATGTTACTAATATGTATTCCATGTTTTCGCATTTTGGTGAACAATCAGATTCTGTATATATGGGGAATTTAAGCAATTGGAATGTAAGTAAGGTTACAGATTTTGGATGTATGTTCTATTGGTGCGCCATGTATGTGCCGAATTGGAATTTTGGAAATCTAGGAAATTGGAATGTATCAAGTGGACAAATGTTTTCATCCATGTTTTCTAATGCAGGGAACCATTCTAAAACATTTTATGTGGGGAGTCTTCAGAACTGGAACACAGCAAACGCAACCAATATGGGGCATATGTTTAGTGGTGCCGGTGAAAGTGCATCTTGGTCATTGAACTGCAGAAACTGGAATGTAAAGAAAGTTGATTATTATGTGAACTTTGATCAGTATGTAGAGAGCAAGATTACGGAGCCTGTTTGGGTTTATTAAATAATATATAATGTTTATTCAGCGATAATTCGTTTAATACATAGCAAAATAGTTGAAGAATTTGTATATTTCAAATAGTTCATTTTCCTATCTGATACTAACAAATGCGTTTGCGAAACAAGAAAAATGTAATTCGGCTCAATTAGAAACGCATATTAGTGTGAAGTAAAAATAACCACCTGGCATCAAAGTGATATGCAATCACATTGTTGCTAGGTGGTTATTATCACATTAGTACGTTTAGTGAACTACCTACTAGAAGAATATTACAATTTAAATAAAAACATCATATCAAGCATGGGATACAAACATCGTTCTAAATTTCTTGGGGGTTATCCCCTTATGTTTTTTAAACACTTTTACGAAATAAGAGGCATCGTAAAAACCGCAATTATATGCAATGTCTGTAATAGACAAATCGGTATTTATTAGCAAAACGCTTGCTCGTTCCAAACGATATGTATTCAGAAACTCATGCGGTGCTTGGTTAAAATATTCATGAAAGACCTTTAAAAAATGATTCGGAGACATTTTACATATGTTAGCCATATCAGCTGTTGTGATAGAATTCATAAAAGTGGAATCTATGTAATCCAAAAGTGGTCTAAACCGATTCGTGTTTTTGGAATCTTGAAAATTGTCTGTGTAGTGATGCTGTATGTAAATGGTTCCAAGTAATTCGAATAAGGTGCTGAGCAACAACAAATCTTTATCTCTTACATCTTGTGCAGCAAGTCTAAATAACCGGTTCGTAATATCATATAAATCTGCATTTTTTATTGAATGAAATGGTAATATACGAAATTCGTTGTTAGCAAAGGTATGAAGAATATCTTTACATAAGGAAGTTCGTATTAAGATTTCATTACTGTCAAAATCAATTACTTCATAGATGCAGTTTTCTGGTTCATACCCATGTAAGATTTCTTGATTAATAAATATCACGTCATCTGCGTTTGCATATATTGCATTATCATCCATGTACACCGTCAATTTACCACTAATCACGCGGATGATTTCACATGGTCGGTGCCAATGTAGTGGCATTTGATAAAAAGGGTGTCTATCATCGATGTGATGGTATGACAATGGAATGCTTCGCAATTCGTTGGATACTTGTTTGTTATAATCTAATCCTAACATTTCTTTCAACTCCTTTAAAAGTATTATATATCATCTGTATAATCTTGACAATTACCAAATTTTACTAATATTGAAATAAATTATATTTGAAAAAAAGTTGTGAAAATACCATTTTTTTGTTGCAATAATACAATAACTGCCATGTGTTTTATGATAAAATATAATTACTATAGGTGTATCTTGGTTTAGTGTCTGAAAAACGAAAGGAGGAGATGGTATGAGAATAGCAATTGGCTCCCTACAATGTGAGGGTAATAGTTTAACTCCGATACATACCAAATTCGAAGATTTTGACTATGCTGTCGGCGAGGCAATGTATGGAGAAGTACAGGTGGTTGATTATTTCAAAGAACACAAGTGTGGAGTTGTACCGACCATATACGCGCATGCATTGCCGGGCGGAGCAGTCGTCAAGAAAGATTTCTTGAGATTAGTAAATGAACTGGTAGACGGAATTCCGACAGAAGGAATAGACGGCATCTGGCTTTACTTACACGGGGCGATGTATGTAGAGGAGATTGGTTCGGGTGATACATATTTATTGCAAAAGATTAGAGAAAAGGTCGGATATAACATACCGATTTCAGTAGCGATGGATTTCCACGCAGACAATACGGACGAGATTATTAAGAATGTCAATTGTGTAACGGCATTTCGAACCGCACCGCACTGTGACCATAAGGAGACTCAAATTAGAGCAGCAAAGAATCTTTTGCGGTGCATTGAGAAAAACATTTTACCACAGCCGCAGATGGCGAGAGCAGATGTGGTTATCTGTGGAGATGCTGTCCAGACAGCGTTGGAACCGCTGAAGGGCATCATGGAACTTGCAGAGGAGATTGAGAAGACAGTCCCCGGAATGTTGAGTGTCCAGGTATTTAACGGTCAGCCGTGGATTGACGAGCCGTATATGGGACCAAGCATTGTGGTAACGCATGAAACGGATACCAAGATTGCAAAACATTATGCCGAGCTCCTTGCAGATAAATTCTACGAGGTTAGACATGACTTCAAATTCTTAATCGAAGCGGTAGAACCACAGGAAGCAATCAAACGTGCGATGGAAGCAGAGGAAAGCCAAGTCTTCCTCTCAGACTCCGGTGACAATACAACAGCAGGTGCAGCCGGGGATAATGCGTATATGATTAATCGATTGCAAGAGGCTGGAGCGACCAACGTATTAATTGCAGGAATCGCAGATGAAGTGGCTTGTGACACATGCTATCAAGCAAATATCGGAGATGTATTAACCTTGGAGGTTGGTGGAAGTCTGGACAAGAACAGTGAGACGGCAACCATTACCGGGAAACTGATACATAGGGGTGACATCGTTTCTTACACAGGAGGAAACGCCGGACCTTCAGCAACACTGGATTGCGGTGATATGACCGTGGTGGTCACAAAGAACCGAGCAGCGATGTGCAGACCGGATATCTTCGAATCCATCAATCTGGACTACAGTCCATTCAAAATAGTGGTTGTGAAATTGGGATATTTATTCCCAGAACTTGCTGCGAAAGCAGAACGAGCAATACTGGCATTTACGCCGGGAAGTTCAACGGAACGATTGGAAGATATGAACATGAAGAAAATCAGAAGACCAATGTTCCCATTAGATGATAATTTCAAATAAAAAATAATGCACCGAAAAGGTGCATGAAAATAAACGCAACACAAATTACATAAAAGGAGATTAAAACTATGGCTTATTACAACATGCAAGAAACAGAAAAAAGAATCAAGCAAGTTCGCGAAATCTTGAAGGCAAAAGAGTTAGATGCAGCTTTAATCTATTTCGATGAACTTAACATCGCAAACGGCTGGTATTTAACAGGATGGTGTGGACAATTTGAAAAAGGTTCTGTGCTTATCCCGGTAGAAGGAGAACCAATCTTGCTTGGTGGTCCTGAATCAGAACCATTTGCAAAAATGAACTCAGCAATTACAAAAGTTCGTTGCTTCCCAGTGTTCATGGTACCAGATGAAGAGTATCCAAACGCAACAATTATCAACTTCAAACAATTGGATGAAGAGTTGAAAGCAGAGGGAACAGTACTTAAGAGAATTGGTTTTGTTGGAACATCTACAATTCCACATCAAGTATACAACGATTTCGTTGCGGGCTTTGAAGGTGTAGAGATGGTAGACATCACAGATGAATACGAAACACTTCGTGCTTACAAATCTATATGGGAAGTAGAACAGATTCAAAAGGCAACAGACCTTTGTGATTTGGCTTATGACAAGATGATGGCAGCAATCAAACCGGGCGCTTACGAATTTGAAGTGGCAGCAGCAGGTGAATCAATCTGTAGAATCAACGGTGCAACAAGCTTCGCATACTCAACCATCGTTGGTTCAGGAGAACGTGCAAAAGCAGTTGTTCCTACAGCAACAAACAAGATGATGGAAGACGGCGAACTCGTTATGATTGGTATCGCACCACGTTTCAACGGATATGCAGGAACATTTGGTGATACTATCCCAGTTAATGGCGTTTATACACAAAGACAAAAAGACTTATTGAACCACATGAGAGAGACATTCCGTTTAACAAGAGATATGTTGAAACCAGGAATGACAGGACGTGAAATCGACGTACCGGGACGTCTTTACTATGAAAAACATGGATTGAAAGATTACATCGTATGTCCATTCGCTCATTCAATCGGTCTTATGGAAGCAGAAGCTCCATTCTTCGGACCAAACGGTGACTTCGTATTAGTACCTGGTATGACAGTAATGGTTGACGTAAGCTTCTTCGGACATCCGGATTTGCACGGTGGACGTATTGAAACAGGCTTCGTGATTACTGAAAACGGATGTCGTCCATTGTCACCGAAGATGTGCGATTACTTTATGAAAGATTTATAGAATGAATGATAGGGAGGAAAAGAAAATGGCAGAAGCAGTATTAGGATATAAACACTATATGTTTGTGGACGGAGATTTACCTGGAAATGGAGATGACTCATCTCTTCCAGGGCATGAGGCTCTTATGATTACCAATAAGAATACAGAGGATGCACACATCCTTGTAAATCTTTATTTTGAAGACAAAGAGCCGATTAAAGGTCTGCATTTAACAGTACCTGCAGAGAGAGTTATCTGCATTAGAACAGATTTACCAATCTGCGAAGAAGAATTCCAGATTCCATTTGGACAATATTCATTAGAATTAGATTCTGACATTCCGGTATGTGCAAGCTTTGGACGTCTGGATAGAAGATACAACCTCGGATATTACGTAACGGGCTATTGTGCAGTATAAATACATGAGGTAAAGAAAAGATGAAAAGATTTATTATGTATTCGGATTTAAAGCCGGAAAAGGTTCAAGATTACGTGGAATTACATGCGCATCCATGGCCGGAATTATTGGAACTTTTGAACAAATGCAATATTCACAATTATTCGATTTCACTTCGAGGGACGCAACTTTATACTTACTATGAGTATACGGGAGAAGATTACGAAGCAGATATGGAGTTTATGGATAACAGCTCGGTTATGCAAGAGTGGTGGAAGTATTCAAAACCTTGTTTTGTAGGACATGAGCGGGGTGAGTATTACGAGGATTTGCAGGAAGTGTTTTATATGGAATAAGAGAAGGAGAAACGCAAATAATGAGCAAAGTAAACAAGAAAATAGTTTCATGGCTATGCATTCTAGTTTTAGTAGCAGGATGTTTTCCCGGCAACTCATTTGTCAGCAAGGCGGAACGGGATACTGAGTTGGATACCCTTCCAATTGAACCTATTGAACCGGAAGAAGAATTAACAGAATATCAGATGTACACATTTGAGGATTTAGGGCTGAGTGGAACATATACCAAACAGGTGGAAATATCATGGTTGTACGGATTTGATAAAGTGGGTCTGGTTGGAGAAATTACATTCTCTAATCGAGAAAGTGGAAATGGTCTCTTCTGGACAACGCCTTTTACTAATGGTTACAAAGGTATCAATATAAGAACTTATGGAGGTGTCTATATTGAGGATAGTTATGTTGGGGGAAGTGGGTTTTCTGTTGGAAAGAACAGCATAGGTGTAGACAGTATAGTCGACACTCCAATCACAATCACCATGTTGTTTGATACGAATACAACAGAAAACACAGTCACAATGACGCTGAAATTAAACAACTATGAAAGTACTATGACATATTCAAAGGAAAAGATGGATGAGATTGAGTATTTGGCTGTTATGGCAACATCAGACATTCCGATTACACTCGAAAGCGTTGCTTTGGATGAAGTAGTGAGAACAAAAACACCGCTGTCCTATAATTTACGTGGTCATGACCATGTGACACCAAAAAGCTATTTGGTAATGGGAAATGCCACAGTAACGAAAAATGGCACAGATTATAAACTTACCAATAATGCCATCAGCGAGCCGGGAGATTATACTGTTACTACGCACACGGTGGAAGAAGCAAGCCTTCGTAGTTATACACAGAATGTAGCACTTTATATTCTTGGCGATACCAATTTGGATGGCAATGCGGGGGGAATGGATGATTACACAGTTTTAGAGCAGTTGGTTCAACAACAGCCATATGCTCCTACAAAAGCAGCAGAGTTTGCAGCTGATCTTGACAATGACGGCATGGTGGGAGCAAAAGATTTAGAATTATTAGCATCTACAGGAGTTGCTGAAGGAACAGAGGCGACACAGACTCTGGAAGCTATTTTAAATAAATATCATGTTCCAGCACAGACTTATGATTACATCGGTGGCAATGATGTAATGCCGATTGGAGGGTACTACGGACCATTTTCGACACATCTCAATGAGGATGTATTTCAGAAGATTAAAGACAGCGGAATTAACATGGTAGTTTATGCACCACAGGATATCGCTCTAGATTTTACTGTGCGCAAACAACTGTCACTTGCTTCGAAGTATGGTTTGGGATGGTTTGTGGACGATAGTAGATTAAATCCAAAGATTAACATTCGCACGAAAACAGTAAATGAAGAGGCAACAATGCTCTCTGAGACAGAACTAGCAACAAAACTTGGACAATATTCATACTCTGACTCTTTCCTGGGAATCAGTATTATTGATGAACCGATATACACAGGAAGTTCAGAACAAAGAACAAGTCAAAAATATAGAGCACTGGAATATTATACGGATATTTCTAAGCAGTTGAATAGTTATGCAAATCTTACCGGATTAATTAATTCAGTAGCGTCGGATTCCTGGACAGTTAATTTATATAAAAATAAGAATACGGATACAGGTACGGTTACAGGTGCACAATGGGGCTATAAGGATAAAGAGTTATATGATGAATATTGGGAACAATTTACAAACAAAGAAAATGGTGCAGGTGCACAGGTTTATTCAGCTGATGATTATCCTTGCAAAAACGGACAACTAGGCGGAGGAGTATATTTCCGTACATTAGGTATGCTTCGCAATCAGTCGTTAGCGAACAGTACACCATTCTGGTTTTACGCGCAGGCCGGTGGGGATTTTGATGATAGCGATGATTATGATGAACAATACATACCGACAGAGGCAAAAACCTATTGGAATGTCAATACTGCGTTGGCATTCGGAGCAAAAGGAATCGAATGGTTTCCGCTTGTTCAATCATCTGATATGAATGGTACAGGGGCGGAGCCTGTGGAGAAATGCGGCGTTCTCTATTCAAATGGGGAAAAATCCAGATTCTATAATTGGGTAAAAAATGCAAATGCACAGATTGCAGCAGTAGACGAAGTGCTGATGAAGGCACAAAGTACAGCGATTGTTGCATGTAATACAGCAAAAACAAGCGCTGCAGGTACTGTGGACGGAGATAGGAAGTTTAGTATTAGTAATATCTTTCAGGGAGGATATTATAACGAAACGATATCCACTACTATCGTGCAAGATTCATACGGAAAATTATCGTCAGTTTCATCTACTCATACTCAAGGTGCATTGGTAGGATGTTTTGATTATCGTGATACAGAAGCATTCTATGTTGTAAACTTCAATGCTGATGGTACAGATAATGACACAATCACAGTGACGTTAGATGACGCTTATGATTATCGTTGTATCCAAGATGGAAAGGAAACATATGGAACAGCAACAGGCAATACTGTAACACTTTCTCTTGCACCTGGAACAGCCGCGTTGCTTGTGCTGGAAGACAGAACCGTTGCCTATAACAGGGCTGATATTACACCAGGAGTAGCACCAGATGCAGAACCTGGATACACCTTCTTGGGATGGTTTCGTGATGAGGCTTGCAGTACAAGTGCACAGATTAAAGACATTGGTTCTTATGAAGGTACTACTCTATATGCGAAGTTTGTGGCAGACGAAGTATTGAGCGTGAAAGCGCAGTTAAGTGCAGACGCAAAGTCTTTGGATGAACAAGACAAACCAATTAGTATGCGTTTTGTATCGTCTGTCTATGTATCGCCTGGGGAAACGTTACAATATAAGACGGTTGGATTTAAGATTGTGAAGAAGGCAGAGACACCGGTGGAGCGAATCATAAAGCAAAAAACGGTTTACCAAGAATTGCAGAGCAAATATGGAAAGAACACTCAGACTTGGACTCCGTCTGATATCTTTGGTCAAATGGCAGGTAGATTCTATGCGTACAGTATATGGAACATACCGCAGGATGCACATGACATAGAATATGAAGTCACTCCGTATTGGATTACTTTAGATGGCACTACCGTTTATGGACAAACAGCAATTAAGACGGTCAATCAAGGTCTAAAAGCATTGGAAAACTAAGAGGAGGGGCGGAAGGATGAAAAGATTTGATTATGAAACCCCTATGTTGGAAGTTATTTATCTCTCTGAGGATGTTGTCCGTACAAGTGACGTTAAGTTTGGTGCAGACGAAGACGAGGGAGAGGAATACTGGTAGAATTAATAAACAAGAGAAAGAAGGGTGAAGATGAGAAGAATTAAAAGAAAAGTAATTGGTAGCTTTCTTGCAGTATGTATGTTGCTGTTAGGAAGCGTCACAACCGCCACGGCGGCAGAGACATTTGAACAGATAGGCAATGTAAAACCAAGTAAGATCGCGTATAATATTGAACTGAAAAATGCTAATGTTATTTCGATATTTAACAGAGATAAAGTTGACTTATCCATTGGAAAGAGATACTACCTTACATACACTGTGGACGAGGTAAATGAACATGATATAAATACTAGTGGTCTTTTTGTTGCGAATGATAAAACTAACAGTACACCTTATGTGAGTGGACAGCTAAAGTTTACTTCGAAGAAAGATATGCTATTGGAGCCAGGAGCAAGTTATTTCTGTCGTATGGAAGTTACGGAAGAAGGTTTTGACTACGTGTTTGCAAAGATGGGGCAGAAAGATTCTCATTGGATAGAACTTCCACAAAAGGAAAACCATAAAAGTGAAGATTTCAAGTATTTTGGTATTTATTTGCGTGGTACCGGAACCTTGACAGCAAAATTATCTTCTGTTCTTTGCTATGATGAACAGGGAAACAATTTAGGGCTCGAAGTAAAAACAGTAGTTGGCTCGAACACTATACAAAAAGTGAGTACCACAATTGAAGATTACTCTTTGTGTGAAGCCGTATATTGGTGTGAAGACAACCAGACATTGTTGCTCCTGGATGCTGAACAGAATATAGGTGTGCAGATAGAGAATTCGGAAGCAGACGTTCCATGGTATACATATAGCGTACGAGGAACAACGCTAACGATGCTAAAAGGTAAAGAGGAAGTTATCTACGATTACTATTATAGTTTCATGCGCGACAGTGAGGACAACAAATATGTGCGTTTAGGTGACACTAAAGTAACATTTGTTACCGGTCAGAAAGAGCATGAAGGAAACAAGACCGTGGCGGTTACAGCAACAGAAGGTTATAAGGTTGCGAAACCGGCAGATCCGGTGATAGACGGATATACTTTCAAAGAATGGTGCCTTTCTGATGGAACGGAGTTTTATTTTGACAAATATGTGATGGAATCTGTTACCTTATATGCAAGATATGAAGATGGTGATGGTCATGAATATTTGGTTTTGGATGGTGACATTGAGAATGAATCAGTTTCAGGAGATATTTGGGGAACAGTGGTTGTTTCTGCGGGAATGATTCTACTCACAGCAGTGTTTATTATGCTTATAGTAAAGGTGGGAAAGAAAAATGCAGCAAATAAAAACTAAGAGAAAGAGAGCAAAGTCAGAAATAGCACTTATACTGGTAACTGTAAGCTTGCCAATATTTGCGTTTGTTATGTGGTATCTTGTACCGAATGCCAGTGGATTCTTTCTTTCTGTTTTAGATAAGGAAGGAAATCTGACTTTGGATAATTTCAAACGTGTATTTCAAACCTTGTCTAATATGAACTCCGATTTGGCGATTGGATTTAAAAATACGTTCTTGTGTTTTGCTTTAGGTGCTTTCTTGCATCCGTTTCGAATCATGGTATCATTCTTCTTGTATAAGAAGA
Organism: Faecalimonas sp.; assembly: GCA_045638905.1. Lineage (GTDB taxonomy): Bacteria > Bacillota > Clostridia > Lachnospirales > Lachnospiraceae > Faecalimonas. The sequence goes on from JAZUCE010000106.1 coordinate 76,465, forward strand.
TACCGGGACACGGATTATGGCGAATACTGTTTTTGGTTCCGGGACTTATTATGGGAGTTGCCATGAGCCGTGTGCAACAACAGCTTCTTATGCCTAATGGTTTTATCGCAGAATGGGTTGGAAAATGGGCAGGTTTAGATTTCACCCCTGAACTGCTTGCAGACAGTCGATTTGCAAACGCGACGTTATATGCTCTTGTAATATGGTTGGGTTTTCCAGGTGATATCATTATTTGGGGAGGTACTTTTGCCAGAATCCCAGAAGAGTTATTGGAAGCTGGTCGTATGGATGGAACAAATTGGTTTACCGAATTCACAAAAATTGTTGTTCCTTTGGTTTGGCCGACTTTCTGTTTGACTTTGATTTTGATGAGCTGCAGTATCTTTAGTTCGGGTACCAATGCGTTCCTGTTAACAAAAGGGGAATATGGGACAATGACGTTCCCTTGTTGGATGCAACTACAGATGCTTGCAGGAGCAGCAGACCAACATTCGGGGGCACTCAATTTTATGTCTGCGGTCGGTGTTTGCGTAACTGCAATTGCCGTTCCACTTTCCTTGATTGTGCGTAAGTACGCAGGAAAAGCATTTCAGGAAGTAGAGTTTTAAGAGGAGGATAATAAATGAAGAAATATAGAAAAATTGATTTGTTTGCAAATTTCAGAAGAAAATCACCCCTTGAAAATGCTCTTCATTGTGTGGTGGCATTGGTGTTTGCCGTGGTTTGTTTTTCGTATTTGTATATGGTTGTATGGTGTGTGCTAGCGGGATTTCGGACTCACAGTGAGATTGTCCTTGATCCGTTTGGATTACCGACAACCTGGCATTGGGAGAACTTCATTGATTTAACCAGGCTTCTTAAGGTTGGCGATAATGACTTCTGGGATATGTTGTTTAACAGTGCAGTATTCTCCCTGTGGGGAACATTTGCCAATATGTTTGTAATGCTACAATTTGCATATGTGGCTGCCAAATATAAATTTCCTGGAAGCAAGTACGTTATGCCAATAATTTTAATAGTCACAACACTTCCTCTATATGGTACTGGCGGTGGATTATATAAGTTGTATTACAATCTAGGATTTATTAACAGTTATACACAACTTTTGGCTATTGGATCTGTTACAACAACTACTACGTTGTATTTTATGTCGTATTTTCAGAATATGTCATGGAGTTATGCAGAAGCAGCCATGATGGATGGGGCAAATCATTTTACGATATTCTATCGTGTTATGTTGCCGCAGGCATGGCCGATCTTTATTGCGTTATTTATTACGAGTTGGAAAGGAGTATGGAACGATTACAGTTCTTCTATGATTTATCATCCAAAACTTCCAACCTTGGCATATGGTATTTATCAGTTTAGTACGGAGATGACGTATCAAGCACGGTTGGATATCTTATTTGCTTCCTGTGTGGTTGCATCATTACCGGCACTTATATTGTATCTAGTGTTTAATAAGACAATGACCACCAGCGTTTCTTTTGGTGGATTGAAAGGATAAGGAGGATTAAAGAAAATGAAAAATTGGAAAAGAATTTTATCTCTTGTACTTGCAGGAGTAATGTCATTGTCGCTACTTGTAGGTTGTGGAAGTAAACAAGGAAGCGTGGACGCAGATGGTAAAAAGGTAATTAAGGTCAACGTTTGGCAAGCTGGAATGGGTATCAAATGGTTGGATAATGTAATTGCAGGATTCGAGAAAAAGTATCCGGAATATAAGGTAGATTATACTGCAACAGCGGATGTGAACGGTGTTATGTCAGCATATGGCTATGAGGATATGGACGAAGCAGATTTATACTTTGCTTTAGCCAGTTCTTCTGCAAACCTTCATTCCTTAGAAGGTTTGTTGGATAGCAAGGCAGAGGGAGAAACAAAGACCATTCGCGAAAAATTCAATGCCGCTTACTTGGAGAGTGTAAAAAATCGGGAAAATGGAGAAATTTACTCGCTTACCTTTGGTGGTGGTGTTGTCGGAATTGCATATAACAAGGAACAGTTTAAAAAGGCAGGAATTGATGTACTTCCACGTACGACAGATGAACTAGTCAATGTGTGTGACACCTTGATGAGAAAGGATATAGTACCTTGGACGCATTTTACAGGGGGTGGTTACTGGCATATGATGTCAGACGTTTTCTATATGCAATATGAAGGAGCCGATTATTACAACAACGTATTCTATGCAAACACTGACGAGGATGGAAATAGCCCAAGTCTCGATGTATTTACCAGAAAAGACGGACGTTATGAAGTGCTTAAGGTATATGAGAAAATCTTGACTCCAGACTATGTACTTTCCGGCTCGAATTCCGGTGACCATATTTCTATGCAGACACATTTTGTTCATGGAAATGCAGCCATGATGGTAAACGGAAGCTGGATGTCCAATGAGATGGCGACAGTAGGAAGTTCTGACAATTTTGGTATAATGAAGAGTCCAGTAATTTCATCTATTGTAAAAAAACTTACAACTGTGAAGAAGGACTCACAACTTCGAGCAGTGGTAGATGCTATAGATGCCGTAACAGACGGAAAGAAGTCAATTGATGACTACCGCAAAGGCGACGTTTATATGGTTGGAGATTTGCAAGTTTCTGCGGCAGATTGGGACTACATTAAAGCTGCAAGAAATACAGCAAGTTCTAACTTCAGTGGACTGGGTGCATTTATTCCTTCTTACGCAGACCAGATTGAAGGTGCTGAAGAGTTCTTACGTTACCTGTATTCTGATGAAGGATATCAAATTTATTTAGATGCTACTCAGGTCAAATTGCCACTTAATTTGGATAGCGGTGAAATGGATACAAAAGACTGGGATGGATTTGCAAAGGATGCAATGCTACTCATGAACACGACAGAACAATATGCAACAGGTACCTACAATACAGCTATCCATCCGATTTTCCAGAATGGAGCTGCAGACTTGTTTGCAGGTAGATTATATGTACAGTATTTTACAGCATTGAATGCTGCTGACCGTAGGAACGCGGACCAACTTTGGGATGGTTTAATGAAACATATCAATGATAATTATGAGAAAACTTGGCTTGCTAATATGAAATAGGAGAAGAGTATGAAAAGAAAGATTAGAAAAACCGTGCTTGTAGCGGTGTTGGTAGGCGCAATGCTGATACCGACACTGCCTGCACGGGCAGGTAGTAGTGTTACGATTGTAGACACGACTTCGTATGAGGCAGGACTGGATGATGCAGCATGGTACGATGCAGATGGTGATATTGTTGTGGAAAAAGGAGTACTTATCTTCCCGAACGATAGTTCTTCTAGTACTAAGCTTATGTCAAAGGCAGTTGTAGATCAGGCAACGCAGATTGATAAAATGCTTTCTGCTGAATTTACAGTGAACTTTACCAGTTTACCGGAAGGACAAAAATTCATCTTTGCTTTGGGTCTTCAGTCACTGTCATCGGATTGGGGTCAAGCAGGAAATGTGGAACTTGTATTTTTAAAGGATGGTGGAACCCAGAAGGCAGGCCTTAGCGCATATGCTGAGGATGGAGTGGAAACCACGTTGGCACGGCCGACATCTTGTGGTAACGGAAGTGTAAATGTTTCGATAGAGCTTAGCACCTCACAAAAGTTGAAGGTGACAGTGGGCGGCAGAAAGATTTTTGATGGTTCCATCCCGGTATCAGGACAAGGAAGTGTCGGATTTTTACAGACAGGCTCTTGCGGTGCAAGAATTAGTAATTTTGTATATACATGTTTTAAGTATGATACACCGGAATGTCCGGATATTATGGAAGATTTCGAAACTGGCTTCTATAACAAGAATGTATTGAAATCGAACATGATAACCGGAAGTAGTTATACTCCTAGTCAGATGATTATCAAAGATTTTAATGGAAGCAAGGTTCTGATGTTTGAGAATACAAAAACTGCATATGTAACGACACAATATGCGTATTCCAACTTTGAATTAACCTTCGATGTACCTTTTTTTAGAAGAGAGGCGCTTTTTGATGAAAATGATGATGTTATAGCTCCAAAGACTGATATTATGGGAATTTCCTTTGGTGAAGACAGCCAAACATCAGATTATATAACAGCAACAGATATGTTTTGTCTGGCAGGACCGGGTGGTGGATATCGAGTTCCTAGCAATAAAGGTATGAGTAATGGATTGAAAGATCCTAGCAATGTGGAGCCATTTAGTGTTCGCTTGACCGTAATTGATGGCTTTGTCAAGTTCGAGACTAAATTAAAAAAGGATGCAAATTATACAGAAATGATTTCTTATCAGTTAGAACAGACGCCAACTGGATATATTAAGATATGGGCGCCTTCCGGACAGGTATGTAACTTTGCCATTGATAATTTCAAACTTATTAATAAGGATGTAGATGGCAAGAAGATCGATGTAGAGTATAAAAGCTCCGAGATTCCACAGCCGGATGATTTTGCATACGAGCCATTAGGATGGAACTATAATCCAGATGCTGTTAGTAGTGATGACGTCAAAAAAAGCAAAATCAATCCAGTAATTTTGTCAGTAGCAGCAGTGTGTGTGTTATCTCTTGGAGTTACTAGTGTTGTTTACCTTGTGAAATCACGCAGGAGAAAGGAGCGTGCAGTTGATGAAGAATAAGAAATTTATAGGTATATTAGGTGTCAGTCTGATGGTCTGTATGCTTCTTGCACAGTTTGGCTGCGCTTCTAAGGAAATAGGGAAGGTTAAAATTGAACCGATGGAGCCAGAAGAGTCTTATGCGGTTTCCTATGATATTATTGGAGGGAAGGATGTAATGCCAGTTGGAGGATATTATGGTCCATATTCGGCAGCTTATTCTCCAGATGCACAACCACTTCCAAATTTTAGGACTGACGAGTACATGAAGGCAATCGCAGATGCAGGTGTGAATATGATTATTCATACATCGGGCGATACAAGTGGAAGTTCAGGGAAAAAATTATTAGATTTGGCGGCGAAATATGGCGTAGGTGTTTATGTGCATGACACGTCGATTCTGAAGATGAGAACGCAAGAAAGTATATCAGTTGCAGCCATTAACGAAAAACTTAGCGCTTATCGAAATCATTCTGCTTTCTGTGGAATCTATATGGTAGATGAGCCTGGTGGACTGACATACAAGTACAATGTGTCTGGCCGTGTAGATGATAATATGGAGGATTATATAGAACTTACACGTATTATTAAGGAGGAATTCGATGTGGACTTCTATTCGAATCTCATTCGTATCGAAGCTAAGTCCCAGGAAGAAGCATATGAGGGTTATTTGAAAGAATACTGTGAAAGCATGCATCCAACTTACATGTCTTTTGATCTTTATCTATGGGAAGACGGAAATTCTAAATCAATTTATCTATTTAATACGGCAATGGCGAGAGAGTATGCGCAAAAATATAAGATTCCTTTTTGGAGTTATATCCAATGCGGAAAAGATTTTGAGCAAAAAGTAGATGATGATTTTGTCCCAGGACCACATGAAGGCCAATTTGACTGGTCTATTAACGTGAGTCTTGCGATGGGGGCACAGGGAATCGAATATTTCACCTTATTCCAACCACATTATTTTTCCGAGGTAGGCGAAGACGGTGGATATCGATTCGATGTAAGCGGTATGATTGGAGCAAAAGGTAATAAAAACCAATGGTATTATTTTGCACAGGATATCAGCAAGCAAATTTCTGCAGTGGATGCAGTGCTGATGAATTCTGTAAACAAAGGAGTACTTGCATCCGGTAAAGAAGCGAGATCGGATATTTCTGATGCAAGAGGGGTGATGATGGAAGGAACCTCTTGGCGTGAACTTGCAGACATAGAAGGAAATACATTGGTTGGATGCTTTAATTATCAGGGCAAAACAGCATTATATGTAGTGAATTATGATCATGAATATGCACAGGATATCAAACTGAAATTCCACGATAAGTATAATATGCAAGTCACACAGGATGGAGAAACAGATTATTTGAACACGTCATCTCTGACGCTGAAGATGAAAGCCGGAGATGGAGCGTTAATCGTATTGCAGTAGGAGGTGCGAGATGATGAAACTAAGAGAAAAGAAAAAGAATATTTTCGTTGCATTACTCTGTATGATTTCCTTGCTTGCACAGAGTTTTGCGGGGTTTGGACTTGAAAGCAAGGCAGCAGCAGATCCATTGGCAGGCTATACTGTAAAAACATTCTCTGATTTAGGGCTTGAAGACAAGAAATATACATCAGGTCAGGTGAAACCATGGAGTTATGGATATGACAAGGTAGCATTAACTGGATATATCACATATACAGAGGCTACAGGTACGAA
>JAZUCE010000107.1:0-2686 GCA_045638905.1 Faecalimonas sp.
TCATACCGCGTTTGATTTTTTCGGCAAGTTCTACGGAGTAGTATTCCGCAAAGCCTTCCAGTATTGCTTCAAGCAGAATGCCGTCTGCACCCTCGGATATGTTCTCGGTTGCAGACATTACTTTAACATTGTTTTTCTTCATCGTGGCTTTTTAAAAAGCGGTGTCGTAACGGTTACGTGCAAAGCGGTCAAGTTTCCATACAATAACGATATCAAATAACCCCTTGCTGCTGTCTTTTATCATCTTCTGAAACTCGGGTCTATTATCTGTCTTTGCTGATAATGCGCGGTCAATATATGTACCGATGATCTCAATGCCGTTCTTCTCCGCAAAGGCCTTGTTCTCACGAAGCTGACCTTCGATAGATTCTTCACGCTGATTGTCCGATGAATATCGAGCGTAAATTACGGCTTTCAAATAGCATGCACCTCCTATGTGCTAATTTTTTCAAATAAATTGTACTTATGGTGTTCAAAAAGCTGTGCGGAGCTAATCGCTACGTCTCGTGTTATTCCCCAATCGATAATAGATATAAAATCATCATGAGCAGCGTAATCCCATTTATTCCAAAGCTTTGGACCTATAGTTATATTTTCACAATACAGAGGTAAAAGATTGTTTAAGTACTTTATAATAAGCCTTTTGGGAGCTATTGATATTTGTTTAGCAAATTTTTCGTATATCACATCATCGGTTTTTAACCACGAAAATATCAATTCTGTTTTTGTGGGACATGGAATAACAGACATATATAACATCGGAAGATGAGCACACTTGTAAGATATTTTCGATCCATATAAATCAAAATCAGGACAAAAGCATGCAGCTGCAGAAAAAAAGACTTTATAATCCAATGATACGTTTACACTATTTATCACACCATAATTATCAGTAATGACCGCACTGTCGAATTGTGATTTGCATATGTCTAAAGAAGGGATAGCCTGTCGCACTTCATGTAGTTTTAATATGCTACTAACATTAGCGGTCATATTGTATTTGGATATTAATTTTTCGGAACAGAACAGTTCGCGTTGGACTTTGTAATATGTTGAAGCAAATGTTCTGTAAGCATACATGAATTTAACATGATCACATAAAACTGGAGAAATAACATCGATGCATGAAAAGTATTTATCATGAGTATCACAAAAACAATGAAAAGTAGTTGCTTGTTTTTCAATACCTCTTGATATTAAAGCTACCGGTTTTCCAACTTCCACTATTGGCATCAGAACGTGATCCTCTTGGGCAATGAGGGAAAGAACTGCTTTCTGTGATATGGTATGAGCATGGATTCCTCTATCGGTGCAGTTAGGATATAGACATATTTTTTTGTAGTTAGATCGCAGATTCATAAGCTCTGCAACTAATTGCTTTTTTGTGTTTTCGGTTTGATATGGATTCGGTTTTAGTTCACAGCAATCAGCATATTTGTTTCCGCTTCCACAAAGACATAAATCACTCATTATACTTCGCCTTCGTATTTTCTTAAGTTTTCAACAAGCTCATCAAAACTGCATTCATTATCAAGATATTCATAATAAGACAGTATTCTTAGATCAGCGTCTACAAAATTACGCTCGTTGCAGTTTTGGACTCCAATTATAAACTCATCAACTTCACATAATTGAAAACGGATGTTTGCCCAAGTGTTTTCTGATAATTCCCCAATCTGTATTTCATAAGAACGGATATATCGTTTTAAGTTATCCAATATCTGCTTAACATGATTCATGTTTTGAATTTCGTTTGCTTTAATCATTTTTCTCCATATTCTCTTTCATTAACTGTATGAGCATCTTTTTAAGTTTTGCATTAGCAGGTGACGCAGGATCAAAACAAAACTCAATAAAGTCATTGACACTTGCATCGGAAGGCAAGGTGGAATTGTCCATTTCATACAGATGCCCCTTGGGATCATCAGTTCTGCCGAAGATATAGTCTAAGGACACCTGAAAGGTTTCTGCGTACCAAAATAGCTTGTCCAGAGACACATCCACAAGGCCTTGCTCATACCTGCCAATGGTCGCCTGGGTTGATTCGCACATCTCTGCGATCTGCTGCTGAGAATAGCGATTTGCCACACGCATCTCTCTCAATCTTGCACCAATAATTTTCGTCATGAAAATACACCTCGCTTTTTGTATATAACTATTATAACACAAAATAAGTGTATAGTCAATACAAGTTAAGATTATATATGCAATGTATGTGTAAATGTTTCGTGACGAAAATATATTGAAGTATATTGCTGTTAATAGTGTGCTTATAAATAACAAAACGGCAGCAGGAAGATAACCTCTTTCTGTTGCTGTTTTGATTTTACTCCGATTTTACACCAATTTGGTTACGGATTTTACAGCAGGGCGGTAGAATGTAACCGTAGTCGAGAGAATCGACGAATAAATCCAGAAAAAATAAATCAAAAGGAGATTTTGAAAATGAAAAAAATCATCAGTTTGTTAGTAGTAGCAGTTTTGGTCTGCACCGCAATGGTGGGTTGCTCCAAGTCGGAGAGTGTTGCCACCGACGGTTCCACCTCTATGAGTAAAGTTATCGAATCCTTAAGTGAAGCGTTCCAGGAAAAGACCGGAACAGAAGTTACCTATAATGCAACCGGTTCCGGTGCAGGCATCGAAGCAGTTCTCGCAGGACGTTGCGACATCGGACTTTCCAGCCGTG
>JAZUCE010000108.1:0-2539 GCA_045638905.1 Faecalimonas sp.
CGGCACGGGCTTCTGGCTACTACGATCATCCTGATCAAAATCGCCATGCTTCAAAGAATAAACAGAACGGATGATATCACCAAAAACTAAACACTGTAACTGCTCTGTCAGACCAGCAATATCAACAACCATCATTTCGCCACCGTTTATGTTCAACACTTCATCAGACAGATAAACTTGGTGCTGCTCTTTGGCGCTTGAAATGGCATTTACGAAGATGTCGTCATTGATAGAATTATTGATCAGGCGTCTGAAACGCTGCCAAGACTGAATAAGGATGCTGGAATTATTATTTTTGCTACTTCCCTTACTGCAAAATTCTTTGAGTTTGTCCTTGAAATCTGTCCAACTCAAATCGCCCTTGAACTCCTGACCATAGTCGATGTAGTTCAGAATTGATTCGATGGTGTAGTTCGGGTCGTCAACATTGGAAAACAGCATATCCACCTTATCGATGTCATGCTCAAATGTATATACAAAATTAGCCGCCTGCTTTGCGGCAAACTGCTCTGCCAAATCTTCTGCAGGAAGCGCTGTGTTTGCGTAAAGCTTGTCCTTTTGACGGCGATACGGATACAAGTATTTTACATTCTCAAACGGCTCACAGGGAACACCCAAAGTATCCCATTCTGCACGCTGCTCGGGAGTAATTCTCTCGTTTGGCTGGTGAACATGTAGCAGGTCATCACCCTTTACGTTCATGACAATTATTGCTACATCATCCTTATATTTATGCTGAATTGCTTTCAAGAGGAACATTACATAGCTGGTTTTTGTCGCCAAGCCAGAAATACCTGAAATGTTCATGTGTGCTCCTTCTGGCCCGATCAAAAAGTCACCATTATACTTGATGGGGACAGCAACATTATTACTAGCTTTCATTAACCCGGCAGGAATAGCAGTTCTTTCATCAATATTATCCAAACCGAGAGCAATCTCTATATCATCGTTGTCTGCTGTATATACCGGAGAACCCTCGAAAACAGGCATAAAGTTTTCCTTCGTATTATGAATCACTGACACTTTAGCATACGACAACGAAAGCCTTCTGGTCATAGGCGTTGTCTCAACATTACCAAAATCAGAAGAAACATAATTACTGAGATGACCTGTGCCATCTGTAATGTGAAGAATATCCTGCACAACTCCATATGTTACGGAGTCGTCGGCCTTATTTTCGACTCTTACAATATCAAAAGGGCTCAAAATAGCATCATCGGAAAGCCAAAATTGGAAATCATCACATGATGAAGGATACTTTTCAGTGGCAGATACTCTACCAATCAACTTTCTGTTACTCATATCTCTATCTCCCTATTAGCGGAAATTTCTTTTAAAATTGCTGATAAACACCAAATCACTCTCAAAAGATGCTTTTATCAGTGTTTCAGTTAAATATACAGGATACAGATGGCTTGCCCATCGCTCATCGCGGCCATAACAAGTGGGCGATCCTTCGTTCAGAAGCCAAAGAGAAATGTTATCTACCACTGATGAATCCAGTCCTTCTTCTTCCTCCAGCACCGCCATCTTTTCGATCTTGATAATGCCTTCAAGCGGGCCAGCTACTCTGCTTTTAGGTCGTACTCTCAAATACCAGCAACCAAATTTGCGATGTTTGCTGTTTTCTTTCAGGAAAACTGGCGTTCTTTGGCCGTATTCCAACTTAAGCAATTCTGCTCCGATCTGGGTTCCGCCACGCTTGCTCTTGTTAGAGGTTGGCAACATCGGATCAAAGCTTTTCGAAACGCCGACAACATTATAAAACATATCGGCAAATTCTGGTTTTCCAGTATCCTGACGGATAAACTGTAGCGGTCCGTCTACAATTAGCATGTGATCAGGCTCAAGTGTTCCGGAATTGACCATATGCCCCAGAATATCAATTTCCATATCGTGCATCATGGAATTAGCTTTGGCGATAGCAGCATTAACAGGAACGTTATCCTTTGCAGGGTCAAAGTGGTATTTCACTACATCCAGGTGCAGGTCTCTTGCCATCTGCGTTTTGAGGATGCGCTGGCGAATTTCTTGAAAATCCACCTCGTTCATCTTGTCACTCAAAAGAAGCAAGTTTTTCCGCTGAATTGATCCATGAGTATGTAGCTTTTTATGCCTGTCACGTTCTGTGCATCCAGCCCTAACTTGTGCTACAACAACCGGGTATATTTTCTTTCCTTCTAAAACCATATCGCCAATTTTATATGTACGGCGAGAGCCATCCATAAAATAACTGAAGCCAGAATATGTCCGATCTTCGTTAGATAAATCAAGGGAACGAAGCTTCTTTGACTCATCGGTTTCGAACGGTTTTCCCATTTCTTTGATTTCGTCATCCTCGTCCTGATATGGTTCCTGATAATAGTGATCCAAATCCAAACTCTCGTTCTGGTATAGCAGAATCCTTCTCTTATCAAATATTTCATTTAAAGTAGGCATACTGTTGCCTCCGTCTCTGTCTGATTATTTGTTGTGCTGAAAACTGAAGTATTAAAATGTGTTTACAGTGAATCATTTCCAGAAACATAAGCATCTACAT
>JAZUCE010000109.1:0-1244 GCA_045638905.1 Faecalimonas sp.
TATGCAGGTGACCAAAATCTGAATAAGATTCAAGACCTTTTCTACCCAATCATTATGATTCTTCGTCAAGAGAAAGACGGTAACTATAATTACAGACTGCAAGACAAAGACGTAGTAATTCAGACACCGGCAGGTGAGGAATTGTTGGGTATTCCTGCATCGGTATTCCTTGTCGAAGCAGAGAATCTGTTGAAAGCCATAAATGAAAATGACGGAGCCTTCGGAGTTCCTCAAATAGAAGTATTCATGAATAGTATTTATTGCCATTCGTTGAAGGCAAAATCTTCTGATAAGACAGATATTCGAATCATATTGCATGACCGCAGAACAAAAATCAACTCAGAAATGGGATTCAGTATTAAGTCTCAATTAGGAGGTGATTCGACATTGTTAAATGCAAGTAAAGCTACCAATTTTAACTTTAAGGTAACCGGAGCTAATTTGTCAGATGATGAAATAACAGCAATCAATTCTATCAATCCCAAACGCAATAAAGTTATTGAAAGAGTGAATGCCATAAAGAAGAAAGGTGCATCATTGGTATTCGAGAAAGTGGATAATTCCACATTCCGAAACAACCTTGTTATGCTTGATGGTGATTTGCCTGCTATTATTGCAAACTTATTGTTGGAGCAGTTGAATACCGGTGTTTCAACATTGAAAGAATTGACGGACAAGATTACAGAAACTAATCCTTTAAAATACGATGTAGGACAGGCTTCTCCATTTTATGCCTACAAAATCAAACATTTATTAACTTCGGCAGCATTGGGTATGATGCCGGCAACAGCATGGAGTGGCAAGTTTGACGCCAATGGTGGCTACTTGGTAGTGAAAAAGGATGGTGAAATACTTTGCTACCACTTCTATGACCGCAATAGATTTGAAGATTATTTGTTCTCAAATGCTTATTTGGAGCGTTCAAGCACTAATCGCCATGAGTATGCTACTATTGTAAAAGAGGCAGATGGAACATTGTCATTCAAGCTGAATTTCCAAGTTAGATTAAAGTAATAGTGATACGTATGGCTGCTCAAAACATTTGCTTAGATTTTCAATTGCATTATTTTATTGCAGGCGATGTACCGCATGCAATGGATGCCAAAATTCACAATGAAGCAGAAAGATATTTGCTGAAAGCTATATGTGAGTTGCAAAAGTATGTAGAATGTGAAATCTCGGTAAGGGTTGAAGCAAAAAACGAGGGGGGGATAATACATAATTTCTTGGTGATTTGTGACCAA
>JAZUCE010000110.1:0-20947 GCA_045638905.1 Faecalimonas sp.
TTTTCACAATCTGCAATTCGTATCCAATTGCACTGAGCAAATTGCAAAATGTTCTTAATGTTGGCATATTCTCTTTATTCTCAATTCTCGATATGACTTGTTGTTTATTTCCAGTAAGTTTAGCCAACTGACATTGGGTTACTTTTTCTGATTTTCTCAGTTGAATCATCTCACCTATCAAACGATATTCTTCTCTGCTTTCATCCCAATTCTTTTTAAACGTTTCAGATTGTTGACATTTTTGTTCTATTACTTCTTCAATTTTCACTTTTACAAATGGCATAAACTTGGACCTCCTTAAATAAAATTTTTGCCTTCTTTGTTTTATAATACAACTTATTTATTGTAATAACAATCTGTTTTTATAATATTATTTTAAGGTATTCGTAAAGTGAAATTTTAAATTCCAGTCAAAATCAAAATTTTTATACTAAACTGGAATTTACTCTTGCACACGTATTTTTGTGGTATTCTATCCATGTGGTTATCTGTTTGTCAGAAAGGATTATCCATATGAATAGAAAATGTAATCAACAACACCTTACCTTATCTGACAGAACTTATATTGAACAGGAACTTTTACGAGGCAGTACGTTTAAGAGCATTGCCGATGTTCTTCACAAAGATCCTTCTACTATTTCGAAAGAAATCCGTCGCTATCGCGATAAGTTTTCTGATAGAAGGTGGTATACCGGTTGTTACGCCTGTCAAAACAGGAAAGATTGTTCCGAACGTCATGTGTGCGGAAAGACCAAGTGTAAATACCTATGCAAACATTGTCACTACACGAGAATACCTCAATATTGCTTGCTTTTTAAACCTTGGGAGTGTGACCGTTCTACCAAACCTCCCTACGTATGTAATGATTGTCCTTCTGTAAGAAAATGTCCGCTCGATAAATATGTTTATCATGCTGCCAAGGCACAAAAGAAATATGAAACTACTCTCAAAAACTCTAGGAAGGGAATTAATCTGACACGAGATGAATTATCAGAATTAAATGATTTAATATCACCGCTCATCATGAAAGGTCAACCATTGAGTCATATTTTCGCTGTGCATGCCGACGAGATTCCTGTATGCAGGCGAACCTTATACAATTATCTAGACCAACGTGTTTTCCAAGCAAGAAACATCGACCTCCCACGTCGTGTTCGCTATAAAAAACGCAAAAAATCAACAACTCCAAGAACCAGCAAAACTCTTAACCAAGTATATCGTAACAAACGTACATACATTGATTTTGAACGTTTCATCGAATGTCATCCGGAAACAGAGGTTGTTGAAATGGATACTGTAAAAGGCTCTAGAACTGCCGGCAAATGTCTTCTGACGTTACTGTTTAGAAGTTGCAGTTTTATGCTGATTATCTTACTTCCTAAATGTACGCAAGAATGTGTTGTAAAAGCTATAAACGACCTCACTGAACTAATAGGAATACGTCTATTTCGAAAGCACTTTCCTGTTATACTTACTGATAACGGCTCGGAGTTTAAAAATCCTTATGATATAGAAAAAACTCCTGACGGCAAGCATCGTACTTATGTTTTTTATTGTGATCCTTATGTATCCAACCAGAAAGCCAGACTGGAAAAGAATCACGAATTTATTCGTTACATTATTCCAAAAGGTCAAAGCATGTACAAGTACACACAAGAAGATATCAATATAATGGCAAGTCACATTAATTCAACCGCGAGAGACAGTCTGAACGGTGCGACACCATTTGAACTTGCAGACATTCTTTTAGATAAAAGAATACCGGCTTTAACAGGACTGTACAAAGTCTCCCCAGACTCAGTCATGCTAAAACCGGCACTAATTGAACGTCGCAGTGATTCAAACCAGGAGGTTTGCCATGAATAAAAAACCCACCTATAAAGAACTTTATCAAATGTACACCGAAGCTCGCGAGGATGCTTTGTTCTACAAACATCAATATCACAAAACCGAACTTTTGTTAGATGCTTTCATTAACTATAGCCAGGAACTCGCAGATACTCTTGCAGAGCATGGTTTACTTTAATAAAAATCTAATGAAAAACCACTATTTTTAGAGCAGACAGATAACCACCTTAAAAGCCATAACTTCATCAGAAAACGACTCTCGACAGGTGGAATTTATCTTTTCTCAACTCATTCCAGTTGTCTGTTTGCTATGCAAACAAACAACTTTTACAAAACGAATTATAGCACGTTTGAGGGGTATTTAACATAGGGTAATTCAAAAATATTTCCTTAAATCTCAAAATAAGAGGACAAATCAAAAGAAACTGGAATTTACTTTTTCATTTGACCTTTAAGGTATTTAACCGGCACAATTGGCACAAACATTCATGTATTGTACTTTCAACGAAAATCTGTTATACTCTTACTGTATCAAAAGAGCACTCGCTTTTTGTACTTCTTTTTATCTTTGGTATATCGCCAGATTATCAAATATGAAATATCTTACAATTGAATACACTTTACAGAAAGAATCATATCTTTTATAATAGCATTAAGATAATAATGTATTGGCAAAACGATACATCGTTTAAATTGCAAAAGGAGGTAAGTTTGATGGCAACACAAATAGCAGCAACTCCGATTATAAAAGGGTCGGAGGCAAAGAAAATTCTAAAAGAAGTTCATCGCAAACCTTCTGGAGACATTGAAAAAGGTGCACAGAAGTTAGCCGAGATCTTCGAAAAAATGATGAAATAGAATGAATTTACAAATTCAAAAACTTTCAGAAAAGCATTTGCCTATGGTGAATGCTTTTTCTTGTATAGAACCCCAACAATATCTACGCCAATATAATTCGCAAGAACGCAGACGCATCTTGAAACATTCTAAAGAAATGGATTCTTTCCTAAAAACAGAAGCATGCCAAGAACAGGCGGACGGACTAAACGCAACTCATTTACTTATAGACGCTGATGTCGAAAAAATCGCCGCATACATTTCGCTCTGTAATGATAGTATCAGACTTGATTTCTCTGAGCTAGACAAAACAAGATATTCATATACTACAATTCCGTCTCTGAAAATAGCCAGATTAGCCGTTTCCTCTGATTACCAACATCACGGAATAGGTAAACTCTTAGTTCAATTTTCGGCTTACATAGGTATGCAACTAAGAAAACTCAGCGGTATTGCCTTTATTACATTAGATTGCTACAAACACCGACTATCATTTTACAAATCTATCGGTTTTGTAGAAAATATAATACAACCAGTTGTCCTACCTTATGATACACCCATTAGCATGCGTCTAGATTTAAAAGAGTATTTATCACAAGTGGCATGTAATATTTAAGCGAAATACCAGAGATAAAAAGAAATGGCTTTGATGCTAGAAACACCTTCGATACAACCGAACCGAAGGTGTTTCTTTTATTTTAACCTCATTCTATTCAAACGTTTCATAACGTCATTTCCACCTCTGCCGAAATATTCTGCCAGCATCTTATAATCCTGATATAACTGGTCGTAAACCACCACATTTTCCTGCCTTGGAATATATATCTGTTCTTTCCTTTTTCCCAGCCGCTCTACCACATCTGTAATACCGTGATAGCCGGTTATCTCAGCAGGTGCTGCTGCTACGCCCAACATTGCTGCACCCAGTGCACAGACTTGTGCCGAATCGCTGACTCGAATCTCTCTATTACATACATCTGCGTATACTTGGAGAACTAACTTGCTTTTGGCAGCAATC
The DNA here is from genome assembly GCA_045638905.1 of Faecalimonas sp. Lineage (GTDB taxonomy): Bacteria > Bacillota > Clostridia > Lachnospirales > Lachnospiraceae > Faecalimonas. Next base: position 3,704 of record JAZUCE010000110.1, read on the forward strand.
CCGCCTCCTGCTACAATGGATTTGATGACCACGCCTGCTTGCTCAAAATTTTCTATAATAAGACGGGTTCCATAAGCAGTGGCCTCAATGAGCGCCATATAAATCTCTTCCGGTTTTGTTAAAAGGTTCATCCCAAGTAATAATCCATTTAACTCAAAATCCTCTAATGGTGAACGCACACCATTAAACCAGTCTAATGCAAGCAATCCGCTAGAGCCGGTTCGATAGCCCACCAGTTTACTTTCCAGCAACTCATAAATAGAACCCCCCTTTTCTTCAGCTTCCCTTCTATAAGCTTCCGGCACACTGTTTTTGACAAACCAGGCAAACAAATCTCCAACACAAGATTGTCCAGCCTCATAACCATAATATTGTGGCAACATTCCACCCAAAACCACTCCGCTAATTCCCGGAATGGCAGCACGTACTTCTGAATGTAACAATTGACACGCAGAAGTTCCCATAATAATCATGAGCTCCTCCGGTCTGCTGATTCCACTGCCCAAGACGGAAGCATGGGCATCAATAATTCCACTGCCTACCGGTGTCCCTGGGAAGAGCGCAAGTTTTTTTGCCATATCTTCTGTTAAATATCCTGCCGTCTCTCCAATAGATTTCATCGGTGCCTTCAGCTTATCTTCCACCAGATTTTCCAATCTCTCATCCAACGCCCGCAGAAATTCTTTGGAAGGATAACCTTCCGGCAAATGATAAAAGGCTTTATAGCCTGCCGCACAAAGTGCACGCGTTTCAGTGCCTGTCAACATCCAAGTGATCCAATCCAGCGCTTCTATCATGCGGTCCGCCTTCTCGTATACCTTTGGAGCATGACGCAGTGTCTCGAAAATTTTCGGAAGCATACTTTCCCCAGATACTTTTCCACCACAATAATCGAGCCACTTCTCATTTCTTTCCAATGCCACCTGATTGATGAATTCGGCTTCCTGTTCAGCACCATGATGTTTCCACAGTTTCGCATAGGCATGAAGTTCATGTATAAACTCTTCCTTACAACATAGAGGTATCCCCTCCTTATCTACAGGAATAACTGTAGACGAGGTGAAATCCACACCGATTCCAACAATCTCATCTGCCGGCACGCCTGTTTTGGCCCGCACCTCATTTACAACATAAATCAATCCTTCTATATAATCCATAGGATGTTGAAGTGCCCATCCAGTCCCCAAGCATTCTCCTGTTGGCAAACTACTTTCCATCACTCCATGCGGATACTGAAACTCACTTACCGCCATTTCCTTCCCCGTATGAATATCCACTAAAATTCCTCTTACCGACAACGTCCCGAAATCAATTCCTATTGCATACATAACTGTCCCTATCCTCAACTCAAAGTATACAGATACGGCGCAGAAGCGTTCTCGCCCCTGCACCGCATCTCTTACAACTCAATCTTCACATATTGTTCTGGCTGATAATCCACCACAACGCAATCTGTTTTATAAATTCTCTCCGGCAATGTAATCATCACATGCGCCGTATCCAAATGTATCGGCATGGCAGCTAAATGCCACACACCCACATTCAATTTTACCATAGTCCCCTTCGGTACAATAAACGCCTCTGTAAGTTCCGGAACCGGCTCTTTCGTAGCCGGTGCCACATGTAATACCACATCATCATCCAACGGCAATACACCTTCGCATGTTGTGTCGTGGTACTCTGCCATCGTTACGAGCATTTCTCCCTTGTGAACCACAAGTGGTGAAAATGCAATTGGTAAATTCCCAGATACCGGAAACTCCACCTGGTCGTTATAGAAATCACCAAGACTATGACCAGTTGGTTCCAGCATGCTTGCAAATGTGCCGTATGGTTTGAAATTTTCTGCTGTAATTGGTTTTGCTTTGATTGTATACATAATCGTTACCTCTACTCTTTCTGTTTCTCCAATAGATTTCATCACTTCATTGCAAATATCTCCATTGCCTTTTTACAGTTTTCCTTCATTGCCTGTGTACCCCATTGCACCACATCGTGGTACATAATTGGCGCATCTTTCTTTGACTCTACCAATTGATAATAATAGTTATACTGTTTCCCATCTTTCTCTACAGGAAGACATTCCATTTTGAATTGGTTCGCTACTGTTTTTCCACCCGCCATTGCCATATAGGTATAGTAATTCACCTTTCTCACTCCGGTTTGGATAGCTTTTTGGAAATCTTCCCTGCTTACCCCTGAACCTCCATGCATAACAACCGGTATATTCGCTTTTTCTCTTACCTGCTCCACTACAGAGAAATCCAATTGTGGCTTGCTAATGTACACACCGTGTGTGGTTCCAAAGGAACATGCCAAGGCATCTATTCCTGTCAGTTCTACAAACTTTTTAGCTTGCTCTGGGTCGGTATAAATTTTTTCCGGGTCATTTCCTTTGCCAGCGGAGCCGCTACCCGTCTCACGTTTACCCATACATCCAATCTCTGCTTCTACAGAAGCCCCTGTCTTCTTTGCCAAAGCAACAACCAGCTTAGTATTGGCTACATTTTCCTCAAATGGCAGGATGGAGCCGTCATACATGACGGATGTAAATCCCATATTCAATGCACGGTAAATATAATCTAACGTTTCACCGTGGTCGATATGTACCGCCACCGGAACTGTAGCTTTCTTTGCTAACTCCAACATAATTGGTCCGATAATGGAAAGTGGCATAATCTCCTCATGCACTTCCGCATGTTGAATGATAACAGGAACACCCAATTCCTCTGCCGCACCGATTACTGCCATAATAGATTCCAGGTTTGGCGTATTAAAGGAACCAACTGCGCATCCCTTTGCTTCACAAATATCTAATATTTCTTTTAATGTAACAAGCATTGCTTTCACCTCTTTACTTTGTTTTTATACTTTTATAATACTTTGTAAAACCTCTGCATATATTTTATAAAGCCTTTAAAAACATCTCTAATTTATTTGCAATAACCTGATGACCCTGATCATTTGGATGTAAGCCATCCGGAATATATGTATCTCTTATCTCTTCTACCATAGGTTGCAATCCACTGTTAGCGAATAAATCCAGTACTGGGAGAGAGTAATATTCCGCAACTTCCCGAATAATGTCCACATATGTCTTTAATGTACCGTAATTCTCCACTTTATCGCACCCACATTCAGATAATTCTTCAATCCTATGGAGTGGTGTCATGATTACAATCGTCTTACCAATATACTTCTTAATAAGACCGGAATACAGATAATGACATGCTCCATAAAAAGTGTCCGGACTACGATCCGAAAAACTTCCCAATAACGCATCACCGTATCCAAAGTCATTGGTTCCTCCAAACACCACTACAATATCTGCATCGTCATCCATCTGTTCAAATCTTTCAGAAAAAGAGTTCACATCCACATAATCATCCTTAGGATATTTTTCGGTGCCCTTTTGGATTGCGTATTTAGTTCCACTAATTCCATAATTTCTTGCCTCTGCAAGCCCAACGTTCTTCTTCAAAATTTGGTGAAAAGTAAATTCCTCGCAACTTGTTCCACAGCCTTCTGTAATACTGTCTCCCAAAAAATTGATTTTTTTATTTAATAGTTCCATTTATTTATCCTCTTCCAACATATTTACTTCTTTAAAAGTATCGTCTCTGGTCATAAGGCTCTTAATTTCAAACAAACCGTTTTCCACCTCTGCACTATAATCGAATAGTTTTATTTCTGACGTGACTTTTTCATCTGCCGCATTCCATGTTCTTATGACATACTGTTCTTCATGCTCCGCTTTTTTTAAGGTCGTCAACAGTATATTGTCGTCAGAGCATTGGTAGAAACTTTTAGCAGGTTCCAAGATGCCATCATGATTTGCCTCGCATAAAATGATTGGCTGATTGTTGAACAACATACTCTCAGCACTTTCATTTCCATCGAATATTAGTCGAATTCTTCCTTCTGATGCTCCCTGCCCCATATAATCAAAATCTCTATCCTTAAAGTAATCAACATCATGCCACATGTCCCCATAAATACAGTTTCGCACCATAGTAGTACCAATGTTCTCTCCATCAAAATCATAGCTGAAGATGCTATCAGATATAACCACTATCTTTTCTTCTTCATTATACATTTTGACCCACTCTCCCATAGGCTTCTCAGACGCACTCTGTTCACGTTTTACACAGCCATAAGGACATGATATTTCAGACATCATTTTCTTACCTGCAGAGAACATAAATTTCAGAGTAGCTTTTTCCTCATTCCAAAGAATTCTATATTTACAATCAATATGGTCTTTATAGATAGAAATATACTGTACCACTGTGGATTTGTTGTATTCCCATGCAAGCTTCAATGTCTTTCTAATCGAACCACATTCATAGATTTCAACTGTTGCCAATGTTAAAAATTGTTTTTCTTCCTCATATAATGACTTGTTAAAGCCCCAAGTATCCCCATCATCTTCTCTTACGTATGGCTTAAACACGGTTCCAGTAAGGATCTTGTTATGCACTTTATCTCGAATAAACTCAATTCCGTCAGCACCATATTTCAATTCATAACTTTCACTTTCCAGAATACCTGTATTATCTTGTTCAACTGTTCTTTCTACTTCTTCATGTGTCTGTTTCACAATATAACTACGATATCCGAGAGAAGGAAGTTTTGCTTTAAATACAAATCTGGAACGAAATCTTGGTACGACCGGCAAAGTATGTATCAGTTGGCATGGTATAATGTTACCCTGCTCATCTATCAATTCAATTCCACCGTCATACCACGGAAATTCAGGTGCCCATTGCACTTCTGCTTCTATTTCCGTCTCTGCAGGAAATCCATTCAGGTTCCATACCACAAGGTTCCATACAGAATCCGGATTTTTCCCTGGCATCTTAATCTTATTTGTTATAGCCTGCAAGCCAAAATGCACGATTTCATCCGCATTCTGCATAGCTCTTCCATGAACATTCCTCTGGTCAAAATAAGCATCTTTTATACATGCTCCACCTAAAATATCATGAAATTGATTGAACATGATATCTTTCCAGCAGCTGTTAATAATATCTGTAGGATATTCTCTTTGCAACAACTTTTCAGCAATCACAGAAACTTTTTCTGCGTTCATGACACTATATTCACTTTTTCTGTTATTCTTTTTAATTTCTGTAAAATTGGCATACGGACCTGTGAATTGCACAAGGAATTCTCCTTTAAGTTCCGGTACGGAATTCATATCTACCTCTTCAAAAAAGTCACCTATTCTGCCAAATCTGATATCCATCAGATCTCTTTTTTCTTTTTGTTGCTGAAGGATAAGTTCTATCATCCTCTTGGTAGGTGCTCCGCCATGATCCGTAACACCATACGCCAGCATCTCATGATTGGGGATAGTATCTGCCAATTCTAATATACTTTTGAAATTCTCTTCATCAAGAATTGTCGGATAACCTTCTCCTCCTTCATTACCTCCTCGATAGGCTTTCACCGAAGAACCATTCTCACCTTTCCACACGAACAAATCACTTTCAAAATGCACATCGTCTTCATGAGGACGCCAAAATACGTAGTTCTCAATCCCACACCCTTCCAAGATTTGTGGAAGAGTTGCCGGATGTCCAAAACTATCAATATTGAAAACCGTCTTGCTTCTTTTGTTGAAATTCTCCATGAAATAGTTTTGTGCATAAAGTCCTTGTCGTATATAACTTTCTCCATTGGCCCCATTACAGTCAGCCTGAAGCCACCATGCCTCGCCCAGTTCCCATCTACCTTCTTCTATTCTTTTCTTAATCCTCTCAAACAGCTCTTCATCACTGTTCTTAATCCATTCAAAAAATGTGGGGGCGGAGAAAGAGTATGTAAAATCCTCATATTCATCCATTCTATCAAGAGCAGACCGAAAAGTTGCAGTGAGCGCTGATAAGGATTCATCCCAACGCCATAGCCATACTGCATCAAAATGTGTATGTCCAATCATGTATATTTTCTTCATAAGAATCTTCCTCCCACTTTATATCATTTATATTCTTAATAACATGTATTTGTATATTTCAAAATACCTTTAATACTATATAAGCGATCGTACTGCATTGTATAAAAGCTTATATCTTTCATATATTTTCATATACTTAGTATGCATACCTGGATCCGGTTCATATACTTCTTTGAATTCCACCATATGTGCTGCGGCATCGTCTAGATCCTTATAGCAACCAATCGCAAGTCCCGTGAGCATTGCACTGCCCGTTGTACCTGCATCAACAGTACAAAGTGCCACCATTGGAACATTCAGTATATCTGCTTTCATTTGCATCCATACTTTCGATTTTGCTCCACCACCTGTGGCATACATTTTTTCAAAATGAACTCCTGATTTTCGAAGCAGTTCCACATTCAGTAATTCTTCATATACCACGCTTTCCATACAAGCACGATATATATCACTTACTGTATGTGCTGTCGTTAGTCCAAGGATTGCACCCTTGGAACTACTATCCATATACGGCGTTCCTGCTCCTGCAAAATGTGGCAATACCAAAAGTCCTGTAGGTTCCGTGAAACTACCCTCCAAAAGTTCATTGACAGATATTCCTTTTTCTTTCGCAATCTCCTGTTCCTTTTTTGCCAACGTCTCTACGCACCACTGTATCAAAGCTCCTCCGGTATAGGAATATGCATACGCTACATATTTACCTGGAAGGATATAAGGAACCACCCCATAATTCCCATCATACATAGTATCTAAATCTGGCAATTCATCGTAAATCGGTGTAACACATTGCACAGTACCGGCTCCGTCAGCAGCCACATCTGAAGAAAATGCTCCTGCTCCCACTGCCGCTGCCACCTGATCATGACTGATGCTCACGATTTGTGCATGCTCTGAAAGACCCGTTGCTTTGGAAACAGCCAGAGAAATACAACCTGCCGATGTTCCTGTAGGCACTGGCTTAGACATAAGGTTTGCGTCAATACCTGCCATCTCAAAAATCTCTTTACTCCAACAAAGATTGGTAATGTCAAAGCCCATCGTTCTTGCAGCCAGAGAGTAATCTATCTGTGCATTTCCCGTCAATCGAAATACCACAAAGTCCTCGATAAGCAACGCTCGTTTTGCCTTAGCGTATATTTCTGGTTTATGTTTCTTAAACCACATCAATTTGGGCAAACTATATGTTTCATTTGGCTTGACGCCAGTAATGGATGCAATGGTATGCCCTTCCATCCTTTGCTCCAGCTCTGCACACTCGACTTTTCCTCGCGGATCTGTGTACAACATTGCGCGATGCAACGGTTTGCCCTCTTCATTAGTGAGCACAACAGTCTCGCCAAAACTGGTAACCCCAATACCAGCAATATCGGAATATTTCTCTGCCATTTCCTTTATGACTGCAAATACCCCATCCATGATTGCTTCTGCGTCTACTTCGTGTTCACTGCTTCCACGGTCCACTGGATAAGTACGATATGCTTTATCTAAATAGTCACCCGTTTCATCAAATACCGTCAATTTACATCCAGTAGTTCCGATATCTAATCCTGCTATTTTCATATTCGATCCCTCACAAATTCTTCAGTAATTTTAATGTCATCATTCACCTTTGAAACTTCTCGGTATTTTTCTCCCGTCTGAACAGTGTCCTCGATAACCTTAATGCCATAGATTACTTCAGAAACACTACCAATACAATAGTGTTATCCCTTACTGATTCCTATAACACCCATTATCACTTCGTTCGCAATTGCTTCTATTTTGACACTTGCAAGTTCTTTTGCTGGGTCAATCCGAAGCCTTTGGACAGTTGCATGATTATAATCATTGAAATAGAATATTTCATTTTGTGTTTGCAAAGCTGGCACTAACCAATCATCGATGTTAAAAGGGTAAATCAATGAAGTTTCTGCCACCTCACCGTCAGCATATTCTACAGTAATTCGCACATTTTCCACCTGTGTCTGCATGGAATTTGTAGTTGATACAAAAAGTATCACAAGTTCTTGTGCAGTACCGCTTACCGGAATTGTAAGCTCTGTAGGGAAATTATCCCAAATAGAAACACATGCCAAATTCTCACCTTCAATCGGCGTCAAAAATGGGATGCCAGACTGAGTATGTATCACGCCGTTCGCCGTTCTAAGCATGGTGTCATCTACGAAGACTTTGTTATGTCCCCTGTGATTCCATTCCCATGCATAACGTCCATTCGAGAACACCCCTATGGAATAACCCTCCGGACGCGGACTCATGTATTCTTGATTATGTACCTCAGTCATCGTGCAATTAAAGAATTCTGAAATATCAATTGGTTCAAATTCTTTTACAGGTAAAGGTTTTTCTTCAATTTCTTTTCTTAAAATTTCATAATCTGCAGCAAGCCAAGCATCATACTCATTCTGCCTTACACGAATAAATAGGGTGTGGTATCCTACGATGTTTTTTGTCTTCGCATATAGTTTATTGCCAACAACAGTGATATCTTCGAGTGTTTCAGAAATATCCAAAAACTCAACAAGTTCACCATTCACTGCTTCAAATACGATTTCATTTCCCGCAAGCACCATATTTGAAAATCTAAGACTTGGTACAGCGTCTCCTCCATGCATGATGCGAAGTTGGAAACGACCTGCCTTATTAGTCTCAATCATCATAAAACTATTATTTGGTGCCGCTTGAATTTCATATGAAACCGGTTCACCATCAATCAAAACAGTTTCAATGCTATTAGATATCATTGGTATTCTAAAGCACTTCTTTTCAGCTCTTTCACAATAAATATCGTATATTTCCTGCGTGCCATTTTTGTAATAATGTAAGGAAATATCCTTAAGCGTTAGGCTTGCATGATCCCAGTCGTCTGGGAAATTAGGCGCAATTATCACTCGTTCCTCAAGCGTATTGATTCGGATTCCAAATAATCCCTCTACCATAAGACGCAAGTATGTGCTTGACACATCTGTAAAATCCAAATCCGCAAGGTCCGCCGTGCCGCGTGAAGATTGAATGTGCGCCGCCATACCCGGATTTTTCCCTGTGAAATAACAGTCTACGAGACCATCCACAATTTTCTTTGCCTTCTCTTTTAATCCCAACTTATAATACGCCAAAGCTAACTGTGAATTCTCCGAAGGGAAGATACCGCAATTGGAATATTGCTTTGGCAACCAGTTGGAACTATATGATAAACGTCCCTCAGAACCAGGAGTTACAATACTCTTTATATAATTTTCAGTGTATTTAAGTATTGCATACGCCTGGAACTGATTTACAATATTACAATCTATTGCAAGGTATGCAGTAGATAGCTCAGGTGACGGATGAATGAGGCAATTACCTACGGTATCAAGTGATTCTGCAATCACACCGAGATTTGCTATCCATAGTTTTTCATTTACAGCACGCTTAATTTTCTCAGCACGCATTGCAAATACTTCACTGGATAATCCCAGCTTTTCCGCAAGTTTTGCCATGACCAAATTTGCCCGATAATTGTAGGCACTTGCCTGAGCACATCCCGCACCATTATAGGAATGACCATCTGATATCCAAGTATTTAAGAAATTCTGATACAATCCATCATTGTCCGAGTCGAAAACCCGTTCTTCCCTATCCAGCATTGCGCTAAATTCATCAAAATATTTCCTTGCAAGTTCAAGGTTTCCACTCCATTCAATATGATATAACATCATATCAAATGCACATTCCTGCATATTGTAGTAATCCATGTCCTCCCCTAAGAAGAATGGCAAATAGCCTGTACTATTTTCGATGCAGTGATACGGGGACAATCCATCCCCTTCTCGCGCACCGCCTCCGTCAAACCATACGCGTTCCTCACCATCGGCATGTTTTACCATTTGATTCAAATGTGCTGCCATGGTGGTTTCCACCCTGTCACTCCAGCCCAGAGCAGTCGGGGCATACCAATTCCTCCAACCCAAGAATGGTGCATGATAACCAAATGCACCGTGGTGGAAAGAATTCATGTGCCAAGAAGCATCAAGTGCTATCACCGTTGGAACAATCGTCAAATCCAGTGGGTGTTCCGGAGTATGCATACTAATGCATGCATGTTTCTCATATATTTGCTGTTTAATGTACCCTATCGGGTCCTTTCGTCCTAGCCATTGGTTCAAAGTATCCTCATCAGCATTTTGCATCACAAGAATATATCCATCCAGCGTCTCACCTGGTTCAATCACTGCAGAAATTCTTACAACTGTATCATCCACATTTTCAGGCTCACTGCTCAAAAACATACTAGGATACTGTTTCTCTAATGCTTTTGCCGAACCGTACTTAAAATCAGCCGAAAAGCTTGTAGCAATGCGCATGGAATAGCTATTCGGATGTCGCACACAGGCACGATTCTCACCAATTTCGACCACATTTTTCTCACAATCGCCAACATTAAAATACCGTATGGCATCATCCTTATATTCAAAACGTCCAATGTAGTCTGTGATACCTCCAAAGCCTGCCACGAAAATAACCCTTTGGTCAGTGGTGATTTTATAGTGCACCAAAAAACCGTCATCAGGCAGTAATGGGTAAGTTTCAATATTTACACGGACATCCGGAAACCAAGGTGACATTTGCGTCAGCTCATATTCCATCCAACCATTTTTGAATTCAGACAATATATCTTCTGAATTTTGAAACCACCGCGAACTCTGATCGATATCATCCGAATAATAAAATCCTACTCGCTGGCCTGAAGTCAAGGCAAGTCCACTAGTAAGTGTTCCACACTTCGCAAAATAGCTGTATGTGTTCTTTGTCCAATCAGTCATTGCTCCCATAAACAGTGGTGCGTCGCCTGCAAACGTACAAAACTTTGCATGTCCCGTATCATTTTTATGCGAGCCATAAAGTGTACGGTTAAAAACCTCTGAACTCCCACTAATAGAAAAACCATTCTTTGTAGGTGAATAATGTGTGTTTGGCTTCATGTATCATCTTTCCTTTCCCTAGTAATCTATATTTTTTTATTATAATTATATCGAAAATCTTTCTGAATGGCAAAAACATTACCAAACTGAAAAGCATCAATCCACACCAGTAAGAATAGAAATAAAAGTAAATCTGATAATTCTACGTTGTATTAAAAGTTGGATTCCGTTTTCATTTTTTCTCTCTTATCTTTTACTTTCTGGAATTGATTATATTTCACAACTCCCTTTTCCCCATGATAAAAAAACAATATAGCTCATTTCGGTAAAGTTAGCCCCCATTTCCTCCAACTTCTCTACGGTATCTACACAATAATGATCATTACGCTTATGAGTTGTAAGCACATATTTAATACTTCATATTGTACATCTCATTCTTTAAAGGACTTTGCCTTTCTGACAAAGCCCTCATTATAATTTGTTCTATGAAATAGGTCCATATCCATCTTCTGGATCTTCTACTTCTGTAAAGCCACCGGAACTTGTTTCATCATCATCTCCGTCTCCATTAACAACATCATCATAATCGTTATTTGTACCGGCATTTATTAAAATACCCATATCAACCGTCTTGGCTACACGTTCGCCACATACTTTCGTGCCATCCAAGGTAACCCAAAACGGTGTGACATAAATTTTGTTATCAAACAAGTTATTGGTAATGTCTGTCAACGTATAGGTGAAGAAATATTTGGAATCCTTATGTACTTCATCCGGAGCTTTTTTAAATTCAACTCCACCTTCATTTATGGCAATCTCTTTGTATACGTCTTTAGTAACAACATCTCTCGGTCCTTTGCTAGTACCATCTTCTCGGATAACTTCAATTGTAAAGCCAACTTGATGATAATTCAAGGAATCCACAGTGGAAACAAATCTCAGTTTTGTTTCTTCTGTATCATATTTGGTTGTGACTGGTACTTGTGCAAGATTTGCCAAGATACCTGCATCCACATATTTTGCATACGCAACACCTTTGGTTCCTTCAAAAACTGTCTTGCAACTTTCATCTGTAAACCAACCTGCAAATACCTTTCCTTCGTAAGTCGGATACTTTTTCGTTGCTCCTTCTCCTTTGTAAATTGATACATCATAGTAGCCTTCTGGTAACTCCGTCCAAGCTCCGTTAACCCACATATAGTGTTTTGATGTAACTTCTGTCAGTCTGCCTCTCTCATTACCCGAAGTAGGATAAACCGTACCACTCATACGAATAATATCGCCTTCTGCAAGTTCTATGGCACTCATATCAAGTGCAAATCCCCAGACACCATGGTCATTCACTTCTGTAATCGCTGGCTGAATAGCCTGTCCATTCAAAAATACTGCATCTGTATCATAATCAAGTGTAATGCTTTCCTGTGCGCTGCTTCCATATACACTTTCTACACGGTTTGTATAGAAAGTAATGTTCCTTCCGGAAGCCGACATATCGGTTATTTCAACCTGTAACACTTCATTTGCGGCGTCCGTATAACGTGCATCTTTCTCATCTAATACAACAAGAACACCCCTGCCCGGTTCAATATTATTTAGCGTAAGAGTCGTTCCGACTCCGGTGTAATCCCTTGCATCAGAAACATAACGATAGTTGTACTCTTTATTAAAGTGAAGCGTAAAGGATTGTTGCTGTGTCAAATGATAGTTCACTACATAGAAAGCTTCTGTATCACCATAATTAAAACAACCAACTAAAGCACCATAATTATCTGTAATATCGCCATCAACATATCCGAGTGCTGCCGTTCCTGTGATAAGAGAATCTCCATCTCTTGTAACATGATCAACCGTTTTAGTACCTGTAGCAATAATACCCGTACTCTTTGCTCGCATTAACACATCATCAATAGCCGCAATATGCTTATTGATTTCCTTTGCATACATACCAAAGTCTGTAATTTCCCCATTTAGTCCTATTAAACCATTTCTGTTGTAATCATATCCACTTGTCTGTGTTTTATCCTGTGCAAAATACCACGGTTGGAGTAGCGTAAACCACTCAATTCCTTTGGCCCCAAAAGCAAGCTTATGATTAACATCCCAATATGCCTCTGCCTTTGAAGTTTGATTGGCTTCAATTGTTGCTATATTCGGATTCTCTGTTCCTGGATCTCGGAAATCTCCTCCAGCAGCCGTATATGCCCAGAACGCCCCATCAGTCGCTTGTGAAACTTCGCGGGAATCCCACAAACTGCGATAATAATATTGCCATTTCCAATAGTCACAGGTATGCCCATCATATTCTGAATGTTTATAACATTTCTCTGGCGTAAATCCTGAAAATGAATACTCATGATTTTCTGCACCCAATTCCAAACCTGTTACGAATGGATATGAGGTAAAAGACAATAATTTCGCGTCCGTAGATGCTTGTATCTTTTCCAATCCTTGCTTGAAATTTCGAACACCATGATCATAAGCATTCGCATAAACAAATTCTGAACCACTACCAATGGCATTGATAAAGCCTATTTCATTGGTGTACTGATTCATCTTCTTTGCCAACCAGTCATAATACTTCAATTGTGCGTTATTAATTGATGCATCAGACGTTTCTGTGATATAATAATAAGGCTCATCGCGGACATAAGTACCAAGATAAGAGTTATAGAAAGAATATTTACCAATCTGTTTTGCCATTTCCTGTATGGTTGGCTCTCTATCAGTAGTGACTTCATCATACATACCATCCCCATCCATATCTACTGCTTCCGGGTTTAAAGCCATATCTTTTATATATTGGCCAATTCCGTATTTTTCTGATAATAGCAATTGTTGATATACATATCTGGTTCCGGTATTATTACCCAAATTATTAACGGAGTCGTTAATAAGATTCACGCCCAAATCTTTAATCTTTTGATAGATGTCATCCGTCAAGAAATTAAAACCATACTGTCCAATCGGTCCATAATATGGCCCGTAATACCCTACGATCGGCATAACATCCTTGCCACCAAGAGAATCATAGGAAACAGCCGGCACATGATATTTATCCAGCACTTCTTTCAAAGTAGTCGTTTTTGAAGAAACTATCGAATAAATTAAGTTTAAATCATCCCTGTCTACTTTTCCATTGTTATTCAAATCTGCCGCATATTCAGCTGCACATTCTGTTTTGTATTGTCTTACATAAGACTCCGTTCCATTATTATCTTGAAGGTTCAACAGTTCTACTAGTTTCCAATAATCATCCCCATCATAATTACCGTCAAAGTTTATATCACCTACATGGTATAAGGAAACTTGTCGTTCTCTTGTAAAACTTCCCTGCGTAGTGGTAATCATATAATCTCCAGCGACATTAATGGTAGGTTCATCACAAGGTGTACTCAAAATCGTCTGACCGTCTATATTCTTCACAACCGCTGTACCGGTTACAAGATATGCACCATCAGCTAAATCAAAGGAAACTGGTTCTAGTACTTCCACTGGATTCTTACCTACAACAGAAGATATATGTATCGTATTATCATTTGTTCGGAAGAAAATCTGTGGGCCAAAATCATAATAATACCCTTGTCCATCCGGATATAAGTTTGTATATGTCAAAGTTCCCGATGCGCTACCAATCGTATAAGATACCTCCCATACGCCAAGTTGCAATTGATCAAATTGTAACTTGACATGAATCGGTGTACCGAGTGTTGCATCACAAATTCTGGTATGTGAATCATGTGGCAAATAATAGTTTCCTATATAGAACGCACCTTCGTCAATATATAAATTGATTCCATGATTATATTTACTTAGAGCGCCACCTTCGCCTGTTGTAGTCTGCGTCATACCACCGATAGAAAAATCCTGTCCATCAGCAAAAAATGTTACATCCCCCTGAAAGATAACCTTATCCATTGTATTGACACGTGTGGTCGTTGCTCTTAAACCACCACTGGCTACTTGATTTGGTATGCTTACCCAATCATCAGCTGCAGCTGCATTTTCACCCTCCACACGAAAATCATGGAAGCTCAGATAGGTATACCCCTCCTGTACTGCTTCACAAGTAATATTGTTTGTTCCGCTTGCATCATCTGCATTTGGGCATACCTGTATATATGGTCCAAAATCGACAGCTTGTGAATAAGAAATCGCCTCACTTGTCACACCATTTACCTTATAAGTAACATTCCACTGTCCATCTGCCACCTTTGCAAACTGAAGACTGACACGGTTTGGATAACCTACTGTCGCAGCTCCAATATCCGTCTGCTGACCGCCACTTACGTAATGATTATATGCATACATTCTGCCATCATCTATAAATAATCCAATTCCACTACCAGTTAAGTCGCGCTGTGTTTCTGTAACAGGGAGATAGTTTCCTCCCACTTTGAAGGTACAGTCTGTTGCACTTCCTTCTGCGCTGAAAATAATGTCCCCCGTAAAAGTCACTTTGTCCAGAGTCTCTGCTTGCTCAGTTCGACCAAGTGTGAATGTAGAAATCGTGTTTGGTAATTCCGCATATGCAGTTCTGTAATCATCAAAGCTCAGATAAATGCTATCCGAAGATACTGCAATTGCGTTCGCAACAGTGGAAGAACCGAAGTTGCCAGGAAAAATCCCGACTACCATTGCAAATATAAGCATTCCTGCTAAATATCTTTTTACATGTCTTCTCATACCTCAATTCTCCTTTCTATAGCCAATCATTGATAGAGCCACTGTCTCCATCACCATTTTCGTATCCATTCAAAGGACTTGTATGTACAACATCATGCCTTTGAAATTCTATAACTTCTATATTAGGTTCTTGATAATTCATCTATACCAACTCCTTTTTTAATATCCCATTTCTGTATTTCAAAGGGGTGTTGCAAAAGTAGATAATATTCTACAATCATTTTGCAACACCCCCGTTTGTTCATTTACCCGTATTAGGACTGTGAAAAATCTGTTTTCCTATTATGGAGTGCTTCCAGTAATCGCACCATATCCAGTTTCTGTATCTTTTCCCACAGAAATTGCTTCTTTATCAGGTTCTTCCACGGGTTTATCTACTGTCGAATTATTTTCACTACTTCCATTATTCGGAGTGGTTGTTTCGTCCTTACTTGTATTACTACTGCTATTTTTATTGCCATTTGTATTCTTATCATCATTGAATACATCATCATACACATCAGACGGCACTCCTGTACTGTCTTCTTTTTCTTCTGATTCTATTTCCTGCTTATCATCTGTGTCTTCGTCTTCTTCTGTCTCTATGCTAATTTCATTTTGCTCTTTATTTCCCGATGAGGCACTTTCCTTGTCCTTACCTTTATTCTTACAAGCACATAATAAAACAGAAATCATACATATAATAACTACAATGCTAATCCACTTATATTTCTTCATATATTCACTCTTCTTTCACCCACCGGTCCATATACTAAGACCGATGGGCAATCTTAATTATCTACAAAACTAACCAAAAAAATCATTGTAATCACTACCCGATGTTTCATCTATTGTAGGTGTGTTAGAACCCTGTACAATATCGGTATAAACTCCGTTTTCAAACAAATAAATGACTTGCATTTCTGGTTCTTGATATCTTACTTGTCTCATAACTCCACCTCCACTTATAACTCATTGATTACAAATGGCACTGTATCACTATAAATGGTTACGCCATCAATAATAACATAGGCACGTGCATAAATGGTAACATCTGCCGGTATCTTTCTCAGTGCATAAGCAAAGAAGAAGTTTGAATATCCATCATAAGCTTCCGTTTCTTCTGGTGTCTGTGCTACACCGTTTGCATTCAGTTTTGCATATGCTGTATTTAATGCAACCTTTGTACCATTAGCCTCTGTAAGTTCGCCATTTACTTCTGCATTTGCGAATATGAAACCTGCTTCGGTGTAACCTTCCAGTTTATCTAAAGTAGCAATAAAACGAACGCTCTTGGTACCATCGTCCTCAACCTTGTGTTGCTTAGCAACCTTCAACATCTTTGTATCAACAAATTTTGCAACATAATTTGATTTCGCCTTGTCATAAGTTGTTACAGCACTTCCATCTGCTGTCCAGCTAAGAATGTATTTCCCATCTGCTGTATAGCCTGTAGGAAGTTCATCTCCTTGTTCTACTACAATCTTAGAGATGTCTGTTTTGATTCCGTCTCCAACCTGAAGAGCTGCACCATCCCATTCTGTTGGCTTAAGAGTAATCTTTGCTCCTCTGTGATACATTACGCCCATTTCTCTTGCCAGATTTGCTGTAGTTGCAGTTCCTGTAATTTCTGCTGTATATGTCTTATCTGGCGCGTCTACATCGGTCATTGTTAATACCAGAGTAACTCCTGTTGATTCTGCTGTAGGTTCTGCCAAATCAATC
>JAZUCE010000111.1:0-163960 GCA_045638905.1 Faecalimonas sp.
TAACCCAATGTCAGTTGGCTAAACTTACTGGAAATAAACAACAAGTCATATCGAGAATTGAGAATAAAGAGAATATGCCAACATTAAGAACATTTTGCAATTTGCTCAGTGCAATTGGATACGAATTGCAGATTGTGAAAACAAGAAATTAATACGGCACATGAGCAATATGTGAAGATTGAGTTGTAAGAAATGCGGTGCAGAGAGTTCTGCAACGTGTTTTTTTAATGCATATATGAATGACTATATTGGGCTATGAGGATAACTGTCCAAAAAACATCGGCGAAGAATAAGTTTTGGTTACATATTATTGATATAACAGAAAAAAATTCTCAATTACTCAGTCCTAGCGAACTAGGCCTTTAAAGAGATTGAGAATTTTTCTAAAAAGAATATAACATATATTTCTTGTGCAGTCAAGGAGTTTCCTAAACAATGCTTAAGCCAATTGTGCCAACAACTCGCGCAGATTGTGCCAATTATAACACCGATAGTGCTATTGTTTTCACCTGCTTGAAAATGATAAAATCAAAGTAGGAAAAGTTAGAATTTATCGAAAGAAAGGTGAGAGCATGAATTGTATTATTAATGGGCGTCTTGTGTTGCCAAGCGGTGTGGCTTCAGGAATGGCGATTGTTTTTGATAAGAATATTAGAGCAATTGTGCCACAGTCTGAAATTAATGTGGAAGAATATGAAATAATTGATGCAAAAGGAAATCTTGTTGCGCCGGGACTAGTGGACATACATATCCATGGATATCTTGGAGAGGATGCTTCAGACGGAAGTGCGGAAGGACTTAAAAAGATGGCAGCAGGAATCGCAAAGAACGGCGTAACTTCCTGGTGTCCGACTACAATGACCATGCATAAGGATGTTATTGTAGAAGCTTTTGATACAGCAAGAAAAGTGAAGGCTGAAGAAGAGTGTTATGGTGCAAAAATCTTAGGAATTAACTGTGAAGGACCGTTTATCAACCCTTCTAAGAAGGGTGCACAGCCGGAGGAATTTATCTTACCACCGGAGGGGGACTTTATCGTAGATAATGCAGATATTTTGAAATTATTTACAGTGGCTCCGGAGATGGATGGAGCACTGGATTGTATTAAAAAAGTTTACGAAGATGGCAGAGTGCTTGTGTCTATGGGACACACAGGGGCTTCCTTTGATGAGGCAAACGAAGGTATTAAAGCAGGGGTACGTCATACAACCCATTTATTTAATGCGATGACGGCCTTGCAACATCGTAATCCGGGGGTAGTAGGGGCTGCACTTTCTGATGAAAGAGTAAGCTGTGAATTGATTGCAGATACCTTCCATGTAAATCCAGGTTTATATAAATTGGTAGCAAAAGCAAAAGGAGATAAGCTTTGTCTGATTACGGACTGTATGCGTGCAGGCGGTATGGAAGATGGAGATTATACTTTGGGCGGCCAGCATGTAATCAAAACAGGTATCCAATGTTTGCTTGAGGATGGAACCATTGCGGGTAGTGTATTAGAGTTGAATGCAGCTGTCAGAAATCTAAAAGAACATACGGAATTGTCGCTTCCTGAGGTGTTTGCCTGTGCAAGTTTGAATCCTGCAAAGGCAGTAGGAGAAGCCGACAATATTGGTTCTTTAGAAATAGGAAAATGTGCGGACATTATGATTTGTGATGATGCAATTAATGTAATAATCACAATTATTGATGGTGAAATATTTGAATAGTATAAGGAGAAGGATAATGATAAAAGCAATTTTAGACCCTGGTTATCAGCCGATGGCGAAAGTGGTAGCAGAATATCAGGAAAATGTAAAAAAAGTGGGCGGCGTTCCTATGGTAATCGCTGTTGAGAGAAACAAAGGATATGTTTCTACATATGAAATGGATATTTATGCAGATGGGACAGGACATGACGAAGAGAATTACGGCGTTGCAGAGCGTATTGTAAAAACCCTTCTTTGGTTATATGGTGGTTACAAAGTAACTGTTGCAGGTTCCAAGAAAATATATGAAGGTTTGCTTGCAGCATACAAACAAGGCGGAGCAAGAGAGTTTGATGCGAACTTTATGTCTCGTGTATATGAGAAACCTTTTGAAGTTTTATATGTGGAAGATGTAAAGGATGCGCCAAAGGCTTATCAGGCGGCGGATTCTATTGGACGTCATTTAGATGGATGCCGTATTGGATTTGATGCAGGCGGAAGTGATAGAAAGGTAAGTGCAGTAATTGATGGAGAAGCCGTGTATTCCGAAGAAGTGGTATGGTTCCCTAAATTGCAGTCTGACCCGGATTATCACTATCAGGGTATTTTAGAAGCGATGAAGACAGCAGCTTCACACATGCCTAGAGTAGATGCAATCGGTGTTTCCTCAGCCGGTGTTTATATTGATAATAAGATTATGGTGGCTTCTTTGTTCCTCAAAGTTTCTGATGAAGACTTTGAGAAAAAAGTAAAGACCATGTATATGGATATCGCAAAAGAAATCGGAGATGTTCCAATTGAGGTTGCCAATGACGGTGATGTAACGGCTCTTGCAGGAGCGATGGATTTGAATGACAATAACGTTCTTGGTGTTGCCATGGGAACTAGCGAAGCAGTAGGATATGTTGATGCGGAAGGAAATATTACAGGCTGGCTGAATGAGCTTGCATTTGTTCCAGTTGATTATAATAAGGATTCTATGGTGGATGAATGGAGTGGTGATTACGGTTGTGGTGTGAAATATTTTTCGCAAGACAGCGTAATTAAGTTGGCTCCGGCTGCAGGAATCGAGTTGGAAGAAAGTTTATCTCCGGCTGAAAAACTGAAAGTGGTTCAAAAATTAATGGCAGAAGGAGATGAAAGAGCTGCTAAGATTTATGACACAATCGGTGTGTACTTCGGAAATACAATTGCATACTATGCAATGTTTTATGATATCAAACACGTGATTATCATGGGACGTGTGACAAGTGGAGATGGTGGAACCATCATTCTTGACCGTGCAAACGAAGTATTAGAAAAAGAGTATCCGGAACTTGCGAAAAAGATTACTTTACATATCCCGGACGAAAAGAGCCGTCGTGTAGGACAATCGGTTGCAGCAGCAAGTCTTCCGAAAATACAAGGATAAGCATTGACCGACCTCCTGTTTTATGGTACAGTAATCTTAATATTTAAGGGTTATGAGATACTAAAGAATGAGGAGGATACGACAATGAAAAAAATCAAACTAGCTTTATTGGTGATGTTGGCATTAGCGACCATGATGTTGACCGCATGTGGAAAGAAATGTGATCTTTGTGGGGATTATGGCGCAGACAAAGAACTCTTAGGAGTAAATATTTGCGACGATTGCGCAAGTTTGGGATTATAAGAAGAAAATGCTTTGGTTGATAAAATATCAGCCAAAGCATTTTTTAATTTTTCTTTTTTTCTGCATTCGGTTCGGAGGTCAATTGAATCCCCAGGCGTTTTAGGGTTTTGATGTCCACGGTGGATAACATAACCGAAGTGTGAACTTGACATCCCTTTAGATTTGGAATTTGGTCTAAGGCAAGCTGCGCATTCTTGTCTGTAGCAGCACACATGGATAGAGCAATCAATACTTCGTCCGTGTGTAATCTTGGGTTTTTGCTTCCTAAATACTCTGTTTTCAATTTTTGAATTGGCTCAATAACAATCGGAGAGATGAGATGTAATTCATCATCCAGACCAGCCAGAGTTTTTAAAGCATTTAGAAGCAGTGCAGAGGATGCGCCGAGAAGAGGTGTCGTCTTTCCGGTAATGATTGTTCCGTCTTCTAATTCCATCGCAGCTGCAGGTGCTTTGGTCTGCGCTGCACGTTTCAGTGCGGCACCGACTACTTTTCTTTTATCTATTGTTATATGTGCCTGATTCATCAGAAGTTTAATTTTAAATACTTCCTGTTCGTCAGAGCTTCCTTCTACAAGACCTTTCAGTGCAGTATAATATCTTCGAATGATTTCCTGATTAGAGGCTTCGCAGCAGACAGCATCATCACAAATGCAGTTTCCTGCCATGTTTACGCCCATGTCTGTAGGCGATTTATAAGGATTTTCTCCGAAAATTCTTTCGAAAATCGCATCAAGCACAGGGAAGATTTCAACATCACGGTTGTAATTGACAGTTGTGATACCATAGGCATCCAAGTGGAATGGGTCTATCATATTGACATCGTTAAGGTCTGCGGTAGCAGCTTCGTATGCCAAATTTACCGGATGCTTCAGTGGAATATTCCATATCGGGAAGGTTTCAAATTTTGCATATCCTGCGCGAATTCCACGTTTATGTTCATGATATAATTGAGAAAGACAGGTTGCCATTTTCCCGCTTCCCGGACCCGGAGCAGTTACAATAACCAATGGTCTTGTTGTTTCAATATAATCATTCTTACCATAACCATCATCACTTACGATTAAAGGAATATTAGAAGGGTAGCCTTCAATATTGTAATGTGTATATACTTTGATATTTAGTTTTTCAAGTCGAGCCTTGAAGTGATTAGCACTTGTCTGACCGGAGTATTGCGTAATAACCACACTGCCAACGTACAATCCTTGTTCCTTGAAAGAATCCATCAGACGCAAGACATCGGTATCATAAGTAATTCCTAAATCACCGCGCACTTTATTTTTTTCAATGTCGCCGGCACTGATTACAATTACAATTTCCGCCTGGTCTGAGAGCTGCATCAACAGCTTTAATTTGCTGTCAGGTGCAAAACCAGGAAGTACTCTGGAAGCGTGATAATCGTCAAAGAGTTTGCCACCGAACTCCAAATAGAGTTTATTATCAAAGTGACTGATTCTTTCGCGAATATGCTCGGACTGCAGTTGTAAATATTTTTCGTTATCAAATCCGATTTTCATAAAGTCTTCTTCCTTATCCCCAAATTTAAACTATAACGATAGTATACTACAAAACATATGAATTTATCTAGTACTAAACTGTGGAAATTTTACAAAAGTTTCACAATGTTTTGGTTGATTTATAAATGGGCAATCTTTATAATAAAGGAGTATTGTATTTAGGAGGATAAAAATGGAAAATAGCCACAATCATAATAATAATCAAAATAAAAATCAAAAAAATGATAAGCGAGGCTGGATTCTTGTTATAACAACAACTCTTATTGTTGGCATGTTAATGTTTAGTTTTTTTGACCTTGCAGGAAGCTCAAGCACGAAGGAGATTTCTTACAGTCAGTTCCTTGAAATGGTAGACGATGGCAAGGTTGACCAAGTTGTTATTGAAAGTGACAGGATTACAATTACGCCGAAAAAGAAAGAAGCAGAGAATTCATGGAATCAGTTGTTTGAGAGTAACAGTGTGACCTATTACACCGGAATTGTGGAAGACCCACAGTTGGCGCAGAGATTAAAGGATGCGGGTGTGACATTTGGAAAAGAGATTCCGGATACCGGTTCGGCATTGTTTTGGAATATCATATTGACGATAGTTCTTCCGTTTGGTTTGATATTTGTTTTCTTTAGTTTTATGATGAAGAAAATGTCAAAAGGCGGAGGAATTATGGGCATTGGTAAGAGCAATGCTAAAATGTATGTGGAAAAACAGACGGGTGTAACTTTTAAGGATGTTGCAGGTCAGGATGAAGCGAAAGAATCCTTACAGGAAGTTGTGGATTTCTTGCACAACCCGAAGAAGTACACGGAGATTGGCGCAAAGCTTCCTAAAGGAGCTTTGCTTGTGGGACCTCCGGGAACTGGTAAGACATTATTGGCAAAGGCAGTTGCAGGCGAAGCTAAGGTACCGTTTTTCTCAGTATCCGGTTCGGAATTCGTAGAAATGTATGTCGGTGTGGGTGCTTCCAGAGTACGTGATTTGTTCAAACAGGCACAAGCAATGGCACCATGTATTATCTTTATTGATGAGATTGATGCGATTGGTAAGAGCCGTGATAATGCGCTTGGAAGTAATGATGAACGAGAACAAACCTTGAATCAAATCTTATCGGAGATGGATGGTTTTTCAACAGACAAAGGTTTGCTATTGTTAGCTGCAACCAACAGACCTGAAATCCTGGATCCGGCGTTATTGCGTCCGGGGCGTTTTGACAGACGTATTATAGTTGACAAACCGGATTTGAAGGGTCGTGTTGATACATTAAAGGTACATTCTAAGGATGTTAAAATGGACGAAACAGTCGATTTGGAAGCAATCGCACTGGCTACGTCCGGGGCAGTAGGTTCCGATTTGGCAAATATGATTAACGAGGCTGCAATTAATGCCGTTAAGCATGGAAGAAAAGTGGTGTCTCAATCCGATTTGTTTGAGGCAGTGGAAGTTGTGCTTGTGGGTAAAGAGAAGAAGGACCGCATTATGAAGCAGGAGGAACGACGCATTGTTTCTTATCATGAAGTAGGCCATGCATTGGTAAGCGCACTTCAAAAAGACTCCGAACCGGTTCAGAAGATTACAATTGTACCAAGGACAATGGGAGCACTTGGATATGTTATGCAGACTCCGGAAGAAGAGAAATATCTAAACACAAAGAGAGAATTGGAGGCAATGCTGACAGGACTTTTGGCAGGACGTGCAGCCGAAGAACTCGTGTTTGATACGGTGACCACAGGAGCGTCTAATGATATTGAACGGGCAACAAAGATAGCGCGCGCTATGGTGACCCAATATGGTATGTCAGAGCACTTTGGTCTTATGGGCTTGGAATCCGTACAACACCGTTATTTGGACGGAAGAGCTGTTCTCAATTGCGGAGAAGCCACAGCGGCCGAAATTGACAGAGAAGTGATGCAAATGCTTAAAGCTGCATATGAGGAAGCGAAACGTTTGCTGGCAGAAAATAGAGAAGCATTGGACAAGATTGCTGCATTCCTGATTGAAAAAGAGACAATAACAGGAAAAGAGTTTATGGATATTTTCCACGAAGTGAGTAAACCTGCAAGTTTGACAGGAGAAACACTTGAGGAAGATTGTTTTGAAGAAGAATTATAATGAAAAGGAGTTTGAATGTTATTCAAACTCCTTCTTTTCTACAATTGACTTTACAGAAGATGCATATTCGGATGGTGACATACCGGATATTTTTTTAAATTGTCTTGAAAAATAATGAATCGACGAATATCCTAATTGTTCGGAAATTTGTGAAAAATTCAGTTTTCCATCTCGAATCATATGCTTTGCAGCATTAATTTTTAGTTTGGAAAAGTAGTCAATAATCCCCATGCCTGATTCTGTATGGAAAATTTTTTGCAGCTTGGTACGACCAATCATATTATCCCAACAAATCTGTTGAATCGTCAGACGTTTGTCAATATTGTCCTCCATATATTCGGTTACACGTTTAAAGACAGCAGCAGTGTTTGGTGCGGAAGGAAGGTTGGCCATGGCCTGAGTATTATGATATCTGCGTAACAGAAGTATTAAAAATTGCTCTAAGTAAGTTTTGATCAGTTGTTCTGTGCCAAGTGGAATATTCTCATTTTTGACCATGCTGTTCAAGTATGGGTCATTCAAAGGAGAAGAGAGGAGCTTTCTGGATTCTACCAATATGTCCGCAAGTATAGCACGTTCTTTTTGACTGATTTTGAAAACCTGGCATTGGAAAAACTCCATAAGAGGGCTGTGGCAGTCGAATGATATGACAGCCAGGTTCGGTGCAGTTAGACCGTAAGTAGATACCTTATGGAATTCATTGGGTTTATGAAAGGCTATATCCCCTTTTTTCAGTGTTATTTCTTTTTCATCCATGCAAATATTCACGCTGCCCTTGTCAACATAGACTAATTCCCAAAAATCATGTGATTCTCCGGGAAAATAAAAGTTACTTGTATACTCAAAGTAATGAACCGTATATAAGCAGTCAATGGTAATGCAGTTTTCTAATTCAATTTTCGTGAAAGACATTGCTGTTTCCAACTTTCTTTTGTTTTTTTTATCATATCTCGAACAGAAAAGAAATGCAAGAAAAATATGTTAATTGTACAAAAGCAGACGCAGATAAGACAAAGAATTTCAAGGTTAAATGTAATATAATAAACACATATATGAGGAAAATGGAGGAACATTATGAGAGAGATTATATCAAAATTTCAAGTAGAAGGTGAATATGTACAGGCTGTGCGATATGGCAGTGGTCATATTAATGACACATATTTAGTTACATTATGTAACAAAGATGAAAATGAAAGACACGTGATTCTTCAGAGACTGAATAAAAATATATTTACAGAACCTGCGAAGTTAATGGAGAATATCTTGGGTGTCACTTCTTTTTTGAAAGAAAAAATTATGGAAAACGGTGGAGACCCTGAGCGGGAAACATTAAATGTCATTCCGGCCAAGAATGGAAAATCTTATTATGTGGATTTGGACGGAGAATATTGGAGATGCTATAAATTCATAGAGGATGCAACAAGTTTTGACCAGGTGGAAAACCAGGAAGATTTTTATCAGAGTGCAGTATCTTTTGGAACCTTTCAAAAATTACTTGCGGATTATCCTGCGGAAACATTACACGAGACAATCCGAGGTTTTCATGATACTAAAGCACGTTTTGAAGTATTTAAAAAAGCAGTGGCAGATGATGTGTGTGGACGTGCTTCGGCGGTAAGAGAGGAAATTGATTTTTATTTGAGCCGTGAAGCAATTGCCAATGTATTTGGGGATTTGCAGGCAAAAGGAGAGTTGCCACTTCGAGTAACCCATAATGATACAAAACTAAATAATATAATGATTGATAACAAAACGCATAAGGGAATTTGTGTGATTGATTTGGATACAGTAATGCCGGGATTAGCGATGAATGATTTTGGTGATTCCATTCGTTTTGGAGCGAGCACTGCAGCAGAGGATGAGACAGATTTGGATAAAGTATGGTGCGACATGGAGCTATTCAAAATCTATGCCAAAGGATTTATCGAGGGTTGTGACGGGCGCTTGACTCGAAAAGAAATTGAACTTCTTCCAATGGGGGCAAAGGTTATGACCTATGAATGTGGTATGCGCTTTTTGACAGATTATCTGCAAGGCGATACATACTTTAAAATTCACAGAGAACAGCATAATCTTGACCGGGCCAGAACACAAATGAAGCTAGTACAGGATATGGAAAATAAATGGGACACTATGAATGAGATTATAAGGGAAATCTATGTTTAATATCGAAGAGGAATTAAAAAAATTGCCGGGAAAACCCGGAGTCTATCTCATGCATGATGAGAAAGATGAAATTATATATGTAGGAAAGGCAATTAGCCTGAAAAATCGAGTGCGTCAGTATTTTCAAGCCAGCCGCAACAAAGGTGCAAAGATTGAGCAAATGGTTACCCATATCCAACGCTTTGAGTACATTGTGACGGATTCTGAGTTAGAGGCACTGGTGTTGGAATGTAATCTTATCAAGGAACACAGACCAAAGTATAACACGATGTTGATGGATGACAAAGGCTATCCTTTTATCAAGGTAACAGTGAACGAGCCATATCCGCGTGTGTTGTTGGCACGAACCATGCAAAAGGACAAGGCTAAATATTTTGGACCATTTACCAGTGTAAATGCGGTGAAAGACACCATCGAGCTGATTCGCAAGTTGTATCATGTACGTAATTGCAATCGAAATCTCCCAAGGGATATAGGGAAAGAACGTCCGTGCCTGAATTATCACATCAAACAGTGCCATGCTCCTTGTCAGGGATATATTTCAGAGAGTGATTACAAACAGTATATTGATGAGGTGATTCGCTTTCTAAACGGACATTACGATTCCATTTTACGTGATTTGGAAAGCAAAATGCAGGAAGCCTCTGAGAATATGGAATTCGAAAAAGCCATTGAATATCGGGAGCTTCAAAATAGTGTAAAGAAGATTGCTGAGAAACAAAAGATTACGGATAGTAAGGCGGAAGATAAGGACAGGGATATTATCGCAATCGCAAAAGACGAAGAGGATGCTGTTGTACAGGTGTTTTTTGTCCGAAGTGGAAGATTGATTGGCAGGGACCACTTTTTCCTTCGCAGTGTGGTAGACGTAACGGAACGGGAGCTTCTTACAAGCTTTGTAAAGCAATTTTACGCAGGGACTCCGTTTATTCCGACAGAATTGATTTTACAGGAAGAGATTGATGAAAGTGAGTTGTTAGAACAATGGCTCACAAGAAAAGGGGAGCATCGTGTACACATCAAGGTGCCTAAAAAAGGGGAAAAAGAAAAACTTGTGGAACTTGCAAGGAAAAACGCACAGCTTGTTTTAAATACGGATAAAGAACGTTTGAAGAGGGAAGAGGGACGTACGATCGGGGCTGTAAAGGAACTGGAAAAGCTTCTTGGATTGCAGGGAATTGTGCGTATGGAAGCATATGATATTTCCAATACCAGTGGTTTCGCATCTGTAGGCTCAATGATTGTATATGAGAGAGGAAAACCGAAGCGTACGGATTATCGCAAGTTCAAAATTAAAAGCGTACACGGCTCGGACGATTATGCAAGCATGGAGGAAGTGCTCACAAGACGTTTCGTTCATGGCTTGGAAGAGATGCGCGAAGGGAAGGAAGCAAATGGTTTCCAGATATTCCCGGACTTGATTCTGATGGATGGTGGAAAGGGACAGGTTAATGTAGCACTTTCTGTTTTGGAAAACTTGCAATTGAATATTCCTGTATGTGGAATGGTAAAAGATGAAAACCACCGCACAAGGGGACTTTATTATAACAATCTTGAGATTCCAATCGAACGTAATTCAGAAGGTTTTAAGTTAATTACGCGTATTCAAGACGAAGCACATCGTTTCGCCATTGAGTTTCACCGCAAATTGCGAAGTCAGGGACAAGTGCATTCTGTGCTTGACGATATTCCGGGGATTGGCCCTGCAAGAAGAAAAGCATTGATGAAACACTTCATGAGCATAGAAAAAATTCGCAATGCCAGTGTAGAGGAACTAAAAAAAGCACCATCAATGAATGAAAAAATTGCATTTGAAGTGTACAAATTTTTCCATTAATGGTAGAATAGCCTTATATAATCGAAAGAATGAGGAGATGGGTTATGCCAGGTGTAAAACTTACAGATTTAATCGAGAAAATGAATTTAAAAAATCTGACACCGGATATTGATTTGACAGGCAAATATATTACGGTACCGGACGTTAACAGACCTGCATTGCAGCTGACGGGTTATTTTGACCATTTTGAGTCTGTGCGTTTGCAGCTTATTGGTAATGTAGAATATACGTATTTGCAGACTTTGACGGCTGAAGTGAAAAAGAAGGTTTATACGCAATTGCTCTCTTATGGTATTCCATGTTTGATTTATACCACAGAGATTCAACCGGATGATGAGATGCTTAAACAGGCATATGAAACAGACACACCGATTTTTGCCACTGATAAAAAAACATCGCCATTTCAAGCAGAAGTGATTCGTTGGTTGAATGTACAATTGGCTCCATGTATTTCCATTCATGGTGTTTTGGTAGATGTGTACGGTGTTGGTGTGCTGATTCGCGGGGAAAGCGGTATTGGAAAGAGTGAGGTTGCCTTAGAACTCATTAAGCGTGGACATCGTCTTGTGGCTGATGATGCTGTTGAAATTCTGAAAGTAAGCGATGACACTTTGGTGGGGAGAGCACCTACTGTCACAAAGTATTTAATAGAACTTCGAGGAATCGGTATTGTAGACGTGAAATCGCTTTTTGGTGTACAAAGTGTAAGAGAAACCCAGAATATTGATTTGGTTATTACAATGGAAGAGTGGGATAAGAGGAAGGAATATGACCGTTTGGGCTTGGAAGAGGAATATACAGAGTTTCTTGGCAACAAGGTACAATGTCATACAATTCCAATTCGACCGGGAAGAAATTTGGCAGTGATTGTGGAGTCAACGGCAATTAACCATAGACAGAAGCGCATGGGATACAATGCGGCCCAAGAACTATACCGACGTTTGCAAGAAAGTTTGATACAGAAGAATAGAGAGGAATAGAGATGGCAGATAAATATTGTTTTGGAATTGATATTGGAGGAACAACTGTAAAGCTTGGTTTGTTTCAGACAGATGGAACCCTGCTTGACAAATGGGAAATTGTGACAAGAACAGAGAATGCAGGGGAAGCTATTTTACCGGATGTAGCAGAAGCTGTTCAAAAAAAGATGCAAGAGAAGGGCTTGAATAAAGAGGAAGTCATTGGTCTCGGTGTCGGAGTGCCGGCAGCCACGACACAGGAGGGTGTTGTAAATAGTACTTCTAATCTTGGCTGGGGATATAAAGAGGTTAAGAAAGAGTTGGAAGAACTGACAGGGTTTTCTGTTCATGTGGGGAACGATGCAAATGTAGCTGCCTTGGGAGAAATGTGGAAAGGTGGCGGACAAGGGTATCAGAATCAAATTATGGTAACACTGGGAACGGGAGTCGGAGGCGGCATCATTCTTAATGGCCATATTCATACAGGTGTGAGAGGAGCCGGTGGTGAAATTGGACACCTTTGTGTAGAAGATGACGAAACAGAAGTTTGCGGATGCGGAAGAAGAGGGTGTTTAGAACAGTATGCATCAGCTACAGGAATTGTTCGGCTGGCAAAGAAAAGGCTGGAAGAGTGTACAGAAGAAACAGTGTTGGATATCAATACCGTTACTGCGAAGGACGTATTTGATGCAGTGAAAGCGGGAGATAAAGTTGCCATGGACATTGCAGAGGATTTTGGTCTGTACTTAGGCAATGCGCTTTCTGATATTGCAGTTATTCTTGATCCGGAACTGTTTGTTATCGGAGGAGGAGTGTCAAGAGCCGGGGAAGTTCTGTTGAGCTATATCAGAAAGAATTACTTAAAAAAAGCTCTTTGGGATAATGATAAAGTAGAATTCGCATTAGCGCAGTTGGGAAATGATGCAGGTATTTATGGCGCTGCAAAGCTGGCGCTAGAATAGACCTACATAGTGGACATAAAAAGACGATGGTTGAACCATCGTCTTTCTTTATTCTAAGGATTTGGTTTTTTATCTGGTTTCTCTTCCGGTATTTCAGAAGGGTCGCCCACAGGAGCATGTCCCGGACAAGTTTTGGAAGGTCCTGTTCCCTCTGCGAAATATTCTGTAAAGGTGGTGCAGGTATCACTACTTGCTATGAGACCGGTTTCCTTACATATCTTTTTGCGAGATACCGATTCAGGCATTTCAAAGTTCTTAGATTCATAGTCCATGGTATCATGAATGCGTTGCATTACTTTACGCCAGATTACCTTGTGGAAACTGCTGGAGCCTTCAATTTGCTGATTGTCATCGTAACCACTCCAAACGGAAGCAGTCAGATGTGGTGTGTATCCCGAGAACCATAAATCACGGGTTTTGCTTGTGGTACCCGTCTTTCCGGCACAGGCCCAACCTGATAGTTTTGCAGCAGTACCGGTTCCTTTTTTTACAACATCCTGCATTGCGTTTGTAATTAGGTACGCAGTTGAATCCTTCATTGCCGGATGGGTTTCAGGAGTGTTCTCATACAAGAGATTTCCTTGATTGTCATAAATTTCTGTATAGAGAATAGGTTCCGTATAGATGCCGTTGTTTGCAATGGATGCATATGCGGCAGTCAATTCCAAATTATATACGCCATTATAAATTCCACCAAGAGAGGTTGCTTCTCCCGCATCATTCACCGAATCTAAAGTGGTGAAGCGGAAGTTCTCTGTTAGGTATTGCATACCAACCTTTGGGGTTAGTTCCTGGTACTTTCTTACAGTACATACGTTAGCTGACTGTTCAATACAATATCTTATTGTTAGGTTTCCTTTGTAGCCTTCCCACCAGTTGCTCACCGGTTTTTTCTCGCCGGTTTTGTAGTTGAGAGGTGCATCTAAAATAGTAGTTGATAATGTATCATCATTCATATCCAATGCAGGAACAAAGGTGGACAGTATCTTAAATGTTGAGCCCGGCTGTTGAGGAGACTGTGTGGCTCTGTTTAGAGTCATGTTTGCGGTTTTATCACCACGTCCGCCAACCATGGCTTTTACATATCCTGTGTGTTGATCAATGATAACAATAGTTGCCTGAGGCTGTGGAGAGATTGTAATATTTTTGTATATGGTGTCACTTTCACTACTTTTTAAAGTGGAAATATATTGCTCTAACATCGTGTTAGCTGTGGACTCAGAAGGGAAGGTGATTCCCAATGGGCCATATTTTTCACCATATAAGTTTTTGACATAAGAACCGAAACCGTTGTGGTCGTAGTGTTTTTGCGTGTTGTCTGAGTGAACAACGGAGATGGCACCACTCACCGTCCAAGCAACATCGGAAGGGTAGTTGGCAGCATCATTCATCTCTTCATCACAAATCTGTTGCATGGTCAAATCCTGTGTGGTCATAATTTTCAGACCACCGCCATACAGTGCGTTGTAAGCCTCGTCCTCTGTGTAATTAAGTTCTGTCTGCAAATCCGACATTACCTGTTTCGCAACCTCATCCAAGAAGTATGAATTTATGGTTGTGCTTTCTTTGTACTTGGCGTTTGCAGTTTGTATACGCTGATATACACTTTCTGTGTCAGTGAGAGCTTCGTCATACTGTTGTTGTGAAATCATTTCTTGTTCTAACATGTCGCCAAGCACCTTTTGACGTCTGGATTCATTGGCGTCCGGATTGGTAATTGGATTATAACCCGTCGGGCTTTTGGTGATTCCTGCAATTACAGCACATTCTGATAAAGTTAATTCACTCACGTCCTTATCAAAGTAGCGTTTGGATGCTGATTGCACACCCAGTGTATTCTGACCAAGGTTGATAGTGTTCAAGTAATTCTCTAAAATTTCTTCTTTATCTACGATTTTTTCAATTTGTACAGCTAAATATAATTCTTGTATTTTACGTTCTACCTTGTCTAAACCTGATTCCAAACTGAAATTAGGAAAGACACTGTTTTTTATTAATTGCTGAGTAATGGTACTTCCGCCTTGTGAGAAATTCCCACTTGTAATCCCTTTGACAGCAGCTCGTGTGATACCTTTTAGGTCGATACCATTGTGTTCCCAAAAGCGGGAATCCTCAACCGCAATAAATGCATTCTGTAAATCCTTTGGAATGTTTTCCAAAGAGGTAAAGACACGGTTGGAGCCGGAGCTGACAAAGGTACCTAATACGGTTGTCCCGTCATTGGCATAGGCCGTGGTTGTAAATGCAGAAGGTTTGATGCTGTCTGCTGTAATTTTAGGCGTTTCATCAATGATTTTCTTGAAGAATAGCCCGCCGGCTGCGAGAACCACAATGCTGACTCCAAGAAATACCAGTAAGAGCACTTTTAGTACGCGCCATCCCGACTTTTTCCTTTTTTTGGATGAACGAGCCTGGAGCTGCGAACGTTGCTTAGAAGTGTTTTTTCTACCATAATTCATGAGTGTAACCTCCTTTATAACGAAAACATTATATCAAACTTGTCTATTGAAATAAAGGAAAATAGGAAAAAATTAAGAAAATCTTGTGAAAACAGACATAATGCTGTTATAGTAATAGAAAATGCAGAAAAAGGTGAAACGGATGTTAGAACAGTACAAGACAGTATATCGCGGGGGCGAAGCTGAAATAATAGAAAAGAAATCCAGATTTATAGCCACTGTTCAAGCAGTAAAGTCAGAAGAGGAAGCAATTGCCTTTATCGAAGCCTTGAAAAAGAAGTATTGGAATGCCACACATAACTGCTCTGCATATGTGTTAGGAGAACATTTTCAGATTCAACGGTGCAGCGATGATGGCGAGCCAAGTGGAACTGCAGGAAAACCGATGCTGGATGTGTTGTTGGGTGAGGAAATCCATGATGTTGTGGTTGTTGTGACTAGATATTTTGGCGGAACCCTACTAGGGACAGGTGGCCTCGTGAGAGCCTATTCGTTATCTGTGAAAGAAGGATTGTCGGCAAGTAAGGTCATAACGAAAATGCTCGGGCAAAAGCTGGTTGTTCAGACAGATTATACGGGACTCGGGAAAATACAGTATATCCTCGGACAGCGAAATTTAACTATTTTGAACTCTATATATACAGATAAAGTGGAATTGGAAGTGTTGCTTCCAAGAGAGGTGATTGCAGGGGTGATGGCAGAAATTCAGGAAGCTACCAATGGCCAGGCAGTGATGGATTTACAGAAGGAATGTTATTTTGCAAAGATTGACGGAGAAATGCAAATTTTTGAAGACTAGATAAAAGGGGAAGATTCACATGAAGACAAAACGAGAGGATGTAAGAAATATTGCAATTATTGCACACGTAGACCATGGCAAAACCACTTTGGTAGATGAACTCTTGAAGCAAAGCGGAGTGTTTCGTGAAAATCAGGAGATTGCAGAACGTGTCATGGATTCCAACGATATTGAAAGGGAACGCGGCATTACGATTTTGGCAAAAAATACGGCCATTTATTACAAAAATACAAAGATTAATATTATCGATACCCCGGGACACGCAGACTTCGGAGGAGAAGTGGAGCGTGTGTTGAAGATGGTAAATGGGGTAATTCTTGTAGTCGATGCCTTTGAAGGCGCAATGCCGCAAACCAAGTTTGTCTTAAGGAAGGCGTTGGAATTAGATCTGCCGGTAATTGTATGTATCAATAAAATAGACAGACCTGAGGCCAGACCGGATGAAGTGATTGATGAAATATTAGAATTATTTATGGATTTGGATGCCTCAGATGAACAGTTAGACTGCCCGTTTGTATATGCTTCTGCAAAAGCAGGACATGCCATTTTGGACCTTACAGATGAACCGGAAAATATGATACCGCTTTTTGAAACGATTTTGGACTATATCCCTGCACCGGAGGGAGAACCGAATGCAGATACGCAGGTTCTTATCAGTACAATTGATTACAATGAATACGTGGGGAGAATCGGTATCGGTAAGGTGGACAATGGAACCATCGCCGTAAATCAGGAGATGGTAGTGGTGAATGCTCATGAACCGGACAAACAGAAAAAGGTGAAAATCAGTAAGCTATACGAGTTTGATGGTCTGAATAAAGTGGAGGTAAAAGAAGCAACTATCGGCTCTATTGTGGCAATTTCCGGTATTACAGATATTGCTATCGGTGACACTCTTTGCTCCCCGGAACATCCGGTTGCCATACCATTTCAAAAGATATCGGAACCAACCATAGCCATGCAGTTTCTTGTGAATGACAGCCCGTTTGCCGGGCAGGAAGGGAAATTTGTTACTTCGCGGCATTTGCGGGAGCGCTTGTTCCGTGAATTGAATACAGATGTCAGTCTTCGAGTGGAAGAAACGGAAAATGCGGATAGCTTCAAGGTGTCCGGACGTGGGGAATTGCATCTGTCTGTGTTGGTTGAGAATATGCGTCGTGAAGGATATGAGTTTGCGGTGAGCAAGGCAGAGGTTCTATATAAAAGAGATGAAAACGGGAAAGTATTAGAGCCGATGGAGCGGGCTTATGTGGACGTTCCAGATGAATTCACGGGAACGGTGATAGACAAACTTAGCCAAAGAAAGGGCGAACTTCAAAGCATGAGCGCAGGAAACGGGAGTACGACCCGTCTGGAATTCCTGATTCCGGCACGTGGACTTATAGGCTATCGTGGTGAGTTTATGACAGATACCAAAGGAAATGGGGTTCTAAATACGACATTTGAAGGATATGCTCCATATAAAGGAGATATTCAATATCGCAAACAAGGCTCTTTGATTGCTTTTGAGACAGGAGAGTCAGTTACTTATGGGCTGTATAGTGCTCAAGAGAGGGGAACGCTTTTTATTGGGGCCGGAGAGAAAGTGTACGCCGGAATGGTGATTGGTCAAAATGGAAAGACAGATGATATTGAACTGAATGTTTGCAAAACCAAGCACCTGACAAATACACGAGCTTCTGGTTCGGATGAGGCCTTAAGGCTTACAACTCCGCGCGTTTTAAGTTTGGAGGAAGCTTTGGACTTTATTGATACAGATGAACTTTTGGAAGTGACACCGAAGTCTTTGCGTATTCGCAAAAAAACCTTGGATGCACGCTTGAGAAAGAGGGAAAAATTGGTTGCGGGTTCTGTGAATGAAATGGTATAATATCTGTATAAAATGAAATAAAAAGGAGTTGAATTGCATGAATTATATCATCAGCGGAAAGAACATCGACGTGACCCCGGGGTTACGCTCGGCAATCGAACAAAAATTAGGAAAACTGGAAAGGTATTTCACTCCTGACACAGATGTTATTGTGACTTTAAGTGTGGAAAAAGGGCGTCAAAAAATTGAAGTCACCATACCAGTCATGGGAACTATCATTCGTTCCGAACAAGTGAGTGACGATATGTATGTATCCATTGACTTGGTGGAAGAGGTTATTGAACGTCAACTTCGCAAATTTAAGAACAAACTGATAGCAAAACATCAGGAAGGTGGCCATTTTAAAACGGCTTTTGCGGAAATCGAGGATGACGAAAACGAGGACGAAATTAAGATTATACGTACAAAGAAATTTGGAATCAAACCTATGTTTCCGGAAGATGCATGTGTGCAAATGGAACTTCTCGGACACAATTTCTTCGTATTTTGTAACGCAGAGACAGATGAAGTGAATGTTGTTTACAAAAGAAAAGACGGGGCTTACGGTTTGATAGAGCCAGAGTTTTAGTTTGAAGGAATGAGCGCACCGGTAACGGTGCGCTCGCGTAATTTGTCGAACGGTTTTTGAATAAGTGTGTTCTAAATGAAAATATCCCTTCATACATTGTTTAGTGAATGAAAAGTACAAAACAGAGGAAGGGAGATTTTAAATTCATGTCAGATAAGATTATTGAAAACAATCAAGTAACTATTATTGGGGAAGTGGCTTCGGAGTTTACCTTTAGCCATGAAGTGTTCGGAGAAGGGTTCTATATGGTGGATGTTCTGGTGAAACGTCTGAGCAACTCTGATGACCGCATTCCGCTTATGATTTCGGAGCGCCTAATTGACGTCAGCCAAAATTATATGGGAGAGTATATTGAGGTAACCGGACAATTTCGCTCGTACAATCAACACGAGGAGCACAAAAACAGATTGATTTTGTCTGTTTTTGTAAGGGAGGTTTCCTTTGTGGAAGAAGAAGTGGATGGAGCAAAAACAAACACGATTGTGTTGGATGGTTATATATGTAAACGACCGATTTATCGCAAAACACCACTGGGAAGAGAGATTGCCGATTTGCTGTTGGCAGTGAACCGACCGTATGGAAAGTCCGATTATATACCTTGTATTTGCTGGGGGCGCAATGCCAGATTTGCTTCGAGTTTTGAAGTCGGAGAGCATGTGCAGGTATTGGGAAGAATCCAGAGTCGTGAATATGTAAAAAAATTAACAGAGACAGAAACACAGAAACGTATTGCTTATGAAGTGTCTGTCAGTAAACTTGAGTGTGTCATAGATTGACAGAACGAATGAATGGTGCTAAAATTCTGTAAGGAAGTGATTTAAGGGGTAACTAAGGAGGTAGAATTATGGCTATTTTTACAGGATCAGGCGTAGCAATTGTGACACCATTTCATGCAGATGGAAGTATTAATTATAATAAATTAGAAGAACTTATCGATTTTCATTGCAATAATGGAACAGATAGTATTGTAATCTGTGGAACAACCGGTGAGTCTGCGACGATGACGGAAGCAGAACATGTGGATTGCATCAAAAAGGCAGTTGAATTTACGAAGGGACGTATTCCGGTTGTTGCAGGTACAGGTTCTAACTGTACAAAGACAGCAATTGAGTTATCCAAAGAGGCAGAAGCAGCAGGTGCAGATGGACTTTTGATTGTAACTCCATACTACAACAAATGTACACAGCAAGGGCTTGCACAGCATTATACTGCTATTGCGAAAGAAGTAAAGACACCGATTATTATGTACAGTGTTGCAAGCAGAACAGGTGTGAATATTGCAGCTGAGACAGTTGCATCATTGGTGAAAAATGTGGATAACATTGTGGGTGTTAAGGAAGCATCCGGAAATATTTCGCAAGTAGCAAAAATTATGAATTTGACAGACGGAAAAATTGATTTGTATTCAGGAAACGATGATCAGATTGTACCGCTTATGTCACTTGGTGGTATTGGTGTTATCTCTGTGTTGGCTAATGTGGCACCAAAGGAGACACATGATATCTGTGCGAAATATTTGACGGGAGATGTAAAGGGAAGTGCAGAACTTCAATTAAAAGCAATTCCTCTTATTGATGCATTGTTTAGTGAAGTGAATCCAATTCCGGTTAAGAAGGCGATGAACCTTATGGGAATGGAAGTTGGTCCGCTTCGCATGCCGCTTACTGAGATGACAGGTGGAAATGCAGAAAAACTCGCCAAAGCAATGAAAGAGTTTGGCATATTATAAGATGTATATTTTGAGAATCCCGATGTGATAAGGAAATCGGGGTTCTTTTTTCTTTCTGAAGAATATTTTGACTAGACATGAGGAGTCAATTGGGTATAATATGTGTATAAGTATGAATAAACGGAGGAAAGAATGATGAAACGTTCAGAAATTAATAAAGCTTTAAAAGAATTGGAAGCGGCATGTGAAAAATATCATTGCTATTTACCGCCATTTTGCCACTTTACACCGGAGGAATGGCAAAACATCGGTCATGAGTATGATGAGGTGCGTGATTGTATGCTTGGATGGGATATCACTGATTACGGTTTGAATGATTTTGACAAATTTGGTTTCTCATTAATTACAATTCGTAATGGTAACCGTGCAATGGCAGACAAATATCCAAAGGTATATGCAGAGAAACTTTTATATTTGAAGGAAGGACAATATGCACCGAATCATTTCCACTGGTACAAGACAGAAGACATCATTAACCGTGGTGGCGGAAATGTACTGATTCGTGTATATAATTCTCTGGAAAATGAAGAAATTGATTATGAATCAGATGTGACTGTACATACAGACGGAAGAACATACACTGTTCCGGCAGGAACACAAATTCGTTTAACACCGGGAGAAAGCATTCATGTACAACAATTCTTGTATCATGATTTCGCAGTAGAAGAAGGTACAGGTCCGGTACTTCTTGGTGAAGTGAGTCAATGTAATGACGATAACACTGATAATCGCTTCAATCCGCCGGTTGGAAGATTTCCGGAGATTGAAGAGGATGAGGCACCGTACCGTTTGCTTTGTAACGAGTATCCGGTAGCAAAATAATCGTAAAGAGGGATTCGTATGGAAAAAAAATATGATGTTTTAGCATTAGGAGAATTGTTGATTGACTTCACACACAATGGTGTGAGCAATCAAGGAAATGGAATGTTTGAAGCCAACCCTGGCGGTGCACCATGTAACGTGCTTGCAATGCTGAATAAATTGGGACACAAAACAGCATTTATGGGGAAGGTAGGTAACGATATTTTCGGACGTTTACTGAAAAAAACTTTAGAGGAGTTAGCTATCAGTACGGAGCATATGAAGATGGATGAAGAGGTTCGTACGACACTCGCATTCGTGGCAAATGATGAGACCGGAGACCGTAGTTTTTCTTTCTATCGCAGTCCGGGAGCAGATATGATGTTTACGGAAGATGAAGTGAACGAAGAAGCAATTTGCGCATCGAGAATTTTCCATTTTGGTACGCTTTCCATGACACATGAGGGAGTGAGAAAGGCAACAAAGAAAGCATTGGACATTGCGAAGAATCATGGTGTGCTTATTTCCTTTGACCCGAATCTGCGTGAGTCTTTGTGGGATTCTTTAGATGACGCAAAAGAGCAGTTTGCTTATGGAATGGGCTATTGTGACGTTTTGAAAATTTCTGATAATGAAATTCAATGGTTTACAGGGGAAGAAGATTATGATAAGGGAATTCAGATTTTGAAGGATACTTATCATATTCCGTTAATTTTGTTATCTCTTGGTAAGGAAGGAAGCCGAGCATATTATGGTGACATGAAAGTGGAGGTTCCTGGATTTATTCAGGAAGATACCATTGAAACCACAGGCGCAGGAGATACATTCTTTGGAAGCAATTTGCATTTTGTTTTAGAAAAAGGAATTTCCGATTTGAAAGAAGCGGATTTGAAAGAGATGCTTACGTTTGCAAATGCAGCGGCATCCATTATCACAACTAAAAAAGGTGCACTCAAAGTAATGCCATCGAAAGAAGATGTAGAGAAATTAATAAATTCGTAGGATAGAGGAACAGATATGGTTAGACTGATTATGCATGGCTGCAACGGAAAGATGGGCCAGGTTATTACGAAAATAGTAAAGGAAGATGCAAACGCAGAAATTGTTGCCGGTATTGATAAGTATCAGGGAATTCAGAATGAATATCCTGTGTTTTCAAATATCTCGGAGTGCAATGTAGATGCAGATGTTGTAATTGATTTTTCTAATGCGGAAGCAGTAGATAGAGTATTGGATTACTGTGTGGAAAAACAAGTTCCAGTCGTTCTTTGTACAACCGGTTTATCCGATGAGCAATTGGAAAAAGTAAAGATGACGAGTGAAAAAGTTGCAGTACTCAAATCTGCAAATATGTCGCTTGGTATTAATATGTTGTTGAAACTGCTTCAGGAAGCAACAAAGGTTTTGGGACCGGCAGGATATGATATTGAAATCGTAGAAAAACATCACAATCAAAAAGTAGATGCGCCAAGTGGGACAGCGCTTGCGTTGGCAGATTCCATTAATGAAGCGTTGGATAATGAATATGATTACAAATACGACAGAAGCGGGGAACGCAAAAAACGCGACAAGAAAGAAATCGGTATTTCGGCAGTTCGCGGCGGAACCATTGTTGGAGAGCATGAAGTGATTTATGCAGGTGAAGATGAAGTGATTGAATTTAAACATACTGCATATTCGAAGGCTGTGTTTGCAAAAGGAGCAGTAGAGGCGGCAAAGTTCCTGAAAGGAAAAGTTGTCGGAATGTATGGCATGCAGGATGTGATTGAATTTTAAAAAAGTTAAAATCTCCCAATTTATGATTGGTATATATTTGTGAAAAAAGCAGATATTATTAACAAGAAGCAATTCTTACAAATCATAGAAGTACATGAAAGGGAGACAATTATGAAAAACTTTAAAAAAGCAATCGTGGCAATGTTATGTTTATGTGTTATGTTTGGAGTGACTGCATGTGGTGACACCAATAATAACGATACAGGAAATGGTCAGAACAATGATGTGACAGACGGCACAGATAGAAGAAATGATAACGGTGGCGTTATCGATGATGTGGGAGATGCCACGGGAAATATGATTGATGATATTGGAAATGGTGTTGAAAATATCACAGACGATATGACAGGAAATGACCATAATGGTACGAATGATGCCACAAACAGAAATGATGATATGAATCGATAAAAAAGGAGGAACGTTTTAAACGTTCCTTTTTGCATTTTAAGGAGAAAGGTGATATACTAATACATATTTTGGGGAAAATGGAGTAAACAATGAAATTCAGACCATGTATTGATATTCACAACGGGAAGGTAAAACAGATTGTAGGTGGCAGTTTAAAAGACCGAGGAGATCAGGCGATTACGAACTTTGCTTCGGAGTATAATGCGGATTACTATGCTGAGAAATATAAAGAAGACGGACTTGTGGGCGGCCATATTATTTTATTAAATGCAAGGACCTCTGAGTATTATGAAGCAACGAAGGAACAGGCCATGCGTGCACTCCGTGCATATCCGAAAGGATTGCAGATTGGAGGAGGTATTACAGCCGACAATGCCGAAGAGTATATTGAGGCCGGTGCCAGTCATGTGATAGTTACTTCGTACGTGTTTAAGGAGGGAGAAATTTGCTGGAAGAATCTGCGTAAGCTGGTAGAGACAGTAGGAAAAGAACGGATAGTGATTGACCTCAGTTGTCGAAAGAAAGATGGTAAGTACTATGTTGTGACAGATCGGTGGCAGACATTTACGAACGTAGAGGTAAGCTTTCAATTGCTTGAAGAATTAGCTTGTTATTGCGATGAGTTCTTGGTTCATGGCGTGGACGTGGAAGGAAAATCATCGGGTGTAGAATGTG
Source organism: Faecalimonas sp. (assembly GCA_045638905.1). Classification (GTDB taxonomy): domain Bacteria; phylum Bacillota; class Clostridia; order Lachnospirales; family Lachnospiraceae; genus Faecalimonas. The sequence continues at coordinate 23,972 of JAZUCE010000111.1, forward strand.
ATTTGGTTAAAATACTTGCAGGGTGGAACAAAATTCCTATGACATATGCAGGGGGGATTGGCAGTATGGAAGACCTGGATGCGTTTGAAAAAGTAAGCGAGGGAAGATTGGATTTCACTATAGGAAGTGCCTTGGATTTGTTTGGTGGAAAAATCCCATATGAAATCATAAAGAATCTGTAAAAATCTTGAATAAAAAACTAGAAGATGTTACAATAAAAGTTGCAGTAAATTTTGGAAAACAAGGAGTTAGGAATGAAATTATTCGAGAAAATATTTGGTACACATAGCCAAAATGAATTAAAAAGAATTTATCCAATTGCAGACCGTATTGAAGCGTTAGACACCAAGATGCAGGAATTGACGGATGAGCAGTTGAAAAATAAAACAAATGAATTCAAGACCCGACTGGCAGAGGGGGAATCCCTGGATGATATTTTGCCGGAGGCTTATGCTGTTGTCAGAGAGGCGGCATGGAGAGTTTTACAGCAAAAGCATTATCGCGTGCAGTTGATAGGCGGAATTGTTCTTCACCAAGGGCGTATTGCCGAGATGAGAACCGGTGAAGGAAAGACACTTACATCCACCTTGCCTGCATACTTAAATGCGCTTACCGGCGAGGGAGTTCATGTTGTAACAGTTAACGATTATCTGGCAAGCCGTGATGCGGAGTGGATGGGAGCCATTCACCGTTTCTTAGGACTGACCGTAGGTGTCGTGTTAAATGACATGGATAAGGATGAACGCCGTAAGGCATATGAATGTGATATTACGTATGTAACAAATAATGAGCTGGGCTTTGATTATTTGAGAGATAACATGGTGATACACAAGGAACAATTAGTGCAAAGAGGCTTGAAATACGCTATCATTGATGAGGTCGACTCGGTACTCATTGACGAAGCGAGAACACCGCTTATCATTTCAGGACAAAGCGGGAAATCCACCAAATTATATGAAGCATGTGATATCCTTGCAAGACAATTACAACGAGGAGAAGCAAGCGGTGAATTTTCAAAGATGAATGCAATCATGGGTGAAGAAATACAGGAAACCGGTGATTATATTGTCAATGAAAAAGATAAACAAGTGAGTTTGACAGCCGAAGGTGTAAGCAGGGTTGAAGCATTTTTCCATATTGATAACCTTGCAGATGCGGAACATTTGGAAATCCAACATCATGTGATACTTGCTCTTCGTGCCCATAATTTAATGTTTAGAGATCAGAACTATGTGGTGACTGAAGATGGACAGGTTATGATTGTCGATGAATTTACCGGACGTATTATGCCGGGACGTCGTTATTCTGATGGACTTCATCAGGCAATTGAAGCGAAGGAACATGTAAAGGTAAAACGTGAAAGCAGAACACTTGCAACAATTACTTTCCAAAATCTTTTCAATAAATTCGAGAAAAAATGTGGTATGACAGGTACTGCTCTCACAGAGGAACAGGAATTTCGCGATATTTACGGGATGGACGTTGTTGAAATCCCAACGAATGTACCTGTACAGAGAAAAGATTTGGATGATGCAGTATACAAAACACAACGCGAAAAATACATGGCTGTTGTGGATGAAGTAGAGAGAGCACATGCAAGTGGTCAGCCGGTTTTGGTTGGTACCATCACGATTGAGACTTCAGAGCTGTTAAGTAAGCTGTTGAAGAAACGAGGAATTCAGCACAATGTTTTGAATGCTAAATTCCATGCGCAGGAAGCAGAGATTGTAGCACAAGCAGGTGTTCATGGTGCAGTTACCATTGCGACCAATATGGCAGGGCGTGGTACGGATATTAAGTTGGATGAAGAGGCAAAAGCAGCAGGCGGATTGAAGATTATCGGTACAGAGCGTCATGAATCCAGACGTATTGACAACCAGCTCCGAGGTCGTTCGGGTAGACAAGGTGACCCGGGTGAGTCCAGATTTTACATTTCCCTTGAGGATGATTTGATGAGACTCTTTGGCTCGGACAGGTTGCTTGGAGTTTTCAATGCATTGGGTGTTGCAGATGGAGAACAAATTGAACATAAGATGTTGTCTAATGCAATAGAGAGAGCTCAACAGAAAATAGAGGGTAATAACTTTGGTATTCGTAAAAATTTATTGGAATATGACCAGGTTATGAATGAACAAAGAGAGATTATCTACGAAGAAAGACGCCGCGTATTAGATGGTGAGAGTATGCGCGACGTTATATATAACATGATTTCCGAGTTTGTGGGAAATACTGTAGATCGCTGCGCAGCACCGGAAGCGAGACCGGATGACTGGGATTTGGAAGGCATTAATAAAGAAATGCTGGATACCTTTGATATGCAACCAATCACTTTGGATGAAGTGAAGAAGATGCCGCAACAGGCGATGAAAGAGATGCTGCAAACACGCGCAGCAGATGCATATGCTGCAAAGGAAACGGAGTTTGAAGAAGAACAAATCCGTGAGATTGAACGTGTATTGCTACTAAGAGCCATTGACAGCAAGTGGATGAATCACATTGATGATATGGACCAATTACGTCAGGGAATCGGACTTCAGTCCTATGCGCAAAAGAATCCTCTTGTTGAGTACAAGATGTTGGGATATGACATGTTTGGAGAGATGACAGAGGCCATTGCTTCAGACACCATTCGTATGCTGATGCATGTAAGACTTGAGCAAAAAGTAGAGAGAGAAGAGGTCGCTAAGGTGACAGGAACCAATAAGGACGAGAGTCTTGCTCGTGCACCTAAGAAACGTGAGGATAAGAAGGTTTATCCAAACGACCCATGTCCATGTGGAAGTGGAAAGAAATACAAACAATGTTGTGGTAGAAAATAAATAAAAGAGGTGAGAATGTGGTTGAATTAGATCAATTTAAAACTATTTTAAATGCCTATGAAGAACCATTGAAAGAATTGAGGGATTCACTTTGACTTACCGGGAAAAGAAAAACTGGTAGAAGAGTTGGAACAGAAGATTGCTGAACCGAATTTCTGGGATGATACCGAGAATTCTCAGCATGTAATGAAGAATTTAAAAAACCTCAAAGATTTTATTGAGAGAATAGAAGGCTTACTCACAAGCTATGAAGATATCTATACATTGATAGAGATAGCATATGAGGAAAATGATGAAAGTTTAGTGGAAGAAATCTCTCAAGAACTTAACGTGTTTGAAGAAACCTATGAGGAAATGCGAATTCAGACCTTGCTTTCAGGTGAATATGATAAGGATAATGCCATTGTCACCTTGCATGCAGGGGCCGGCGGAACAGAGTCTTGTGATTGGACAAGTATGCTTTACCGCATGTACAGCCGTTGGGCAGAGCGCAAAGGATTTTCTGTGGAAGTATTAGATTTTCTAGATGGAGATGTAGCGGGAATTAAAGCAGTAACCTTCCAAGTCAATGGGGAAAATGCCTATGGTTATCTGAAGTGTGAGAAGGGTGTACATCGTTTGGTGAGAATATCACCGTTTAATGCTGCGGGAAAGCGGCAGACATCTTTTGCATCTTGCGATGTGGTGCCGGATATTGAAGACGAAATCGACATTGAAATCAATGATGATGATTTACGAATTGACACCTATCGCGCGAGTGGTGCAGGTGGTCAGCATATTAATAAAACATCTTCTGCCATTCGAATTACCCATTTGCCGACGGGTATTGTGGTACAATGTCAGAATGAACGTTCGCAACACAGCAACAAAGATAAGGCCATGCAGATGTTAAAAGCGAAATTGTATTTATTAAAGGAACAGGAACAGGCAGATAAGGTTTCGGATATACGTGGAGAAATTAAGGAAATTGGATTTGGAAACCAGATTCGCTCGTATGTCATGCAACCATATACACTTGTAAAGGACCACAGAACAAACGCTGAAAGCGGAAATGTGAGTAGTGTATTAGATGGAAATATTGATGTATTTATCAATGCATATCTGAAGGAGCAAAATAAGGAGGGAACCATATGATAAAAATAGCAGTTTTAGGATACGGAACAGTGGGGTCCGGTGTAGCAGAGGTCATTTGGACAAACCAGGAAATTATTAATAAACGCGTGGGTGAAGAACTGGAAATTAAATATATTCTTGACTTAAGAGAATTTCCGGGAACATTGGCTGAGCACTTAATCGTGCATGATTTTGAGCAAATTGTGAATGATGAAGAAGTGAAAATTGTAGTGGAAGTAATGGGTGGGATTGAGCCTGCTTATACCTTTGTAAAGAAAAGTTTGCTTGCAGGAAAGAGCGTGGTAACTTCCAATAAGGCTCTTGTTGCAAAGCATGGTGCAGAGTTGCTTGCAATTGCAAAAGAAAGTAAGATTAACTTCCTATATGAAGCAAGTGTTGGTGGTGGTATTCCAATTATTCGTCCACTTACATCGTCTCTTACCGGGGATGTTGTTGAGGAAATTACCGGTATTTTAAATGGCACAACCAACTATATGATGAGCAAAATGTATCACGAAAATGCAGATTACGATGCAGTGTTGAAGGAAGCTCAAGCTATGGGTTATGCAGAACGTGACCCGAGTGCTGATGTGGAAGGGCATGATGCATGTAGAAAGATTGCGATTCTTTCATCTATCATCTCTGGAAAATTAGTGGATTTTGAAGATATTTATACAGAAGGTATTACAAACATTTCGCAGACCGATATCCAATATGCGAAAGCGTTAGAAATGAAAGTGAAACTCTTGGCTTCTTGTACTCGTGATGGGGACAAGCTTTGCGCCATCGTTGCGCCGCATTTGGTATCGAAGGAACATCCGCTTTACAATATTGAAGATGTGTTTAACTCTATTTTTGTCAGAGGAAATATGTTGGGTGATTCTATGTTCTACGGAAGCGGAGCAGGAAAGCTTCCGACAGCAAGTGCTGTTGTGGGAGATATTGTAGATGCAGCGAAGAATCCGAATCGCAGTGTCATGGCTACATGGGACGAAGAAAAATTAGAATTGGAAGACAAGGCAGATACGATAAAGAAATACTTTGTACGTATTAAAGGGGCTGTGGCTGATTTGAAGTCACAGTTGGAAGCAGCATTTGGCCCAATTACGGTTGTAGTATTGGGAGATAAAAACGATGAATTTGGTTTCGTAACAGAGGAAATGAGTGAGGGTGCTTACGAGAAAAAAGCAGCACAATTCCCACAAATTTGTCAGATGATTCGTGTAAAATAGTAACTTAAGGACGTGAAGACGTGAAATATATTATTGTATTAGGAGATGGAATGGCGGATGAGCCATTAGAGACTTTGGATAATAGAACACCACTGGAGGTGGCGCACAAACCGGCGATGGATGCCTTGGCGAAACAGGGGGAAGTTGGCTTGGCTTGCATGGTGCCGGAAGGTATGGCGCCAGGAAGTGATACGGCCAATCTGTCTGTTATGGGATACAACCCGAAGATTTACTATACTGGTCGTTCCCCACTGGAAGCGCTTAGTATCGGAGTTAATATGGAGCCGACGGATGTTTCGCTCAGATGTAATATTGTGACATTGTCAGAAGATGAGACATGTTATGAGGATAAGAAGATAATAGACCATAGTTCAGGTGAAATCTCAACAGAGGACGCGGCAGTACTTTTGGAAGCTTTGAAGGAAGGACTTCAAAAGGAGGGGTACGAGTTCTATGTGGGTACCAGTTACCGTCATCTTTTGGTGTGGAAACACGGAGAGGTAGTTGAGTTAACTCCGCCACATGACATTTTGACAAAGCGAATCGGAGAGTATCTTCCACAGGATGAGGTTCTCCGAGATATGATGAAGAAAAGCTATGACATTTTGGCGAATCATCCAATCAATGTAAAACGAAAAGAGATGGGATTAAATCCAGCCAACTCGGCATGGTTTTGGGGTGCGGGTACCAGACCTGCTTTAAAGTCTTTTTCAGAGAAAACGGGTAAACGTGGTGCTATGATTTCTGCTGTAGATTTGCTAAAGGGAATCGCAGTGGGCAGTGGTATGGATAATATTATTGTGGAAGGTGCCAATGGTGGTTTGCATACGAACTATACGGGTAAAATGCAAGCTGCAGCAGATGCACTTCTGAATAAGAATTATGATTTTGTGTATATTCATGTGGAAGCACCTGATGAAATGGGACATCAGGGTCTTGTAAAGGAAAAAATACAGGCGATTGAAAATATTGACAAATGGATAGTAGAACCGTTGGTGAAGAAAATGAATGAATCAGGGGATGAGTATCGTATCTTGATTCTTCCGGACCATCCGACACCGATTTGTGTTCGTACACATACCGGCAGACCAATTCCTTATCTGCTGTATGACAGCAGGAAACAACTAGGTTGTTTTGAGGCTTATACCGAAATTGTGGGAGAGCAGAGCGGTATCTTGAAAAAAGATGGTTATATGTTGATGGATATTCTGCTGGAAAATGTTGATAATTAGGAGAAAACGATGTTAATTGTAAAGAAGTTTGGCGGCAGCTCAGTTGCAAACAAAGAACGTATTTTCAATGTTGCAAGACGCTGCGTGGAAGATTATAAAAAAGGGCATGACGTGGTGGTTGTATTGTCGGCAATGGGTGATACAACCGATGAGCTTTTGGCTTTGGCAAAAGATATCAATCCAAATGCGTCTAAGAGAGAATTGGACATGCTTCTGACAACGGGAGAACAGGTTTCCGTATCGCTTATGGCAATGGCAATGCAGGCTATGGATGTTTCCGCTGTTTCTTTAAATGCTTTTCAAGTGAGTATGAATTGCACCTCACGTTATGGCAATGCGAGATTTAAACGCATTGATTCAGAACGTATCATGAATGAACTGGATGCTAGAAAACTTGTGATTGTAACGGGATTCCAAGGGGTTAACAAGTATGGTGATTATGCAACCTTGGGTCGTGGTGGTTCTGATACTACAGCCGTTGCTTTGGCGGCAGCGCTCCATGCGGATAAATGTGAAATTTACACAGACGTGGACGGTGTGTTTACTGCAGATCCACGTGTGGTACCTGATGCAAGAAAACTGGATGAGATTACATATGATGAGATGTTAGAGCTTGCTACATCAGGTGCAAAGGTGCTTCACAATCGTTCGGTAGAAATGGCAAAGAAATATGGCGTAGAGTTAGTGGTTCGTTCTAGTTTGAATGAGAGCGAAGGGACAGTTGTCAAGGAGGTAGTAAAGATGGAAAAAATGTTAATTACCGGTGTAGCATCGGATAAGAATACAGCCAGAATCTCCGTGCTTGGCGTGGATGACAAGCCGGGAGTGGCATTCAAGGTATTTCATCGTTTGGCGAAGAACAATATTAATATTGATATTATTTTGCAGTCTGTAGGGCGTGATGGCTCGAAAGATATTTCATTTACGGTTGCCCAGGATGATTTGGAAGATGCAATAAAGGTATTGGAAGATAATAAAGAGGCGCTTACTATAAAAGAAATCAAGCATAACGCTAATGTGGCGAAGGTTGCAATTGTAGGTGCAGGTATGATGAGTAATCCGGGAGTTGCTTCGCAGATGTTTGAAGCGTTATTCAACTCCGGCATCAATATCAATATGATTTCCACTTCGGAAATTCGTATTACGGTGCTTATTGATGAGAAGGACGTAGATAGAGCTACCAGAGCGATTCATGAGAAGTTTGCGCTGGGGGAAGTGTAAGGTGGAGAAAAAGTAAAACGGCGGCGGTTTCTGTGTGAACTGCCGCTATTTTAAACCCCATTATTTTGACGTTATTCGACAATAATCGATAGTCCATTAGATTTTCGATAATCTTTTGGCGTACAGCCAACCATGTCTTTAAAATATTTGCAGAATATGGCACTGTGTTGAAAATTAAGCATGTCTGAGATTTCAAAAACCTTCAGATTGGTAGATAATAAAAGCTTCTTTGCTTCTGCAATCCGAAGTTCATTTTTGTACTGAATGATAGTTTTTCCCATCAGTTCTTTAAAAAGATGCGATGCCCTGGAATTACTGATATGAAGGGCGTTACATATCTTGTCGAGAGAGAGGTTTTCCCAATCATTATTGTGGTCGTTTACATATTTTGCCATTAGGTTAATGGTATGTTTGGTGTCCTGAATAGGTTCTCTGTCTTCGCTTGAGATAAGAGCAGACATAATAGAAATAATGGCAAGAACAACCCTCGCTTGAATCAATCTGTCATCTGAACTATTTAAACTAGAAGCCGCATCCTTCAGATATATGTCAATGCTTTTTGCAACGTCAATTGAAGGGGTAAAACAAGCACCTCCGCTTTGAAAAATGTGTTCCTCTGCAAATTCTGAAAGACCACAGGTTCTACAAATTGTTTTGAAGAAATCAGTAGAAACAATCAGCTTACTTCGATTGTAGGAATCAGGGTCAGAGGGGTTGGAGTAATGTGTCTCCATTGCATTAATTAATATGATACTTCCGGGTTTGATTGGGAAGATATGGTTTTTTACGATAAAGTAACCTCCATCAGACCATGTTTGAATAATTTCAATGCTGTCATCATGGTGTGGCAGAGCTAAACGGGCATCTGTTTTGGTTCCAATAACATGATGCTCCATCTCGTGAATACTATTTCTGTAATCCATAAAAGACCTCCTAAATTATATATTTTCCAAATAATTAAAACAATAGCAGATTTGGTTAATTTTCTTGGCTTAAAAGCCGTATTTACTTCTTGATGTATTTTTTCTATAATTATTATTATAGGAAAAACTATGTTCAAAAAGGCGAAAAAAGTAATAAATATATTATTTCTTCCGTTTTTTTAAACAAATTATAGCACGAGTAAGTTGACAAAACAAGTAAATGGAAAAATTTAGCAAAATTGCTATAAAACAATAAAAGACTGTGGGGTAGATGTAACATGGAAAGATATAGTTGTGAAGTCAATGAAAAACATTATTATGATGTGGTCGTAGCAGGTGGCGGACCGGCTGGAATCGGCGCAGCGATCTCTGCTGCAAGATGTGGATTAAAGACTTTACTTGTAGAAGACAACGGATGTATGGGTGGCATTTCCACAGCAGGTGCACTTCCTTTTTACTTAGGAGCCATGACCGGGTCCATAAGTTTTCCGATGATGCTGAAAAAAGGGTTGTCGTACAGTCAGTTGAACAGACCGAGAGAAGCGGTAGGTGGCATCTTTAAAGAAATGATGGAACGTATCAAAGATGCCGAAGGTGGTGTTGGACCATGTGTGATTGCACAGACAGATAAATATCCGGGACTGGACAGACTGGGATGCCATGATGAATTTACATTTGACATTGAAATAGGAAAAAGAGTACTGGATGAGATGGCTGTTGAGGCAGGCGTTGAGATTCTCTATTACACCAGAGCTATTGATGTGAAGATGAATGAAAAACATGTGGACGGAGTTTACATATCCAATAAAAGCGGTATCTCTTATGTACCATGCGGTGTTTTGATTGATTGTACCGGTGATGCGGATATGGTATATGCAGCGGGATTTGAAACATACAAAGGTGACCGTGAAACAGGGGAAATGACCCACGCCTCATTGGTATGTCATATCGAAGGCATCGACATGAGCAAGATAGAAACCTATTTGAATGAGGGCGGCGACCCGTGGTTCAAGGGATTCTGTGAACAAGCACAGACGGAGAATCCGGACAAAGAATTCCCGAATCGTCTGATTGCATTTCCAATGGTACAAGAGGGAGTCATGATGATAAACGGTGGCATGAGTGCATACGGATATGACGGAACAAGCGGAGAAGACAGAACGAAGCTGACGCTTTGGGGAAGACAGAGAGCCAAATTGGTGACAGAAGAACTTTTTAGAAAATATATACCGGGTGGCGAGAACAGTAAGTTACGTTTGACAGCTTATTATCCGGGAGTTCGTGAAACCAGACGAATCGTAGGAGAAACGATTCTGACGGCAGAAATGATTCTGAATGACGAATGCGCGGATGATGTAATTGCATTGGCAGGAAGACATTTCGACTTAAGTCGTGAGCAGAAGAACAAAATGTTTAAAGATGTTCCAGGCCAACCATTGGGTGAAAAAGAATTACCACATGGTGCAACAGGAATCCCATACGGAACCATGATTCCAAAAGATTCGGAAAATATATTTGTTGCGGGACGTTGTATTGCAGCAGACGGTCAGGCCTTAGGACCAGCAAGAATCATGTCGACTTGTATGGCGGTTGGCGAAGCGGCAGGTGTCGCAGCATCCATGATGTTAGAGAAGAACATAAATTCCATGGATGTGGATATACAGGAATTACGGAATAACTTGCGCAAGAAGGGCGCAATTGTAGATTTATAAACAATATGAAAGGAGAACAAAAAATGAAAATGAAAAAGGCGAAGAGAATGTTGGGAAGTATCTGTGCAGCAACTGTTTTGCTTAGTTCTATTCCAAGCAGTGGAATGGTTGCATCTGCAAACGAAACGCCAATGGCAAACGGTGTAGAGTTTTATGACGCGTCGGGCGCAAAGTTGGAAGATGCTGAGTATTCGTTGCACGGTGTGGAGTATGTTCATGATGACATAACGAATCAAGGTTTATTTGTTCGTTTGCCTGAAGAGGAAACAATAAAGATTTCGAAGGAAAAAACATTCACAGGTGATAAAGAACCGTCTTTGTTTGACAAGAACGGAGAATGGGTTAACACAGTATATTCTCTTGCAAGAGAATCAGCAGGTGGAAGAATTCGTTTTAACACAGACTCTACAACTATCAAGATTGAGGCACAATTATATCTTCATGATTTTGCACATTATGACCATGGAGATAGCATGAAAGCGGCACAACTTGGATTTGACGTATATGTAGACACTGCTGAAGGTAGTACTTATGCCGGAACTGTGCAAGGAACACCAGATGTTGTCAAAAATGCAGATGACGAAGTGACCGGTATTGCATCAAATGTAGTGAATGTAAATGGTACGATTACGTTTGATACGGCAGAAAGCCGTGACATTACTATTTATTTCCCGATTGTTATTGAGACAAACAGCGTAAAAATCAGCGTTGATGATGGAAGTACAGTTGGTGAGCATGTGAATGATTACGAAGGTGAAGGAAGAATCGTTTTCTACGGAAGCTCTATTACACAAGGTGGTGCTGTAACAAAACCAGGTAATACATATGTAAATACAGTGGGAAGAAATTTAAATAGAGAATACATCGACTTCGGTATGTGGGGAAGATGTAAAGGCGAAGAAACTTTTGCAAATTACATTGGAAGTCTTGGTGACGTTAGTGCATTCGTGCTTGATTATGATCATAATAACAGTAACGTAGAAGGTTTGAGTAACCATTATAGATTTTATGAACTAGTAAGAGCAGAATATCCGGACATTCCAATTATTATGATGACGCGTCCGGGAAGCGGAATTGACAATTCAAAAGCACAATATCCGGACGAAGATTATTCTTGGGCATCTGAAATGAAAGCTGTGATTCGCCAGTCTTATGAAACTGCAAAAGCAGCAGGCGATGAAAATGTTCATTTTATTGACGGAGAAACCTTCTTTGGATATTCCAAAGCTTATATGGCAGATAATTCTCATCCAAATGATGCAGGACAGGCAAGGATGGCAGAAGTGGTAACGGCTACTTTCAAGCAGATATATGCAGGAGAAAAGAACCTTTGTGTAGTTCCAAGTACTTGCGATGAAGAACTTGTGATGAGTGAAGATTTTTCTGGTGCGGAAGTAGGAACGGAAAAACCAAACGGGTGGAAGACTTCCATAGGCGGTATTACAACCGGAACAATGGGAGTAAATGAAGATGGGGCATACGAGTTTGCTTTTCTCAGAGATAGTGGCTCATCTATAATGACCTTATATCCGAACACAACATATTGGAGTGATGGTTCAGATTCAGCAGTTGAAATGGATGTAAACCTATATAAGACAGACAATAATGGAACGGCAGTATACCCACAGTTGGGAGTAAAAATAGGAGAAACTCCTTGTTCTTCAAATTCACAGAAGTATGAAATTAGAATCAGACCGGTTGCAGACAGATATACAGTGTATTTATATGATGGAACAAATGAGAAAAATCCAAGTGAGCCATTAAAAGCGGCAAACCTTTATGACCAATCATTTGTTGAAATGTACAATAGTGGTCTTGTATCGTTCAAACTTCGCATAGAGACAGAATATGTTGCAAATGGTTCTGTTAACATATCCGTTCTTGTGAATGGGAGACAGGTGTTCGGATCTAATCTCGTTCCACAGCAAGCAGGTTTTGAACCGAATCACTTCCGTATCTTCTGTTATGGCACAGTAAGTGGCGCGAACCACAAAGCGTCTGTGGATAACATTAAGGCATACAGCTTACCTGAACACACTTTGGATTATGTAGCAGAAGTACCTGCTACAACCACTGACACTGGCGTAAAGGCACATTACGAATGTAGCGAATGTGGTAATAAGTTTTTGGATAACGAAGGTATCGTTTCGGTTTCTAACTCAGATTTAATCATTGCAGAGGGCTGTATAAAAATGCTATTTAGTGATGATTTCGAGAATGGTGATTCGAAATGGATTGAATCAAGTTCCAAATACAGTGGTGATGAAACCTTTGGCATCATTGATGACAATGGTAACTCTGTTTATCAAATGTTAGTTACCCGAAACCCAGGCAATACCAGCAATAATATTCAAATAAGTGATGCTATTTTAGCAGAATATTCGGATTATACAGTTGAAATGGATGGGGTCTTATATAAAGCTGATAATGGCAGATGGCCGGCAGCAAGTGTGCGAACCAGGGTTGGCACGTCCAACGCAAGCGGTTATGAGATTCAATTGGTGCCGAATCCAAGTGTGGGTTCTTGGACCATTTATGCAAGGGATAGATCCAGTGGTGGTAATATAGCTACGACTAAAACTTTGGAAGATGCGTCCCTTTCTGCAAGTGCGACTTCGGGTGAAATCAATTATCACTTGCGAATTGTACAGGATACGTACGTGGATGATAATGGTACTACGAAAGTAAAATTCCTTGTATATCTTGGTGGAAATGATGCAGTCAAGTTTGATATTGAACCAGACAATCAGGAATGTACACCTACTCGTTTAGCTATCTATTTGCACACTGGAACCTTGGTTGATGGAGTGGCAGAAGATTTTAAAGGGATTTTGGACAATGTCAAAGTTTATACTGATTCACACACCATTAAAAAAGTAGATGCAGCGCCTTCTACAGACACGGTGGCTGGACATAAAGCACATTATGCATGTAGCGTTTGTGATAAGAAGTTTGCAGATTCCACAGGTAAAACAGAAGTGACTGAAGCACAACTTGCTTACGCAAAGCTGACTGATATTATTTGTCAAACGAAAGCTAATGCGACAAACTCGCAAAACGAAGATATTCGTTTCTTAGTCTACGTTGATGATTATACAAAATATCAGAGCGTAACGTTTAAAATCACATGTTCCGCTGGAACAGGAACAGCCATCTGCAAAGATGTCTATACCGGTGTATACGCAGGTGGACAATTATATACTACGGAAGATATTTTCGGAGTAGATGGATATTTTGCAACATTTATTTTGAAAAACAATACACCGACGGACCTTGAGGATACAATGACAGTTGTTGCTACATGGAAATCCTTAGATGGAACCGAAACAACAAAAACAAGAATTGTTAATATTAGCAAAGAACGGAAATAGTCGATTTGGGGAAGGAGAGATTAAGATGAAAAAAATATATACCAAACCTGAAATGACGATTGATTTAACAGACGATATTGTTGTTACAAGTGATCCAATGAATAATACCAATCAACCTGATAATTGGGAGAATGGTCAAGACAGAGATGACTTCTTTGGAGGAAACTAGATATTATGTGTAGAATAATATTCTTGGATGTGGATGGAACGCTAATAAATGCGGATGGAATCATTCCTGCTTCTACAAAATATGCTATTAAAAAAGCCAAAGAAAACGGCCATCAGTTGGTGATTTGTACTGGAAGAAGTCGATTTCAGCTTCCGGAAGAACTGATGGAAATGGGCTTTGCAGGAGTGATTAGCAGTGATGGCGCAGATGTGGAGATAAATGGAAAGAGAATTTATCATGTAAGTATGGATGAATCACAGAGAAGGCAGATAGGAGAATATCTAGAGTCTGCCAACGCCATTTATTTGGCTACTACGCCAGATGAGATTGTTATTTCTGAAACAAATAAGGAGAGATTACAGAAATACATAGCAGACAAAGGCTGGAAGGAAGATTATGCAAAACAAATATTTGGTACATATGATGTTGCCGAACATATATGGAAGAATGAGAAAGAGCAAAAATTTGTTTACTTTGAATCTGATATTTCTATCAAAGAGATTAGCCAAACCTTGGGACCACGTTTTGCTGTGGTTCCGGGAAATCTCATTGGTGCAAATGAGAAATGCGGCGAAATAACAATGAATGGTGAGAGTAAGGCATCTGCAGTCGAAATTTATTTAAAACATGTTGGTATTTCTAAAGAAAAGAGTATTGCAATAGGAGATGGAGCCAATGACATACAAATGATTAAGTATGCACACATTGGTGTTTCAATGGGAAATGCAAAAGACATTGTAAAACAAAGTGCGGATTTAGTCACAGCAGATATAGACCAAGATGGAATACTTACAGCTTTCATGGAGCTGGGATTAATAGACGAAAGAGATGGGAAAGTATATGTTCAGTCATCCACCAAAATTTAGATTACGTTTATTTTTGACCATGGTAGGAGTTCTGGTACAAGGATTTGGATTATCATGGCTGATACGTCTCGGAATGGGTTCGGATCCATTTACAAATTTTGTTGTAGCATGCGATGTGTATTCACCTTTGAGTTTCGGAACAACACAGGCATTAATTAACATAGTTATGATTGTTTATGTTATACGATTTAACCGACAGATGATAGGCTATGGTACATTGGCCAATATGGTGTTACTGGGTTACATCATAGATTTTTTCAATTGGATATGGAATATGGTTCTTCCGGTCAATTTGTTTGATAACAGATTGCTTGCATGGGTGATACTTGTACCGGCATTTGCATGTGTCATTATTGGCGCATCCGTGTATATGACCGCTGGATTAGGGGCATCCCCTTATGACGGGATACCATTTATTCTTTCGGAACAGTTAAAGAAACCATTTAAATATTGCAGAATGGTTTGGGACATTTGCTTTATGGTGATTGGTTATTTGCTAGGTGGAGGCTTGGGAGTAGTTACTCTTATCATTGCCTTTTTTGCAGGAACAATCATCAATGCTATAAAAAAGAAAATGGAAATTATATTACAGTAAAAGGAGAGAAGAAAAGTGAAAATGAAGATGAAAAGGACAATAAGTTTGATATTGAGTGTGGTAATGTTATGCTCTATGTTTCTTACGGGGTGTGGCGGAGGAAGCAGCACAAGTAAGAGAAAAGATATCGACATTACATTTCCGTTAGAAGAAGAAATTACAATTACATTCATGATTCGTGGAGTGGAAGATAGTAATTTCAAAAAACAATTACAAGAAAACAAACTTTTTAAACGTATTAAAGAAGAAACAAATGTAAATATGGAATTCATGTTCTTGGGAAATGATCCGGAACAAAAATTGACATTACTTATCAATAGTGGAAATTATGGCGATGTACTTCTTGGAGGACCTATCCTGAATGCGATTTCAGCTTCCAGATATTTCGCTTCAGGAATCTTCCAGGATATGACAGATTATGTGAATGAAGAATACATGCCGAATTTGTCAAAAATCATTGATACAATGCCGGAAATCACAAGTATGATTGCAAGTGAAGATGGCAAGATTTATACACTCCCATACATTGATCACTTGGAAGGTAACGGACTTGAAAGTCCATTCTGGATTAACAAAGCATGGCTTGACAAATTGGGATTAAAAGTACCTACTACAATCGATGAATTTACAAATGTGCTTCGCGCATTCAGAGACAATGACCCAAATGGAAACGGCATTCAGGATGAGATTCCATACCTTGTATGTACAAATAACGAGTTCTATTCATTAGATGCACTTTATGGATGCTGGGGCTTGGCATTCAAAGATGGCGAATTAGATGGTTATGCGGGCGTAAAGAATGGTAAAGTTTACTTTGGACCAACACAGGAAGCTTTTAAAGAAGCTGTGAAATATCAGGCACTTCTTTATGATGAAAGCTTAATGTGGAATGAATGCTTTACAGCAAGTCAATCTACTTCAAACTCAAAATTAACATCAGATATCTGTACAGTAGGATGCTTTACTTCCGTTAGTTTACCGAGGACTACATATGTAAATGATTATGTATGTATGGCACCTCCTAAAGTAGAAGGCTATGAAGCATGCTGGTATGTAAACCCATCTGTTGTTGCTTCAAAAGACCGTTTCTATATTACAGACAAATGTCAATATCCGGATGTTGTATGTAAATTAATGGATTACTTCTATGACTTTGACAATGCATGGGAAGTAGAATTCGGTGCAGAAGCAGATGGAAGATGGTACACAGATGAAAACGGAAACAAAGTTGTAAAGAATAACCTTACAATTGCGGAAACCAGTGCAATTGATGCTGCAAACCCAACATTACTTGATTTGGTTCCAAGAATGTTGCACGCACTTACGAAAGAAGGTTACCAAAAAGTTATTAACAACGATTACAGATCTTATTCAACTGCATGGAAGACATATTCAGATGCAGGCGTATTAAATCAAGAGATTTGGCCACGTCCATATTATTCAAATAAGGATGCCAACACAGTATACCGCTTGAGTACAGATATTTTCTACCAAGTAGATACATATCGTGCAAGCTGGATTACAGGACAGTCTGATATTGATGAAGAATGGGATGCATATTTGAAGAAACTAGAAGAACTTAACTTAGACCAAATGGTTTCTATTATGCAAAGCGCATACGACAGTTATTTAAAAAACGTTGATGCAACAAAATAATAACACGTTATTACACAGGAGATTATTATGAAAAAAGGTTTTGGTAAAAGAGTGACATCGATCGTCTTAGCACTCATCATGTTGCTAGGCACCATGAGTGGGTTGGACTTATCCTCTGTTTTGGCTAGCGATGTGCTTTTTAAAGATGATTTTTCGTCTGCGGGACTTTCCGGATGGAATAATGCGGAAATCGGTACTGTAAGTTCCGGGACATATTATTTGAGTAACCAGGATAAGAATGCGATTATTGACGTATCTCAGCAGTCGAACATTATGATTTCTGCAGACGTAACGGTAAATATGGGAGCAAATGAAGAAGGGCTGTTGCAAAACAGCATTGCTTCCGTTGTAGCGTTGGCAGATAAAGACATGACACGGGGATACGAATTTGGTATCGGTGTAACAAAAACGGGTGTTACATATGCAAGACTTTACCTTCGCGGAGATAAGTCGACTTCCCGCATCTTAGCACAGGAATATACAGATATTCCGGGTGTAGAGGGTGGCAGTATTGATATCGGAAAAGTATATAAATTAACAATCGGTGTTTACCAAGGATTGATTCAATGTTTTATCAATGACACCTTGGCACTTACTTATGAAGATGCCACATACACAAGTGGTGTTTGCGGTATCAAGACTTCTTGGTCAAAGAGCGCATTTGACAATGTGGAAGTAAAAGTCATTGAAGAGAAAAAAGTAGAAAAATTAACACTAAAGAATGTACCGTCAAAAATTTCCCTTGTAGGAGAATTGGATTTTGATGTAGAAGTTGACTATGTGGGAGATTATCATCAGACAGAAACAATGGCTTCTGATGACAGCCGTCTGACAATCAGCGGTTTTAGTCGTAAAGTAGGCAAAAGAACTGTGAAAGTAAGCTTCGGCGGAAAAACTGCTAAGTTCAACGTAGAAGTAGTAGAAAGTCTGCCGGATACCTTGGTATTCTCAGATGATTTTTCTAAGTTTAATAAGGATAATTACGCGTTGGCAGGAACAACCAGAGAAGAGTATAAAGTTACTTACGCGTTCAAGGCAGAGAATGGGGTGCTGAAAGGAACGGTTCCTGCATTGCCGGCAGGATTTGATAAAAATCTCAATGCAACTGCAAGAATTGATGTTGATGATATCAAGGATTTGAAAAATTATTATGTATCTGTAGATGCAACGCTTTACAAGGATAGCGGTACGCCGACTACTCGTAGAGCAATGGCTGAATTATCTGCATTTTCAGATATGGCAGGTCAAAGATATCGTTTCCGTGTGTATTCAAACGGAAACTTGAGATTATATTGTGAATCAACCCTTCTTTTTGAAAAGAAAGTTGCTTCTGTAAAGGGAGCGGAACTTGCAATGGGCAAACCGTTCAAGATGACCATGCATGTAACAGAAGGTATGATTGTTTGTCAGTATAACGGTATTGATGTGTTCCATTATGCAGCTGCAGACATGGATGAATTCACACCGAGGATTACAATTCGTGCATACGACGGTGATGTGGCTTTTGATAATCTTAAAGTGTATTCCGTAGAAAAATATGCAAAAGATGCAGTGAAAAGCATCAAACTAAAGACAATTTCGACCAGTGATACGGTTTCTTCGTGTACAGGAAGAAGCATTGATGTAACGAAATACTATTTGTTAGTTACTTACGTAAACGGAGCGAAAAAACCGGTTCGTTTAACACAAGATATGCTGGTTGGATATAATCCGAATCTGAAGAAAAACCAAACAGTAGATGTTACTTATGGTAAGAAAGTGACAAAACTGAACTTCATATATACTGAGTATATGTTCTATGATACTTTTGACAGTACGATGAGTGAACTGTGGAACTTCTCAACTGCCGACAATATAAAATTGAAAGTAAAAGATGGCAGCTTGAGACCGGATTGGAATAAGATTAATGAAAATGCTTTTATTTCCGGACTGATAGAGGGCAGTGACGAGTGGAAGAACTTTAGCGTATCCGTGGATGTTTCCTTTAGTACGTCGATGACAAAGAGTATTCGATCAGGTTCTTATGTAAGCTTAGTACTGAGAAGAACAGGTGCTACTTATTATGATTTGCGATTGAATACGCGTTCTGGAGATATCTCTATGAGTTTATACGAGTATATAAATGGAGATAAAACATTAGTAGCTTCCTATAGAGTTAGCCAGTTACAAGGAAAACTTGCCCAGGCAAACATGGAGCTTGCAAACGGTAAGAACTACACGATGAAGGCTGTCTGTAAGGATGATACGATTCACATGTATTTAAATGACGTTTTGATTGATTCTTATACAGATGCTTCCGATGAGGCACCAAAATATGGTAAAGTCGGAATGAAGGTGGCCAAGGTAAATGCCACAATTGACAACTTTATCGTAGAAGAAAAAGGGCCACGTAAGCTGACAAAGATTGCAGTAGATGGTTTGAAAGATAATGTATTTGAAATATACGAAGGTTTCGAAATTGAAGCGTACGATTACACATTGAATTGCTACGACGCAGATGGAAGCGTGATGACAGAAACATTGACAGCAGACATGATTTCTCCATACGATAACTTAGAAACTGGATTACAGAATATTACCATTTCTGCATATGGCTTGAAGCAAAAAGCAGCTGTAAGAGTATTGCAAAGAAATGATTATATTGAAAAAGTAGAGAAAGATTTAGAAACTCTTAAGGTTTCAAAATTAAAACTCGATGATGCTGAAGAAGTAGATGAAATCTTAGCAAGATATGATGAACTTTCCGGTTTTGAAGTATCTAAGATGTCTAAAAAGGCTGTAGAAAATGCAAAAGAAGCAAGAATCAAGATAGAGTCACTTAGGTATCCGGATATTGCTAAGGATGATGTGCTATACACCAATACATTTACACAAGAATCAGACTGTAACAGCAGTGAGTGGTCTAATGGATATGAAGCAAAACGTGGAGAATGGCTGTTTATTAACGGTGCCTACCGCAATGAACAGGAATATCACGGAATTAGTGGTGCGTCTCATCGATTGTTAAAAGATGTGTATGGTCACATTACTTCCGTAAGTGCCAGATTCCAGGTGCTATCTCCTGGTATGTTTGCCGGCGTTATGTTAAATGCCAGCATGGAAGGAGAATATTCAGCCAGAATTAAGATGAACGTGTATGACGAAAATAACGAAGTCATTCCAATGTTCCAGGTATTAAAAGGCGATACCATTTTAATATCGGAAGAGTTTGCAAATTATGGCGTTCATATCGCGGAAAATGAATGGTTTGAAGTTCGCCTCACATATGTGAAAGGTGTTGTTAGTGCATATTTTAACAATGTTATGGTATTCTCATTTGATGATAGTGCTGAGATTGTTAACTATACAGAAGGACGTGCCGGTATCCTCGTGTCACGTGCAAACAGTAAGTTTGATAACTTTGTAGTTCGTGGAGAGGAAACAGGAGTTCCAACATCAGTAGCAAAACCGACTCCAACAGAATACAAAGATGATTTTGAAGATGAAAAAGCAAATGTAAATCCGAACTATTGGATTGAGCATCCATCTACCGATGACTGGAAAACAGTATCAAAGGATGGTAATACATACTATGGTACAAAAGCGAAAGATACACAGGCGCATACATGGATTCACGTATATGAAAAGGATCCTACGGTATCCTTAGATTTCATGTATGATGCAACGAAGAAAGATGCGGATATTGGTTTCTATGTGAGAATGTCTCCAGAGACAGCTTGGGTGAAGCTTGGTTATGATATCGCATTACAGAAATGGTATCTTCTTGATACGGAAGCTGAAAGAGACACCAAACTGCATACAGTATATTCAGAGAAAGAATATACTCTGAAGGAAAATGAATGGCATAAACTTCAGATTGTCGGTTCAGGTAGTTATGTTAGCCTTAAAATTGATGGTCAAACCATCTTCGATAAGGTGGAAGTGATTCAAGTGGGATACGGAAGAATTGGAGCATATTGTACAAATGCAGCTCTGTACATTGATAATGTGAACTTAGAATTTCCGAATGGCGATGTCCCACAAGACGGTTTGATTGAATATACGATATCGGATGGTTTTTACGATGCTTGCGTAGACTTGGCTGTATTAGATGGTGACAATATTATAGGATTGGGTTCGTATGGTTCTTATTTTTCAAAAGACAGAGGATTGTCCTTCGATGTCATAGGTGGAGTTTCTGCCGACGAGGAGGACGTTGTTGAACAGTACAGAGAACTGACGGAGAGACAAGGGTATAAATCCATTATGAAAATCCATGATGGCAGTTACCTGTATATTCACGAAGAAGATTATATTGTGAAACGTTCTACAGATAACCTGAAGACTTGGACAGACATCGGAAGAGTTGTTCCGGAAGATTATCTGTTAGATAAACAGGGAAGAAGAAATACGGGTACCCATAACAATTCTCTGACGGAATTCCAGTTGGAAGACGGAACATGGCGTCTCTTCTTGCCGGTTGCAATCAGCATCTATCCGAATCAGTTGGCGACTTCGGTTAGTGGTCACTATACGGAGATTTACTATAGTGATGATGGTGGCGTGACATGGCAGAGATCGAAAACGGATTCACGTGATTTTTCTACCGACTATAATCGTACGGGAAATTTGACAGAGTGGGCCGAGACGAAAGTTATCCAATGTGCAGACGGTTCTTTTAGATTGTATTTGAGCCGTGCAAAATATGGATGTATGCAGTATACCGTGTCTCGTGACGGCGGTGTTACATGGGAAGGTCAATATCCAATGCCGGAATTCCAAGTTGCCAAATCATCCTATAGCATTGTTCAGGATAAGACAGATGGTTCTTATTACATGATATTCGTCAATAACAATCCGGTCAGAGTGGGTGGTACCTTCAACCGTACCAGATTGACACTTGTCCGTTCGAAAGATGGAATGAATTGGGAATTTGTGTGTGATTTGGAACGTATGAGTGAAGAAATCTATGGAGATTCATACACAAGTACAACACCATTGATGCAGTTTGTAGACCCGGGTATCGAAGTAGATGGAGATTATGTTTACGTGACAGTTGGTTTGAGTGCAGGCTCTGATAACGTACTTAATACACGTGGACAGAACTATCATCAGGGGCTTCGTCCAAGATTGTGGAGAATTGAGAAAGATAAATTAAATGCGAGAGCATGGGATGCGTCAACGGTAAACGATATGATGTTTGTGAAGTCTATTGAAGTAACGACACCATCTAAGGTTCGTTTCGGATATGGCGATATGTTCTCATACATTGGTGGCGAGGTAACAGCTACAAGATTAGATGGAACTACTTATACGATGGATACTGCTCGTTTGTATCTCTATGAAGAGCCGGATATGTTTACATTAGGAAAACATACAGTTGTTCTTTATAATTCCAACGGAACAAAGACTTCTTATGAGATAGAGGTAGTGAACAAATATGCGGTGACATGGATGGTAAACGGCGAAGGTACCATTGACCCGCAAGTCAATGGCGTACTGGAAGGTGATGATTTGGAGGTTACTATCAAACCATTGAACTTCTTCCAAAAGGCGATTGTGAAAGTAAACGGTGAAAGAGTGAGTTTGAGAGCCGGAAAATTAGTTCAAAAGAACGTAATGGAAGAATTAGAAATTACAGTAGACTTTGTTCAAAAAGGAGTATTGGATTATCTTCTTTATGTATCATTAGGCTTACTGATTGTCTTAGGAACTACAGTTACTGTTATGTATTTCAGAAAGAAGAAAAGCATAAAAGGACAAGTGGAGGCTAAAAATGAATAATCAAGATTTTGCTCGTGCATTTGAGGGCTGGCACCTATATCAAGATTTTTATGGCAGTGCGACTTGTGTGGAAGCAACGATTACCTACGAAAAAGAAAGCTTTTTCCTTGGAGTGGGCTTGAATATTAACTTTGAACGTTCCTATCAGTTGCGACTTACAGATAAAACGTTTGATGAAACGGGGATGTATCAGATTTACCTGTGTAAAAGGGTATTTACTGCAAACGGTTTATGCGACGTGAAGATTCATCCGGATGATTATGGAATCGCAAAAGGCAAACCATTTACCCTCCGTCTGGAGCGAGATGGAGCACAATTTACCGGATATTTGAATGGCAGAGAAGTTCTTCGCTTTGAAGATGCACAAATGCAGCAGGAACAAACTATTGGTGGTTGTGGCGTCTGGATTCATCCGGAAAACGGGGCAACATTTAGTGATTTTAGCTGTGAAGGGGAGAGAAAACCCCTTCCGGCTGTTACAAAAAAAACTACCTTTGAGCATGAAGTAGAATATGAAATGGATTTTGGCAATATATCATGTTGGTCAGTGGATCCTCGTGATGAGGCATGGAAGGTTCTTTGTCATGATGGTACGAATGTTTATCAAAGTCCAAACAACGAGAAGTGCAATCAAGTTCATCTGCATGCATTTGAAAAAGATCCATATGTGAAAATGAAAGTTTCCACAGAGGATGTATCGGCAGAAGGGAATTTTGGTTTATTGCTTCGACATGCTCCACATACCGCTTATGTAAAAGTAGGTTATGACTTGCAAAAAACATGTTGGTTTATTGAAGATGTTCCGGCATATTACGATTGCAGCAGTCAACGTTTTGAATCGGGAAAATGGGCATTAACATGCGGTAAAACATATGAGATGGAAGTACATGCCAGTGAGGATGTTGTTACGGTATGTATAGATGGAGCAGAAGTTTTAAGGGCAAAAGGACTTCGCCAAACAGGATTCGGAAGAATCGGTTTGTTCGCAGAAAAGGCAACCCTTTCGGTACATGCTTTCTATGCAAAATTGCCTCATGCATGTCCGATTATAGACGGTGTTGTTAAGACTTATGTGGATGAGAATCATTTTGCTGCTTCAACGGAAATCAAGGAGACCAAAGATGGTAAGTTGGTAGGCATCTGTAAGGATTTATATCCGAGAACGGACATTGCTTATCAGACCGGAATTTATCATTCCAATGATATGGGATTAACTTTTGAAAAGGTTTTACCGGGAGAAGATTACAGCGGATTGGATACTTTAGGTGCTTATCAAAGTGTTCTTCGTATGAAAAACGGTAAATATATACAGGTTCTTTTAAACCGAAACACGCTAGTTCAGGAATCAGAAGATATGATTCATTGGAAAGACATTGGACAGGTTTATTCAGATGAGGATTACGACAAGATCAAGCAAATAAAGGGACATATCATGTTCCATGTAAACAGTTTGGCAGAATATGCAGACCAAAATGGAAAGACGCGCATTTTTCTTCCGATTGCAGAGACTATCAAATTCTGCGATCCGTCTACTCAAAGAACATCGGTCAAACATGATACGGTAGTGTATTATAGCGATGATGGCGGACGTACTTGGATGCGTCCACAGAATACTGCTTTTGATGTATTTGAGGCAGAAGGATTTGCAGTACTGGATGATTTTGCGGAATCCAAAATCGTACAGTGTTCAGATGGAAACTTGCGTCTATATAATTCGCGAAACGGAGCACGTTTTATGTGCTATATGGAGTCAGATAACTTTGGTATCACATGGAAAGGTTTTAATACCATTCGAGAAATGCAATGTGCAAGGTCTTCTTTTGGAGTAGCAGAGGATCCATATCAACCGGGCGTGTATTATATGGCATGGGTAAATGACAGTCCTCTTTATCGCAACGGTTCACATGGGCGTACCCGAATTAGTTTGGCACGCAGTTATGATGGAAAGAACTGGCATTTTGTAGGAGATGCGGAATATGCATGCTTACGATATGCGGACGTTATGAATTATCTGCGTTTCCCGCTTTTCCAGATATTGGACCCTTCTGTTACAGTTACAGAGGATTATGTATACGTTACTTATGGACTTTCTGCTTTTACAGATCGAGGAGATACGGTAGGACAACTGAAGCATGTACACCATGAACAGCGACCTGCCCTGACGCGTTTCGAGAAAGGTAAGTTGAAAGATATACCATGGAGTGTAGCAAATATAAGAGATATGTCTCTTGTCACGGATTACGACAAAGAGATGATTTTAATATAAGATTCTCGTAAGAGAGGAGAATATGAATGAAACAAATATGTAAAAGATTAAGTGTAATATTTCTTGCATTGACTATTATCAGCGGTTCCGTGTTGACAACGGGAATTGTTGTTAACGCTGACACCTACAGAGAAATTTATAAAGAAGATTTTAATAGTTATGAAAAGAAAACCAGTGGTTCTGCTAATGCAAATGCCATGAAGGCTAATGGCTGGACAGCACCGGACGACACACAACCATATATGTCAAATACACAGGGTAATTACAATACGGGAGCAGTTTATGAAATTCCACATAATAAAGGAACTTCTATTTGTGTTGCGTATGCAAAGAATGCATCCCAGTGGACTGATTACAGCGTACAAGCAACCATGACTCTTTTGCCACATAAAGATGCGGCAGGGATTACAAGAGCCGGTGTTACGGGAAGACAGTATGTGGTGGATAATAATACAGGCTATGACTTGGTTGTGATAAAAAATGAAGTAACAGACAAAGGTGCTACTATTCAATTGCGTTGTGATGGAAAGATGATAAATGAAGCAAAAATTCCAAGTTTGGAAAACGATGTAGCCTTCACATTGAGATTGGAATTCAGAGGAACCAAGTTGTATGGTTATTTGGATAACAAACTGATGGTATCAAAGGAAACAGCCAATGATGAAGTGAAGTATTCAGCCGGTTGGGCAGGTATCAGAAAAACAGATTCAAAAGGATACGGGGTACGTTATGATGATTTTATCGTAAGCGAAATCGTACCTGGCACCTATCCGGAAGGATATCTGTACCACACGAACTTCGAGGAAGCAGTTTTGGCAGAAGCAGAAGATCCTTTTGGAGCAATCGGATTCATCAGTACTAGCAAAAATAAGATAGAGAATAAAGAAGTTCAACTGGCAGCCGGTGGTCGTGCATATCTTACCAAGGTTGTGGGTTCTCTTGATTGGGAAGATTATACAGTGGAGGCTAAGGTTCAGATCATCAAGAACGAGAGCGACACGGCTACAAAAGGAAATGCAGGAATTATCGCACGTTCGAGCAATGAAAACCAGGATGGCTATGAATTTAGTATGAACTATTCCGGTTCAACGAGAAAAGTCACGCTTACAAAGAGAAACGGTAAAACATCTGCGTTGGGCGAAAAGGCATATCCATTTGAATTCAATAAGTACTACACATTGACAATGACTGTACAAGGTGACAATATCATGTGTTACATCAATGATGAACTTGTATTTGATGTTGAAGATAAGGATGCAGTAACTTACGCTACTGGATACGCAGGTTTTCGTTCTACGGGACAGACAGCAGACAAGGGTTATTTGAATGGTAAAATCGATGATTTTAGTGTCAAAAAATACCAGGCACCGACAGTAGTGTATCCGGATGGATATTTCTATTTCAATGACTTTGAAACAAATGCCCGTCTGAAAAATGAAGGATGGTTGAGAGAAGGTACCAAGACAGACGGAACCTATGTTTTGGATGGCAACACCAATAACTATCTGACAGGTGTAAAAGATTCTGACACGTGGACAGATTATGTGGTGGAAGCAGATGTTATGATAAATGACGACGGTACATTGCCACAGTACGCAGGTATTGTAGGCCGTGCAACGGGTGCAAGAACAGATGGATATGAATTAATATTAGTGAAAGAAGAAGATACCGGAAATACGGTTGTACGTCTTTACAAACGTGGTGTTTCCAGCGGAAAGATTAATGATAAGATAAACAAAGTAAATGTAACTTGGGAGCCGGGTAAAATGAATACGCTCAAAATGGTTCTCAAAGGTGCAGATATTTACTGTTATTACAACGACGAGATTGTGTTTGAGCTAACAGACGAAGATCCATACCTCACAGGATATGCGGGTGTTATTTCTGCAACGGGAACAGCTACATCTACCTATGATAATTATGCAGTAAGAGAGATTCAGCCGACCGATTATCCGGCAGATGCAGTATATCCGCAAGGATATCTCTACTACAATAATTTTTCAGCCCTTCGTGCAATGAATAAAGAAGGATGGCGTAGCGATGGAGATAAGTTCAATGGTGCTTATGTGTTGGAAGCTGAAAAATACAACTACTTGACCAATGTGGAAGGATCTAAAGAATGGACTGACTACGTGGTAGAAGCAGATGTGACACTTCATGACAATGGGGAATATCCGCAATATACCGGTATTGCAGCAAGGTCAAAGGATTTGCGTAACGAAGGTTATGAATTAAGACTTATCACTGAAGAGGCAGGTACTCATGTACGTCTTTATAAGCGTGGAATCGATAGTGGTAAAATTAATGACAAGGTAAATAAGATTAATGTATCTGCTATTCCAAACGAAAAACATACGTTAAAAATGGTGGTAGAAGGTGCAACAATTACCTGTTACTTTGATGGGGTGAAAATGTTCGAAGTAACAGATCAAAATGACCCATATTTATCAGGATATGCAGGTGTGCATTCACCAGCCGGAACAGCGGATTCTAGCTTTGAATATTTTGCGGTTCGTCAAATCGGGGATGCAGATGTTGTGAAAGATGCTGTTATTAAGAAACAAGACGGCGACATTTGGTTCTATGATAATTTCATGGGCGAAGAGTCTATGACAGAACGTGGATGGAGCACAGATAAAGTTGCCATTCGTAATGGTTCGGCGTTCGTTACAACAAGAGTTGTTGCAGATAAGATACAGGATGCAGACAAGTGGACAGATTACGAAGTTTCTGCAATCGTTTATGTAGATAAAGAAGCAGGAATCCATGGAACTGCTACAAGTGGTGCAAGCGCCATTGTGGCACGTTCATTAAGCTCTACTTCAGGATACGAGTTTGGTATTTTGACTTCGGGAACATCTACTTCTTATCTCAGACTTTTTGACCGTAAGACTGGATTGAATATTGGGGAAGATAAGACAACAAAGATTACAGCAGGCGAACATGAACTTCGCATGGTATGTATCGGAAAAGAAATCTATTGTTACTTCGATGGAAGTCTTGTCATTGCAGTGCAAAGTGATTCTTGGGCAGCAGGATATGCAGGAATGAGATCAGCGAATGTGGACAGTTACTATAAAGACTTTACAGTAAGAAAAGCACGTCCGGTTAGTACGACGATTCGTCCGTCCGCTCCGGTTTCTCCGGTGACAGGCGATGCGGGTATGGATCGTGCAGTTATATATGGCGCAGCTATGGTTTTAAGCTTATCAATGATAGGCTTTGTTGTGACGGCTACATATAGCAGAAAGAAAAGATAATTTTGGGGGTTGCGGTTCGTTTCGAATCGTAACCCTTGACTGTATTAGATTTAGGAAAGAGGAAAAAATCAATGAGATTAGCAGTCAGCGTACAGACCGGTGGATGGTATGATGAAACGAATCCGGAAGAGAGTATGAAATATATAAAGGAATGTGGTTTTGAAGGAGTAGATTATAATATTGACAGTCTGTTTAAAACAACCTTCGACCCAGACAATTTAACTTCCTTTTTTGATAAAGATATGGAGCAATTATACGAATATTTTACGCCGCTTAAAAAAGTGTCAGAAAAATATGAGATTGCGATTGCGCAGGCACACAGCTTGTTTCCGATTTATTATCACGGACAAGAGGATAAGAATCGGTATGTTGTTGAAATAACGAAAAAAATGATAGCGGTTTGCGGATATCTGGAATGTGATGCACTTGTAATACATCCATGGTCTAATCCAGAACTTCGTAAGGAAGAAATCCGACAAATCAATCTTGATATATATAGAAAATTAATACCAGCGGCAAAACAATATGGTGTAAAACTGTGTTTGGAAAATTTATACACCATGTATATGAGTTCTTATCATGAAGGTACATGTACGGATGCAGAAGAAGCATGCTGGTATATTGATACGTTAAATGCAGAAGCGGGAGAAAATATCTTTGGATTCTGCTTAGATGTAGGGCATGCCAACATGATGAGTAAGAATATTTATCAATATATTACCACTTTAGGAAAACGTTTAACGGTATTACATATTAACGATAACGGCGGTACTTGTGATGGACATATGATACCGTATACCCAAAGAGCGATGAAGGGACATGGCTCAGTTGTGGATTGGGATGGCTTTATAAAAGGTTTGAAGGAAATTGGATATGAGGGACCTCTTTCTTTTGAAACATTCCGTGTGCTAGACCAGATGCCGGACGAAGTTCAAGATAAAGTATTGCAGTTGATTGCCGGAATCGGTACATATTTCAAGAGGCAAATAGCAATGAAAGGAGAACCAACATGAATAATAAGAAGGTGAAGAAATTGATTGGTTGCATATGTGCAAGTTCTTTGTTGCTAGGTGCAATTCCTACGAATGGAATCGTGGCATCGGCAGCAGACACAACGGCAGAAGCAGGGAATGGCGTTACATTCTCCGATACAGCAGGAAACAAGATGGAGGATGCGAAGTATTCTCTTCACGGCGTGTCTTACGATGAGAAGGAAGGCATCTTCGTTCGTATGGATTTGGAAAATGCAGCAAAGATTGCCAACACAGATTCCGTATATAAGGACGGAGAATGGGCACTCTCAGTGTACTCGCTTGCCAGAGAAGCATCAGGTGGAAGGATCCGATTTAACACCAATTCTCCAACTATTACCATTAAAGCGGAATTATACAATTGGGATGCAACCCATGTGGCGCAAGGTGGCAAAATGGAGGCTGCAAAATACGGATTTGATATCTATGAAGATACGGCTGATGGTAGCACATACGTAGATACGGTGGTTGCAGAGACGAAGGATGAAGATGGAGATGGCAAAATTGACCCGGGTTCTGTGTATGTCAATCAGACAATTACACTGGGAGATGCACAAGATCGAGACATTACAATTTACTTCCCGCTTATTATTGAAACAAGAAATTTAGAAATTTGTGTTGCAGAAGGTAGTACCGTTCAAGAACATAAAAATGACTATGAAGGAAATGGGCGCGTTGTATTTTACGGAAATTCCATTACTCAGGGCGGTAGTGCAGTAAAACCGGGGAGTAACTATGTGAATACGACGATGAGAAATTTGAACATGGATTTCACGAACCTCGGAGTGTGGGGGAGTTGTAAAGGACAGGCTACGTTTGCAGAATATATAGCAAACCTTGATGATATGAGCATGCTCGTGATGGATTATGATGGAAATGAAAGCCAGGCATCTGTTTTTATACAGCGTCATTATCCGTTCTATAAAATTGTGCGAGAGGCACATCCGGACATTCCTATTGTGTTGCTTACACGTTCAGGCAATCGTCTACAGGTTAACAATGCAGGGGATCCAGATAGATATTCGACTACAGCAGAGTTAAAAGAGGTAATCCGTCAGACTTATGAGAGAGCAAAAGCAGATGGTGATGAAAACGTTCACTATGTTGACGGGGAAGTGTTCTTCCGATATTCATATGCGTACTTGCCGGATGGTGTTCATGCGGATGCAATAGGACAGCAAAAGATGGCAGACGCGTTGACTATCGTGTTGGAAGAAGTCCTTGCGGGAACAAAGAATTTATGCATTGAGCCAATCTCTTGTGTAGACCCATCACCTGTATTTGCAGAGGATTTTTCTGAAATAGCAGATGAGACAGTACGGCCGACAGGCTTAAAAGTAGGAAATAATGCCATTTCAGATACAGGGCAGGAATTTTATGTTACTACGCAAACTGACGGAAACAAAGCATATCAGATTGAATTTGTGAGAGCACAAGGTGGAGGGTTCGTATCCCTTACTCCAAGCACAACAATTTGGGATGGAGAAGAGCATCTTGCTGTTGAATTGGACGCGGAGCTGCATCTCATCGATGATGTGATCCCGTTACTTGGTGTTAAAATAGGGGAAGATCCAAATAATAAAGCAAATCAAAAGTATGAAGTGCGTGTGAAAGTAACGGAAGAGGAATATATCATATATTTCTATGACGGAACTAATGGCACTAATCCAAGTGATGCTGCAAAAACCACCAAGGTGAAGGACCAAAACTTTATCAGTATGTATGCACAAGGAAAGGTTTCTTTTAATTTGCGAATTACCCAGACACCGGTACGACGGGACGGCGTGGATACTTTCGATATCGATGTTTATGTAAACGATATGCTCGTGGCAGGTTATGCTCTCAGTCCACAGGCAGGGTTTGAACCGAATAATTTTAAAATATTTTGCTATGGTATGGGAACTAACAACGAGAGTGTTAACAGGGCTGTGGTAGACAATCTTAAAGCATATAGTTTATCGGCACATACATTAAGTTATGTAGAAGTACCAGATACAACTACGGACACTGGAATAAAGACATTTTATGAATGTAGTAAATGTGATAAGAAATTCCTGGATGATAAAGGGATTGTTCCGGCTACAGATAATGGTTATGTGTTTACAAAAGGCTGTGAGAAAGAGTTGTTTAGTGATGACTTTGAGAGTGGTGAATCAAAGTGGGGAAAATATACAACGTATTACACGGGCGACGAAACGTATGGCATTGTGAAAGAAGAAAGTGGCAATCATGTATATCAAATGTTAGTAGAAAGAGCCTCGTCAAATGTTAGTAACTATATTAATGTAACCGATACAATTTTAAGTGGGCAATCCTCTTATACGATTGAAATGCAAGGGACATTGCATCAAGGCGGTGGTGCATGGCCAACAATCTCCATGCGGTTAAGAAATTCTTCATCACAGGGATATGAAATCCAATATCAGCCAACAGAGGAAGGTCATTACGTTACGCTTAGAGACCGAACGGGTGCGGGTGCTACGTATCAACTTAAACCAGTGGCAGATGAGAAACTTTCGGAGCAGATGGCGACAGGACAAGTGTCATACAATCTTCGTGTAGAGGTAGAACGTATTGTAATAGATGAGACGACGCAACAAGTTAAATTCACGGTATATAATGAAGAACTCAAACTGTGTGAAGAAACGATTACATTGGTAGATCCAACCATTGAAGTTACAAGACTGTTTGTTTACTTATATACGGGCACGAAAAAGGATAGTACAGTTTACAAAGCAACTGTTGATAATGTCAAAGTCTTTTACACCGATTATCATACAATCACTCCGGTAGCTGCAACTCCTTCTACAGACACGGTAGCAGGACTTAAGGCTCACTATGGATGTGACGTATGCGGAAAGAAATATGCAGATGCTGAAGGAACCGAAGAAGTTACGGCCGAACAACTTGCATATGCGAAGCTGACGGATATCATTTGTCAGACGAAAACAAATGTGACAAACTCGCAAAACGAAGATATTCGTTTCTTAGTCTACGTTGATGATTATACAAAATATCAGAGTGTAACGTTTAAAATCACATGTTCTGCTGGAACAGGAACAGCCATCTGCAAAGATGTCTATACCGGTGTATACGCAGGTGGACAATTATATACTACGGAAGATATTTTCGGAGTAGACGGATATTTTGCAACATTCATTTTGAAGAATAACACACCGACTGACCTTGAAGATACAATGACAGTTGTTGCCACATGGAAAGCCTTAGATGGAACAGAGACAACAAAAACAAGAATTGTTAATATTAGCGAAGAACGGAAATAGTCGATTTGGGGAAGGAGAGATTGAGATGAAAAAAATATATACCAAACCTGAAATGACGATGGATTTGACAGATGATATTGTTGTTACAAGCAATCCAATGAATAATACGAATCAACCTGATAATTGGGAGAATGGTCAAGACAGAGATGACTTCTTCGGAGGAAACTAGGTGCAAATGAGAAATATTTTAAAAGACAAATTTCGTAAATTTTGTGAATTAAATTAAAATAGCAGAAATGGTTAATTTTTTTGACTGAAATATGGAGTTAAAAAAATTAACCATTTATTTTATAATTTATAATACGAGGTAAACTATGTGCAACTGTGCCAAAAAATAGAAAAAACGTATATTTTTTTCGTTTTTTTGGATGAAACACTGCACTAGTCGAGTGATAGAACACTAGAATGGGAAAATTTAGCAAATTTGCTACGAATAACAAGGAGGAACAATATGAAACTTGCAACATTTGAATTTGAAGGAAAAGAAAGCTGGGGTATTGTACTGAACAATCCTGCAGAAGACAGACTTTGGATTTATGAGCCGGGGAAAGTGGATAAGGAATTACAATTAAGTGCCACACCTACTAACGGATATTCCGTATCTATGCCAAAGTTTATGCCGGAGTCAAAATGGCCGGAAACATTGACAGAATTTTTAGCATTAGAAGATGAAGGTATGGAAACTTTACAAAGATTGGAACGCTTCTTAATTCGTTTCTTGGAACAGAGCGATGAAGCGAGAATGTGCTACGCAGGACATCCGCTGGAAGAGGTACAGTTAAAGGCACCGATTCCAAGACCGAGATTGATGTGGGGGTTGGTACAGAACTGTCCGACATTTATCCGTTCAAATCCGGCAAGACAAAGCACAAATTTATTCCCAATGGGACATCAACGCCCATGTGGTGCCGTTGTGGGACACAATCAGTTGTTCTGCCATCCGGAAGGATCGGGGACATTCGGTTTCAACGTAGAATTGGGTGTAGTTATCGGAAAGAAAGGTAGATACATTCCGGTAAACAAAGCTTTGGAATATGTTGCAGGTTATACCGTAGTTATTGACTCATCTACAGATGGTTACGGAAGAAAGATGGATCCGGACAAATTAGGAGTTTACAGCATTGCTGAAAAATTAGACTGGTATGTAGGTGCAACCTGTTCGTGGGCCGGCAAGATGACAGATGCTCACTGTACCATGGGACCATGGATTGCAACAAAAGACGAAATCGGAAATATTTATGACTTGAATGTATACACAAAGATGAATGGAAGACTTCGTGACCGAGCGCACACATCTGCACACTTGCTCGGTGTGGAGCGTGTTATTCAATGGTATTCATCCTTTGCAACACTTTATCCGGGTGATGTGCTTCACTTAGGAACATTGGGAACGGACGGATTAAAATTACCGGCTGATCACTGCTTCAACGGACCGGATGCCACGATTGAATCAGAGATTGAAGCAATCGGTTTGGTTAAGAGCCCGGTACTCAACCCAACCTTTGGCGATTGGAGAGAAGATGATGATGTGACAAAGACCATTCACGTATCACCGGCAGTTCGTGATGTAATTGCAGCAGGACAAGATAAGATTGAAAGTGTAAATGACTGGTCATTGGAAGAGACAAGACATTTCTGGACGTTATTTAAAAACTACGACACAGTAGATGTAAAAGAAGGAATTACCAAACTTCCGACACCGAGATTCTTAGCGGCACCGATGACTGCACTTGGACTTAGTGGAGCAGAAGTGGAACTTCCACCTCGTTCTAACGATTTAGAAATCTCCGTAGAACTTGGTGTTGTAGTAAAGAAGATTGCAAAAGAAGTAACAGAAGAAAATGCAGAAGAATATGTATTGGGATATACACCAATGATTTCCATTACAGACAGTTCTTTTGATGATGTTTTGATAGAGCCAACTACACTGCAAGAGCGTGGACTTCCGCTAGTATACGGAAGATGGGCAGACGGCTTCAACACAGTACTTGAAAAACCAGTGGCAATGACGTGGAATGAAGCTTTGAATTCTAAGATGCAACTTACTGTTGACGGAAAAGAAAGCGTAGAAGGTAATACTTCAGAGTATGTAGCAGGTATCAAGGAATCCCTTTCCTTTATCACAAGTTACATTACTATGTTCCCGGGAGACGTTATGACTCTTGGATGCATCGGAAACCGTATTACGGTTAAGAAAGACGAAGTGTATGACGGAATGAAGATAAAGGCTTCTATTGAGGGCATGGGTGAGATTGCAATTACATTGAAGAAGTCAGACGGACAAGATACAGCAGTATCATTTAACATGATGAAATTATAAGATTGGAGAGAAAAAGTTATGGCAAAGATAGAAGAAATGGCTATACTTGGAAAACCAAAGAAGCCATGGTATAAACGCCTATTATCACAATGGCAACTATATGTAATGTTAGCACCGGCAATGCTTGCAATGATTATTTTTCATTACATTCCTATGTATGGTATTACCATTGCATTTAAAGAATTGAATCCGGGACAGACCATTTTCGAAGGACAATGGGTAGGATTGGCACAGTTTGAACGACTTTTTAGTTCGGATTTATTTATGACAACCTTTAAAAACACCATGCTAATCTCTTTAGTAGAGCATTTTGCTTTGTGGCCGTTACCGATTGTGTTTGCATTGTTAGTACATAATGCCAAGAATGGCAAAATCCGAAAACTGACTCAGACAGCTTCGTATTTACCTCACTTACTTTCCATTGTTGTAGTAGTAAGTATTATCGATTTATTCTGTAACCGTGAAAGTGGAATTATCAATATTGTACTTGGGAAAATGGGTCAGGAGGCTATCTTTTTCCAAGGGGATCCGGCATGGTTTAGACCGATGTATCACATTTCCGGTGTTTGGAAATCCCTCGGTTCCAGTGCAGTTATCTACATCGCAGCATTGTCTGCAGTAGATGTACAACTGGTGGAGGCCGCAACCATTGATGGTGCGAACAAGATACAGCGCATGTGGCACATTGATTTACCGACCATCAGACCGACAGTTGTTATCCTGCTTATTATGAACATGGGTAAAATTTTTGCGGTTGGTTATGAAAAAGTACTCCTTATGCAAAACGCATTGAACCTTTCTGTATCAGAAACTATGAGTACTTATGTGTATAAGATGGGTATCTTGGGAGCGGACTACAGTTTCTCCGCGGCGGTATCACTATTTAATAACATAGTTGGTTTAATCCTCATCTTTGCGTCCAACAGGATAGCGAAGAAGGTTGGAAATATTTCATTGTTCTAGGAAGGAGGATGCAAGATGAGTTTAAGAGAAAAATTAAAAATCTTTTTAAAGTCGGACGCGTTGATTGATATTGTCATTCATGTCATCTTGATCTTAATAGCGATTGTCAGCTTATATCCGATTTGGTTTGTATTGATTGCATCCGTTAGTAATCCAAGTGCAATTGCAGACGGTGAAGTATTATTGTTACCAAAAGAATTGACATTGGAAGCTTATGCGGCATTGAAAAAGTATCCGGAAATCTGGCTTGGATATAGAAACTCAATGTTCTACCTATTCGCAGGTTCAGGAATCTGCTTGGCTGGAACATTGCCAGCAGCATATGCGCTTTCCAGAAAAGATTTAGTAGGAAGAAAACTATGGAATACACTTATAGTATTCTCTATGTATTTCGGTGGAGGTATGATTCCGGTGTATTTGTTACATAAAGGGATTGGCTGGTTAGATACCATTTGGGTACTTCTTATCCCAAGTATATTCGCAGCATACTATATCATCTTGGCAAGAAGCTCTTTTGAGTCTCTACCAGAGGCTATGAGAGAAGCGGCATTTATGGATGGTGCAGATGACTTTAGATACTTTTTCCGATTTGTTATTCCACTCTCCAAGGCCATGATAGCATGTATCTTTTTGTTTAGTGCATTGGGTTGGTGGAACAACTACGCTAGGTTCTTAATTTACATTGATAATCCGGAGTTGCAGTCGCTACAAGTTATCGTACGACAGATTACGGAAAAACTTTCCTCAGCATTGTCAGGCGGAGCAAGTATTGATGAAGCTCTGGCAGCTGAGAAGACAAAAGAGCTTTTGAAATACAGCGTGGTAGTTATTACGGCATTGCCGTTCTGTCTGCTGTATCCATTTATTCAAAAATATTTTAATACAGGCGTAATGATTGGTTCTGTGAAAGAGTAGGAGGTCAAGATTATGAAAAGAAACATGAAAAAAATTATTAGTTTGTTACTTGCCATTGTGATGTTGCTTGGAGTAGTTGCATCTTTGAGTGGATGTGGAGATAAGAAGGATGATTCAAAGAAAGATATTGCTGCAACATTTCCGTTAGAGGAAGAAGTAACATTTACATTTATGGTAGTTGGAACAGAAGATAGTACTTTCAAACAAAAAATCTCAGAAAACAAGTTATGGAAACGTTTGAAAGAAGAGACAAATGTAAACGTAGAGTTCCAGTTCTTAGGGGAAGACCCGGAGACAAAACTCACACTTTTAATTAACAGTGGAAAATATGGAGATGTGTTAATCGGTGGACCGGTATTAAATGCTATCTCTGCGTCACGTTATTTTGCATCAGGTATCTTCCAAGATATTTCAGATTATGTAAACAAAGAAACCATGCCAAACCTTTCGGCTATGATTGAAGAAGATCCAGCGATTATTAGTATGATTTCCGGTGTAGATGGAAAAATCTACACACTACCACAAATAAGCGGCATCGATGGAAACGCATTGGAAAGTCCGATTTGGATTAACAAAGCATGGCTTGACAAATGTGGATTGGCAGTTCCAAAAACGATGGACGAATTTACTGCAGCGCTTCGTGCGTTTAAGACACAGGATCCAAATGGAAATGGTGTACAAGATGAAATTCCATACCTGGTATCTACAGCCCGTGAATTCTATTCATTGGAAGCAATCTACGGTTCTTGGGGATTAGCATTTAAAGATGGTGCATTAGATGGTTTCGCAGTAGTAAAAGATGGAAAAGTTAGTTTCGGCCCAGTATTAGATGCATATAAGGAAGCGGTGAAATATCAAGCATTATTGTATGATGAAGGTTTAATGTGGAATGAGTGTTTCACAGCAAGTTCTTCAACTGGTGCTTCAAAATTAATGTCTGACATCTGCGTAGTAGGTTGTTTCACGGCAAACACAATTCCGACTACAACATATACAGATGACTATGTTTGTTTAGTTCCACCTAAGGTGGAAGGTTATGACCAATGCTGGTATGTAAACCCTTCTAAGACAGCTTCCAAAGACCGTTTCTATGTAACAGACAAATGTAAATATACAGAAATCTTAATGATGTTCATGGATTTACTTTATGATTTTGATAATGCGTTTGAGTTAGAATTCGGTGCAGAAGAAGACGGAAGATGGTACACCGATGAAAATGGTAACAAAATCGTTAGAAACGATTTATCAATTGATGAAAGCAATAGAATTACAACAGAAACACCGGCAGTACTTGATTTGATTGATAGA
This sequence comes from Faecalimonas sp., assembly GCA_045638905.1. Classification (GTDB taxonomy): domain Bacteria; phylum Bacillota; class Clostridia; order Lachnospirales; family Lachnospiraceae; genus Faecalimonas. The sequence goes on from JAZUCE010000111.1 coordinate 61,991, forward strand.
TTTACAAGAGGTATTACTGCTAAAGATATGGCGACTGTTGTAAATGAACAATATGACACCATGAGAATCGCGTGGGATACATATGAAGCAGCAGGAGTTTTAAATACCCAGATTTGGCCAAGACCATATTATTCAAACCAAGATGCAAGTACACTATACCGCATCACAACGGATATCTTCTATCAAGTAGATACATACCGTGCAAGATGGATAACCGGAGAAGGTAACATAGATAAGGAATGGGATGAGTATATCAACAAACTGGAAGGACTGGGATTGGAACAAATGCTTAAGATTTACCAATCAGGTTATGACAGTTATTTGAAAATACTTGACGGAGCAAAATAGGGAGAAAAACCATGTTGAAAAAGATCAGTAAAAAAGTGAAAATTTTATCTGTTTTTGCTGTTGTCTTAATGCTTGCGGGCGTGATATTCGGACCGAATATCATGTCCGTATGGGCAGAACAAAATCTATTCACGGATAGTTTTGCATCGGACAGTCTTGACGGATGGAACAAGACAGATGTAGGAACTGTAAAGTCCGGAAAGTATTATCTGTCAGGGAAAGAGGCTAATAGTGTTACAGGTGTCTTAGAAAAAACAAATATAAAACTAACTGCAAATGTAACAGTTAATGTAGGCGCAAACTCGGATGGAATCATCCAAAATAGTGTTGCGTCTCTTGTTGCTTGTGCAGATAAAGATTTAAATAAGGGATATGAGTTCGGAATCGGCATAACGAAGACGGGAAGCACCTATGCACGTCTTTATCTTCGCGGAACAAGCGATACCTCTCGTATCTTAGTGCAAAAGACAAAGGATATTCCGGGAACAGCAGAAGGAAAAATTGTTACCGGAACGGAGTATAAAATGACCATTGGTGTCTATGGCGGATTGGTGCAATGCTTTATCAATGACAAGTTGGTTATGTCATACGAGGACAGCACATATACGTCCGGATACTGTGGAATCAAAACTGCTTGGTCAACAAGTGTTTTTGATAATGTAGAAGTTGAAAAAATCGAAGAGAAAAAAGTTTCTTCTATTAATATAGCGAACCCACCGAAGCAGGTTTCTTTGTTGGGCGAACTTGATTTCGATGTACTCGTTACATATGAAGGTGATTATCATCAAGCGGAAACATTTGCAAATGATGATAAAAGACTTACAGTAACGGGATTTGACCGTACGGAAGGAACCAAAAAGGTGACTGTAAGCTATGGTGGTAAAAAAGCAAGTTTTGATGTAAAAGTTGTGAAGAAAGTCAGCGGAAAGAAAATCTATTCTGATGATTTTGCTTCTTTAAAAGAGGATGCTTGGTCATTGTATGAAACAGAGAAACCAGATTACAACGTAACATACGGTTTTAAAGTAGAAGATGGCATGTTAAAGGCGGCTGTACCAACATTGCCTACAGGATTTGACAAAGCATTAATTACTAAGGCAACGCTTCAGTCAGAAGCATCGAAAAATGCGGACATGTACTACGCAACAGTAGATGCGGTTATCTATAGTGATGTGGAAACACCTACTACACGTAGAGGAGCAGCAGAGATTTCAGCTTTCACAGATGCTTATGGACGTGTTTATAGTGTTCGAGTAATTTCTTCGGGGTCAATAGAATTATATTGTGATTCTACAAAATTGTTCTCCAAATCCATTGCTTCTATCAAGGGGCAAAAGTTTGAGTTTGGCAAGAAATTTACACTTACTATGAGTGTGTCAGAAAACATTTTGATATGTAAATACAATGATGTAGGTGTATTCTACTATACTGGTGCGTATATGAAAAATTACACACCGAAGGTATTCGTAAAAGCAACTAATGGTAGTGTTGCTTTCGATAATTTTAAAGTACAGTCAATGGTAAAATATTCCAAAGATGCAGTCAAATCCTTAAGAATCCTGACTGTTTCAGGTAGTGAAGATATTAAATCTTTTACTGGACGTACATTTGACAGTTCAAAATTCTATCTTCTGGTAACTTATGTAGATGGAAGCGTAAGAACAGTTGGTATCACAGAAGACATGATATCCAATTACAAGCCAAATTTAAAAGCAAATCAAACCATATACATTACGTATGGTAAGACCAAAGCAGCATTAGAATTCAAATATTCAGAGTATTTATTCTACGAGGATTTTTCGGGAGCGTTGAATCCACTTTGGAAAATTTCTAGCGTAGAAAATCTTACACTTAAGGTGAAAGATGGTGGTTTGAAAACTAGTTGGAATGGGGAAACAGAAAGTTCTGCAGCATATGGCTCGATTGAAGGAAGTGATGACTGGGAAAACTATAGTGTTTCCATGGACGTGTCATTTGACTCCAATATGTCGAAGCATATTGTATCAGGTTCTTTCTACAGTCTGGTGTTTAGAAGAACAGGAAGTACTTATTACGACTTGCGTTTGCAAACTCGTGCAGGAAATCTTAGCGTAATATTGTTCATGTATTCAAATGGAACCAGTGAACAAGTATTGAATTATACAAGCTCAGTGTTAAAGAATAAAATTGGTGGAGATAAAGGATTATCAAATGGACCAATTTATAATCTAAAAGCAATGTGTAAAGATGATACTGTTTATGTGTATTTGGATAACGTTTTAATCGGAACTTATTCGAACGATACAGAAGTAGCACCGAAGAAAGGTGCAGTTGGTATCAAGTTATCAAGAGCTTCTGGAACCGTTGACAATTTCATTGTAGAGGAAAAGAGTTCTCGTAATATTGTGAAAATTGAAGTAGAGAACTTGGAAAACAACTTATTTGAAATCTATGAAGGTTATGAAATTGAGGCCTACAACTATAGATTAAATTGCTATGACGCAGATGGAACTAAGATTAGTGAAGTATTGACATACGATATGATTTCTGCATATGACAATATGGAAGTTGGATTGCAGAACATTACAATTTCTGCGCATGGTCTAAAGGCAAAAGCTCAAGTATTAGTAAAAGAGCGTAATGATTACATTCATAAGGTCAACAAAGATTTAGAAGGTTTGAATGTGAAGAAACTGACCGAAGATGAAGTGGCGGAAGTAGAAGAAATCCTTGCTCGCTTTGATGAACTGTCAGCTTGTGAAATGAAAAAACTTTCTGAAAAGGCAGTAAAAAATGCTGCTGAGGCAAGACAAAAAACAGAAATTTTAAAATATCCAGAGTTAGAGAAATTTGACATTCTGTACAGCAACACCTTTACAGAGGAAGACGACTGTAATGCAGATGAATGGGATAAGGGATTTGATATTGACAGAGGAGAATGGAGATTCACCAATGGTACATATCGTTTGGAACAAGAACTTTACGGCATTAGTACAGGTGCAAGAAGAACCAAAAAATATGTGTACGGTGAAATCGCATCTGTAAGTGCAAGAATGATGTTGCATTCAGATGATATGTATGCAGGTGTAGTATTGAACTACACTCGTAACGGTCACTATACGGCCCGTGTAAAGATGGATTCCTATGATGATTACGGAAATGTAATCCCAATGTTCCAAGTGCTGAAGGGAGAGACAAGATTATTCTCGAAGGCAATGTCAGGATATGGCGTAACAGTAGGACAGAATGAATGGTTTGAAGTACGTCTTACATGCATTGAAGGTGTGGTAAGTGCATACTTGAACGACACATTGATTTATTCTTTTGATGATAGTGAAGAAATTGGTAGAAATACAGAAGGTTATACAGCAGCTACTATAAACAATGGTAATGCTAAGTTTGATAACTTTGTAGTACGCGGTGTGAAAAAAGACGTTCCAACTTCTAAAGTAAAACCTACACCAACAGTGTACAAGGACGATTTCGAAGATGAAACATCAGGAAAGAATCCAGATTACTGGACAGAAGATAATGTAAGTGATAATTGGAAAGTACAACAGACAGGCAATAATAAATATTATGCAACTGTAGCAAATAATGGCGAAACAAACACATGGATTCATGTATTTGAAGTAGATCCGACAGTTAGCATAGACTTTAGATATTCAGCCGTAACAACTGGAGCGACCGGTGGCTTTTATATCCGTTGTGCACCGGAAACTGCATATGTAAGAGTTGGATATGATTCTGCAAGTTCTAAGTGGTACATCCAAGAGACACAGGCTGAAAAAGACTGTGATATCAATACTACATATTCTAATAAGAAATATAAATTAGATGATAATTGGCATAAGTTCCAGATTTCAACATCTGACAGATTTGTAACAGTTAAGGTAGATGATGAAACCGTTTTTGACAAGGTAAAAGTATCACAAATAGGATATGGTCGAATCGGTGCATTTACCAAGGGTGCAACACTTTGTATTGACAACGTGGACATTACTTTCCCGAACGGAGATATTCCACAGGATGGAGTGCTTGAGTACACTATGAATGAAGATGTATATGGTGGAGCATTCGATTTGCAAGGTTTAGACGGAGGCAACATGATGGCGTTAGGTTCTAAAGTTTCCTTGTATTCGAACGATGGTGGAGTAACCTTTAAAATCTTGGGCGGAACCAATGCAAGTGTTAAGGAAGAAGACAAAGTAGAAAAGTATCTAGAAATCACAGAGAAGGCCGGATACAAATCCATGTTAAAAACACATGATGGTTCTTATCTCTATGTAGACCAAGTAGACTTTGTAGTGAAACGTTCTACAGATGATTTCAAGACATGGAAAGATATTTCAAGAGTTTTACAAGAAGATGAGTTAAGGGACGATAAAGGTAGAAAGAATAAGTTGTTCCATAACAATACCATGACTGAGGTGCAATTAGATGACGGAACATGGAGACTCTTCCTTCCGGTTGCAATTACTACATACAAGGATCAGTTAACCTATTCATCCAGCGGACATTATACATTGGTATATTATAGCGATGATGGTGGATATACATGGCAACATTCGAAGAATGATACCAGAGATATCATGATTAACTATAGAGATGAAGACAAGACATTAGAATGGGGTGAAGCTAAGATCCTAAAATGTTCAGATGGTACACTTAGAATGTACATGTCTCGTGCAAAATACGGATGTATGCAATACACGGTATCACACGATAATGGTGTTACATGGGAAGGACAGTATCAGATACCGGAAATGCAATGTGCACAGGCTTCCTATAGTTTGGTAGCAGACCCATCAAATGAAGGTACATACTACCTTGTATGGGTAAATAATACACCGGTTCGTTACGGAAATTCTTTCTCACGTACAAGACTCAGTTTGGCTCGCACAACTGATGGAAAGAATTGGGAATATCTCTGTGACCTTGAACGTATGAGTGAAGAAATCTATGGTAATAACATGTCAAATACAACACCACTTATGCAGATTGTTGACCCTGCTATTTATGTAGATGATCAATATATATATGCAACAATGGCTCGTTCAGACGGAACGGACCCAACCAAGATTACTGGAAGTAATACGAACTACCATAACTGTTTACGTGGACGTATGGTACGAATTGAGAAAGATAAACTTGTTGCGAGAGAGTGGGGAGCATCTAACATCAGTGACATGTTGTTTGTAAAATCACTTGAAGTAACGAAACCAGTGAAACTTCGTTTTGGTCTTGGAGATATGTTCACATACGTCGGTGGTGAAGTAACTGCAACCAGAATGGATGGAACCACATTTACTATGGATGCAAGTAGTTTGTATTTATACCAAGAGCCAGACACCTTTACATTAGGCAAACAAACAGTTGTGTTATATAATTCGAACGGAACACAAGCAACTTATGAAGTCGAAGTTGTAAGAAAATACAATGTTACATGGAAAATTAACGGGGAAGGAACTGTAGACCCACAGGTTAACAGTGTATTGGAAGGTGACACATTGACATCGAAGATTTCGGCAGATAGTTTCTTTAAAAAGGCAGTTGTTACTGTGAATGGAGAAAATGTAAAACTACAGAACGGAAAACTGGTTTGTGAAGAAGTCAAAGAAGAATTAGAAATCACAGTTGATTTTGTGAATAAAGGCGTGATGGATTACTTACTGTATATTGTAATTCTATTGGTTGCTTTAGCAGCTATTGTGGGAACTGTTTTCTTTGTGAAAAAGAAAATTGGCAACAAAAAGAATAACATAGAAAAGAGTGAGAAACATGATGCAAAATAAATTTGAACGTGCTTTTGGAGCGTGGCATGTTTACCGTGAATTTCACGGTAACGCCACGCAAGTGGAAGCAACCTTAGTTCCAAGAAAACCAAGTTTTTACTTGGGAGTTGGAATTAACGTAAATTTTGAAGGAGCCTATCAGTTGCGTCTGACGGATAAATCTATGGATGCAACAGGAAAATATAGCTTGTTTTTGGCAAAGAAGTCGACTACGACGGTGACGCTGAGAAAAGTCGAAGTGGATCCAAACGCATATGATTTGGCGCAAGGGAAACCTTTAACCTTAAAAATAGAATGCATCAATGGAGTTCTAACCGGTTATCTCAATGGGGATAAATTACTGGAATACGATGATAGTCAATCGAAGCAATGTTTCTTGACCGGATGGGGTGGCGTATGGATACATCCAGAACGCGCAGCAGTAATTAAAGATTTTGGTTGTGTAGGAACCAAAATAGAAGCACCGGTTAAAGCAGAAACACCAAGAACAAACAGATGCTATGATATGTACATGAAAGATGCACAGGAGAATGGTAAATTAAAATATTGGTCATCTGCACCATATACGGAAGAATGGAAAGTCGTAGATGGCTGTTATGAAAGTCCAGTTAGCAGGAGCGAAATCCAAACACATTTACATGTGTTTGAAAAAGAACCGTATATCAAGGCTGCAATTCAAATTAAAGCAGAGGATGGGAATGGAGCATTTGGATTCTTGTTAAGGCATGCACCGTTAACTGCTTATGTAAAGGTTGGTTATGATAATAGGAATAAATGCTGGTTTATCGAAGATGTTCCTGCCCTCTATGACTGTAAGACACAGCGATATTCTTCACAATGGATAGAGTTGGAAACAGATAAAACATACTGTATTGAAATCAAAACGTGTAAAGATACAATTACACTTACGGTGGATGGACATGAAGAAATCCATGCAGAAGGTGTTAGACAAGTGGGCTTCGGACGTATCGGTCTCTTTGCAGAAAACATGCAAGTGCGTGTACAAGAGTTTCATGCAGATACACCTTATGCCACACAACCGTTAGATGGTGTAATCAAAACGTTCATAGATGACCATCATATTGGAGCATCTACTGAGATAGAAGTGGCACCGGATGGAAGCCTTGTGGGAATTGCAAAAATCCTCTATCAGGATGAGGTTGGCACACATAAGACTGGTGTGTATCATTCCACAGATGAGGGTATGAGCTGGCAAAAAGTAAAGGCTGGTGAAGATTACAGTGGATTAGATACAGGTGGTGCTTATCAGAGTGCATTAAGACTTCGAAACGGGAAATATATACAAGTACGTTTATATGAAAATACATTGGTACAAATGTCCGATGATTTGATTCATTGGGAAAACATAGGACAGGTAACAGACGGAAAGTTATATCCGGACTGCAATATGATTTATCATACATCCAGTCTTGTAGAGTATGTTGGCAAAGACGGCAAGCCTCGTATCTTCTTGCCGATTGCCATGTCTAAGAAAATATATCATCCGGAAACGAAGATGATGACGGTACAGCATGATACGGTCATCTTCTACAGTGATGATGAAGGAAGAAACTGGACACCATCTGATGTATCTACCGTTCAGATTTTTGAACAAGTAGGTCATCCGGAAATGTTAAGTTATGCGGAATGTAAGGTGGTTCAGTGTGCAGACGGAAGTTTACGTTTATATAACTCCCGTAATGATGCAAGATTTGTATGTTATAGTGAATCATTTGATTTTGGTAAGACATGGGAAGGGCTTCATACTATTCGTGAAATGCAATGTGGAAAATCATCCTCTGCGTTTTGTGAGGATCCATATGAGCCAGGTACACACTATATGGTGTGGGTGAATGATGCCCCATTCTGCAGAGGGGATTGTAATGGACGAACTCGCATTAGTTTGGCGAGAACACGTGATGGTAAAAAATGGAGTTATTTGGGAGATGCGGAGCATATGTCTTTGAGATTTGCTGATAAGATGCCACATTTATTTATCCCGTTATTCCAGATATTGGACCCATCCATTACCATAACAAAAGATTATATTTATTTAACATATGGAATTAGCATGTATAGTGCAAGGGATGCCAAGCCAGGGAATGCACATATGGTTCACCATATTCAGCGACCGGCATTGGTAAGATTTGAAAAGGAATGTTTGAAAGAACAATCATGGGATGCGTCTAACGTTCATGACGTATCACTGTTAGAGAATAGAGAGGAGGAGATACTGTGATATTTTTAAACGAACAAGATGTGTATTCACTGAAGAAACCATTAGATGTTTGTATGGAGTTTGCAAATAAGGTTCAGGAAGAAAACTTGGAACCGGGAAGATATGAATTGGGAGACGGAATCTACTGCAGTGTAATAGTTTCTCAATTGGCAGCAAGAGAGGATTTTTTCTTCGAAGCACATCGCAAATACGCAGACGTACACTATGTAATAGAAGGAACACAGCGTATGTGGGTTGGTCTTACCGACCAAATGACCGTAGAAAGTTATACAGAAGAAAAGGATTTCGTGAGAGTGTCAGGAGAACATCATATGGATATTCTTCAGGTACCGGGTTCGGCAACTGTTGTATTCCCAAATGATGCACACACACTTGATCCGAATTATCTTCCGAAGGAATCGGTAAAGAAGATTATCTTCAAGATTCCATTAGAATTGTTTGAAACAATGGATGTTAGGGGGACAAACTAATGAAATATTATGAAAATGTCATGTTTCCACCGGAATCCAGAGCGGTGCTTGACGTTACCAAAGCTCCATATTTTGTAGACCCGACAGGGCAGGAAGACTGTACCAAGAAATTGAGACAAATATTAGATGATGTACTTAGTGATTTGATTAGAGACATGCAAGCGGTTTATGACGCTTTGCGTGATGTTCCGGATGGTACATATATTACTGTGGAAAACAGAAAGGTAGACGGTAGAATCTGTGCGATTCATCCATGTCAAATCAACCAGATTCCGATGCTTTATTTTCCAAATGGAACCTACCTTATCTCAGATACGATTTCGTATACCTTGCAAAATTTGCAGAATATGATGTATCACTATTCATCGGGTGGATTCGAATTAAATCGTTGTATTCGTTTTATGGGACAGAGCAAAGAAAAGACCATTATCAAGTTGAAGGACAACTGTCCGGGATTTGAATATGGTCAAGAACGCCCAGTTGTAAACTTTATGCTTGGTGAACGTTCCAACGTATCTATGAGCAACTATTTTGAAAATATTACCATTGATATCGGAAAAGGAAATCCGGGCGCGGTAGGACTTGTGTTCTACGCAAATAACTCCGGTGCAGTTCGAAACGTAACGATTAAATCTTCCGATGAAAATTATGCAGGAAAAATCGGTTTCTGGCTTAGAAATGAAGTTGCTTCGTCTTGTAATGTATATTCGCTTACAGTCGAAGGCTTCCAATATGGTATTCAAGTGTCAACATATTTAACTTGTGCGCATTTTGAAAACATCAACTTAATCTATCCGCAAAAGTACGGAATTAAGATTGATAACAACTCTGTTCAGATTATCGGGCTGAAGGCAAAAGCCAATGTTCCGGTTCTATTTACAGACGGACCATTGACCATGACCGTTTTAAGTAATGCAGAGTTAGAAAGCGATGGAACAGATTACACAGCAATCAAGTACCAAAGAGGATGTATTTATCTTCAAAACATACATACGAAAGGATTTAAAGCAGCTTTTGAAAAGAACTGGTTTGAAGAGTGGATTCCGGATGGTTACATTGAAGAGTATTGTAATCGTCAGACTTATACCTTGTTTGATGAAAAAGCAAAAGGATTAGGCATGAAGGTACCGCCGCTTCCGGATGTGGAATTAGAGCATGATTTCAGTAAATGGTGTTGTGTCAATGATTTCGGTGCAGTGGGCGATGGAGAAACGGATGATACAGAAGCAATTCAAGCAGCATTTCATTCAGGAAGACCAGTTATCTGGTTCCAACCGGGACATTATTTGATTACAAAACCAATCGATATTCCGGCAACGGTAAAACATGTACACTATATGTACTGTGACATTTATGCAGGAGAAGAGTTAAGAGAAACGGAAGGGGAAGCAGTATTCCATATCACAGATGAAAGTGAAGACCTTCTTTTCTTAGAAAAATTATTCTCATGGAATTACTGTATCGGAAAAATTCGTATGTTCCGTCATGATAGCAAGCGAAACGTATACATGAGAGACATGCACACACAAGCATGTGCTTTCTATTTTAATACCGTACCGGGTGCAGAAGTCTTCTTTGAAAACTGTGCGTGTACGTTGGGAAAGAAAGTAGTCTATGGCTACATACCGGCATTCGAATTTAACGGTCAGACAGTTTGGTGTCATGCAATCAATCCAGAGCGTTCTTATATCGAAACCATCAACCGTGGTGGAAGTCTATGGTGGAGTGGATTTAAGACCGAGCAGGAAGGCTCTATTAACGTTACAACTGATGGCGGAATCACAGAGATTCTTGGAGGAAATGCAACCGTTGGTCATGCAAGAGAAGATGTACCATTGATTGATAATGATAACTCAACTGTATCAGCAATCTTCACTACAACCGGATATCACGATTATTCTACATTCCCGGTTGCTGTAAGAGAGAAGCGTGGCGATGAGGTAAAAGTAATCCGTGACACGGATTGTCCACAGAGATGTTGGCCATGGTTCTTTATGCCGTTGTATTCAGGAAGAGGAAAAAAATAAAAAAAGCAAAGGAAAGGTAAAAAAACATGAATATTAAAGGAATTATACCAGCATTAGTAACACCTTTTGACAGCAATGAAAGAGTGGATTACGGTGCACTTTCAGACTTAGTAAACAGATTAATTGCACAAGGAGTAAATGGATTCTATGCCGGTGGAAGTACTGCAGAATGTTTCTTGCTGACAGATGATGAACGTAAGAAAGTAATGGAAACCATTATTGACACGACAGCTGGAAGAGTTCCGGTTATCGCACACATCGGAAATATCGGTTTGGAGAAAACCGCAGAACTTGCAAAGCATGCAGAAGCAGCAGGCGCATCAGCAGTTTCTAGCGTACCTCCATTCTACTATAAATTCTCTTTCAATGAGATTGCAGGATACTACGAAGGAATCGCAAAAGCGGTGGACCTTCCATTAATTGTATATAGCATCCCTGCATTTTCAGGAGTAGAAATTACAGCCGATAATTTAAAAACAATCATTGATGCTTCGGGGGCACAAGGATTGAAATATACGTCTTACAACTTGTTTGAATTAGAAAAAATACATAGACGTTTCCCTGAATTGAAACTTTATAACGGGCATGACGAAGTAATGTTAAATGCGTTACCAATCGGTATCGATGGAGCAATCGGAAGTACCTTCAACGTAATGGCGCCGAAATTCCTTGCATTGAAGGAAACTTACGAAAAAGGTGATTTAGCTACTGCAACTGCAATGCAGGGCGAAATCAACGACATCATCGAAGTAATGATTAAAGCTGGTGTAAATCCATCTATTAAATACTGGCTTACAAAAGCAGGTATTAATTGTGGAAACTGCAGAAAACCATTTGCAGCGGTTACACCGGAAAACGCAAAATTACTCGATGCATATTATTCCAAAGTTATGGGATAGTTACTTAGGAAGGAGTGAAAGAAATGAAAAAAATGAAGAAACTATTGGCAGTTACCTTAATGGTGGCAATGGTTTGTGGAGTATTCGCGGTAATTGAGCCTGAGAAGGCAGATGCAGCAATGCCGGCACCAACAGCAGAGTATTTCCAAGAGACATTTAGTACAGACGGAACGTTCGAGAATGAGGCATGGATATCTACAACAGAAGAAAATCTTGCTACCTGGAAAAACTACGTGGTAGATGGTAAGTTTACAATTCCGTCAGACAATGCCACAGGAGTGCATTTATATGTAGATGATGATGCATTAAAAGAATTATCAGATTATACGGTTACATGTGAAATACAGTTTGACAAAGCACCGAGTAAGGATGTAAACATTGGACTTGTAGCGAGAACTAATGACGTACAATATTTTGGATACGAGTTTCAGGTGACCGTCAAAACTAATGGTAAACATATCGCTAGATTGCGAAATCGAAATGGTGGATATTATACAGATAGTACGGGAGAGTTGTTATATGATATCGATTGGACAGCGAAAAATGTATTAAAGGTCCAAACAGAAGGAACTAAAATCAACTGTTATGTAAATGATATACATTGCATTGCATATGATACTCAAGACAATCAGTATTTTTATGATAGTGAGACAGAAATTCGTACATATGCGGCAGGAACAACGGCTTTGCGTGTAGCTAGTACAGCATTTGGTGCTAATTTAAGTATCGATAACTATAAAGTTTATTGTGCTGATAATTACAAATTCTGTGATGATTTCAATGGATATAATGGAGAAGCAACAAATGCTCAAAAGAGAGCAGCGTTATTGAACAACGATTGGTGGATTAGAACAAATGTATTGGCAGGGATGATAACGGGTGATTCTTATATTGTTCCTGCTACTAATGAAACCAATCCTATCGTGTTACAAGCTGAGACAGCAAAAGGAGCCTTGGGATGGAATGACTATTCTGTAGAAGCAGATGTGACTATCGGAACAGAAGGGCAGACGTTGGAAAATGATGTATATGCTTGTGTAACGGGGCGTCATACAGAAGTGGGCGGTAACGACGGATATGAACTTCAATTTTATTGCAAACCAGATGGCACAAAGAGACTCCGCATTTACGGACGTAATGCAGGTAGTACATTAGCACAATGTGATTTTCCGCTTGAGTACGGAAGAACCTATAACTTAAAAGCTGTGTTCCAAGGAAATACAATTTATGCATATGTAGATGATGTATTGTATTTGACGGCAACAAATGATACATACCCAATTGGCTTTGCAGGTATTAAAAAGAATGGTACTAGCGGAGCAGCATGCGGCATGGATGTCAAATTTGATAATTTCGTTGTGTATGATTATGATGTTGTTCCTACTGGTTTCGAAGATGATTTCAATGTCTATGTCCCTGAGTTGAATTCTGATAATCTTTATGAAATGACCCAATTAAATAATAAAGGATGGAAATCAACAGCAAATAAACTCCTTCGTTATAGTGCCCAGTATGCGTCAGATGGAGTGTTAAAGGTACCAGCTACAAGATTAACAGAGACAGAGACAGAGACTGCTAAACAGTTATCATCTTGGTGTATGTCGCTATCGACTGAAGATGCATCAACATACAAAAACTGTAAAATAGAATGTGATATAAGCTTTGCACTGAATTCTGACGTTACAACATTGAAAAAAACATACGTATATATTGCAGGTAGAGGAACTACCAATAGTGCTGGAAATGTAACAGCAACAACTAGTGGCTATGGATTTTATGTTGGGACTAATGCGAGTGCAGGAAGTAGTGCCAAAATTAGATATGTAGGTATTGTTAAAAATGGTAAGGCTGTTGGTACTGAAAACATAGACTTAACATCTGCTAACAGACTTTCGTTCAATGAACCAGTTACAGCAGTTTTGGAATTGAATGAAAGAACGGTTAAAGGTTATATCAAGGGGCATGAAGACACCACAACAGTCGTGTATACAATTCCGGAAGAAGAAACAATTACAGCGGGATATGTGGGGATGTACACCTATAGAAATGATAATACTACATATAGAGATGAAACGAACTTCACAAATCATGATATTACCATTGACAACTTCAAAGTATATGATCTTGATAATCCATACGTAAAAGAAATCGTAGGTGATGTTAAAGTAGATAATGCGATTAATAAAACAGATGTGGATGCTATAAAAAATCGTTTATTAAAAGAAAATCTTACTTCAGATTCTATCGATGTTAACAAAGACAGTGAAAAGAATATTTACGATTATGTTCGTTTAATGAGATTACTCGATTCCATGAACTAGGAGGTAGACAATGAAACAATTATGTAAAAGGTTGATTGCTATCTTTTGCGCGTTGATGGTTGTCAGTGGTTCGGTTTTCACAGCCAATGTGTTGCAAGCTGAGGCTGAGTACAATGTATTATTTAGCGACGATTTTAACAGTTATGCCGATAACACAAGCGGTGCATCCAACAAAGATGCAATGATTGCAAAAGGTTGGGGACTAGGTGCCGGCTCTATGAACAATACAATTGGAAACTTTAACCGCGGAGAATACTATAGGATACCATATAATGGAAGAGATGGAGAACAGGCAACTCCTACTTTGAGTACCAGTGGTGTAAGCGGAGCAGACGCATGGGCTGACTACAGTGTGGAAGCGACCATGATGTATGAATACGAAGATGGAATGACTGGTGGCACCACAGCCGCAGTCGGAGGTAGAATCACTGGTGAAAAAGGATATTTTCTTGAGTTGGTTCAAGCTAACGTAACGAACAAAGGAGCAAAAGTTAGAATAAGACGTGATACGTCGGAAATCGCATCGTATTCGTTGAATACTTTCAGTTTAAATACAGAGTTTACATTGAAATTGGAATTTAAAGGTACGGTGCTTTACGGATATTACAATGGAGATTGTGTGATTACGTATGACACAAAGGACGATAAAACCAAGTATGCAACAGGTTTTGCAGGAATCAGAAAAAAGACAAGTACTGGATGTAATGTCATTTGGGATGATTTCCTCGTTCAAGAAGAAGTTGAAGATGTACCGGTTGTGTATCCGGAAGGATATTTCTACTGCAATGACTTTAGTTCAGACAAGTCATTGGAGAAAGAAGGCTGGGTAGGACATGGAACAAAAGCAAATGGAACATTCCAATTGCCAGCAGGCGGAGCTGCTTATGTAAAAGATGTAGCGGGTTCTAGTGAATGGACAGATTATATCGTAGAAGCAGATGTAACATTATCGAGCGGAACAGCTACTGAGGGATATGCATCCATTGTTGCACGTTCTACGGATACCACAAAAAATGGGTATGAATTCCGTATGGTTTATTCGGCAGAAGGGACTTCACTTATCTTATATAAGAGAGCAACGAAGAATTTAACACTTGCCACATACAATATTAGTTTTGCACTTGACACACCATACAAAATGACCATGGCAGTTAACGGAGACAATATTATGTGTTGGTTCGGGGATATCCTCGTGTTTGATTATGTAGATAACACTGACCCGTACTTAAAGGGATATACAGGAGTTCGTTCTCCGGGAGCTAATACAAATTTAAATAGTATTTACGACAATTTTGCAGTACGCGAATATGAGGAGCCGGAAGTGGTGTATCCAGAAGGATATTTCTACTATAACGATTTTGAAACCCCAAGAAACTTAAAGAAAGATGGTTGGCACAAAGAAGGCACCATATCAAACGGCGTATATGTTTTAAATGGTGGAAGCTCCAATTATTTAAAAGATGCAGAAGATTCCATCGAGTGGACCGATTATGTGGTAGAAGCAGATGTAATGATTAATGACGATGGTTCAGAAACCCAGATTGCGTCTATTATAGGACGCTCCACAAACACTGCAAGTAGTGGTTACGAATATCGTTTGACAAAAAATGCAAGTAGCACATTTGTACATCTGTATAAGCGAGGAGCAACAGGTGGAGTGATTAACAAACTAGATTACAAATTCAATGTTTCTGTAATTCCGGGAGAAATGAACCATATGAAAATGGTATTAAAGGGATCTACAATTACTTGCTATTTTAATGGAATCAGATTGATTGAAGTAACGGATTCGAATGCTTATTTAACCGGTTATGCAGGTGTTCGTTCACCGGTAGGAACTGCAACTTCAAGTTATGACAATTTTGCAGTTCGTGAGATTGTCGATAGTGATAGCGTAACGGAAGACACATTACAAAAACAAGATGGCAAGATTTGGTTCTATGATAATTTCACAGCAGATAGTTCATTCTCAGAAAGAGGTTGGGATTCGGATGATGTAGAACTCTATAACAGTACTGTAAACTTAAATGGAAGACTTGCTGTGTCAGGCATTGAAGGTGCTGAAGATTGGAGCGATTATCAAGTGGAAGCAATCATTTCTGTTGATAAGAACGCAGGCTTAATCGGAGACGCAACACTTGGATGGGCAGCTATTTGTTCCAGAACAACTAGCAAGAACACAGGGTATGAATTCGGTATCATTACACCAACTAGCTCGGCAGCATATTTAAGACTGTATGATCGTGCGAAGCAGGAAAATATTGCTGTTGATAAAACGGTTATGATTGAGGAAGGCGAACATAAACTTACCATGGCCTGTGTAGGAAACGTTATTACTTGTTACTATGACGGAACGCTTGTATTTACAGCACAGAATGACACGGCAAAAACAGGTACGGCAGCCCTTCGATCATCAGGTTATCCAACTTATTATAAGAGCATTGCAGTGGGGGAGGTTGTAGCACAAAACGTTCTAATACCTCCAACAAATACGGATGATGTTATTGTAAGTCCTGCTACAGGGGATTGGATGGACTATACGACAGAGATATCGATAGTTGTCTTTGTGGCTTCTGCCATAGGTCTGATAATAACAATTTTGTATAAGAGAAAGTTGGAAGTGTAAGTGGTTGAAAATGTTTTATTTGTAAAATATGCGGATTCCTATATACCCGAAAACATGGTTTTTCAAGGTGGAGATACCCGAAAGCAGTACCCTATTGTATTTGGATTTTATCTGCTTCGGGTGGATTCTTCCTGGATACTGGTAGATGTGGGAAGTGAGGAAATATCAGGATTTGTACTTGAAAATTTCAAAAGCCCGTTGGCTGCTTTGAATGAATATGGGGTTGATGCAAGTGATGTGGATACAGTCATTATCACTCATGCACATAGGGACCATATTGGATGCGTGAAATATTTTAAGAATGCAGAAATTTATATTCAAAGCGAAGAATACGAAAAAGGTAAAAAGTATATTTCGACAGGGTTGCGAGTAAGGAAATTCGAGGAAGAAATTTGCGTGAAGAAACATTTATATGTTAAACGGATTGGGGGACATTCAGTTGGTTCATGCGTTGTTGAATTTGAATGGCAAAATCACCAATATGTGATATGTGGTGATGAATGTTATCTGTTATGGAATCTGGAGAACAAAATGATTACAGGATGTTCTGCATGCAAAGAAAAAAGTTCCTATTTTATAAGTAAATACAGTTCAAACCAATATATTCCATTACTTTGCCATGACCCGCAAAGTGTAAGGGGGTAAATCAGATGAAAAAGATATTATTTGTTGGTGATTCAATTACTGATGAAGGAAGGACGAAATCAGGATTGGCCCATTTTGATACCATAGTTGGAAAAGGCTATGTGTTGTTTGTAAATGCAGAATTAGGCAGGAGATTTCCGGAACAGTATACGGTTTTAAACAGAGGGATTGACGGTAATCGCAGTGTTGATTTGTATGCGAGAATCAAGAGCGATATCATCAATCTTAAGCCGGATATTCTGAGCATCCTAATTGGCGTGAACGATGTGTGGCATGAGTTGAACTATCAAAATGGCGTGAGCCCCGCAAAGTACTACCATGTTTATTCTATGTTGATTGATGAAGTAAAAGAAGCCCTTCCAGATATCCAGATTGTTCTTTTAGAGCCTTTTGTATTAAAAGGGCGAGAAACAAAGGAACGATGGGATGAATTTCGAGAAGGTGTTTGTGAAATCGCACAGAAAGCGAAAGAAATTGCAATCAAATACGATTTGCCATTTATCACGCTGCAAGACAAATTTGATCAACTATTAGATTTGGCACCGGCAGAGTATTGGCTAAGAGATGGTGTACATCCTACAGCTGCAGGACACATGGTTATTAAAGATGCTTGGATGGAATATTTTATGAGATGAAGAGATAGAGTTAGGTGTAATAAAGGAGGGATACTCTATGAAATATATAGAACCTGAAATGGAGATTATAGATTTAGATAAAGATATCACGACAAATGATTTTATAGAAAAATCAACAAATAATGAGGGCTTTATTGGCCCAGACGGAACAAGGTCATTTTAATAGGAGGTGACGAAGAGATGAGAAATAACAAATTAGTAAAAGGAATGTTAGCAGGAGTTTTAGCACTTACAGTAGCGATTGCAGGTTTTGTATGTGTACCGGATGAAGCAAAGGCAGAAGGAAATGCCGCATTGAAATGGCAACCAGTGACCAATGAAGATTTTGTAGATAAGATTACAAAGCATGAGGCTCCAGTGTATGAAGGGAATACAGAAAATACAGGATATTTGTTCGCGGGTTGGTATGATGCTGAGAATGGAAATGCAATTTCATCAGCAGACGGTATCACAGGAGATGTATATGCGAAATTCATCCCTGCTTCTTTAACAGGAATTGCTTGCCAAGTTGACTTGAATGCAGATGAAAGCATGAGAAATATGCGTATCGTATCGCTGATAGATCAAGGAGACTATCAAAAATTTGGATTTAATGTTTGGGGACGTTATGATGCAGATGAAGTAAAAGATGGTATCAATGAAACAGAATGGGTTATGTACAAATATGGTACAGAAAATGTGGCAGAAAGCAATAAAGTATTTACAGGCTTGAATGCTTATGATTCGCAAAATAAGAAAACAACGAAGTACCCACAAGATGTATTTGGTGAAGCAGCAAAAGATTTCTATTTTACAACTGTATGTATTACAAATGTTCCGGAAAATTTCCATGATGCAACCATGGCGGTACAACCATATTGGGTGACATTAGATGGTACTTATGTAGAAGGTATGGGAGAATTTAATCGTATTAGTGATTACGGTGAAGATACTGTTGTTAGAAACATATCTGTAAATATTAAAAATGCAACAGATATTGCAGCGGGCTTATTGGATGTTGCTATACCGGCAGAATTTGCAGAGTGTAAAATAGAAGTGGAAAATGGACGTGTATTTGACGAAGCAGATTCTTATATCAACGATTCTAAGACGAATATCAGATGCGTTGGTAATGTGGCAGATATTACAAAACATGCAGCAGAACCAAATAATATATTTATAAATATAAGAATCACAACACCTAAAACAAGCAATATTGCATTAGGACAGAATACATTTGAAGTTAGTCTACCTTCAATTGGTGGATTTAGTACAAATAAAGAAGCGGAAGCAAAAGTTTCCGTGTGGGATGTAATCTATTAACATTCAAGTATAGAACAGAGCGGCTATTGGGCTCTAGAAAATGAGTGTGATAGCCGCCTTTGTCTAATAAGGAGCGACCATGAAGAAGTTAGAAATAAACAAGAAGACAATTATTATATTAGCTGCGATTGCAGTATTGATTATTGCCGTTGCTATCGGTGTTACTATGTGTGGAAAGAAAGAACAAGAAGGTTCAGACAAGAATAAAAGCGAAAAAGACAACGTAAAGACAGAACAAAATGATGACAAAGATAATGAAAATGATATCGGTAATGATACAGTAGATCAAGAAGGCGGACTTCAGATTATGGGGCCTGAAGAAGCAGATAAGCAAGAAGACACAAATAAAGTTGAATTTGTGAATCCAAATGGAAGCAGTAATGGAACCACAGACGGAGAAAATCCTAGTGGTGAAGGCGAAAAGGAAGACAAGGAAGACAAGGAAGACAAGGAAGAAAATCCTGGTAAAGTGGACGATGATGAAGAAATAAAGTACGGAGAAATTTACTAGTGATTGTCAAGGAGTGAAACATTAGCATGAAATTTGTATACGAAAATGATGTTTTAACAGTGAAAAAAGGCTGTGAAAATTTTTTATATAGATTACGTCCGTATATTATGACGGAGGAAGATTGCAAAACATATTTGGAATATGTAAAAAGCGATGAACAGACGGCGTATTATGAAATAAGCGAATATAACACATTTGTGAAACTTGCGCTTGTTCCAATAGAAAGCAGTACTGTTTTGCGAATCAAGGCGGGATATCATCCGGAGAACTATTATGAGAAAAAACTCAATAACCACTTTTGCTTGGAACATGCTGTGGGTGTGGATGTGGAAACTTTGGAAGAAACGGATGCAATTACAGTGCTTTATAGACGAAGCGAGTGGTGGAACAGAGTAGAAGTAAACTGCAAGTTAGAAGAATTGCCAGAAAACGGACAGGCTCTTTTAATGAAAAGAACACATGGTTACGGGTTTATGATGGCCTTGTGTGATGAGAAATTCAAATGTAATTTTGTGGGTAATCCAGAAGGTGGTTTTTCTATTTATGTGTGGGATAACACCCCTTCCAATGACTGTGATACGGCAGCAGTAGTATTTGGATTTGGTGATGATATTTATGAATTGCCATCTCGTGTAATAAAGGATGGTTTTGCCGCAATTGGAAGACCTCAACGCTTACGTCAAGACAGAGAGTTTCCAAAAGAATTGGAATATCTTGGTTGGTGTAGTTGGGATGCTTTTCATTTGGATGTTTCCCATGAGGGTCTTATGCAAAAGGCAGAGGAATTTAAGCAGAAAGAAATTCCTGTAAGCTGGATGATGATTGATGACATGTGGGGATATGTAAAAAACAACAAACTTGGCGTGAATTCAACGAGAGAATTATATAGTTTTGAAGCAGATCCTGTACGATTTCCACAAGGCTTAAAGGGAGCGGTATCTGATCTAAAAGAACACTATCCGATTAAAGTGGGGCTATGGCATCCGACTACAGGTTATTGGTATGGTATTGATCCACATGGGGAAATTGCAGCAGATCCAAATTATAAGGATTTAATATACTGGTCTCAAGAAGGAAGATTAGTTCATCTATTTGATAAAGAAAAAGTCAGAGAGTATTACTTGAAGCAACATCAATTTTACGCAGACTGCGGTATTGATATGATTAAAGTAGACAATCAGGCTTGTCCTAGAAGATATGCAAAACGTGTGATGCCTATTGGAGAGGCAGCGAGAAATCTACATCAGGCAATTGAAGAAAGTGCTAATACGCATTTTAATGGTCAACTAATCAATTGTATGGGGCATCCGTTGGAGAATTTTTGGAATAGAGATAGTGCAGTTAATCGCATGAGTTGTGATTTTGATCCAGGAAGTCGTGACAGATTTAACCTCTTGATTATGCAGAATACGTTTAATGGCATGGTGCAGGGATGTGTGTACTATGGCGATTGGGATATGTGGTGGAGCTATGACAGTCAATCGTTGAAGAATGCTGCGTGTCATGCAATCTGCGGGGGACCGGTTTATGTCAGTGATGAACTGGGGCGGAGCAATAAGGAAGTTATCATGCCACTAGTTTTTTCAGATGGAAGAATTATTCGCATGCCAAATCCTGCATTACCGGTTGAAAGTTGTCTGTTTGAAGATGTGGTACACGATGACAAACCGTTTAAAATTTATAATAATGATGGACAAAACGGCGTTGTGATTGCATATAATACAACTCCCGATGGGAAAGTGGTTCGAGGGTGTATTACACCAAAGGATGCAGGTCTTACCGATGCAGATAAGTACTGTGCTTATGAACGCTTTACCGGAGAGGTCGTTGTAGTTGGTCGTGAGGAAGAAATTCCGATAACCTTGGAAACAGGAGATGATTTTAAAATGTTTCTGTTGGTTCCATTGGTGGATGGACGAGCAGTTATCGGATTAAAAGAAAAATATGTATGTTTTGCTACTATACAAGATGGAGTAGCACAAGATAATGGAGAATTGTTGGTCTATGAAACTGGAAAGGGATTGTATAGTTTTCCGGTAGCAAAGGGCAGGAGTGTGGAATGAAAAAAATAACAGATGGAAGATTTCAATTCCAGGGACAGTTAATTGAAGATGCGAAATGGCTTGTGAGAAGACATTTAAAGAATGAAAAGATGTGGAAACTGTTTGTGGAACAATTCCGCATACATTCAGATTCTCCGGCAGAAGAAAATGGTTGGATTAATGGCTGGCGTGGCGAGTATTGGGGGAAATCCATGCGAGGCGCCGTTGCGGTTTATTCTTATATGCGTGACGAAGAACTTTATAAAGTTTTAACAGAGACTGTAGAAGATATGTTGACAGCCCAAGATGACTTGGGAAGATTTAGTACATATGCAGTTGAGAGCGAATTTGGCAATTGGGACATTTGGTGTCGCAAATATGTTTTGCTTGGAATGCAACACTATTATGACATTTGCAGGGATGAGAACTTAAAGAAACGCATTTTGGAAGCCCTTTGCAAGCATCTTGATTACTTAATGAGTAAGGTTGGCCAAGGGGAAGGAAAACGAGAAATTACGTCTTCCGGTCTGGAAAAACTAAAAGGGATAAATGCTAGTTCTGTATTGGAGCCTGTAGTTAAAATGTATGAACTCACAGGAAATACTGCTTATCTGGATTACGCCAAATATATTGTTGATTGCGGTGGTACCCAAGAGGAAAATATTTTCGAATTGGCATATGAAGGGGTAAAGTTCCCTTATGAATATAGTGTCACAAAAGCGTATGAGATGATGTCATGTTTCGAAGGGTTATTGGAACTTTATCGTGTAACAGAAAACGAAAAGTATAGAGTGGCAGTTGAGAATTTTGTGGAATTAGTTCGTCAAAGTGATGTGACTATTTTGGGTAGTTGTGGATGTAAACATGAATTTTTTGATCATTCGGATAAAACACAGACGGATGTAGCAAACACATTCTTAACCCAAGAGACTTGCGTAACAGTCACATGGATGAAGCTGTGTTTGCGTATGTTGCAGCTAACTTCTGATTCCAAGTATGCGGATGAAATAGAAAAGTCGACCTATAACGCATTTATGGGAGCAATTAATACGGAGGAGTGTCTGTTTGATTTTGCTTCAAAGGAGCGTTATCAGAAGGACCATCCGTATAATCAAACCCATAACGGTATTACTGATTGGGGCATGCCGTTTGACAGTTATAGTCCGTTGTTACCGGGAAAACGTGGTGGCGGAATTGGTGGATTAAAGAAGATGCAGGGGGACGCCTATTATGGTTGTTGTGCTGCCATTGGAGGAGCTGGTGTAGGGCTTCCGTTAAATTCAGCCTTCTTAAGTAGTGAAGATGGAATTGCAATTAATTTCTATTATAAAGGTACAGCTGACCTAAGAACAAGTTTAGGAAATTCTGTAAGGTTTATTACAGATACAGAATACCCTGCAGAAGGCAACATTCATATCCAAATAAAAAGTCAAAAGGAAGAGAAGTTTACATTAAAACTTCGAATTCCGGAGTGGAGCAAAGACACACATGTTTTCTTGAATGGAGAAGCTGTTTTCGCAACGCCTGGATGCTATTTGGAAATTCGAAAAAACTGGAAAGATGATGTCATAGAGATACAGTTTGATATGAAAGCACAATGCAGAGTACAGGATGGATTTATTTCTATTAAGAAAGGTCCTATTGTCTTGGCAAGGGATGAAGCACTGGGAGGCGATATTACGCAACCAGTGAACTTAGATAATATAAAATCAGAGATGACACTCAAAAGGGTCGGAGATTACTATGAAGTATTCGAAAAGGACGGTAACAGTTTCCTAATGAGGGACTATGCATCCGCAGGAAAACAGTGGGATAAACCCTATAGAATTGCGGCATGGTTCCCATATGAGAAGTCTATGTCAGGTAAAGAAATACAGAATGGTAAGAACACAATTGATTTGTAGGAAAAGAGGACTAGTGGAATGAAAATAAAAAGATGGTTGGCAATAGTATTGATAATGTGTCTCGTGATGAGTGCAACAATTTCTACTTACGCATCTAACGAAAAAAGTACATATACGATTCGAGCAGAGTGCAATGAGGGTGGAATGCTTAGTCCAGCGGGAAGGAAAACATTTTCTGCTGGACAGAGTCAAACTTATACCATCACGCCAGATTATGGATATGTAATCAAAGATGTTTTTGTGGACGGCGAGTCAAAAGGCGCCATGACGACTTATACATTTCGCAACATGGATTCAAATCATAGCATTGAGGTTGTGTTTGGAAGAAGAAGCAGTGATTTGAATGAAAACGGTATCTGCGATGTGGAAGATATTGTTGCAGTACGTGATTATCTGCTTACAGCAGATGCAAACGATGAGGTCATCGACACAAACGGTGACAGTGAAATGAATATAACGGACTATGTAAGAACGCTTCGTCAAGAAACACTTTGGGGAAATACACTTGATGATATGAATAAGTGGACAAACTACAGTAGTGATGTGCTTCAAGTTTCTGGGACGACCGCTAGTTTTAATGGTTCAACATCTGCGTTGTCAGCAGAAAATTTTGGCAGCAATTATAGTGTTTCGGCAACTTTCATGTTTTCAGGCAATGTAGGTGGAAAGACTCCATCCATTGGTTTGATGGCAAGGCGAATAAAAAATACATATTATGATTTTCGATTGTTTTATATGAATGGTGCATTTGAAATTCGTTTACAACGCTATGGAAGTGATGGAAATGTAACGAGAATAGCGACTTACACGGAACTATTTATACAGAATACGATAGGATATCAAGCGCTTGCTTTTAATAAGCCAATTCAGATGCGTATCACTTGTCAGGATAATTACGTATACTGTTACGTGGATGATTGTCTGCTTGGTGTTTATGAAGATTTAGATGAAACAGCGCCTAAGACAGGTAGCGCTGGTGTAAAAATAAGTAATGCGGTTGGAAGTTTTTCGGGGTTCGAAGTGCAATCAACTACTGCTATTAGCATTGAACAGGTAAATTCCGATGCAATGAATCAAAAGAAATTAGAATTGTATGAAGGTGGTTCTTTATATCAGAGTATGGAGACCATACAAGGGGTATGTATTGATGGCACGATCCTAACTTCAGATATGCAACATGCAGAAATTTCGGAATATGATTCGAAGATAATTGGTGAACAACAACTTACGATGTCTTTGTTTGGAAATGAAATTCCAGTCACATTGAAAGTAAAGGGAAGAAGAACAGAGATAGCAACAATCTCATCCGCTTTAGAGAATCATGTAACGGATGAAGTGTTACGACAATATAATGCGCTATCTGAATACGAGAAAACCTTGTGCTCAAAAAAGGCAGTAGAGAACTATCAAAAGGCAGTGAAAGAAAGAGCAATAGCCCTTACAAGTGCAGAAGATGAACTTCTTCTATGGGATTCTTATGATAGCAATCAGGTGAAATGGGGTTCGGGTGTAGAAGTTCGCAGAGGCAAGTCCTTTGCAGATGAAGGTAGATATTGTATTGAACAGACAGCATATGGAATGTCTGGAAATTGTTGGCGTACAGTGGAGGATTTCTACGGGGAAATCCATTCTGTTTCAGCGGATATGATGGCAACCTCTGTATATACGGCTACAGGACTGACAATGAATGTTTCCGACCAAGGATACTATTATGCAAGAGTATTATTTGGCGTGGGTGACGACGGAAATGAGTTGTCTCCGACAGTGAGATTATTCCGAAGAGTTTCAGATACTGTTTTGTTAGAGAAGGTAACACTCAGTAATCATGGAATTCACCTCAGCCCTGAGGAATGGTTCCATATGAGCATGACTTACGAGGATGGAGTACTTTGCGTATATATTAATGGAACCAAATTGATTGAATACGATGATTCAAATTCGGTAGAGAAACATTATTTTGGAAGTGCTGGTGTATATAGTTACGCAGGAAATAGTAAGTTTGATAATTTTGTGGTTTGCGGAAAGAAAGTTGCGCAAACTGAATCTCCAATGAAACCGATAGCAACAAGTTATGATAATGATTTCGAACAAGCGAAAGCAGGAAACACACAAACGGATTGGATGCATAGCAATGAGGAGCTCGCATGGAAGGTAGTTCGTGGAAGTGATAATAATCAATACTATGGAGTAAAAGCGACAGAATATACGGATGCAAAATTGCATGTGCATGAAAAGAATCCGACAGTTTCTTTCGATTTCATGTATGATGAATTGGATGATGCAGACGCGAAGTTTGGAGTTGAAATTCGTCAATCAGGAGAAACTGCTTATGTGCGAATAAGTTACGACAAAGCAGCTGAGAAATGGTATTTAAAAGAAAGCACGTGTGATGTAGAGTGCGATGTGTTTGAATATGATGCCACAAATAATGTAAGTGAAAATGTATGGCACACAGCGAATATTGTTGCAGATGGAGATGCAGTTCTTTTTGAAGTGGATGGACAAACCATCTTTGATTTGACTAGAATCACACAGACTGATTTTGGTAGGATTGCTTTCTATGCGGAAGGTACAGAATTTTATATAGATAATATTTCTTGTAAGTTCCCATCAGGGGATGTTGTGCAGAGTGGTATAATAGAATATTATTTAAATGATTATGACAATTACGCTGCAGCTTTTGAAATCGAAAGTTTAGATGGTGCCAATATGATTGGCGTTGGTTATAATGTGATTGCACTATCAGATGACTATGGTAAAACTTTTACTAAGGTTACAGATGAGGCCTATGCAGATCTGGATGCGAATGGTGCATATTCCAGCATGATTCAATTGCATGATGGGAATTATTTGTTTGTCAAACAAACGG
Organism: Faecalimonas sp.; assembly: GCA_045638905.1. Taxonomy (GTDB): domain Bacteria; phylum Bacillota; class Clostridia; order Lachnospirales; family Lachnospiraceae; genus Faecalimonas. The sequence goes on from JAZUCE010000111.1 coordinate 88,603, forward strand.
ATTTTAAAATTTTGCGTTCGGAAGGCGATATGACTGCATGGAAACATATCGGAACCGTCATTGAGCAATCGAATTTAAAAGATAGTTTTGGTCGAAAACGTTCGATTGTTCATGTGAATTCGCTTACAGAGGTTCAACTGCAAGACGGTACTTGGAGAATTTTCCTTCCAGTCGGAATCTCGCTTTATGAAAACGATTATTCAACTGACGTAAAAGATCATTATACAGAGATATATTACAGTGATGACGGCGGTGTTACTTGGAGTTGTTCTGAAAATGATACGAGAGATGTAGCTACATTATTGCCGGAGGGACAAACGAATGCGGATTGGTGTGAAATCAAGGTTATCAAATGTTCGGATGGAAGCCTGCGTATGTATTGTTCTCGTAATGAGTATGGAAGTATGTTATATAGCGTTTCTGAAGACGGCGGTGTTACATGGGGAAGAATGCAGGTGATTCCAGAACTGCAATGTGCGAAATCCTCATTTTCAATCATAGAAGATGGTGCTGGCTCAGGTGTGTACTATATGGTATGGGTAAATGATAATCCGAATATCGTCGGTTCGCTTGTTGGAAGAGGCAGAATCAGCCTTGCACGTAGCACAGATGGTATGAATTGGGAGTTTTTGTGTGATATTGAACGAAACTCTTCTTATGTTTGGAGTAATGATATAACTGTTACATCACCGATATTCCAGATTGTCGATCCGAGCATTGAAGTGACAGACGATTATGTGTACGTTAGCTACGGAACATCTGACAAAACGCTAGAATATGGAAACGAGTATCACAATGCGCAAGAGATTAAAATTGTGCGCGTAGAAAAGGACAAGTTGAAAGCACGAGAATGGAATGCATACACCTTGAGTAATCCATCTTATGTTTGTAACGCGTCCATGGTTATACAGATGGATACAACATTTCTTGTTGGAGAGGAATTTTCTTATTCGGGAGGAACGATTCAATTATTTTCTCTTGATGGAACAAAGAAACTTGTGAATTCAACAGATTTCTATCTATTAGAAGAGCCAGATATGACGACGGAAGGTGTCAAAGAGATTGTTTTATACAATCGAAATGGAATCACAGTTCGTTATAATATTACAGTAGGGAAACCAATGTGGGGAGAGATTTTCTAAAATGAGTTTTGAACATGTATTTTCACAAATGATTATTTTATTTATTGTACTGATTATAGGATACGTGGCAAATAAGGCGGGATTTTTAGATAGCGTGAGCAATAAGAAAATATCGGCTCTTATCATGAACATTGCCATACCATGTAAGGTGTTAAGTTCCTTGAACCAAGCAGAATGTACAGGGAAGGATCTTGTGACTATGACGGTGGTAACAGCACTTACATTTTTGCTTCTTATTCTATTTGCGAAAGTTGTTCCAGTTTGCTTGGGAACAAAAGGAGAGAAAGCACCTATCCTGGAATTTATGACTGTTTTTTCGAACAATGGTTTCATGGGATACCCGGTAATCGAGGCTGTTTTTGGGGCTGGCGCATTGATTTATGCAGGAGTTTACAGCATATTCACAGTTGTGTTGTTCTTTTCTTATGGAGTATATTTGTTCCAAAAAAGTAAAGCTGGAAGTAATGGGATTGTATGGCGCAAGATGATTAGCCCGTCTTCAGTCGGTGGAACGCTTGCTTTGATTTTAGCTTTTTTTGAATTCCGTTTTCCGGAGGTGCCATATGAAGTACTGTCAATGATTGGAGGAGTCACAACACCATTGTCCATGTTGATTATTGGTTCCTCATTGGCGGCGATTCCATTGAAAGAAGTGTTTAAAGGTTGGAGAGTATATGCATTTTCAGTAATTCGGCTTATGGTAGTGCCGGCAATTGTGTATTTGGTATTTTTTAAATTCATTTCCAATCCAATGATTCTAGGTGTGATTGTATTGACGGCGGCAATGCCGTCTGCATCCACTGCGGTTATGTTTGCAGAACAGTACGACAACAATGCACCATATGCTGCGCAGCACGTCTTTATTACGACGTTGTTTGCAGTGCTGACAATACCGCTCGTGGGACAAATATTATTTTAACAATGATTCAAGTAAAGGAGAAAAAAGTAATGAAAAAAAGAAATTTAATTTTGGTGGTAAGTTTAATTGTTTTTGCATGCGGTTGCATGTCTGCATGTCAATCTTCTGTTGACACAGGTAAAAAAGATAAAAATGAGGTTCAAGCCGATGACAAAAAGGATGAAACTTCTGAACCGGTACAAGATAATGTAGATGATGTTGAGGATAATGAATATTACGAAGATGAATTAAACGATGAATATTACGAAGATGAATTTTTTGAAGAAGACAATATAGATGAAGAGTTTTTTGAAGAGGATTATTCGGAAGAAGAATAGGAATCTGAAGTTTGACAAGGCGCGGAGGAGTCGGGGTGAAATTCAAGTACGAGACACACGTTCATACAAAAGAAGGTAGTCGTTGTGGAAAAGACAGTGCACGGGAAATAGTTAGGGCATATGCAAAAGCTGGATATGCTGGATTAGTTATTACGAACCACTTTATTCATGGAAATACTGCAGTGCCAAAGGAATTAGACTGGAGTACTCGTATGCAGATGTACTATAATGCATATTTGGAGGCAAAGGCTGAAGGCGAGAAACTGGATTTTGATGTTTTGTTCGGGTTTGAACATCATTATGGCAATGGGAAAGAGATACTTGTCTATGGTGTTGATTTCGAATTTCTACAGTTTCATCCGGAATTAGAAACGGCGGATATTGATACATTTGCCCGTTTAATGCATGAGGCAGGAGGGTTCCTGGTGCATGCGCATCCTTATCGTCAAAGGGCATCTATACCGAACGGTTACAGCCCGCGAATTGACGTGTGTGATGGTGTAGAGGTCTATAATACCCATGATGTATGGGGACGAAATCAAATGGCCTTGGATGATGCAATCTATCAGAGAAAGTATTGCTTTTCAGGCGGCGATACGCATTACAAAGAGGATGAACGAATTGGCAACGCAGGGCTTGTGTTTAACAAGAGAATCCGAACCACTAAAGAATTTGTGGATACAATTCGGGAAAATGAATATGGTGTTCTGATTGAAGGGAAGGAATATTCTCTTGAACGTGTGAAAACACTGGGTACGAAGATGTCACCTGCTGTATTTGTTGTTAACGAAACTTATCAGATTATGTTATATGTTACGGAACCTTGTGTTATGTGGATGCAGATTGGAGACAAATGTTTCTATGATGCATCCAATGGTATTTTGCGTTCTGATACGGTTGTACATCGCGTAGAAGTACCGATGGAAATGTTGGATTATGCAAGGGAGTACACCGTATATATACGGAAAATGTCTGATGGAAATGTGGAGTCATGTACTTATGCATTTAGTCCGGTTCAATCAAAAGAAGGCGTGCGTGCATATCATATCTCCGATGCTCATGGTTGGATAGAAGGAGCTTTGCAGTCAGCGGCAAAGTATGAAAATATTGATTTTCTTATGTTAAATGGTGATATTTCTAATTCTTGCGAAAGTGCAAGAGACTGTAGTTCGATTTATAGAATTGCATCAGCTCTCACGGGAGGAAGGATACCTATTGTGTTTGCAAGGGGTAACCACGACATGAGAGGAAGGTTTGCCGAGAGATTTCACGAGGTTACACCGACGGATTGTGGGAATTTTTATTATACATTCCGCCTTGGAAATATATGGGGATTGGTGTTAGATTGCGGCGAGAATAAGGAAGATGATAACGAGATGTACGGCGGTAGGTGTTGTTCACACGCACTTAGGGAAGAGCAGACTCGATTTATAAAACAGGTTATTTCGCGTTCGCATGAGGAGTATCAGGATAAAACGGTTAGACATAGGGTTATCATTTGTCATTATCCGTTTTCAATTTGTCATTACATACGTGGTGAAATGTATAACATAGAGCATGATATTTATAAAGAGTGGACAGGCTTGATGAATGCACATGTTCAACCGGATATTATGCTTAGTGGCCATACGCACCATGCAGGCATTGTACATAAAGGCGATGCACAGGATTTACATGGGATGGATTGTCCAGTGGTTATTGGAGCCGAGGTAAAAAAGAAGGAACCGAAGCACTTTGCAGGAGCTGTTCTGAAGTTTGCTGAGGAAGGAATCCGGGTTGAATTTACAGATTGTTTGGGCGAAGTTGGGCTGAATACAGAGTACATTTTAAGGAGGAAGCAACTGTGAAAACAAGAGAAGAATTAAGAGAAATATTTCAATCTTATGCATGGAATAAAATGAATGTCCATGTCCATACCCATTTGTGTGATGGTAAGCCTGAAATGACAGTGGAAAATATTGCAACGAAGGCGCAGGAAGTGGGTGTCGAACTCGTTGTTTTAACACCACATTTCCATAAGCAATTACAGGATTTGGAAACGGTGCTTTATGAGGATACGGATGAGCAAATCTTTACCAAACTTCGACAAGAAATTCGTGAATACGAAAAAAAAGGGGGAGCAGTACGCTTTTTGCTTTCTAGTGAAACGGATATTTTGTCTGAGGATGGAGAATTGAGCATGACACCGTCTAAAGTGATTGAAGAGAACTTGGATTTTATCATGCCGACATTGAATTTTCATCCAATTTTACCACTTCGAGCTGTAGATGTGACGAATCCCGAAGGACGTGAGAAGATACATGGCTCAGGTGAATACGAGATTTTGGTAGAACAAGCAGGCGGTATGGAAAAGATTATTGAAGCATTGTATACGACACAGGTAAATGCGATTAGAAAAGCACCATATCCGGCTATGCTTGGACATTTCTTTTGCGCACATTCGCGTGCCGGGAAATATAGTTGGTTTGGTCTCAAGGAGGAACATCTCTCAATGATGAAGGCTGGAGCAGAGAAGGTGCTTGAAGCGTGCAAGGAAACGGGAACATTGATTGATATTACAGGAATTCGCATCAATGGTACTGATATAGAAGCAAGGAAGCAAGACTTGGGATTTTTGCATGAATTCCAGGTATGGTTCGTAAGACGTTGCAAAGAGCTGGGTATCGTAATATGTCCGGGAGGAGATGCTCATGATTTGAGCCGAATTTCTGGAACATGGTTTTACGAAGAATTGTTGCAAAAAAATTGATATACAGAAGTTTGGAGGATTATGCTATGAATATTTTAACTAGAAGTATGAAAATACCTGTAAAGGATGAATTTGATGTTGTTGTTTGCGGCGGAGGAGTAGCAGGGTTTGTGGCTGCTATATCTGCGGCGCGAAACGGTGCAAAAACAGCACTGGTTGAGCAATATGGTTTTCTGGGTGGTACTGCAACTGCGGGGATGGTGTCTCCGATTGGTGAATTCAGAAAAAGTGGGAAACCGATTATTAAAGGTATTCCTTGGGAATTTGCAGAAAAACTAATTGAAGCAGATATGGCAAAGAATGATTTGTCTAAAGATTATCTGCTTTTCGATCAAGAATATTATAAGTTGATTGCCCAGCAGATGGTTGTTGAAGCAGGTGTTACCTTGTTCTTACATAGCTATATAACAGGTATTGAGATGAAGGAAGGTCATATTTCACATGTGTATATCGTGAACAAATCGGGAAATATGGCACTGGGGGCCAAGGCAGTAATCGATTGTACCGGAGATGCGGATATTGCATATGAGGCAGGCGTGCCTATGCTGAATGATAGTGACAGCATACAACCTATGACTCTGTGGTTAAAACTTGGCGGAGTTGATACAGAGGCTATCGAAGCTGCTGATAGAGCGAACAAGTCTAAACGAAGACAAATCTGGCCGATACATGAGAAATTGAATGAACTGCGAAATGATACGTATGTTCCTCAATTTGGAGGACCATGGGTATTTTCAACCTTCCATGATGGCATCGTGAATATTAACATTACAAGAGTATCAGCAAATGCTGCAGACGGGGATGATCTTACCAATGCAGAGGTGACATTGCATAACGATGCATATACCTTGGTTCAACTTTTGAAAGAGAATTTCGACGCGTTCAAGAACTGTTTTATTCTGCAGTCGGCTACAACAGCAGGTGCGCGCGAGAGCCGTCGCATTCAAGGAGTCTTTACCGTTCCGGTAGATGATTTGTTGGAGAGCAAACATTATGAGGATGCGATTGCGATGGGTGGTCATTGTATTGATGTGCATCGTGCGGATTCATCCGAGCAGGAAGTACAGTTCTTAACAGAACCATACTATATTCCATATCGCTGCATGATTACTAACGAGATAGACAACCTGCTTGTAGCAGGAAGATGTGTATCTGCTTATAAGGAGGCACAGGCAACAATGCGTGTACAGGGACCTTGTATGGCAGAAGGAGAGGCTGCCGGATGTGCGGCGGCTATGTGTGTTGCAGAGGGTAAAAAGGTAACGGAAATTGACTTTGCAGAATTGCGTAAGCGCTTAGCAGAACGCGGTGTAATATTATAGTTTATTAGAATAGGAGAAGTAGAATTATGGTAGAAATTATGGGACACAGAGGAGCAAGAAGTGAATGCAAGGAAAATACAATGGAGGCGTTTCAAAAAGCGGTAGAACTTGACGCATGTGGTATCGAGTCAGATGTGCATATGCTCTTTGATGGCAGTTTGGTGATGTATCATGATGCAGTAATACCGGAGACAACCGACAGTCTCTATATGTTTGACGAAGAGTCTATTTCTTCAAAAATCGAGGATATTGTTTTCTTCGAGGAATTTTTGAAATATTATTCTCAAACAGGAAAATTACTTAACATCGAGATTAAAGATAAAAGTGGGTTCTGTATTGATATTGAGGAGCCTTTTATGGCTCTGCTTCAGAAGTACAATATGAAGGACCATTGTATTATTTCTTGTTTTAATCACTACATTTTGAGGGAAATCAAGGCGAAATATCCTGATTGGAAGGTAGGGGCACTGTATCGAAAGCGTTTTGGAAAAGATGTGGTGGCTTATTGCAAGAAGTATGGAATTGATGCTGTACATCCACACCACACAGACGTGGACAAAGATTTCGTAGAGAAGTGTCACGAAGCTGGTATTATGGTAAATGTATGGACTGTTAATGAAGAGGAAGACATCCTCCGTATGAATGATATTGGTGTAGATATTATCATGACAGATTATATCCCATTAGCAAAAAAACTTTTGAAAAACGAATAGAAGGAGAGCGGATATGTTAGATATGGAGCGTTACACTTGCCTTGCAAGGAAGGCAGTTGCAGAGGGGTGTGTGCTGCTGAAAAACGATGCGAACACATTGCCAATTCGGAAAGGTGGCAAGATTGCGAGCTTTGGGCGTAGCCAATTCAACTATTATAAAAGCGGAACCGGTTCCGGTGGAAAAGTAAATACAGCTTATGCTATCAGTGTACTGGATGCTCTTAGAGGCTGTAATGACATCATTATGAATGAAACCATACTGTTTGCCTACGAGAAATGGATTGCGGAACATCCGTTTGACGAAGGAAAAGGCTGGGCAACGGAGCCATGGTGTCAGGAAGAGATGCCTCTTTCAGAAGAGCTTGTGAAAGAAGCGGCTCTTGAATCAGAAATGGCGCTTGTAACCATTGCAAGATTGTCCGGAGAAGCCAAGGATAACTCGGCAACAGAAGGCTGCTTCCTACTGACGAAAGAAGAAGAGCATATGCTAGAACTGGTATGTCGTTACTTTGCAAAGACAGCTGTACTTTTGAATACAGGAAACATTATCGATATGAAGTGGGTGGAGAAGTATAATCCTTCTGCTGTTCTTTATATCTGGCAGGGAGGTCAGGAAGGCGGAAATGGCGTCTTGGATGTGCTGACAGGAAAGGTTAGCCCATGCGGCAAACTGACGGACACTATTGCAAAAGACTATTCGGATTATCCTTCGGCAACAAACTTTGGAGATGATGACCAAAATTTATTTGCAGAAGATATATATGTTGGATATCGTTATTTTGAAACATTCGCGAAAGATAGGGTGTTATATCCGTTTGGGTATGGACTTTCTTATACAAGGTTTAATTTAGAGACAATCGATTTCCGTTGGGACGGAGAACAAGTCGCAGTCTCTGTAAAGGTGACAAACTGCGGAAACGTAGGCGGAAAAGAAGTGGTGCAACTTTATAAAGAAGCACCGCAAGGGGCACTTGGCAAACCGGCAAGAGAGTTGTGTGGATTTGCAAAGACCGGAAAGTTGCTTCCGGGAGAGAGTGAGACAGTTACTATTACATGTAATAGATATTACCTTGCATCCTATGATGACAGTGGAATCACCGGACACCTATCAGCTTATGTATTAGAGGCAGGTGAATACCACTTCTACGCAGGTACAGATGTAAGAAGTGCTTCTAGAGTTGGAACGTTTGAAATTAAGGAAACACTAGTGGTGGAACAACTTACAGCAGCACTTTCACCAACCGTTCCTTTTGACAGAATGTATCCAGAGATGACAGAAGATGGTTTTGTACTTTCTTATCAGCCGGTGCCAACGAGAAATTACGATTTGTGGGAACGCATTGTGTCTGCACGTCCAAGTGAAATTCCATACACAGGCGATCAAGGCTACAAGCTTGTAGATGTAAGAGATGGAAGAGTGTCAATGCAGGAATTCGTGGCACAGATGACAAAGGAAGAAATCAGCGTATTGCTTCGAGGAGAAGGAATGTGTTCACTGAAGGTGACACCGGGAACGGGAGGTGCTTTTGGTGGTCTTACGAAACGTTTAAAGGAGTTTGGTATTCCAGTGGGTTGTTGTACAGATGGACCGAGTGGCCTTCGAATGGATGTAGGAACAATTGCTTTCTCATTACCAAATGGAACTTGTCTTGCAAGCAGCTATAACGAAGCATTGTCAGAAGAACTTTTCGAAATGCTTGGAATCGAGCTTCGGAAGAATAAGGTAGACATTCTTTTAGGACCAGGTATGAATTTGCACCGAAATCCGTTAAATGGAAGAAACTTTGAATATTTTTCAGAAGACCCAATAGTGACAGGTAAGATGACATGCGCTCAACTTCGAGGAATGCATAAGCATCATGTAACAGGAACCATTAAACACTTTATCGCACAGAATCAAGAATATAGAAGAACATTTGTGAATGGCGTGATTTCAGAAAGAGCTATTCGCGAATTGTACTTAAAAGGATTCGAGATTGCTGTGAAGGAAGGCGACGCCTATAGCATTATGTCAACCTATGGTCCGGTGAACGGACTGTATACTGCATCAAGTTATGATCTTTTGACTCAGATACTTCGTAAGGAATGGGGATATGAAGGATTTGTCATGAGTGATTGGTGGGCAAAGGGCAATGAAGAAGGATGTGAAGGAAGCAAGCAGGAAATGGCAGCAATGGTAAGAAGTCAGAATGATATCTATATGGTTGCTAACAATTCGGAGAAAAATTCTAATAACGACAACATGCTTGCTGCCCTAGAAACAGACAGATTGACAATAGGGGAAATGCAGGCGTGTGCATCCAATCTGCTTCGTACTCTTATGCGTATACCTGCAATGGAACGTATGCTCGGAGAAGAGGAGGAATGTTACCGCGAACTTTGCGGTCAGGGAGATGGATATGAACCGCTGGAACATTACACTTATGTCGACCTTACGCAAACAGGAGAGATTCCGACGGAACTTATTTCGACAGGAGCAGGATGTAATACCGGATTTGAGTTGGAACTACCGGATTCCCTGAATCGCATTGTGGAACTCACTCTGCGTGCGCGTGCAGCGGCAGATCAAGTGGCTCAAATACCAATGTTTGTCTATTACAATGGGGTCATGGTGCAAAGCATCAGTTTGACAGGTGCTGATAGAGAATGGCAAACAGTATCCTTCCTACTGCAGGGACTTCACAAGGTTGGAACTACTATGGAATTTCGGTTTGCAGCAGAGGGAATAGAAATTGGAAAGTGTATACTTAAAAAAGAAACGAATCATGAATAATCTATGAAAGAAGGACAGTTTTATGTACATGAAATTGAAAGATGGAAAATCGAAAGTACTTACACTTAGTTACGATGATGGTGTGGTTCAAGATATTCGATTTATAGACATCTTAAATGCGAATGGTTTGAAGGGCACTTTTAATATTAATACAGGAAGATATTTGCCTGAGGATGCAGTACGTGAGACATTTCGTGGTAAGTTGAAGTTATCAGAAATGAAAGAATTGTATGCGGGACATGAGGTTGCAGTTCACACGGTCAATCATACATTCTTGGATAGATTACGCACTACAGATATTCTAGTAGAAGTGATGGAAGATCGGAAAAATATTGAAGCGCAGTATCGGACGATTGCGCGTGGTATGGCGTATCCATATGGAAATTATAATGATGAAGTTGTTGAGGCATTAGAGAAGTGTGGCATTTGTTATGCAAGAACGGCGGTTTCAACTGGGAAGTTTACCTTCCCGGAAAATTGGCTCACACTTCATCCGACTTGCCATCATAAGAATCCAAAACTGATGGATTATGCAAGACAATTTGCGGAAACGAATTCAAGATATACGTCTGAAAATCGCATGTTCTATGTGTGGGGACATACTTATGAATTCGACGACCAAGATAACTGGGAGATTATAGAAGAGTTTGCCAAATATATTGGTAATCGAGAAGATATTTGGTACGCAACAAACATTGAGATATATGATTATGTAAAAGCATATGAAAATCTTCAGGTTAGTATGGATGGAACAATCGTTCATAATCCATCTGCAACCGATATTTGGTTCGTGAAGGATACTGCGATCGATGCACCAACTTATTGCGTGAGAGCAGGGGAAACTTTATTCTTATAAAATGTGTAACAGGAGATAAGTTTGTGATTAGAGAAATATGTGAAGATAAAAATTGGGAATTTCCGTTTGTTGTGTATAGACCAGAGGAAATGAAAGAAGGACTGCCGCTTATTGTTCAACTCCATGGAGCCGGTGAGGCTGGAGAAGGTGGAGAGGAACTAGTGCAAGTGGAGAAACATGGTTTTGCAAATATATTGACATCCGGAGAAGAGTTTCCGTGCATTTTTGTGATGCCACAATGTTCGAAAGCGTCCTTTTGGGTTGCAGAGATTTATAACATTCATTCTTTTGTACAAAAGGTCATTCAAGAATATCATATTGATGCAAATCGTGTGTATTTGACCGGACTGAGCATGGGAGGATACGGAACATGGTACACGGCGCTTCGTTATCCAGACACGTTTGCAGCTATTGCACCTATTTGCGGAGGCGGTATGGTGTGGAAAGCAGGAGTTCTCCACATGCCTATTTGGGCTTTTCACGGAACAGAGGATCCTGTTGTTAATGTATCAGAAACCATGAACATGATACAGAAGATAAGAAGTCTAGGCGAAAATAAAAATGTTAAGATGACATTGCTGGACGGCGTGAAACATAATGCATGGTCTCATGCGTACAATCCGCAGTTGGTTGAGTGGTTATTGTCTCACAGTAAATTATCGCAGTAGAGTAGGGAAGAGGAAAATCAATGACAAAAGATTATCATATGCATCCAATGGTGGTGCAGAAACCGGAACAATTTGACCTATTTGTGCAAAAAGCGATTGCAGAAGGTATTGAAGAAATTTGTATTACCGACCACATGCCATTATTGTGCTCGCATGCAAAGGACCGAATTCCGCATGGCAAGGTGGAGGAATATTGCGCGGCTGTAAGAAGGTTTGCAAAGCAGTACGAGAATGAAATCTCTATCAAATTAGGTGTTGAAATAGATTTTCATCCAAGTGTAAAGGATGAGATTGAAGCAGTTTTAGATGCGGGTCGGTTCGATTATATATTAGGTTCCTCGCATTTACATGTAATAAAGCAGAATGAGTGGTTTCCGAATAATATAACATATAATGACTATGCAAAAGCTATGTTTGAAAATACCATTTTGGCAGCACAGTCAGGATATTTTGATGCCATCGCACATGTTGATATGCATCGCAGAATTTTTGCAAGAAAAGATAAATTCCCGTTAATTGATGATGGATATTCGGAAGAAATGTGTGCGCAACTCATTGAAGAGGCATTGGATGCGATGTTGGAACATGGCGTCAAGTTGGAATTAAATCCACATGTGGCAGAATTAACCGGCCGTGTAGATGATATGTATCCGAGTCTTTATGTGGTGGAAAGAGCACTACAAAAAGGAATTCGCTTTACTTATGGCTCAGATGCTCATAAAGCAGACAGTGTGGGTACATGCTTAAAAGAATTGCGTGAGCATCCGATTTACAGTCGGGCGCTTGCTAAATGGGAAACATTGTAATTTTAGGAGGAATGACAGATGGATATTAGAGAAGCGATTACTTCGAGAAGAACTGTACGTTCATTTTGTCCGGAACATATCGACAGAGCAAGGTTAGAAGAAATTTGTGTGACATCCAGATTATATGCGAGTGCAGCTAATTTGCAACCTGTCAGATATAGTATTATTAACGATAAGATGGTATGCAAGGAGGTATTTAAACACCTGCGCTTGGCCGGATATACTCCGGACTATCAAGTATTACCGGAGAATGAACCGCCTGCATATATCTTGTTATCAACAGAACTGCAAGTGAGTCCTAATCCACAGTTTGACGTGGGTGCAGCAGCCACAAATATTATGCTGTTGGCGCAAGTGTATGGACTAGACACATGTTGCATCGGCAACTTTTCAAAAGAGAAAGTTTCAGAATTGCTGGGAATAGATACGGAAGTATATCAGCCGTTGTATTTGATTGCGATTGGGAAAAGTAATCAAAAAAATGAGATTAAAAATATGAGTGACACGATAAAATACACCTTTGAAGAGAATCATTTTATTGTTCCAAAACGTAATCCAGAGGATATATTTATATAAAATACTCGCTTTGCGAATATTATATTGCAAAATACGCAAAATGCGAATATAATATGTGCAAAGAGAGGAGGTCTCAATATGGCTTTTTACGAAAGATTAAAGGAAGCGCGTATAAATGCCAGGTTAACGCAGGAACAATTGGCTGACCAACTAGGTGTTGCTAAGTCGACACTTTCTGGTTATGAGAATGGGAATCGGGAACCATCAGTTGCAATGATTGCAAGAGTGATGCAAATACTTCGGGTAGATGCGAATTATTTGTACCAGGATGTGATGGAAAATCTGTCTCGGTCGGAGATGTCTCATATGGGAAAATATCGCAGCCTTGACAGGCATGGCAGAGAACTGGTTGATTTGGTGTTAGACAAAGAACTGCAACGTGTAAAACAAAGTTCATTCACACACAGTAAGACAAAAGGTTTAGGTTCTTTAAGTGAGGAAGATTTGAAAACCATTCAAAATGGTTTTCAAAACACGAAAGAAGAGCGCGGAGTTGTATGAAAACGAAGTCTCTTGCTTATGATGCTCTTGTTGATTATGCAATCAGCTCACTGCCGATTAAGATTGAGGGCGATATCCTGAAAAATATTAAATTTTTCTCATGGCAGCAGTATCGCGCAGAAATCGGAAAACCAAAACAAAGTTATATATATAGGCAAGATGGAGCCGTGATGTGTTTAGATGCGAACGTAGAGCCTCAGTTTGTTATCTTTTATAATGACGGTCTTCCGGAAAAGACGAAGCAATGGGTGATTGCAAAATTACTTTATTATATCAGGGATGGATTCGCTGAAGGACATGTGGGTAAATATATTATGCCGGATGATAAGAAAGAGGCAGAAGAATTTGCAACGTATTTTTTGTGTCCGGATGCAGTCCTTTCGGAGTGTGGAATTGTAAGCGAAAACGATATTATGCATTATTGTCAAGTGCCGTTTCAAGTGGCCAGACGAAAGGCCCGATCTCTAAAAGAAGGGTGCGAAAGATTTATGCTGCCATCTTTAGAAAAGATGGTGAAAGAACAATTTTCTCACGAGATACAAAGGATGAAGTGTGGATGAGTACATATGAAGAATTGAGTTTAATAGTAAGTTTTAGCTTACTCGTTGTGGCGATTTTGAATTATACGCGTAAAAAATGAAAAAAGGTCGCATTCCTGAAAGGTGTTCGGGAATGCGACATCTTTGTTATTTAAGCAATTATTTGTTATTACATCCGCAATCTTTTGGCATATCAAATTCAGGGTTAAATGCATAGAAGTTTTTGCTGTCCAGATTGTCTTGAACGATTCGGAGACTTTCGCCAAATCTTTGATAGTGTACGATTTCACGGGCGCGAAGGAAACGAATCGGGTCAGCTATCTCAGGGTCTTTTACGAGACGCAAAATGTTGTCATAGGTTGTGCGAGCTTTCTGCTCTGCAGCCATATCTTCATGAAGATCTGTGATAGGATCGCCTTTTGATTGGAAATAGGTTGCTGTGAAAGGGGTACCGCCAGCGGCTTGCGGCCAGAGACCTAGTGTGTGGTCTACATAGTATTTATCAAAACCGGCTTTTTGGATTTCTTCTATAGACAAGTCCTTGGTCAATTGATAGATAATGGAACTTACAATTTCCATATGTGCTAATTCTTCCGTTCCGATGTCCGTCAAGATACCAGTTACTTCCTTGTAAGGCATGGTGTACCGTTGAGATAAATATCTCATGGAAGCAGCGAGCTCTCCGTCCGGACCACCGAATTGACTCATAATTACCTGTGCTAATTTCGCATTTGTCTGTGTAATTTTTACCGGGTATTGCAAACGCTTTTCATAAATCCACATAAACTAACATCCTCCTTCCTGCCATGGCCATGGCTCATTAATCCAGTTCCATCTGTCACTGCAAGATTCTACGGTCGTGTCAACGGTGAGCGGGCCGTAATATTTTGCATATTCGTTCATTGCCTGGTTGCGAAGTTTGCTGTATTCATAAAAATAAGCAAGGGCCTCCTGGTTGTCTGGATGTGTATCAAGGAACAGTTTTACATCATCTACTGCAAAACTAACAACATGAATCCAGTGTAACAATTCATTCCTACACGGTTTGTTTGTCATCGTTTTACGCCTCCTTTTCCTAAAAATGGAAGATTTAGTTCTTGGAAGATAGTTCCACAGTGGAACCCTTTATCAGCATCGTAAATGTCATGCCAGCCTTGCCACGGTACGTATGCCATTGCAAGTGCTTTGTTTCCGTAAGTATCTAAATTTACTTTGCACGAATCGCCCACACGGGTATTGCTCATACTAGGTGGGGTCTGTGTCTGGCGGTAGGCGTTGTATGGCATAGCATGATTTCTATAATTTTGCATACATATACATCCTTTCTTAGAATATTCCTAATTTTAATATATGTTTCTTGCAGAAAACTGTTCCTTACTGGTTGTTTTTCATATAATTTCTCGTTATAATTGGGAGTATGAGTATAGGGAGGTATAAGCATTGAATATACAAAAACTCAATTCGGCAATAACCGATTTCATGGAGAAAAAGATAATTAATTCAGCATATTACGAAGAAAACTGGGCTGAGCGTAAAGAACGTAAGGAGTATTATCAGTCATTTACTAAGGACAAGCTTATTGCTATGACTGAGGACGAGTTCTTAGAGTATATCAGCAAACTTTGGTCTATGCTAATTTGGGGTAACAAAAAATACGTTGTGGACAAACTTATTGTTGACAATGGTTTTACCACGCTAAAAAAACAGTTAGCTGAATTACTGTATGGCACAAACTCCATTGAAAAGCGTTGGGATGCATTCTTAAAGTCTATTAAAGGTATGGGACCTGCAACAATCAGCGAATTGCTTACATATGCTAATCCACAAGAGTATGCTATCTTTAACAAGACGACCATACTTTGCTATGGTTATCTCGGTATTTCTGATATGCCAAAATATAACTATCAGTACACAGGTAAGAAGTATGCTGAAGTTTGCAGTATTGCAAAAGAGATAGCAGCAGAGCTCAAGGAGGCCGGTACAGATGATTATGACCTTTTGGCAGCAGATTACTTTATATGGGATGAGATCTTACCAATCGCAGAGAATAAGTCTGCTGACGTACCAACAACTATCGAAGTTAAGAAGTCTGTTACTATGAAAGATTCCAAATCACTCCACAATGAGATTAAGGAAAAATTAGTTGCTATCGGTGAGCTTCTCGGATTTAACAGTCGTTCCGAAGTCAAGATTGCGACCGGTGCAGTTGTTGATGCTGTATGGGAAGCTAAAATCGGAAATATGGGCAAGGCAATATATGTGTTTGAGGTTCAGTCTAAAGGTTCGATTGATAGCCTTATTCTAAATCTCAAGAAGGCCCAGAGTAATGCTGCAGTTCAAGCAGTTGTCGCAGTTGCTGATGAGGGACAGCTTTCAAAGATCATCCGCGAGAGTGTAGGGGTAATAGAAGAGAAAACGCTCCGCACGTGGGATTTAGAAGATGTATTATCTGTCTATGATTCACTAGTCAGAGCTCACGAGTCGATTAATAAACTTGCTCTGGTGCCGGAAAGCTTTTAAATGGAAGGAGAAATAATAACAAAAGCGTAGGAATATTTGAAAGTAGTGAATATGCTTTAATGAACAATAGGATTGTGAGGGTATAAATATGGCAAAGAAGAGACGATATTTTGATTAGAAAAACCTCATGCACACTCGTTACTACAGTGATGAGTTAGTGAGGAGCAAATAGTCAGCATATACAGAAATGTGTATGTAGCGATGGGCGACTACACCCATCCAATACTACCTGAATTGCTGGAAACCCCTAAAGACAACAAAACTACAACGTACTACCTGAAATGGTAGAAACGTGAATGTGGCGAAAGCAGAAAAAATTTGTTGTATGGTGCAAGGTTAAACCCTAAACACCAATTTACAATGGGCAATCAGCAGCTAAGACCGAAAGGTAAAGTTCAACGACTATTCCTCTTGAGGGAAGTACACTGCAAGCGATAGGCAGTGGAAGTGGGTAGCCCCTAACAGGTAAGGCTGAGGGAGAAGATATAGTCTGTGCTTATGTGAAAGCATAAGAAGTTCATAAGAGAACTGTACAAAGCGTAGCGGCTTTGTATGAACGACAACCTCTACACGACAAACAGGACCTTAGGGTTCTTATATATGTTAGTTATGACCTTAGATTTCTATAAAATTATTCGAACAGATGTTTGTATTCTTGCAAAGAATATGATATAATCGAATTATAGAAAGTGAGGTGAAACATAATGGAAAAAGCTTATAAGTATCGCATTTATCCAAACAAAAGACAGAAAGAACTTTTAGCGAAAACCTTTGGGAGTTGCAGATTCGTTTATAATCATTTCTTAAATAAACGTATCAAAACATACCAAACTGAGCAGAAGACGCTAACTTATAATCAGTGTTCCGCAGAACTGACGAAATTAAAATCAGAACTGGAATGGCTGAAGGAACCTGACAAATGTTCTCTGCAAAATGCCATAAAAGACATGGATAGAGCATACAAGAATTTCTTCAAAAATAACGCAGGTTTTCCAAAGTATAAGTCGAAGAAAACACACCGTTTTTCTTATCGGACAAATGCGACAAACGGAAACATTGCGTATTGTGGAAAACACATTAAGCTTCCGAAACTTGGTATGGTAAAAACCAGAACCAAACTCATACCACAAAGTAGAATCTTAAATGCAACGATTTCGCAGGAACCAAGTGGTAAATATTATGTTTCACTTTGTTGTACAGATGTAGAAATTCCAAAACTCGAAAAGACGGGAAAAGAGATTGGTATCGATTTGGGAATTAAATCCTTTGCTGTTACAAGCAATGGAGACTCCATTTCAAATCCGAAATATCTTCAAAAGTCTATAAACAAACTTGCAAGGTTACAACGGGAGTTATCTCGAAAAACAAGAGGCGGCTCCAATTGGAATAAAGCAAGAATGAAAGTTGCGAGACTGCAAGAACACATTGTCAATCAGAGAGCGGATTTTCTACAGAAGTTATCTACCAAACTAATTCGAGAGAATGATGTCATCTGTATCGAGGACTTGCAGGTAAAGAATATGATTCGCAACCACAAGTTAGCCAGAAACATTGCAGATGTCTCATGGTCAGAGTTTACCAGACAATTGCAATATAAGGCAGACTGGTATGGAAAGACCATTATAAAGGTAGATAAATGGTATGCAAGCAGTCAGATATGTAGTTGCTGTGGAAATCAGTTTCCAATTACAAAGGATTTATCCGTAAGAGAATGGATATGTCCGAACTGTCACACGGCATTAGACAGAGATGGAAATGCAGCAAAGAACATACTAAGTGAAGGCAAGAGAATATTGGCTAGTGTAGCCTAATAACAACATATATAAGAACCGTAGGAACTGCGGGGATAGCCTGGATATGCTTAGTGCGTTAGCACTATCGACCAGGAACCCTGCGACTTAAGTCGTGGGAGGTTCAGTACAGTTTGCTTACGATCGTTATCTTTCTTGTGTGCTTTGGTCTGGTAATGCTGTACAGCACCAGCTCGTATAGTGCGCAGATTGATTACGGAAATAGTATGTACTATGTTATCAGACAAACTATTTTTAGTTTGCTGGGATTTGCGTTCATGCTGTTGGTCGCAAAAATAGATTATCATTATTTTTCAAAATTAGGATGGCTGGCATATATCGGTGCTTTTGGACTGATGGCATTGGTACTGACACCACTTGGAAAAACGGTTAACGGTGCGAGAAGATGGCTTCGAATGCCATTGGGATTTACCATTCAACCATCAGAATTGGCGAAAATTGCGGTGATTGTTTTGATTCCGTTCTTAATATGCAAGGTGGGTAAGCATATCAGAGAAATCAAAGTGATTGCGAAAATTTTTTTGTGGGGCGCAGCAATTGCAGGTGGAGTATATCTTTTGACGGATAATCTTAGTACGGCGATTATCGTATTGGGCATTGTATGCATTATGATTTTTGTTGCACATCCTAAGACAGCTCCGTTTTTGGCATTGGCCGGTGGGGGACTTACCTTGGTGGGAGTTTTTGTTTATGTGCTAGATGCCATGATGGACACGAGTAAAAGCTTTCGACTGAGGAGAATACTAGTTTGGCTTCACCCGGAAGAATACTTGTCTGATGGAGGATATCAGGTTATGCAGGGGCTTTACGCCATTGGTTCCGGCGGTTTCTTTGGGAAAGGCTTAGGAAACAGTGCACAGAAAATGGTGATTCCGGAAGCACAAAATGACATGATTTTATCGGTGATTTGTGAAGAACTGGGAGTTTTCGGAGCCATTGTTTTATTAACCTTGTTCGGGATGCTGCTATACCGCCTGTTGTTTATCGCAAGAAATGCTCCGGACATGTATGGTGCGCTTATGGTGACCGGAGTGTTCGCACATATTGCACTTCAGGTTGTGTTAAATGTTGCGGTTGTATTAAACGTAATTCCGACAACGGGTATTACATTGCCGTTCATCAGTTATGGTGGTACATCTATGTTGTTTTTGTTGGTGGAAATGGGAATTGCACTTGGAGTTTCAAACAGAATAGAGTTTGACGAAATAGAAGAAAAGTGATATAATACTTCATTATATGTAATTGGAGGCCTAGTTTAAAATGAGTCAGGAAAAAGTTGAAAGATATAAAGAAGCCAAAGTCAATCGTAAGAAAACGATAAAAAAAGAAAAAAGAATGCGTATTTTACGAAACAGCGTTGCTTCTGTAGTGGTAGTAGCGGTACTTGGATGGATCGGATATTCAGGTGTTGTCAGCATCATTGAAAGCCAGCCACGTGAAGCAGTTGAAGTTGATTATGCATCAGTAAGTAATTATGAAGGAGAACTTACTGAAGTAGAAAAATGAAACGTATCCCAGCGATGAATACATATGTTTCGTATTATAATATAATTCAATATATTTAAAGATTTTATGAGCTTGTTCAGGTGTTTTGAAATGAGAATCCTGAATGAGCTCTCTTTTTTTATGTTTGATAAAAAGATTTCATAAGAGAATTTTTAAAAAGAGGCAGCTTTGGAATTGGACTTGGTGTTGCTATTATGGTGTGTTTTTTGAACTTCATATCCAATATAACAAAGAGTGCAAGTTTCCTAAAATATATCACGTCATTTAGTTAGGCAGAGGGTGCGGATATTGGAAATATACAAAGAAAGATATTACTTAAGTGAGTAAGATGGAAAATTATATATAGTAGGACGAGAAAAGGGTGTTTACTGCGTGTTTTTCGCAATAAATATCCTTCGTTTTTTGCTATATGACCAACATGTGATATAGATATAAATGGTAATTAAAAGGTTGAGAAAAGAAAAAACCTACGCAAAGCTACTAACTTTGCGCAAAAACAACGACAAATCTTATATTTTCAGATTTGTCGTTGTTCTATGACCATATTTTTGACCACTTATTCTGTTATTTGAAACCTATTCATATTATTTCGTTTAAGTTCCATTGATGAATGAACATAACGATTTAAAGTAATATTCACGTTAGCGTGCCCCAAAATTTCGCTTAGCGATTTGGGATCAAATCCCAATTCTATTGCCCGACTCGCAAAAGTATGCCGAAGCGTGTGAAAGTGAAAATTTTCTGATAATTCACTACTTCTCATATACACTTTGAATCGATTTTGATAGGTGCGTGGTTGTGTAAATTGCATTGTACCTGTCAAAACATAAGCCTCTAGATTGTTACATCTATATTCACACAAGTAACTCAGCAAAAACTCTGGAATAGGAATATCTCTTAATGACTTTTGCGTTTTGGGAGTATCGATTAAAAGTTTTGTTCCACCTTCTTCTTTTCTTATCCTTTGTATAGTTCGTCTTACCTTAATAACTCCATTAGCAATATCAATATCTTCCCATCTAAGGCCACAGATTTCCCCTAAACGCAAACCTGTATAGAGGCAAATCATTATTCCCAACTTATGCAAATCAAGATTTGTTTTCAAATAAATCATAAGACGTTGTTGTTCCATAGGAGTCAATGCTATCGCTGTATTTGCATTATCTTTAGGCAATCTGATTTTTATAGAATATTTATTACACAAGCCCTGTTCATCTGCATAATCTACCACTTGCTTCAATACTATTAATATATCGCGAGCTGTCTTTGGTTTTAAGTCGTTTAATATCGTAGTTAGAAAATTTTGAATACGAACATTTGTTAATTCCGAAACCCGCACATTTTCAAAATGTGCATTGATATACTTTTCCACTATACACAGGTAGCGAGAATAGGTTGATTGTTTAACGTAAGGTTTCTTGCTTTGAAGCCACAAATATGCTATTTGAGTGACCAAATTTTCACTATTAGATAAAGTTTCTATAGATTTCTCTCTTTCAATACACCCACACAATTTTTGTTTAACTTCAGAATATGTTTTTCCATACACAGAACGATATCTTAGTTTTCCATCTGCCTTATACCCATCAACATACCTCCCCTCATATCTTCCGTCTTTTCTTTTTCGAATGTTTACACCCATTCTTGGCATTTAATCATCTCCTTTTTCTATAAATAAAACTGCTATGTAACTAGAATAAAAGATGATTGCTCATATTGACCAGTTTTGACCACTTATAACTCTTGAAACACCTCTTTATATCTTTCAAATCATTTTTTAGATGAATTCCAGCTGATTTTCCACAAATAAAGTGCAAAAAGATATTGCCAAAATCGACATTTTATGATATTATTTGACAATCATATAGTGAAAACAAGAAGTTATTCTACCTGCGCAAAGTTAGTAGCTTTGCGTAAATGATGGTAATCACAATCACCTTGATTGTAATTATATAAAAATATACTGGAGGTTATATCTATGTCTGAACAAAATTTTCAAAATCAGCAGATGATTTCTGCTAAATCAAAAGGGGCTGCAGCAGTACTTTGTTTTTTCCTCGGTGGGCTTGGAATTCACAGATTCTATGTTGGCAAAATTGGTACAGGTATTCTTTGGCTTTTGACATTTGGTTGTTTTGGATTTGGTACTGTTATCGATTTTATTATGATACTTTGTGGTTCTTTCAAAGATAGTGACGGTGCAATGTTAAAATAATCGTCTCAATGGAGTGCAGAACAAAGTAATTCTGCACTCTTTTTGCGAGGTAATAAAATGAACATAGGTTTAGTATTATCCGGCGGCATGGCTAAAGGTGCATTTCAAATCGGTGCGCTTCAAGCATTAAATCAATATATACCGCTAAAGGAAATTAAATATATTAGTTGTGCATCAGTTGGCGTGTTGAATGGATATGCATATGCAACTGATAATCTTAAACAAGCAGAGCAAATGTGGAAGAACATCTGTAATAGTGATACAAGGCTCATCATCAGTCAAATTCTTCGAAGTAGCATGCTTCAGCAAAATATAAAAAGTATTTATGATGCCGATAAAAAGTTAATTACTAAATTTTATTGCTCGTTACTTGATTTGAGTCATAGAGACATTGTCTATAAAGATTTATCTACAGTTGCTAATGAGCAGATACCATTATATTTGAAAGCAAGTGTTGCTATGCCTATCTATAATCGTTCGGTTCAATTAGATAATACCGCTTATTATGATGGCGCAATGATTGACAACATTCCAGTTTATCCTTTGTTGAAACATAATCTAGATTATATTATATGTATTTATTTTGATGATACTTGCTATAAATTTGAAAATACATATTTTGACAATAAATTAATCAAAATAACGTTTCCGTGTGAAAGTATGCTAAAACAATCAGTTGTTTTCAAGCAAGATAGAATTGAAAAAATGCTAAAGGATGGTTACGACAGGACAAAGTATATTCTTGAAACAGTGTTTGCTCAAGGATATGAAAATCTTGATCATATTTACCCAACTATTGAACATATGAATCAAGACAATAAAGGGAGTTTACGCATAACAGGCGATGTACTTGTGACCAATTTAAACAAAATTACACAACGGCTAACAAAACGGAAAATTTTATAGATGAATAGGAGTTGTTTTTATGAGAAAAGCGTTGAGGATTATTATCATATCTACTGGAATTGTAAGTATAGTTTCTACAGTTATTTTGGGATGCATTTATATGGAAGATATTGTGAGACACGTTGATATAGTAAAAATGAGAATTAAAAATAAAACTAGTGACAAGGCATATGCGGGTAGAGAATATGAGTGTGAGTGAACGTAGAAAATATTTTAATAAGAAAAAACCATTTGGCAAAATTGTGATGGTAATTTTGGGAATTTTGTTTTTATGGCTTGGTATCTCGATAGATGGCGGATTTTTGTGGGCCATTATAGGAGCAGTACTGTCTATAAGCGGAAGTTATTTGCTTGTTAAATTTCACCAAACTCAGTCGGATGATGCAGTGGATGAATTCTGTAATAAGCAAGCAGATGAGTATTGTAGTACAAAAAAAATGATTGTTGACTCCCAGGTTAATGATATAACTGATGCGATTTATTCACACGGATATTGTTTTGAAAATATTTTTTGCGCAAGAAGAGCAGTACAGGGAAAAGATCATATTTGGCGTTCTTCTATTTTTGGAATGTCTTGTCTGATTTTTACAAAAGAAGTGCTGTATTATTATCGCA
Source organism: Faecalimonas sp. (assembly GCA_045638905.1). Taxonomy (GTDB): domain Bacteria; phylum Bacillota; class Clostridia; order Lachnospirales; family Lachnospiraceae; genus Faecalimonas. The sequence goes on from JAZUCE010000111.1 coordinate 112,057, forward strand.
AAAAAATATCCTTAATAACGGATGAACAGTTCGAAGAACAAAAAGAATTTTGCATAAAGGATATTCAAATGATTGCGCTTGAAGAGATGAACCAATCCATAGTGGTTGCTATTACAATCCCAGGGAACGAAAAAATATATGTGAATTGTAAAACAAAAGAAGATGCAAATGAACTTTGCAACAAAATTAGGAGTAAGGTTTACAAAAGGGAGTCATCGGTATGACCAAACATAAAAAGATGATAGGTATTGTTTTCGTTGCACTAGTTGTTGCTTTGGCAATTGTGGGGATATTTATATTTAACCATTCTGGCAAAAATGACTTTTCCGTCATTCATGCACCACTTACAGATAATTATGTTGAATTTAGAAGTGATGTTCATGTTGCAGACAAGCCTACACAGATACGTAAGAATTATAATGACATTCGTGTTAATGCAGAGAAATATACATTAATTTACGAGAAAGCAATTCCTGATTTTTTCGAAAATATGGAGGCGGGCGAAGTGTTCTGCGTTTATCCTGATAGTGATGCGCTGGAATCTTTTTTTGCACTTGGTTTTTGTGGGAAATTAACAGATATTAGTAAGAATGGCGATAATTATTTTGTGTCATTTACTATGCCTGCACTTACGGATGTTTTCAAAGATATTTCTATTAATACCAAAACAACGGAACAATCTGCGGCAAGCGCATCCGTATTTTATCCTGGTGAGAATGTACGTGAAATGCAATGCTTGCAGACAAAGCAATCTACACAGAAACTTATGTGTGCTTCAATTATTGCTGCGAATGGTGGAACAACAGATAAAAAGAAGAAATCGAAAAGTGTAGACGAGTTTGTGGATTATCACTTTGAAGAACCACAAAGTACATCGTTACTTGAAGATTATACTTTAATTTGTGAAGAATTGGAATTGGAATTTGACTGTGAAGTGACGGACGAAGATGGATTTTCTCTTGGCTTGAGTGGAAATGTTCTTTTAGAAGAAACCGCAGTTAAAATGCTTTTAGACTATCATTATGATGAAGTGAATGATATAGTTCAAATTAACGATTATTCTCTTGGTTTTATTACAAAACAAAAAGTTGATTTGGGTTTATCAGCAGAATACAGTGTTGGCTTGGATGATTTGGATTTTGATTTGACAGATGCAATTCGGGTTGTTGATATTGAAGACGTAACCGATGCGGAAGAAGGCAAGATTGTTTTAGGTACATATTTGATTGGGTTAGAAGCTGCATTGCCAATTCTAGAAAATAACACGAATAAGGTTAGTTGTCTGTCACTTGGGATAGCAGTTCAACTTACACTTACTGGAAAAGGGGAAATTGGTTTAGAATATGATGTAGAAGAATCGGGATTTGCACAAATAGAAGTAAACAGTGATGGGGAAAATACATGTTTGATTAAAGGTTATGATTATCCAAATCCAATCAAAGAAAATCGGCAACCAACAGATAAGGAAGTTTCTTCTGTACCAAGTGTTACAAGTGAAATTGCAGGGGAAGTAAACTGTAATTTGGCTTTTGGAGCTGATATTGGTATATGTATTTTGGGAATGGTCCCTGTGAAACTGGCAAATAATTTTGTTGAACTTGAGGTTTCAAAATCATTTGTGGATAAAGAGTTACAAGATGAGAAAGTGAAAATAATACAAAGTAATTATCTGATGGATGATAATGTTGATAGTTTGATTATAAGCTCTAATTCGCAGTTTAAAATGCATTTAGGAGCTAAAATAAATTTTGGGGCCATAAAATATAAGGTCGCAGAAGTGGGCGGTAGTATTCAAGTTTTTAAAGAAGTATGGTATCAATCACCGCCAGCTCTTGGATTTTCACATTCACAGTGTGGATTTGGGGGCGTGTTTGTAGGAGAAATATACTCGGATGAAGAGTTAGAGCATTCGTTTCAAACATATATGGAGGAAACAGAAAAAAATGGGTTTGTTACTTTTATTAAGGATTCGCTATTTGGCTCTTTAGTTAATGCAGTGTTCAATGATTTAAATTTTGACCCACTAGATATTACTTCATATCTTGGCGATGAGATAGATGATTATAAAATCAACTATTATACTTCGGGAGTTCTCTATGTTCGTGATAAAAATGATAAGGTTGTGTTAGCATTTGTTATCGGAGAGGACATTACCAATATATCGGGAATTCATAATGGATTAAGGTCCTCAAAAATAGAACAAGTTTATTCGGCGCCGAAACAATCGGTAGAAGTAAATATCAGTATAGGAACTTTGGCACGAGAATTGTTTGATATTGATTGGCTGGGAGATGCTGATATTGAAGGTAATGTGTATCATTCCTGCGACAGCGAGGAAAGAATGAACTTAATATTTTGTAATGATTCGTTGTTGATGATTGTGGTGACAGGAGAATAGATATTCAAATATTTAAATTGATATAGGAAAAAAGGGTATTTGTTGCGTGTGTTTTCGCAATGAATACCCTTCTTTTTTGTCGTATGACTAAATTTTAGTAACAACTTACCAAACACATTACTAATATGGGAAAAAATTTTATTTTCTTTAAAAAACCTCTTGAAATCTATGAAAAAGTGGTATACAATGAACCCAAGTGGTGAAAAGTGGTGAATAGTGGTAGAAAATGGGGCGAAAGTGGCAGGCCCATTTCGAAAAGAGGTGAGTTCATTGTTAACAGGAGAATTTAATCATAGCATCGATGCGAAGGGGAGATTAATTATCCCTTCTAAATTTCGTGATATTCTTGGGGAAGATTTTGTAATCACGAAAGGTCTCGATGGATGTTTATTTCTATATCCAAACAATGAATGGAAAATCTTTGAGGAAAAGCTAAGAACCTTACCGCTGACAAATAAGAACGCCAGAACTTTCACACGTTTCTTTTTAGGAAGTGCAGTGGATGGCGGCCTTGATAAACAAGGTAGAGTTTTAATTTCTTCAGCCCTTAGAGAATTTGCCGGGCTCGAAAAAGAAGTCGTTCTGGTAGGGGTGCTGGACCGAGTGGAAATTTGGGACAAGGCAAAATGGGATGATAATAATGCTGTTGTGGAAGACAACATGGATGATATCGCTAGTCAGATGGAAGAATTAGGACTAGGAATATAATTCTTTCGCTACATGGAGGTATTTATGGTATTTAAGCACACATCAGTGTTATTAGAAGAAACCGTAGATGGTCTGAACATCAAGCCGGACGGCATCTACGTGGATGGAACGCTTGGTGGAGGCGGACATGCATATGAGGTATGTACGCGATTAGGCAACAAGGGGAGATTTATAGGCATAGACCAGGATGAAGCAGCGATCGAGGCTGCAGGCATCCGCTTACGTGACTTCGGGGAGAGAGTTACAATAGTCCGAAGCAACTATTGTGATATGAAGTCGCAGCTTCAAAAATTAGGCATTGACAAAGTAGATGGGATCGTGCTCGATCTGGGCGTATCATCATATCAGTTAGATACGGCAGAGCGGGGATTCTCCTATCGGGTAGATGCTCCTTTGGATATGAGAATGGATAGACGTCAGGAAATGACAGCCAAGGACATCGTCAATGACTATAGTGAGATGGATCTTTTTCGTATCATTCGTGACTATGGGGAAGATAAGTTTGCGAAAAACATTGCAAAGCACATTGTGATGGAGCGCGAAAAAGGTCCAATCGAAACTACAGGACAATTAATTGAGATTATAAAGCGTGCCATTCCAATGAAGTTTCAAAAGACAGCAGGACATCCTGCAAAGAGAACCTTTCAGGCAATCCGAATTGAACTTAACAGAGAGCTGGAAGTACTAAGAGACACCTTGGATGACATGATTGAATTACTAAATAAAGACGGAAGGATTTGTATTATTACATTCCATTCCTTAGAAGACAGAATTGTAAAGAGTATTTTTAAGAGAAATGAAGATCCTTGTACCTGCCCAAGTCATTTCCCGGTATGTGTCTGTGGAAATGAATCCAAAGGAAAAGTAGTTACAAGAAAACCGATACTTCCAAGTGAGGAGGAGCTGGAAGCAAACAGTCGGTCAAAGAGTGCAAAACTTCGCATTTTCGAGCGGAGTTAAAATTAGGGGAGTATGTCAATATAAAAGGAGTGAAAGCTATGGCAACGTATGTACATGGCAATGTTGTCCGCAAAGGTGCAGCGGTAGAGCAAGTCAACCAACGTGTTCGCAAGAATCGCAGTAAAGCAATGCATATGAGCAAGGGATATGTTACATTTCTTGCCGCTGCAGCGTTTATTGTGGTATTTGCCTGTATGCAATATTTGCAATTGCAGTCTAATATTACAAGCTGTTCTCAGGAAATTACAGCCTTGCAACAAGAACTTGCAGATGTAAAGGAAGCGAACACTACGAGATATAATGCAATTATGAATGCAATGAATTTGGAAGAAATTCGAGAAATTGCGATTAACGAATTTGGTATGGTTTATGCTGATACAAATCAGATTATTCGATATCAACGTCCGGATGCCAGCAAGGTGATACAGTATGCGAGCATTCCGGAGAGTGGCATTCTTGCAAGCTCAGATGAAGTAAAATAAAAAAAGGGTGAAATAAATGGCAGAGAGAAAACGTAAAAAGCCATCGGCTATACGACAAAAGTTTCTCAAAAGAATGCAGAAAAAGCTAGTGTTGTTGTTTGGAACAATCATACTAGCTTTTGTTGGTTTAATTGGGAGAATTACATATATTAATGCAACAAATGGCGATAAATATACCAAAATTGTTTTAGACCAGCAGGAGTATAACAGCAGATTGATACCGTTTAAGCGGGGAGACATTTTGGACCGCAATGGAACTGTTGTTGCCACCAGCGAACGCGTATATAATGTTATTCTAGATGCATATGTGATGTTATCAAAAGATGATGCGGAAGACCTTCGCACCGTTCAGCAGGTAAAAGAAGCCGTTGAGCAATGCTTTGGCGTTGAGGGAGATGTAATAGATGATGTTGTGGAAGAACGGCCGAACAGTCGTTATGTTATCCTAGCAAAAAAAATCAGCTACGCGCAGGCGCAACAATTCGAGTCATTGAAAAAAGAAGTGTATGAAGGAGAAGATGGCAAGGAGCATAAAAAGTATCCGAATGTCTCTTGTATTTGGTTGGAGGAAGATTATATTCGAAGCTATCCTTACAGCACACTTGCGGCTGATGTTATTGGTTTTACAGTAGCAGGCAATGTTGGAAATGCAGGGATTGAGGCTTCGTATAACAGCATATTAAATGGGACAGACGGAAGAGAATATGGTTATCAAGATACAGATTCTTCTTTGGAGAGAACTGTAAAAAATGCAATCAATGGTCAAACAGTAGTATCTACCATTGATATTACCTTACAAAGTATTGTGGAAAAACATATCCTGGCCTTTAATGAGGAGCACAGGAATGAACATCGAAGTGGAGAAGGAAGTACAAACACAGCTGTTGTGATTGCAAATCCAAATACGGGAGAAATATTAGCAATGGCATCCTATCCGAACTTTGACTTAAATCACCCTCGTGATTTGACAAAATTTTACTCCGAAGCATCCTTGGCTGAAATGTCGGAGCAGGATAAGTTGAAGGAAATGCAGGAAATATGGAGTAACTTCTGTGTGAGTAACACTTATGAGCCTGGTTCAACGGCTAAACCATTTACCATGGCAGCCGCCTTAGAAAATGGTACACTAAGTGGAAATGAGTGGTACAATTGTACAGGGTACAGAGTTGTGGGTGGCAGAAGCATCCGATGTAACAACCGAAATGGCCACGGCTCGCAATCCTTAAGTGATGGTATTGCAAATTCGTGTAACTGCGTATTGATGGATATTGCGTCAGCCCTTGGAACTAAGGAATTTTGCAGGTATCAGGAAGTGTTTGGCTTTGGGCAACGAACAGGAATCGATTTACCGGGAGAACCGGAGACGGCCGGTTTGTTACATAAGCTTGAAAATATGGGCCCTGTAGAATTGGCTACGGATTCCTTTGGGCAAGGCTTCAACGTCACTATGACACAGATGATTGCTGGTTTTTCATCTTTGATTAATGGCGGAAATTATTATGAGCCACATATTGTAAAACAGATTCGAGATGATAGTGGAAATGTGGTTGAAAACAGGAATCCTGTTCTATTGAAAAAAACGGTTTCAGAGGAGACCAGTAATTTACTTAAGGCCTATATGAAACAGACTATGACAGATGGTACTGGGCGTAACGCACAAGTAGAAGGGTACAGCATGGGTGGAAAAACCGGAACAGCGGAGAAACAACCGCGTGGAGATGGCAACTATCTGTTGTCTTATATCGGCTTTGCGCCGGTTGACAATCCGGAGGTAGTTGTATACGTGATTGTTGATGAGCCGAATGCGGAGACTCAGGCAAACAGCAGACTGGTAACAGGATTAGCAAAAAATATTATGGAGGAAGCTTTTCCTTATCTGAATATTACAAAAGAAATAGAGTAAGTTTAATCATAACCTCACAAAAGTGTTCATAGAAATTAACAACACTTTGTGAGGTTTTGTTATGAAAAATAAGACATATATTCGTAGAAAAGAAGTAATTGTATTTATATGTGCCGGTATTTTGCTGATTGGTCTGATTGGAAGATTGGCATATCTTATGATTTGCGAAGCAGATTATTATCAGGAAAAAGCAGAGGCCTTGCATGAAAGAGAGAGAGAGATAAAAGCAGCACGAGGAGAAATTTTGGATGCAAACGGGGTTGTGCTGGCAACTAACAAAACAGTATGTACGATTTCCGTCATACATAGTCAAGTAAAAGATGCGGAAACGGTGATTCGTATTTTATCCAAAGAATTGGGGATAGAAGAAAATACAATACGTAAGAAAGTAGAGAAGGTTTCTTCCAGAGAATTAATAAAATCCAATGTAGACAAGGAGATAGGAGATCGTATTCGGGAGTATGAACTGGCAGGAGTAAAAGTGGATGAAGATTATAAACGGTATTACCCATACAATGAGCTTGCCTCAAAAGTGCTAGGATTTACCGGAAGTGATAATCAAGGCATCATTGGGTTAGAAGTAAAATATGAGAAGTATTTGAAGGGACAGAACGGCACCATACTGACCACAACAGATGCCAGAGGAATTGAACTGGATGGCATTGCAGAAGAAAGGGTGGAGCCCATTGCAGGAAAAAGCTTACAATTGAGCTTGGATTATAACATTCAGAAATATGCGCAGCAGGCAGCTGAAAAAGCAATGGAGGAGAAATCTGCAGACAAGGTAGCGCTTTTAATTATGAACCCGCAAAATGGAGAAATACTTGCCATGGTAAATGTTCCGGAATTTGATTTAAACACTCCGTTTTCGCTAGAAAGTTTGCAGTTGGAAGAGCTGCCTGAAGATGAGGAGGAAAAACAGGTTTTGCTCAATCAGATGTGGAGAAATACTTGTATCAATGATACCTATGAACCAGGCTCCATATTCAAAATATATACAACGGCAGCTGCACTTGAGGCAGGAGCTTTGAGTTTGAGTGATACATTTTACTGTCCGGGGTATCGCATTGTGGAAGACAGAAAAATTCGATGTCATAAAACGATTGGGCATGGGTCTGAATCCTTTGCTCAGGCCATTCAAAATTCCTGCAACCCGGTTTTTATTGATATCGGATTACGATTGGGTGCAGAAGGTTTTTATAATTATTTTAAGAAATTTGGTCTTGTGGATAAAACCGGTGTAGATTTGCCGGGGGAAGCGGGGACTATTACACATAAAATTGAAAATGTAGGATTGGTAGAATTGGCAACTATGTCTTTTGGTCAGTCTTTCCAAATCACACCAATACAGGTTGCCACTTTAGTTAGCTCTGCCATAAACGGTGGAAAGAGGGTGACGCCTCATCTTGGTGTACGGGTACTGGATGGAGAGGGAAGCACTGTCAAGGAATTTTCTTATGAAAGTGAAAAAGTACTGAGCGATGAAACTTCAGAGGCAATGAAGACCTTGTTGGAGAGTGTGGTTGTAGAAGGCGGTGGGAAAAATGCATATATAGAAGGGTATCGAATAGGTGGAAAAACAGCGACTTCACAGACATTGCCGAGAAGTGCGCACAAATATATTTCCTCGTTTGTAGGGTTTGCACCTGCAGACAATCCACAAGTATTGGCTCTTTGTATCATTTATAATCCACAAGGAATATACTATGGAGGAACAATTGCAGCGCCTGTTGTCAGAACCATTTTTGATAATATACTTCCGTATATGGGGATTGAAATGACAAGCGAATAGTTGTATACTATTAAGAACGACAAAAGAGATAAAGAGGTGTATATATGGACTATAAAATTTTTGTGCCGGTATTGATTTCATTTGCTCTAAGTGTAATTATGGGACCAGTTGTAATACCAATTCTCAGAAAGTTGAAAATGGGTCAGACCGAGCGTGAAGATGGCGTGAAATCACATTTGAAAAAAGCAGGGACTCCGACCATGGGTGGAGTTATTATTTTGTGTGCGATTGCGATAACATCTTTGTTTTATCTGAAAGATTATCCGGACATCATACCGATTTTATTTGTGACAGTTGGTTTTGGTTTAATTGGATTTTTGGATGATTATCTGAAAGTAGTAATGAAACGTTCAGATGGGTTGTTCCCGAAGCAGAAGATGGGACTTCAAATATTAGTAACCGCTGTCTTTGCGTTTTATATGGTGCAGGTGAAAGGGATGGAATCACTTTCCATGATTATTCCGTTCACCGGCGGTAAAGAAATCGATCTTGGATATTTTGCAATTCCATTAATGTTTATTGCGGTTGTAGGAACGGTAAATGGTGTGAATTTCACAGATGGTCTGGATGGCTTGGCATCCAGCGTCACCGTCCTGGTTGCTACATTTTTTACAGTTGTAGCAGTTGGTTCTCAAAGTGGAATTGAACCGATTACATGTGCAGTTGTCGGGGCTCTTTTAGGGTTTTTGCTGTTTAATGTATATCCTGCAAGTGTATTTATGGGTGACACTGGTTCACTCGCATTGGGCGGATTTGTCATATCAACTGCGTATATGCTGAAGATGCCGTTGTTTGTCTTGATTGTAGGTATGATTTATCTTGTGGAAGTATTGTCTGTTATGCTTCAGGTTACTTACTTTAAAAAGACAGGTGGAAAGCGTATTTTTAAAATGGCACCAATTCATCATCACTTTGAATTGTGTGGGTGGTCAGAGACCAGAGTTGTGGCTGTATTTTCAATTATAACGGCACTACTTTGCCTCATTGCATTGATGGCAATATAAGTCAAATAGCAAACGGAAGGAATAGAAAAATATATGAACGGTCAGAAGGTTCTCGTTTTTGGTTCGGGAATTAGTGGAATTGGTTCTGCTAAGCTTCTTGAAAAAGTTGGAAGACAAGTGATTTTATATGATGGAAATTCATCTCTTGATGTTGCAAAAATAAGAAGTCAGCTGGGAGAGGATTCGAAGGCGGAAATAATGCTGGGAGATTTGCGCGAGGAGGTAATGAACGAGTTATGCCTTGTTGTCATGAGTCCGGGAGTACCGACAGATTTGCCGGTGGTAAATCAGATGCGTGAGATGGGGATACCAATTTGGGGTGAAATTGAACTGGCATTTACATATGGTAAGGGTGATGTTTTGGCAATTACCGGAACCAATGGAAAAACAACGACAACAGCACTACTGGGTGAAATCATGAAACATTATAAGGAAAGTGTTTTCGTGGTTGGAAACATCGGAAACCCATATACAACAGCAGCATTGGATATGCAGGAAGAAAGCGTCGCTGTGGCAGAGGTCAGCAGTTTTCAATTGGAAACGATCCATAGTTTCAGACCTTGTGTATGTGCGATTTTAAATATTACCCCGGACCATCTGAATCGACATCATACTATGGAGGCATATATTGCAGCCAAAGAGGATGTGGCAAAGAATCAGACAGAAGAAGATACTTGTGTGCTCAATTATGAAGAAGCCGTTTTGCGTGAATTTGGTAAAAATATAAAATCAAAAGTTCTATATTTTAGCAGCAGACGTAAACTAGATAAAGGTATCTATTTAGAAGATGGCAATATTGTGTACAGGGCGGAAAAGGAGCTTGTCCTTTGCCATGTGGACGAATTGCAACTCTTGGGTATTCATAACTATGAAAACGTAATGGCAGCATCTGCTATGGCAATTGCATATGGTGTACCAATGGATATTATCCGCAGTACCATTCAAACATTTTCAGGGGTTGAACATCGCATTGAATTTGTCTGCGAAAAGAATGGTGTGGCATACTACAATGATTCAAAAGGTACGAATCCTGATGCAGCAATCAAGGGCATTCAGGCGATGAATCGCAGAACCATTCTGATAGGCGGCGGATATGATAAAGACTCAGAGTACGAGGAATGGATTGAAGCATTTGACGGTAAAGTGAAGTGTCTTGTATTGTTAGGGCAGACGAGAGAAAAAATAGCAAATACAGCGAGAAAACTGGGATTTGAAGATATTATTATGGCAGACTCCCTTGAAGAAGCAGTTTTGACCTGTGCGAAGCTGGCTGAACCGGGAGAGGCAGTGCTACTATCACCTGCATGTGCGAGCTGGGGGATGTTCAAGAATTACGAAGAACGCGGCGATAAATTTAAGGAGTTCGTAAAAGCTTTATAAGAGGTGAATGGTTTGGGGAAAACCAAAAAGAGAAAGTCTTATGATTATGGGCTTTTGGTTGTTGTTTTTATTCTGATTATTGTGGGGCTTTATGTCTTGCAAAGCACAAGTGCATACAATGGTCGGGTAAAGTTTGATGATGAGTTTTATTACTTTAAGAAACAAGCTTTTGCAACGGCACTGGGTATAGGGTGCATGTTTGCAATGGCAAATATTGATTATCACGTTTGGCGCAAATTTGCTGTGTGGATGTATATGTTGTCTATGCTTCTTTCATTTGCAGTTTTGTTTATCGGTGATGAGATTAATGGGTCCAAAAGATGGTTGTCTTTTGGGCCTTTGTCTTTTCAACCTTCGGAATTTGCTAAATTGGCAGTGATTTTGTTTTTGGCAAATCTGATTGAAAAAAAAGTGAAGCACATGAAAAAGATGAAAACGCTTATCGTGATTGTAGTGTCCATTTTACCAATTGTGGGTTTGGTTGGTGCAGGAAATCTAAGCACGGCAATTATCATATTGGGAATAGGGGTTGTTCTCGTTTTTGTTGCAAGTCCTTTGTACGCACAATTTGTATGGCTTGCAGTCAGTGTCGTTGGTTTTATGGCAATATTTTTAGCAACGGCAAGTTACAGAATGGAGAGAATAGCAATTTGGCTTCATCCGGAAAAGTATGAGAAAGGATATCAGACCTTGCAAGGACTGTATGCTATCGGCTCCGGTGGATTGTTTGGTCGCGGAAGTGGAGAAAGCATACAGAAGTTAGGATTTGTTCCGGAAGCACAGAACGATATGATATTCTCCATTGTATGTGAGGAATGGGGCCTGGTTGGAGCAGCAACACTCGTGTTATTATTCGTATTTTTGATATGGCGTTTCTTTGTGATTGCCGTTCACGCAAAAGACATGTATGGCTCTTTGATTGCGAGCGGTGCAATGGCGCATTTGATGATACAGGTCATCTTAAATATTGCAGTTGTGACAAACACTATCCCGAATACAGGAATTACATTGCCATTTGTCAGCTATGGAGGGACCTCAGTTTTATTTCTATTAACTGAAATTGGGCTTGTACTAAATGTATCTCATCTGATAGAATAAAAGAAACGTTTTATTTGGGAGGAAATAAAATGCAAGGGGAAACAGAAGGGAAAAAAAGCAAGCCGCAAAAAAAGAAAAGAAAGTTCGGATATTATTTATATGCGATTGTAGTTTTGGTACTTACCATTTTGAATATTACGTTGGCAACACTTTTACTTACACATGTTCAGGCTATTCATGTAACGGGAGCGGAAAACAGTCAGAAAAATGAGATTATATCATGGGTAAAAGAAGACCCGATGAACTCGAATTCCATCTATGCTTGGATAAAGTTTCAAACAGGTTCTTACCAGTTGCCGGTTTATTTAAAAGATGTAAAGTTGTCATTGTCGGCACCTTGGGAATTGAAGCTTCGCGTGACGGAAAAAGAAATTGTCGGTGGTTTGATGGATGAAGGTGTTTATGTTTATTTTGACGATGAGGGTCTGGTACTTCAAAAGACAGCAGAACACAAAGAAAATATTTTGTTGGTAGAAGGTATTGAAGTAGAGCAGTCAAAGAAATATGAAGTGTTACAGACGGACGATGAAAAGGTTTTGCAGTATTTTGTGAATTTGGCGAAACAGGTGGAAAAACATCAATTGCATCCGGATAGAATTGTATGGGAGGAAGAAAGCATGAATCTGTATTTTGAACAGGTTTGTGTAAATCTCGGAAAGAGTAACTACGCTGAAAAAGTGGTACAACTTGTGGCTGTTTTGGAGAATCTGGAAGGGAAAAATGGCACCTTACATTTAGAACATTACAATTCAGACAGCAAATATTTTAGTTTTGAGGAGACAATTGAGGAAAATACAGAAGAAAACGAAGAAAATATCGAAGAAAACTATTGATTATTTGAAAAAAAGTATTTATTATATATATGTATGGAAAAATGCGTTACGTCTAGGGACGTATAAATAAATAAGGGAACAAAGGAGGAGAAGTTCTTGTTAGAAATTAAAACAAATGAATCGGAAGCAGCAGCAAAAATAATAGTTGTCGGTGTAGGTGGCGGCGGAAACAACGCTGTTAACCGTATGATTGACGAAAACATTGCAGGTGTAGAATTTATCGCAATTAATACAGATAAACAAGCATTACAAGCATCAAAAGCACCAACATTAATGCAAGTTGGAGAGAAAATCACAAAGGGTCTTGGCGCAGGTGCAAAACCGGAAATCGGTGAAAAAGCAGCAGAAGAAAGCGCAGAAGAAATCGCAGCAGCTCTTGAAGGTGCTGACATGGTATTTGTTACTTGTGGTATGGGAGGCGGAACAGGTACCGGTGCAGCTCCTGTTGTAGCACGTATCGCAAAAGATTTAGGTGCATTGACAGTAGGTGTTGTTACAAAGCCATTCCGTTTTGAAGCGAAGCAACGTATGAACAATGCATTGGGCGGTATTGAAAAATTAAAAGAAAGTGTAGATACCTTAATCGTTATTCCAAATGATAAGTTATTGGAAATCGTTGATAGAAGAACAACAATGCCGGAAGCTCTTAAGAAAGCAGATGAGGTATTGCAACAAGGTATTCAAGGTATCACAGATTTGATTAACGAATCTGCATTAATCAACCTTGACTTTGCTGACGTTCAGACAGTTATGAAAGACAAAGGAGTTGCTCATATCGGTATTGGATACGGTAAGGGTGATGATAAGGCTCTTCAAGCTGTTAAAGAAGCAGTTGCAAGTCCACTTCTTGAAACAACAATCGCAGGTGCTACAGATGTTATCATCAATGTTTCAGGTGATATTACTTTGTTTGACGCAAGTGATGCAGCTGAATATGTTCAGGAACTTGTAGGTGAAGATACCAATATCATCTTTGGTGCAATGTATGATGATACTCATGCTGACGAAGCTACGATTACAGTAATTGCTACAGGCTTACATAATGTTAGCGGAACAGCGTCTAAGTTGAAATCAAGATTAGAAGGAAGAACTCCTGTGCAGACAGTAGAAAAGTATGAAGCACCGGTTGTACCTACACCGGTTATGCCGGAACTTGACCTTGGTTTAACAAAGCCACAGGCTGCCGGAACAGCTCCAAGCTTAGATTCTTCCAGAACTCCTGTAAGTTCAGTGAAGGAGCAAGCTATTAAGATTCCAACATTCTTGAAGAAATAATAATGTGCAAAATATGTCGAAGACTTTGTGTAAAATCACAGAGGCTTCGACATTTTTTTTATTCCATTTTCACTATAATAGTTTTTGCTTATGTATCATATCTATTTTGTAGCGAAAGAGAAAGTAGGTGGAAAGTGTATTACGAACTATATATAGATGTGTTGTTTTTGGTGAATTTCATGATGGATTACATATTACTGCTCATTGTGAGGAAGATGCTTCTGTGTTCTGCCACACACGGAACTATTTGTATAGGCGCGGCTCTAGGCTCCCTGCTCACATGCATTGTCATTGTGCTCCCAATTCCATACACATTTGTTAAATTCGTACTATTTCACATGTTTGTAAATACATGTATGATTCGAGTGGGACTAAAAATCAAGACCATATCGTCTTTTGCCAAAGCAATTATCATGTTATATATCGGTGGGTTTCTGCTTGGAGGAATTATGGAATATTTCAGCCAGTATGTGAGGTTAGGAAGTTTCTTTCTGTTTGTTGCGATTTTGGGGTACTACATGGTCCTTGGGATTTGGAAATTTCTTTCCTATTTGCAGAGATGGACAGGAAGCCATTGCAAAGCAGATTTATATGTCAATGATAAGGTATTTCAGGTAAATTGTATCATTGACAGCGGAAACGGCCTTAGAGACCCCATTAGTGGGCAACCGGTAAATGTTTTGGAGAAAAAGACAGCAAAAAAACTTTTGGATGAAAAAGAACAAAAGAGCTTTCGATATATTCCTTATAGAACCATTGGAAAGGCGGAAGGTGTTTTGCCGGTATTTCGAGTAGACCGCATGTGCGTGCATAAAAATACAGAATGTTGGATTGATACACCTTTGATTGGTATTAGTGAGGAAGACATTTCAACAGAAGGAGCGTATGAGATGATTTTGAATCCGAATCTATTTTAGGAGGAATAAGGATGATTATGAAACTAGCCGTACCTAGGCGGTTTATCCGGAGAATATTGTTTCCGGAATGTATGGAGTTGCATTACATAGGAGGGGCAGATGTTTTGCCGGCTCCATTGGGGGTGGAGGAAGAAAACACGGCAATATCGGATTTGGAAACGGAACGGGCAGAGGAAGCAAAAAAATTATTAATTGAACATAATCTTCGCCTAGTTGTGTATATTGCCAAAAAATTTGACAATACGGGAATTGGTGTGGAAGACTTAATCTCCATAGGAACAATTGGATTGATTAAGGCAATTCAGACATTTAATCCGAATAAAAATATCAAGCTTGCGACCTATGCATCACGATGCATTGAAAATGAAATTCTCATGTATCTGAGAAGAAATAACAAAACGAAGCTGGAAGTATCCATAGATGAACCCTTAAATGTGGATTGGGATGGAAATGAATTGTTACTATCTGATATTTTGGGAACGGAAGAAGACACAATTTACAGGGAAATGGAAAGTGAAGTGGAACATAAATTATTGGTGAGAGCAATCAATTGTCTGTCAAGCAGGGAAAGAATGATTGTGCAGATGCGATATGGCTTAGCCAGCCATGATGGTCAGGAAAAGACACAGAAAGAGGTTGCGGATTTGCTTGGGATTTCACAATCTTATATATCGCGTTTAGAAAAGAAGATTATGCAGCGATTAAAAAGAGAGATGGTCCGGTTTGAAATCTAATTTGAAAAGTGGTAAAATAAAAGAAAAGGGGGCGAAGGATATATGAAACTTACATTTATCGGTGCTGCTCACGAAGTGACAGGAAGCTGTCATTTATTAGAAACAAACGGAAAGAGCATTTTGGTGGATTGTGGAATGGAACAGGGACCGGACTTGTATGAAAATCAAGAGATTCCGGTTGCGGCAGGAGAATTGGACTATATTCTTTTAACACATGCCCACATTGACCACTCCGGATTGATTCCTTTGTTGTGTAAGCATGGATTTAAAGGGGAGATAGTTACTACATTTGCCACGGCAGACTTATGCAATATTATGCTGCGAGACAGTGCACACATTCAGGAGTTTGAGGCAGAGTGGAGAAACAGAAAGGCAAGACGTTCAGGCGCGCCTTTGTATGAACCGCTGTATACCACTCAAGATGCAATTTGTGCAATAGAGCTTTTGGCTCCATGTGATTATGGGCAGACGGTAGAGTTATGCCCGGGAATTAAAGTACGTTTTAACGATGTAGGACATTTGCTCGGTTCTGCAAGTATAGAGGTTTGGGTTACAGAAGGAGAGGTCTCGAAGAAATTGGTATTTTCGGGGGATGTAGGTAACACGCAGCAACCAATCTTGAAGAACCCGTCTGCGGTAAAAGAAGCGGATTATATTGTCATCGAATCCACTTATGGAAACCGTGTTCACAGTGAAGAGAAACCGGATTATTTGGGAGAATTCACGCGTATTCTAAAAGAAACTTTTCTGAAAGGAGGAAATGTTGTTATTCCTTCTTTTGCGGTTGGAAGGACACAGGAAATTCTATATTTTATCAGAGAAATCAAGGAGCGAAATTTACTTTCGGAATTTCCGAATTTCGAAGTGTATGTAGATAGCCCGTTGGCTATAGAAGCGACAAGCGTATTTACCAAAAATGGAAGAGCTTGTTATGACGAGGATGCTATGGAGCTGGTGGGAAAAGGGGTTAATCCACTTGTTTTTCCGGGATTAAAGTTATCGATTACCAGCGATGACTCTAAGCTTATCAATTTCGACCATAATCCCAAAGTGATTGTTTCTGCTTCGGGCATGTGTGAAGCAGGCCGTATTAGGCATCATCTGAAGCATAATTTATGGAGAGCGGAGTGTACGGTTTTGTTCGTGGGCTATCAGGCTGTAGGAACGCTTGGAAGGAAACTGATTGACGGAGCATCAAGCGTGAAGCTGTTTGGTGAAAACATTGAGGTTGCCGCCAGAATTGAGTCGCTGAAGGGAGTTAGCGGTCATGCAGATGTAAATGGGCTATTGGATTGGTTAAGAGGATTTGAAACAGATGTACAGCATGTTTTTGTTGTTCATGGAGAGGACAGTGTTACGGAAGAATTTGCACAAACAGTTACGGATACCTTTGGATGGAAGGCATTTGCGCCATATTCAGGAGGATGTGTGGATTTAGCTCGAAATGTTATTCTGTCTGAGGGTGTTCGCATCGTGAAAAAGAAGGCTGAAAAGCCTGTGAAGCTACGTGCAGAAAATGCTTTTAATCGTTTGGTGCTTGCATGTAAACGACTGATGACAGTTGTGATGAAATGCGAGGGAATGGCAAATAAGGATTTGGCAAAGTTTGAAGGACAAATACAAAACCTTGTTGATAAATGGGATATCTAATGTTTTGGGCCTATACAGCGTCGGACGCTGTATAGGCCCAAACAATGTGAACAACAGTTGCTTACTTCAGATAGTTTTTCATTGTCTTTAGGGCGTGCTTTTCTAATCTGCTTACCTGAGCCTGTGATATATCAATTTCCTGCGCCACTTCCATCTGTGTTTTCCCTTCGTAAAAACGCAGTTTGATGATATAACGTTCCCGTTCATTTAAGCATTTCATGGCAGCTTGCAACGCCAGTTCCTCAATCCAGTTTTCTTCTCGATTTTTCTTGTCACTGATTTGATCCATTACATAAATGGCATCTTCACCATCGTTATATACAGGTTCTTGCAGACTCATAGGTGTTTGAATGGCATCCATAGCGAAGACAATATCTTCTTTCGGAATGCTTATTTCATTTGCGATTTCTTGTATGGTTGGTTCGCGCAAATATTTCTTTAAATAATTTTCTTTTGCATATATTGCTTTATATGCGGTATCCCTCAATGAGCGGCTGACTCTTATAGAGCTGTTGTCGCGCATGTATCTGCGGATTTCACCGATAATCATTGGAACGGCATATGTTGAGAATTTCACGTCTAAATCCGTATTAAAGTTGTTGATTGCTTTGATAAGTCCAATACAACCAATCTGAAACAAATCATCTACATTTTCGTTGCTGCTCGCAAAACGTTTAATGACACTTAAAACCAAGCGTAAATTTCCTTTAATATATTCTTCTTTTGCCTCTTGGTCTCCCTGCTTAATTCTTGCAAAAAGTTCTTTTTTCTCATCTTCCTTGAGTAATGGAAGTTTAGACGTATCCACACCACAGATTTCTACTTTGTTAAGAGCCATCTTGTCATCCTCCTATGATAATTTGTAATAGTAAAATGATGCACAAGATAGTTGCAAAGTATTCGGTGTCGGACGAAAATAAAAAAACTTTTAGCCCTTGACAATATACTATTGAAATTCCACTATGTTCATACTATGATAAAGGTATAAAGTTAAATAGGAGGGACATCATGTACAAAGCATGCATTTTTGACTTGGACGGCACACTGACGGATACATTAGAGTCATTGACTTATTGTGTGAATGCTACGTTATGTGAGCTGGGATTGTCTCAGATTACGGATGAACAATGCAAAGCTTTTGTGGGAAGCGGAGCGCGAAATTTAATTGAGCGTTCATTGATGGCTGTGGGAGATTCTGAACTTCTTCATGCGGAGAAAGCAATGGAAGTGTATGGAAGAATCTTTAAAGAAAACTGTACCTATCACGTTGTGCCATATGAAGGGATTGTAGAACTGTTGCATACATTAAAGCTTTTAGGAATCCGTTTAGCCGTTTTGTCCAACAAACCGCATTTACAGACGAAAGATGTTGTCGCAACATTCTTTGGGACGGATACATTTACATGTGTGCAAGGACAGCAGGAGACCATTCCGAGAAAACCGGATCCGACAGCGGTATTTATGATTGCAAAGGAACTGAATGTGGCATGTGAGGAGTGCCTCTATATTGGAGACTCGGATGTAGATATGCAGACAGGAAACGCGGCAGGAGTAACAACAGTCGGTGTAACTTGGGGATTCCGTTCGAGAGAGGTTTTAAAAGAAAATGGTGCGGTTCACATCGTAGACCAAGCCGAAGAAATAATTTCAATTGTAAAAGGAGAAAAATAATATGTACGAATATGATGAGGAATGCTTGAAAGTTTTTTTGAAGAGACAATTACAATTATTTGATGAACCGGTTGCTGAAACAATGGAAGAAGCGGAAGCGTGTTTAGAAGACTGTATGGCAGTCGTTGTGGATTCGCTGGGGGAAGTGAGAGACTATTTTGAGGAAAATGGCACAGATATTTCTGATATGAGAAATGACGAATTAGAACAAGCTTCAGAGGTCTTTGCATTGCCAAGTGGAAGATATCTTATTGTAGAAGGATAAATAACGAAAGGAAATAAAAAAATGTACAACGGAAATGAAAATATTGTAGTTTGTGACCATCCTTTGATTAAACACAAGATTACAATGCTAAGAAACAAACAAACAGGAACTAATGAATTTCGTGCGATAGTAGAGGAAATCGCAATGCTTATGGGATATGAGGCCCTTAGAGATTTGCAATTGGAGTATGTGGATGTTGAAACACCACTTGAGACAGCAAGCTGTCCGGTGATTGCAGGAAAGAAACCGGCAATTGTACCTATTCTCCGAGCTGGACTTGGTCTTGTGGGAGGACTTCTAAAGTTGATGCCTGCAGCAAAAATCGGACACATCGGTCTTTATCGTGATGAAGAAACACATGAACCACATGAGTATTATTGTAAACTTCCGGCACCGATCGAACTCCGCAAAATTTTTGTTGTTGACCCGATGCTTGCAACCGGTGGTTCTGCAGTTGCCGCTATCGATTTTATTAAGCAACATGGTGGGAAAGATATTACATTTATGTGCGTGATTGCAGCGCCGGAGGGGGTTGAAAAATTGCAGAAGGCTCATCCGGACGTAAAAATCTTTATTGGTAATCTTGATAGAGAATTGAATGAAAATGCATACATTTGTCCAGGACTAGGTGATGCAGGGGATAGAATTTTCGGAACAAAATAAGTGTAAATCTATATCATATGAAAAGCTTCCGGCTCAAAAAAATGGGCCGGAAGCTTTTTGTTTGTTATTTAGTTTTCTTCATTAAAGACATAATCCTTGCCAGGAAGAATTGCATTTAAAATAATACCTGCTAAAGCACCAACTGCGAGACCTGAAAGACTAATTGTAATTTGTCCAAGTTGGAATGCAATGTCTCCCGTGGTGCTGTTGTATTTGATACCGATCGCAAGCACCAGAATTAAGGCTGCGATAATTACGTTGCGTGATTTTGTAAAATCTACTTGATTTTCTACAATGTTGCGAACACCGACTGCAGAAATCATACCGTAAAGTATCAGAGAGATACCACCTACAGTAGCAGTTGGCATAGCCTGAATGATTGCAGCAAACTTCGGACAGAAGGAGAAGAGGATTGCAAAATATGCTGCCAATCTGACCACAAATGGGTCATAAACCTTTGAAAGATTTAACACACCAGTATTTTCGCCGTATGTTGTATTTGCAGGAGCTCCAAAAAGGGAAGCTACGATAGTAGCAAGTCCATCTCCAAGTAAGGTTCTGTGAAGTCCAGGTTCTTTGATATAGTTCTTTTCGGTTGTAGAGGATATCGCAGAAACATCACCGATGTGTTCTACAATGGTTGCGAGTGCGATCGGCATAATGGTGATGATTGCAGTAATTAACTTGGATGCATCAAAATTATTGAATAATCCGAGTACGGTTGCATCCTTGTTAATTGGAAGACCAATCCAAGCTGCGCTTGCCACACCTGAAAAATCAACTTCTCCTGCAATGATTCCCACAATGTAAGAAGCAACAACCCCAATTAAGATAGGTACGATTTTAATCATGCCTTTACCAAAGATGTTACATAAAATAACAACTACAATTGCAACGAGGGCAACCAACCAGTTGGAAGAACAGTTTCTAATCGCTGATTGGGACAGTGTCAGACCAATGGCAATGATAATAGGGCCTGTAACAATTGGTGGGAAGAATTTCATGATCTTTCCGGCAGAGAATAGTTTAATCAAGGCTGCCAGAACTAGGTAAAGTAAACCTGCACAAGCCACGCCGAAACATGCGTATGGGATCATCTCGATGTTAGGAACATCACCTTTCAGTTTAGGAGCAATTGCGAAATAGCCACTCAAGAATGCGAAAGAGGAACCCAAGAATGCAGGAACTTTTCCTTTGGTTAATAAGTGGAAGAGGAGCGTTCCTAAACCTGCGAATAACAGAGTTGTAGAAACATCTAAACCTGTGAGTCGTGGAACCAGAACGGTTGACCCGAACATTGCAAACATGTGCTGAAGTCCGAGAACAATTGTTTTTCCGGTACCAAGTTCTTTGGCATTATAAATGCCTTCTTTTGTTTGGTTGTTCATTTTCCGTTTCTCCTTTAGAATTTTTTATCTTCTAAAATCGTACCACAAATATTGGATAAAGTAAACGAAACTTAATTAGTTTTTCCTTTTTCAACAGCTTCTTCAATTGCGTTTAATATAACCTGTGAGGTGTATGGACTGTCCTCACTGTATGCAATATCTTCTAATGATTGGGTTTCATAAATTTGCTGTGCAATGTATTCGATAGTCGGTTGCGCCAACGGATACATGGTGGCAATCGATTCGTCCAAATTTGTGAAACGAATGGCGTTGATATGTGAACTGTCAATGGCAACTTCTACTTCCAAAGTGGTATTGTTTAGTGTAACTGTGGAGGTGTAGATGCCAGGAATATAAGGTTGCTCATGTTTGCTTGCATCTTTTTGTTTTGGAAAAAACATAAATGCTAATAATATAATTAATAAAATGCCTAGTAAGGCAAACACTGCAGTATAAACAATCTCTTTCATGTGCAAGACCACAATTCTTGTCTTAGAACTCATAAGTGCCTCCTAAATGGATCAAATTTCTTTTTTTATAATGTATGTAGGGGCAAGGAAAAATATTCATTGGTTTTGCGTGACAAACGAAGGACATTCTTGTAAAATATAAAAGACAGAACGAAAAGAGGTGTGAGTATGTTTATTGTTGTAGGACTTGGAAATCCGACGGTTGAGTACGCAGGTACCCGCCATAATGTAGGATTTGATGTAATAGACCATATAGCGGACAAATATAATATATCGGTTACAGAACGCAAACATCGTGCTTTTTGCGGGAAAGGAATCATTGGAGGACAAAAAGTTATCTTGGTTAAACCGCAGACCTATATGAATTTGAGCGGTGAGAGTGTGCGTTCTGTCTTGGACTTTTACAAGGTGGATGTTGAGTCGGAGCTTCTGATTATTTTTGATGATGTTAGTTTAGATGTGGGACAGCTTCGCATACGGAAAAAAGGAAGTGCCGGTGGGCACAACGGAATCAAAAGTATTATTCAACATTTGGGAACCAGCGATTTTCATCGTATTAAAGTAGGTGTGGGCGAGAAACCAAAAGATTATGATCTCGCTGATTATGTGCTGGGACATTTCTCAAAGGGAGAAAAAGAAGTGATGATGGAGGGATACCAAAGAGCAGTCCATGCTATTGAATTGATTGTACACGGTGAGATTGATGTGGCAATGAATGAATATAATAAGAAGATTGTGAAGGAGTAAAAATGAAGGCTTTTATAGCACCATTATCGGAGCTGGCCGAATTTGAGGCGATTCATAGAAACTGTAGGAAAGAAAAGGGTATTTTGCAGTTTGCGGGATGTGTCAGTTCCCAAAAAACACATATGATGTATGCACTTAGCGATGGTTTTGCTTTTAAAATCATCGCTACTTCCAGTGAGATGAAAGCCAAACAAATATATGAAGAATACCGTTTTTTGGAGAACAACGTTTACCTGTATCCTGCCAAGGATTTATTGTTTTATCAAGCGGATTTGCGTGGGAAATATTTAATTCAGCAACGCATGAAGGTGCTTCAATGCATGATGGAGCAAAAGCAAGTGACAGTTGTAACCAGCTTTGATGGATTTATGGATGCACTATTGCCAATTGAAACGGTAAGAGAGCGCATACATGTTTTACGCTTGGGTGATGTTGTCGATTTTGAACAGTTAAAAAGAGAAATGGTGGCGCTTGGATATGAGCGTGAAGAACAGATTGAAGGTCCGGGACAGTTTGCAGTCAGAGGTGGCATCATGGATATTTATCCTCTGACGGAAGAGTTGCCGATTCGAGTGGAACTCTGGGGCGATGAAGTTGATTCCATACGAACTTTTGATGTGGAAAGTCAGCGTTCCATTGAGAATTTAAAAGAGATTACCATTTATCCGGCAAGTGATTTTCCGGAAGAGAGCGCGAAACGGGTTTCCTTTTTGGACTATTTTGATACGGAGAATACCATTTTGTTCTTGGATGAGCCGGTGCGTCTGATTGAAAAGGGGCAAGGTGTTGAGGCTGAGTTTGTACAGGCACAGGCAAATCGAATGGAGAGTGGGTATGATATTTCGGATGAGGAAATGAAACTCTTTACTGCAAAAAAGGTAGCGGAGAAAATGAGCCGTTTTCACTGTGTCGCATTTTCAGCATTGGAAATGAAGTGCAAAGAACTAAAAGCGCGAGAAGTTCATCATTTGCAGAGTAAGAGCGTGAATCCATACAACAATAGTTTTGAGATGCTCACAAGAGATTTAAAACGATTAAAACGCTCTGACTATAGAGTAGTTCTACTATCAGGGTCCAGAACAAGAGCAAAACGTCTTGCAGAAGATTTGCGGGATTATAACCTGAGCAGTTTTTATAGCGAAGACACGGAGAGGGAAGTGCAAGCCGGAGAAATCATGGTGACATATGGACATGTGACGGAAGGATACGAATATCCGATGCTAAAGTTCATGGTGATTTCTGAGACAGATATTTTTGGAAAGACAAAGAAGAAAAAGAAACGGAAAACCTATGAAGGACAAAAGATATTAAACTTTGCTGAACTGAAGGTGGGCGATTATGTTGTTCACGAAAATCATGGCTTGGGGATTTATCAAGGAATTGAGAAAATAGAGATTGACAAAGTCGCAAAGGATTACATGAAGATTTCCTATGCCGGTGGAGGTAATCTTTACATTCCGGCAACCCAACTGGATTTGATTCAAAAGTATGCGAGTGCAGATGCCAAGAAGCCAAAACTGAATCGTCTCGGCGGGCAGGAATGGAACCGTACCAAAACTCGCGTACGTGGTGCGGTGAAAGAAATTGCAAGAGATTTGGTTGAATTGTATGCCGCAAGACAGGAACAAGCAGGATTTGTCTATGGGGAGGATACTGTTTGGCAGAGGGAATTTGAAGAAATGTTTCCATTTGAGGAGACAGATGACCAGCTTTTGGCAATTGATGCTGTGAAAAGAGACATGGAGAGCAATAAAATCATGGACCGACTCATCTGCGGGGATGTGGGCTATGGAAAGACAGAGATTGCGATTCGGGCAGCATTTAAGGCGGTGCAGGAAAATAAGCAGGTTGTGTATCTGGTGCCGACGACGGTACTTGCACAACAGCATTACAATACCTTTATGCAAAGAATGAAAGATTTTCCGGTGCGGGTTGATTTGATGTGTCGTTTCCGAACTGCTGCACAACAAAAGAAGACCATTGAGGATACAAAACGAGGACTTGTTGATATTATTATCGGTACCCATCGTGTGCTCAGTGATGATTTGGAGTATAAAGATTTAGGTCTTTTAATTATTGACGAGGAACAGCGTTTTGGCGTTCAACATAAAGAGAAAATCAAGAAATTAAAAGAGAATATTGATGTGCTGACCTTAACGGCAACACCTATACCAAGAACCCTGCACATGAGTCTCATTGGAATTCGTGATATGAGTGTCCTGGAAGAGGCACCAAATGACCGTATGCCAATACAAACTTATGTCATGGAATATAATGATGAGATGGTAAGAGAAGCGATACAGAGGGAATTGTCGCGGCAGGGGCAAGTGTATTATGTGTACAATAAGGTGAAAGATATTGATGAGGTTGCAGCCAAAATACAAAATTTGGTTCCGGATGCAAATGTTGCTTATGCACATGGGCAAATGAGAGAAAATAAATTAGAAAACATTATGCTTGATTTTATTAATGGTGAGATAGATGTACTTGTTTCTACAACCATTATAGAAACCGGGTTGGATATTTCCAATGCGAACACAATGATAATCCACGATGCAGACCAACTTGGATTATCACAAATGTATCAACTTCGCGGGCGTGTGGGACGTTCTAATCGTATGGCATATGCATTTTTGATGTATCGGCGTGATAAATTATTACGTGAGGTTGCGGAAAAGAGACTGGCGGCAATACGTGAATTTACGGACTTGGGTTCTGGGTTTAAAATTGCAATGCGCGATTTGGAAATTCGTGGTGCGGGTAATCTTTTGGGGGCAGAGCAACACGGACACATGGAAGCGGTTGGTTATGATTTGTATTGTAAGATGCTCAATGAAGCAGTAAAACACTTAAAAGGTGAACTGGAAGATGAACCATACACAACAACAGTGGATTTGAATGTGGATGCATTTATTCCGGCTACGTATATTCCAAATGAATATCAAAAACTGGATATCTATAAACGTATCGCATCTATTGAGACAGAAGAAGAAATGGACGATATGATGGAAGAACTGTTAGACCGATTCGGGGATGTCCCGAAAAAAGTTCAACAGCTTCTACAGATTGCCATGCTGAAGGCATTTGCGCACAAGGTATATGTAATCAGCGTTGAGCAAAAGGGAGAAGTGCTGAAATTTGTGATGTACGAGAAAGCGAAAGTACATGTGGAACGAATTGCAAATCTTGTTGCTCAATACAAGGGGAATCTTAAATTTACAGTAGATACGAATCCTTATTTTACTTATAAGAAACTTTCAACAAATAAGAAAGAAAAGGATGAGGATGTTTTAGAACTCGTGAAAAATGTGTTAAATAGCATAAAAACATTGCTTGATTAGGAAAAAAGAGGTATAATGATGTCTTAGAAGCACGAAGGAGGATTTATTCATGAAATTATTTAAAAAAGCAATCGCGCTTGTTGCAGTAGTTGTTCTTTCAACAACAGCATTTGTTGGATGCAGAGGACAGAAAGATATTGATAACAAGGAAATCGTTATGAAAGTTGGAGATACAGAAATTGATCTCGGTATGGCTAACTTTTATATAAGATATCGTCAACCGGCAGAAGAAGCAACTATGGAACAATATGCCATGTATGGATATGAGTTGAACTGGGACGATGAAATAGAAGATGGCGTAACAAGTGAAGAAAGCATGAAGCAGGGAACTTTGGAGTCATTACAGCAACTTTATGTATTGAAAGCTCATGCGGAAGAATTTAAAGTGACTATTACAGAAGCGGAACAAAAGAAGATCGATGAAGTTGCGAAAGCATTTAAAAAAGCAAATTCTAAAGAAGTATATGAAAAGATTTCCGGAGAGTATGTTGGTGAATATTTGCAATTAGTAACCATTGCTCAAAAGATGTATGATGCAGTAAAAGCATCTCATACACCGGAAGTGAAGGATGAAGAAGCAAATCAAAAAATCATGTATTACGTAGAGTATGCTACAACATCAACAGATTCATCTGGAAATACGACGAAATTAACTGACAAAGAAGTAGAAAATTTAAAGAAAGATGCAAAGGCATTCTTAGACGGATCAAAAGAAAAGGGTAACTTGGAGTCTTATGCAAAAGAAAAATCATTAACAGCCAAGAAACAGGCTTTCAACGCGAAAAATGAGACATTAGACAAAGCGTTGGTAAAAGCAGCAGATGCGTTGAAATTGAATGAATTTACAGATGTAATTGTTGGTGAATCAGCGATTTATGTTGCTCAAGTGACAAGCTTGTTCGATAAAGATGCAACAGAGACTCAAAGAAAATCTTTGATTGAAGAACGCAAGAACGAGTATTATACAGAAACTCTTGATAAATGGGTGAAAGATACAGAAATCAAAGTATTTGATAAAGTATGGGATCAAATCAGTCTGGATGGATTAAAGGTTACAGCAAAACCACAGGAAGAAAAGGAAGATACAACAGAAAATAAGACGGAAAACAAGACAGAGGATAAGGCAGAAGATAAGGCAGAAGATAAGACTGACGACAAGACAGAAAATAAGACAGAAGAAAAAGCTGAATAAGCAAGTAGTAAGGGGTGCGATTCCTAAGAATCGCACCCCTTTTTCTTATTTTATGATAGAGCCAACAATCTCATTTACTAGTTTTCCGTCTGCTTTTCCTTTTACCTTCGGCATTAATTCTTTCATAATGCGACCTTTGTCCTGGGCTGTTGGAGTGTCGATTCCAAGGTCTGCAAGGACAGCAGAAATGATAGATTTAATTTCATCCGCATCCATCATTTTCGGAGCAAATTGTTCTAAAACGCTAATTCTTTTTTTGAAGTCTTCAATTAACTCTGTACGGTCTTCAGGTGTCATCTCTAAAGATTCCTTTGTTTGTTTGATTTCCTTCATGATGACTTGTGTTTCTTCTTCCTCGGTTAAATCAGCTCTTTTGTCTATTGCTTTGTTTTTCAAGGCAGTCAGTAATGCAGAAAGCGCATCCTTCGTATCTTTGTCTTTTGCTTTCATGGCTTCGACCATGGCTTTTCTTACTTCTTCAATTTTACTCATGTGAAATACCTCCTAATTTATCGATTGATTCCTGATTGGATTTCATCAGCCCATTGCTGCAAACTATAGGTTTGCCCATCAAACAATTTGAGAATCGCGCCGGTTGGAGCGACATCGCTTGCAAATGCATTTGCTTCGTCTGTATCAACATGCATGGCAAGTTTGAATGTAGGACTGACACGGACTACCACATCTGCAAATATTAAACCACGTTCATAACTTTCCGTAATAACGAATACTTCGTCATTATCTCTTACGCGGGCTCGACTTGCTTCCAGTGGAGTCATATGTATGTGACGTTTTGCAACGATAACCCCTTTTTCTAAGGTAATGGTTCCCTTAGGACCAATTAGGGAGCATCCAGGTGTTCCATCTGTATAACCTGACTGCCGGATGACCCCCGCAACACCAATCTTACGAGTGTCTGTCATGGATAACTCAATCTGTGTTTCTTTTCTGTATGGACCAAGAATGGCTACATTTTCAAATTTTCCTCTTGGCCCCACGATGGTGATTCGTTCTTTACAGAGATATTGTCCAGGTTGACTAAGCTCATGAACATAGGTGAGCTCTGCATCTTCGCCAAATAATTTTTTGAAGTCTTCCTCGCTGACATGGATATGCCTTGCCGAGGTTTCTATTGGAATTTTCAAACTCATTATGTGTTACTCCTGATTTAATAATGCGTATATTTTAGCATAAGAACATTAGAAATACAACAGGTTTATGTGTGCGCAGTCACGCCTTTTCATTATTGTAATATGTGTTGTTCCATAATATAATGATTATATATAAATCAATTACGCAGGAGGAGTATTCGCGCATGATGGAATATGGAGATATATTTTTTAGTTATCATACAGATAGTAGTGTTTCTATTGTTCAGGAAACAGCTAAAACATTAGAAGCCTTTGATATAAGGAGCTGGTTTGCAAAGCGGGATATTAAGGCAACTCAAAATTATACGAATGTCATTCCGGATGCAATTGATGCATGCAAGCTTTTCGTATTAATATTGAATAAATATTCTATGAAATCCACTCAGGTAACCAGAGAAGTAAATATTGCAATGGACAAGTTCAAACCTATTCTTATCATTAATATAGACAATTCTCCACTTTCGGATAATTCTATAGTTTATGTTAGCGCAGCATCTTCCCAGGTGGTTACTGTTACAGAAAGTAATCGTTCCGTAATGGCTCAAAAAATATGCCAGAATATCATCGAATGGTTTCGAGATAACGACAACAATGTAAGTGGTTATGATAACACTTCCCTTACAAAATATAAGATGGCTTGGGATGTGAATAGTTTAGAATTCTATGGGGATGAAGGTGAGAGACATCGAATCGAAACACAGCATCGTTTTGTACATGCGTTTGCAAAAGATGTTTATGAGAATTTGTTATTCAATGTGTCCGATGCAAGTTTTTTAGATGTGGGATGCAATACCGGAGTTCAGGTTAAGATGTTTTTAGAAAACAAACCAATCAAATATTATGTGGGTATTGATAGAGAAAAAGCAGCTTTAGAGCAAGCAGCACTCACGTTTCCAAATGGACATCTATATTTGTGTGATTGTGAGGCGGAGGATTTTTCAGAGAGATTGACTGCAATTGAAAGAGAACTAGGGATTGACGGATTTGATTTTATTAATTTATCATTGATTCTCTTACATACGAAAAATCCATCTATCTTAATTGATGTTTTGTCTGACCATCTTGCGGAAAATGGACAGATGATTATTTTGGATATTGATGATGGTTTTAATGTCGCATATCCGGATCCGGAAGGTATGTTTGAAAAAGCCATACAACTGTGTTTTAAAACGGAATATTCAGGATTTCGCCACTGTGGAAGAGCTATCAATAAATTTTTAAGCGATACGGATATGAATAACATCACCTTACATAAAATCGGACTTTCTAGCATAGGAATGTCTCGCAAGGAGAAAGAAGATTTTTATGATGTTTATTTCTGGTTCATCTTAGATGACCTTAGGAAGATGAATGCAGAAAACCCAAGTGACGCATTTATCAAAGCAGATTATGAGTGGTTAAAGGAGAATTATGGGACGATGAAGAACTGTTTTAAAAAGAGGGATTTCTTCTTTAGCTTAGGGTTTGTAATATATTCAGCTCAAGCGGAATGAAATGCATAAAGAGGGCAACCCTCAAGTCTTTTTGAAAATTAGACTTTTGGGTCACCCTCTTATAGGGTTTATATATATAAATGATACATATATGAGTTCATATTTCAACGAAGTAATGGAAGAAAGAAATATATGTTATTCATATTATGCATCAATTTATCGGAGAGTAAGTTACGCAGTTTTAGAAACGTTGTAATCTGTGTAAAAAGAAATCTGCGTAGAAGTTAAGTAATGATTCGATGTATGCTCTCGTTTTTTCTTTCATATTAGAGTGGCTCCTTTCTTTTTTCTTGAGCTCAGTATAATACAAAAAGCGAGTGATTACTTGCCAAATCTAATCAAAAAGTAGTCAAATCTTGCAAATATTCTTTCGATATTCTGAAGGTGACAATCCTTTTGCTTTTTTAAAGATGCGGCTAAAATAAAGAGGGTTCTCATATCCTACAATGCGGGAAATCTCGGTAACATTGTATGAGGGATCTCTCAATAGACTTTCTGCATTGTAAATGCGTTTAGACAGAATGTATTGCATTGGTGTAGAACCGGTACATTCTCTGAAATTACGAATGAACCAACTAACGCTAACATGATTCTGTTCGGCGTATTCATCGATGCTGATATCTTCGCTATAGTGTTCATTGAAGTAAGCGGTTGCTTTGTCTATTTCTTCAACGACATGTACCTTATCTGTTTTCTCTGCTCCTATGAAGTAGCGTTGTAACATGATAAATATTTGTCTTAAATACATCTCCAGCATCTCTGCATAGTTTTCCTTGCACATTTGAAGTTCATTTATCATTGTCCGGAAGGTATTTTTATAATCAAGTGCGGAACCACAGTAAAATACTTTTTTGTCATCTGTTATACCATACGAGCGAAGTATGTTTGTTACGTTACCACCTGTAAAATGTACCCAGAAGACTTGTGTCTGGTCCTCTCCATAGTATTCATACTTCTGAGGTTCCTTTGGCCGGTACAGTACCATATGTCCGGCAGTTACGATTCGTTCCTCGCTGCCGAAGTGGAAATGTGCTTTGCCGGATGCAACATAGAGCAACTGAAAGTCACGTCGCCCACGTGGCCTCCATGTCGGCAGTTTTTTGCGTGTATAAAGGCGGTAAGTTCCACAACTCGTTACGATAAGTGGTTTGGATTTGTCTTTGATGTCTACCATCGAATTGTTTAAATATGCATTATTCGTATACATAAATTCCTCCTGGTATGTACCTCTTTTTTATTAATTTTATCATTTTGTGTATATTTTGTCTAATATATGATATGGAATTTCGAAATCTATTTTTATAAAATAAAAATAACGAAGGAACGATTATAAGAAGTAATGGAAACAAGGAAGGAGATTAAATTATGGAAGAAAAGAAATACCTCAAATGGTATAACAAAGTTGGTTACGGTTCGGGTGATATTGCAGGAAATGTGGTATATGCATTCCTGACATCCTTCGTAATGATTTATTTAACTGACACAATAGGGTTGAATTCTGGGATTGTCGGTACGTTAATTGCGATATCGAAGTTGTTTGACGGTATCACTGATGTATTCTTTGGTTCAATGATTGATAAGACAAAGAGTAAAATGGGTAAAGCAAGACCGTGGATGTTTTATGGTTTCTTTGGATGTGCGCTTACACTGTTCGGTGTGTTTGCGATTCCTACAAACATCGGACAGACAGCACAGTATGCATGGTTCTTTATTGCGTACACGTTGTTGAATGGAGTGTTCTATACAGCAAACAATATTGCATATGCGGCATTAACGTCTCTTGTAACGAAGAACAGCAAAGAACGTGTGGAAATGGGTTCATTCCGTTTTATGTTCTCGTTCGGTACGAACTTACTGATTCAGTCAATTACATTCGGAGCAGTTGAGGCGCTTGGTGGAGGTGCTGCCGGATGGAGAGCAATTGCAATTATTTACTGTATCGTTGGTATTGTTTCGAATACATTATCTGCATTTTCTGTAAAAGAGCTTTCTGATGAAGAACTCAGGGAAGATGGAAATGTTGAACAAGAAGATAGTAAACTTTCGTTTTTTCAGACATTAAAATTACTTGTATCAAACAAATACTTTGTAATGATTTGCGCAATCTATATCCTTCAGCAATTGCGTGCTGCAATGGTAAGTGTGGGTACATATTTTATGACCTATGTACTTTTAAATCAGAAATTGTTTGGTGTGTTCTCATGGGCAATTAACATCCCGTTAATTCTTGCACTTGCAATTACACCTACATTAGTAGAAAAGATGAGAGGTATGTACAAAGTCAATAAATACAGTTACCTATTTGCAACGGCTTGTCGTTTAGGACTTGTTGTTGCTGGATATATGGGAAGCGTTCCTTTGATGTTGGTATTTACAGTATTAACCTCTCTTGGTGAAGGCCCTTGGCAGGGAGATGTCGGTGCAGTTATTGCTTCTTGTTCAGAGCATACATATCTTAAAACCGGTAAAAGAATCGACGGTTCCATGTTCTCATGTACATCATTCGGTACAAAACTTGGTGGTGGTATCGGTGTTGCTCTTTCAGGTTGGTTACTTGATATAAGTGGATATATTAACAATGGCGCAGTTCAGCCAGCCAGTTGCATCAGCATGATGAGTGTTATGTACCTTTGGTTACCGTTCGCATTTGATTTGATTATTACAATCATTCTTTCGTTCTTAAATGTTGAAGAGGCTAACAGAAAATTAAAAGAGAATAAATAGTGACAAAAATATAGCCTCTAGAGTTTTACTTTAGAGGCTATTTATGGAAAGAGAGGAAAATATGAAAGCTGATATTAAATGGTTAGATAATCCAGAAGTATTTAGAGTGAATCAAATCCCTGCTCATAGTGATCATGAGTATTATACAAATTATGCAGATTTGCATGAGAATAATAACAGGTTGACGCAATCTTTGAATGGGCAGTGGGATTTTTGTTTTAGTGTTAATGCGAAGAGCAGACCACAGGAATTTTATAAAGAGGAATATGATTCAAGCTGTTTTGATAAGATTATGGTTCCGGGGCATATCGAATTGGCAGGATATGACCAAATCAGATATATAAATACAATGTATCCTTGGGAAGGAAAGAACTATCGGAGAGCAGCATATACGTGTAATGCTGGCGCAGGTACGGGCATGTTTAGTGAGGCAGAATATAATCCGGTTGGTTCTTATCGTACAAGATTTGATTTGCACAAGGAACTGTGTGGGAAGAAAATACATATTTGTTTTGAAGGCGTAGAACAGGCAATGTATATATGGTTGAATGGGGAATTTGTTGGATATGCGGAAGATAGTTTTACACCGTCAGAATTCGATTTAACACCATATATTAGAGAAAAGGACAATGTTCTGGCAGTAGAAGTTCATAAGATGTGCTCAGCCGCATTTCTCGAAGACCAAGATTTCTTTCGGTTCTTCGGTATTTTTAGAAATGTTTCACTAAAAGCATTTCCCGATGTTCATGTAGAGGATATGTGGCTGAATCCGATTTTAAATCAGGATAACGAAAGCGGAAGACTGGAAGCTACGATACGTGTTTCTAATGTTGCCGAGAAGAAAGTAAATGCGCGAATCATTATGAAAGACATAGCAGACCACATTGTTTTAGATACTGAATTTGACATGGTAGAAAAAGGTGGAAAGCTAGTAGGATTTGCCACCGGTGAAGTATCAGATGTGAAGAAATGGGATAACCACAATCCATATCTATATAAGACTTTTTTGGAAATCGTAGATGATGAGGGAATGATATTAGAAGTTATTCCTTACAATATAGGATTCCGAAGAATTGAGATTATTGATAAGGTGATGTGCCTGAATGGAAAGCGCCTGGTAATCGTTGGAGTTAACAGACACGAATGGAATCAAAAAACAGGAAGATGTATTGGCATTGACGATATGATTACAGACATTAACTGCATGAAGAAGAATAATATTAACTCTGTTAGAACCTGTCATTATCCGGATCAAATACCATGGTATTACATGTGCGATGAAGCGGGTATCTATGTAATGGCGGAAACAAATTTGGAAAGTCATGGTTCCTTCCAAAAATTGGGAGATATTGAGCCGTCTTGGAATGTTCCGGATTCTGTTCCACAATGGAGAGAAGTTGTTATTGACCGTGCAAGAAGCAACTACGAAACGTTTAAAAATCATACTTCGATATTATTTTGGTCCTTAGGAAATGAATCATATGCAGGAGATGATATTGAGGCTATGAATAAATATTTTAAGGACAAAAACGATGGAAGACTGGTGCACTATGAGGGATCATTCCACAATCGAGCTTACGAAGATACCATTTCTGATATGGAGAGTCGTATGTATGCAAAACCATATGAAATAGAGGAATATTTAAGTAATAATCCTAAAAAGCCATATCTGTTATGTGAGTATATGCACGATATGGGGAATTCACTTGGAGGACTTGGTTCTTACATGAAATTGATTGACAAGTACGAAATGTACCAAGGTGGCTATATTTGGGACTTTATTGACCAGGCATTATTAGTAAAAGATGAAGTAACAGGAAAAGATGTACTCAGATATGGCGGTGATTTTGACGACCGTCCGTCAGATTATGAGTTTTCCGGAAATGGAATTGTTTTTGCTGACCGAAGCGAGAAACCGGCAATGCAGGAAGTGAGGTATTATTATGGCTTGTACAAATAAGAATTTAAGAGTTGTTTATGGAGATTATACACTTGGAGTACATGGAGAAGGTTATGATTATATTTTCTCTTATTCTCAAGGCGGATTAGAATCAATTGTAAAAGATGGTTATGAATGGTTGTATCGTAGTCCAAAGCCTACTTTTTGGAGAGCATTGACTGACAATGATAGAGGAAGCAAGTTCCATATTAAGAGCGGAAGCTGGTTTGCGGCAGATATGTTTATCAATTGTAAAGACATAGAAGTAATTATGGATGGCGTATCACAAGGCAAACCGGTTGCACCGGGCAATAATAAATATGGCTCTGATGTATATGCGAATAATATTGTTGTAAAGTTTATTTACGAAACGGTTACCACACCGACAACAATCGTAGAAGTAGCATACGATATTGATGAAGGTGGAAAGATTAAAGTCAGTGTTTTATACAAAGGAGTACAGGGATTGCCAGAACTTCCGGTATTTGGTATGAGAATGATTATGCCTACTTTAGCAGATAAATATATGTATGAAGGTCTTTCTGGAGAAACTTATCCTGACAGAATGGCAGGAGCAGTGAAAGGCGTGTATGAAATAGATGATTTAGGACTGACTCCATACCTTGTTCCTCAAGAATGTGGTATGAGAATGGGAACGGACTGGCTGGAAGTGACAAGACATACAAGTCTTAATAATAGTAGAAAAGATAATTCTCCTCAGATTTTGAGAATCGAAAAGAATGAGGAAGCATTTGCTTTTTCCTGTTTGCATTATACAGCAAGTGAAATTGAAAATGCAACACATCACGAGGAATTACCTCCAGCAAGAAGAACTGTGTTGTGTATATATGGGGCAGTAAGAGGTGTTGGCGGAATTGACAGTTGGGGTAGTGATGTGGAAGAAGGATATCGTATTAATGCAGAAGAAGATATTCAATTCTCTTTCACTATCTGTTAAATTGAAACGGCAAGAATGAATAGGAGATGATGCTGTGCAGTTGACATATGAAAAAAGAGATGAAGGAGTTTCCGCGGAGTGGAAAAAGTCAGTACATGTTCCACCTCATATGCACGAGGCAATAGAAATTATATATGTCACGGATGGAACAGTTGAAGTGGGAGTGGGGCAAGAATTGTACCATATGGGAAAAGGTGATTTTGCGATTGTATTTCCCAATGTGATACATCATTACCAAGTGTTTGATTCGGGAAAAAACAAAGCGATTTATTTGTTTATAGAACCTTCCTTGTCAATTAGCTTCTATGAAAAATTGCAAAAATACAGCCCGGAATATCCTATCATAGATAAAGATAACCTACATGCAGATGTTGTAAATGCAATCAAAGCATTAGTAAACCTAAAAGACTGTAATAACATGTTGATACAAGCATATGTGCAGGTCATTTTAGCACACGTCTTTTCGAAAATGCAAATGGTAGAAAAAGATACCATAGGCGGTGATGATTTGATATATAAAGCAGTAGAATATGTGGCAAAGCATTTTAATGAAGAAATCAGTTTGGATAAGATGGCTTATGATTTGTGTCTTAGTAAATATGTGCTGTCGCGATTATTCGCTAAGACTTTTCATTGTAATTTTAACAAGTATGTAAATGATGTTCGACTGAATTATGTAGCAGCACTTTTGGAAAGTACTCACGATTCTATTACAAACATAGGTCTGGATGCCGGGTTTGAAAGTCAACGAACCTTTAACAGAGTATTCAAGGAGAGATATAAAATGACACCGAGGGAATATCGGAATAAAATACATGCGGTTAACCCGCAAAATGCATAAGGGAGGATTATACAATGACTAACTATATTAATATGACTATCAAAAAACAAAAGAATATTGCACTTATTGCCCATGACGGAAAGAAACAGGAAATGTTTAAGTGGTGTGAGAAGAACAAGGATATTCTCAATCAGCACATTCTATGTGGAACAGGGACGACAGCAAGAATGATAACGGATAAAGTTGGATTAAGAGTGAAGGGATATAACAGCGGACCGTTGGGCGGAGACCAGCAGATTGGTGCAAAGATAGTAGAAGGCAGTATCGATATGGTTATTTTCTTTTCGGATCCACTTGCAGCTCAGCCGCACGATCCGGATGTAAAGGCTCTTCTCCGTATTGCACAGGTTTATGATATTCCAATTGCAAATAACATTTCAACAGCCGATTTTCTTGTTCATTCCAGTTTGATGAACAAGGAATACAATCATATAGTGGAGAATTTTATGAATAGAGGAACTTCCGCAAACAAGTAAAATAATTGGATTTTGGATGATGATATGATATATTAACTGTAACAAATTGGGATGCAGTAAGAAGAGGAATGACTATGAAAGCAAGAACTAAGATTATCATAATGGTGTTATCGATTGTCTTTTTCATGATGATATTGCCTTTGGTGGCTGTTAAATTTTTAAACTCATGGGTGAGTATGGGTTTGTGGATTTTTACCTTCTTTACAGTGAACCCCCTCCTCATTATTGTTCTAAGCATTATGGCGGGGACTGACTTGCGCAAATTGTGGTGGTTTCCACTTGCAATATCTATAGCATTTCCATTGCTGTTTGGAGTTGCCATTCAGGATTTTGTTTGGGATTTGTACATCTATTCCGCAATATATCTGGTGATTGGTTTATGTACTATGATGGGGACATATTTGGTTAAAAGGATTATTTCAAAAAGGTTTGGGGAAATGTATTAAAATATTAAAAAATCAAAACCGCGCCTGAGAACGGAACAGGCGGCCGTCGCCGAATAGCAATAGCTTGAGTAGGAGATGTGGGAAGGTCACCACCTATTTTATTGGGCAATCTTGGTATATTATTTCTTCTTTTACAGATAATACTTGCAGAGTAAAATTTGTTAAAATGAGAAATTTATATATGAAAGCAATAGGTGTTGTACGCCGCATAGAGGAATATGGTACAATAAGACAAAAGTCGAAAAAACCGCATAAAAACACTAGGGTTTTCGCTGATTTTTGTCCAATTCAATTTGCA
The DNA here is from genome assembly GCA_045638905.1 of Faecalimonas sp. Classification (GTDB taxonomy): domain Bacteria; phylum Bacillota; class Clostridia; order Lachnospirales; family Lachnospiraceae; genus Faecalimonas. The sequence continues at coordinate 149,254 of JAZUCE010000111.1, forward strand.
AAAATTTGGTCATTTTGTGTTTTGCTATTAAAGCGAGGTCTAGACTACATATTATGATGCCGGATGAGCGTTATGTTCATCCGGTTTTCTATTTGTCCAAGCTGGTAAGACTTCGTTCTTTGAAATAATTTTTGTCGCAAAAGTTATATAAGATTTGCGACAAAACAGATAGTGTCTAAATTGGCCAAAAACACTTGATTTATAATGCTGGATGATATATAATTAATATACGCAAAGCGTATAGATAAAGAGGGGTATGATATGAAAGAACAACTAATTGAAATCAGGAAAAGAACTGGAATGAATCGGCGAGAATTTGCAGAGTATTTTAATATTCCATATCGAACAGTTCAGGATTGGGAATTAGGTAATAGACAGATGCCGGATTATTTGTTTCGATTAATGGAATATAAGATACGAATGGAAAAGTTAATGAAAGGGGATACAAAATATGAATGATAAGATTCAATTGTTTGAAGAACAGCAGATTCGAACAGCATGGGATGAAGAGAAAGAAGAATGGTACTTTTCAGTCGTGGATGTTGTAGGTGTTTTGACGGAACAAGAGACGCCAAGAGGAGCAACTAATTATTGGGCAAAATTAAAGGAAAGGTTAAAAAAGGAAGGTGCGAATGAACTGCTGACAAATTGTCAGCAGTTGAAAATGCTAGCAACTGACGGGAAAAGGAGATTGACTGACGTTGCCGACACAGAGCAACTTCTTCGTATTATTCAATCCATTCCATCGAAGAAAGCAGAGCCTTTTAAAATGTGGTTAGCACAAGTTGGACGTGAACGAATTGAAGAAACATTAGATCCAGAATTGACAATAAATAGAGCACTAGATACATATTTGAAAAAAGGATATTCACGCGACTGGATTAATCAACGTCTGCAGGCAATTCAAGTTCGCAAAGAGTTAACAGATGAATGGCAAGATAGAGGTGTAAAACCAGGAAAAGAATATGCGATTTTGACAGATGAGATTACAAGAGCATGGTCGGGTATGTCTACGAGAGAATATAAAAACTTTAAGGGATTGAAAAAGGAAAATTTACGTGACAACATGAGTACTACCGAGATTGTTCTTAATATGTTAGCAGAGACAGCCACAAAGGAAATATCAAAACAAGTACGACCAGAAGGTTTTGAGGAGAGCAAGAAAGTAGCAAAACGTGGTGGTGGAATTGCAGGAAATGCTCGAGTAGAATTGGAAGCAGAAATAGGACAGTCTGTTATTACGTCGAAAAAGGCGAGTGAATTAAATGAGGCAGTTATCAGTATGATTGAAAGTGTTGATGAACAATTTGGAAATGATGAAGTTTAATTCGGTGGAATTACACGGAATTAAAATCATTCCTTGGTATATTATTTCTCCTTTTACAGATAATACTCACAGAGTAAAAAATGTCAAAAGGAGAAATTTATATATGAAAGCAACAGGTATCGTACGTCGCATAGATGATTTGGGTAGGGTTGTTATCCCAAAAGAAATCAGAAGAACATTACGCATTCGTGAGGGAGATTCCCTTGAAATCTTCACAGACAGACAAGGGGAAATTATATTAAAAAAATACTCTCCTATAGGAGAACTTTCCCACTTTGCAAAGGATTATGCAGAAAGTCTTGCAAATACACTTGGAACTACCATTTGTATTACAGACCATGACCAGGTTATCGCAGCAGCGGGCTATGGAAAAAAGGAGCTGCAAGACAAATACATTAGCAAACGTCTGGAAAACGCCATAGCAGATAGGGAGCAAATTCTTGCATATCAAGGTGAAAAGAAATTTGTACCTATTACAGAAGATACACAGAACGACTTTTACGGACAAATCATTAATCCGGTTGTCTGTGAAGGGGACGTTTTGGGCTCCGTTATTTTGTTGGAAAGACAGGATAAGAAAAAAATAGGAGAGACAGAACAAAAGGTAGTTACCTGTGCTTCTAATTTTTTAGGAAGACAAATGGAACAATAAGCATAATTTGTCCTTCTTTCACATACATTGAGGTAGGGAAGGAGGGCTCTTATGCAAAAAAAAGGAATAGGAAAAAAGGTAATGTGGATGCTGAAATCATTATTAGCATCCTATATAGTGACAGGAATATTACTTCTTATCTTAACACTTCTTGTGTATAAGTTTGAGTTGGACGAGCAGACCGTAGTGGGGGGAATTGTCGCAATTTATGCGATTTCAACGTTTGTCGGTGGATTCATCATCGGAAAAATAACAGAAGTAAGAAAATTTTTGTGGGGGATGACAATCGGAACAATTTATGTTTTGTTGCTGTTCCTTATATCATATGGAGTCTATCGAGAGTTTAATACCAATGGGTTAAATACGATGTTATCTGTCATACTTTGTGTAGGTGGTGGAACTTTGGGTGGTATGTTGGCGTAATTTCACACAAAAAAACTTTACAGAAATCAAAATGAACGTCATAATAATAAGGATAGAAGAAATGGGACTTCTATCCTTATTTTAGTATACATGAGGTGCCATATGGAAAAGTGGGTTGTTGTGCGCAAGGGTGCAGATTTTCAAAAAATTGCAGAAAAATTCCACGTTCATCCGGTTGTTGCTCGTTTGATACGCAACCGGGATATTGTAGGTGACGAAAATATTGATTTTTATCTGAACGGAACCATTAGTGATTTACATGATGGTATGTTGATGAAGGATATGGATAAAGCCGTCGATATATTGATTGAAAAAATCAACGAAGGAAGAAAAATCCGAGTCATCGGAGACTATGATATTGATGGTATCAATGCTACTTATATTCTATTAGAAGGACTACGCATGCTTGGCGCAGATGTGGATATTGATATTCCTGACCGCATGAAAGATGGATACGGGCTCAATAAGAACCTTATAGACCGTGCTTATGAAGAGAATATCGATACCATTATTACCTGTGATAATGGCATTGCGGCCTATGAGGAAATAGCATACGGAAGACGTCTGGGTATGACAATAGTGGTCACAGATCATCATGAGGTGCCATATGAAGAGAAGGAGGGAGAGAAATCCTATATTTTACCTCCCGCAGATGCCGTGATCGACCCAAAGCGAACAGACTGCATCTATCCGTTTAAAGAACTCTGCGGTGCAGCTGTTGCCTACAAAGTGGTGGAGACATTGTTTGAAACTATGGGAAGAGATGCAGAAGACGTGGACTATCTAATGGAAAATGTTGCCATTGCCACAGTGGGTGATGTTATGGACCTTGTGGGTGAAAATCGAGTTTTTGTAAAGCAAGGATTGGAAATGTTAAAAAGCACCCGTAATTTAGGTCTGAAGGCACTCATGGAGTGCACAAATGTGAATGTGGAGCGATTGACGGCATACCATATTGGTTTTGTAATTGGCCCGTGTTTGAATGCAAGTGGCCGATTGGATACTGCTAAGAGGGCATTAGAGCTGTTGCGCGCCAAGGACAAAAAGGAAGCAGATATCTTGGCAGGAGATTTGAAAGCGTTGAACGACAACCGAAAGGATATGACGGCTGTTGCAGTAGAGGATGCAATCAGACAAGTAGAGGAGACGGAGCTTAAAAATGATAAGGTCTTAGTTATCTATTTGCCGGACTGCCATGAGAGTCTGGCAGGAATTGTAGCCGGGAGAGTTCGTGAGCGCTACTATAAACCAAGTTTTATTTTGACAAAAGCAGAAGACGGGCTCAAGGGCTCCGGACGTTCTATTGAAACTTATCATATGTATGAGGGATTAAATCGATGCAAGCATTTATTAACAAAGTTCGGTGGACATAAGTTGGCCGCAGGCTTGTCATTGTCAGAAGAAAATTTGGAAGAACTGCGAAGAACGTTAAATGACAATGCACTCCTTACGGAGGAGGATTTAACGCCAAAGGTAGCTATTGATATGCAGTTGCCGTTCCAATACATAAATGAGGAACTGATTGGTCAGTTAGAGCTTTTGGAACCTTTTGGAAAAGGAAATACCAAACCCGTTTTTGCAGAAAAGGATTTGGAGATACTAAACTCAGCAGTTTTTGGGAAGACTCAGAATGTACTCAAGATGAGAGTTAAGGATAGCATGGGTAGAATCATGGATGCCACGTATTTTGGTGACACTGCAAGCTTTCTTGCATATTATGAAGAAAGAAAAGGCGAAAAAGCAAGTTTTACCTATTATCCGGTAATTAACGAGTACCAAGGAAGAAGAAGCATACAAATTGTGGTGCAAAATTTTATGTAGCAAAAAAATTGAAAATTCGACAAAAGAGTGATATAATAGCGTATATTTTTTGATTTGGGAGTGAATAGCATGAAAAAAAAGATAGAAGAATATGTGAGAAGTATTCCTGATTTTCCGGAAGAAGGAATTATATTCAGAGATGTAACCAGCATCTTGGAAGATGCAGATGGTCTACATTTGGCAATTGATTTGATGCAGGAAAAATTAAAAGATGTGGATTTTGATGTGGTTGTTGGACCGGAGTCAAGGGGATTTATCTTTGGTGTCCCAATTGCATATAATTTAAATAAGGCATTTATACCTGTCCGTAAAAAAGGAAAACTTCCTTGTGAGACAGTTGAAATTGAATATGATTTGGAATATGGAAGTGCAGTAATTGAAATGCACAAGGACTCAATCAAGCCTGGACAGAAGGTGGTCATCATCGATGATTTGATGGCTACAGGCGGGACCATCGAAGCAATTATCAAATTAATAGAACGCTTAGGTGGCGTTGTTGTAAAGATAGTCTTCTTGATGGAATTAGAGGGGCTTGAAGGAAGAAAGAAATTGGCAGGATATGACGTAGAAACAGTGATTGCTTATCCGGGAAAATAGGTTATCAGAGGGGGCATAATAAATGTCTGATACGAAAATATTAGAAAATCCATATAGTGGTCTTGAAATCGTCGATGGACATGCAGTGAAAGCACCGGAAGATTATCAGGAACCGAAGAAATTATATGAAAAGTTAATAAGTCGAGTTCGTAAATATCATCCGTCTGACGATATCTCCATGATAGAAAAGGCGTTTGATATCGCTTATCATGCCCATGAAGGACAATGTAGAAAATCTGGCGAGCCGTATATTATTCATCCGTTATGGGTGGGTATTATTCTTGCTGATTTGGAGTTGGATAAGGAAACAATTATTGCCGGTATTTTGCATGATGTTGTGGAAGATACCGTTATGACAGAAGAAGAAATTGCGGGAACATTTGGAGGCGAGGTTGCGCTCCTTGTTGATGGTGTGACAAAGTTGGGACAATTGTCCTATTCTTCGGATAAATTGGAAGTACAGGCAGAGAACTTGCGTAAGATGTTCCTTGCCATGGCAAAGGATATTCGTGTTATTTTGATTAAACTTGCCGACCGATTACATAACATGAGAACCTTGCAGTTTATGCGACCGGAAAAGCAAGTGGAAAAAGCGAAGGAAACCTTGGATATTTATGCGCCTCTGGCACAACGTCTGGGTATTTCTAAACTAAAGACAGAGTTGGATGACTTGGCACTGAAATATACAAAGCCGGATGTGTTTGATGATTTGGTAAACCAGATTAATGCAAGAGCTACGGAGCGAGAACTGTTCGTATCGCAGATTGTGGAAGAAGTATCGAATCATATGGAAGATGCCCACATTAAGGCTGAGGTCAAGGGACGTGTAAAACATTTCTTTAGCATTTATAAAAAGATGGTCAATCAGGATAAGACAGTTGACCAAATATACGACTTATTTGCAGTTCGTATTATTGTGGATTCTGTAAAAGATTGTTATGCGGCGCTGGGTGTAATACATGAAATGTATACGCCTATTCCGGGGCGTGTTAAGGATTATATCGCAATGCCGAAGCCGAATATGTATCAGTCTTTGCATACTACCTTGATGAGCTCAGCGGGGCAACCGTGTGAGATTCAGATTCGTACTGCTGAGATGCATAAAACTGCGGAGTATGGTATTGCAGCCCACTGGAAATACAAAGAGTCGAATGATGGAAAGAAGAATGTGGAAGCTCAGGAAGAAGAAAAGCTTTCATGGCTTCGACAAATTTTGGAATGGCAGCAGGATACGGATAATAGCGAATTCCTAAGTCTGCTGAAAGGTGGATTGGATTTATTTGCAGAAGATGTGTATTGTTTCACACCAAATGGGGATGTGAAGAATCTTCCAAATGGTTCCACACCAATTGACTTTGCCTATTCCATTCACAGTGCAGTCGGCAATAAAATGGTAGGTGCACGTGTCAATGGGAAATTGGTAAACATTGATTATCAGATTCAAAATGGGGACAGAATTGAGATTCTTACATCACAGAATTCCAAGGGCCCTAGCCGGGACTGGTTAAATATCGTCAAGAGCACGCAAGCGCGTAACAAGATCAACCAGTGGTTTAAGAAAGAATTTAAAGAAGAAAATATTACACGTGGGAAAGAGCTCCTGCAGCAATATTGTAAGGCAAAATCTCTGGTATACAGTGATTTGACCAAACCGAAATATATGCAGGTTGTGCAGGCTAAATATGGTTTTAAAGAGTGGGAAGGCATACTTGCAACTGTCGGTCATGGCGGTTTAAAGGAAGGTCAGGTTATTAATCGATTATTAGAGGAATATACCAAAGACCACAAAGAAGTCATTACGGACGAGAGCATCATTGAACGTGTAAATGAAGCTACGAAAAATAAAGCACATGTTGCTAAGTCAAAGAGCGGTATCGTAGTAAAAGGTATCGATGATATGGCAGTTCGTTTTTCACGTTGCTGTAATCCGGTGCCAGGTGATGAGATTGTTGGTTTCGTAACACGTGGACGTGGGATGTCGATTCACAGAACAGACTGTATCAATATACTAAATCTTTCAGAGTCAGAACGTATTCGACTGATTGATGCAGAATGGGAAGCAAGCATCACAGAGGAACGCGGACAATATTTGTGTGGTATTAAAATATACGCAAATAACCGTCAGGGTCTGCTTATGGAAGTTTCCAAAGTGTATACGGAAAATAAGATTGACATCAGTTCGATTAATACACATATAAGCAAGCAGGATGTGGTTACTTTTGAAATTAGTTTTGTGGTAACCGGACGTGATGAACTCAATCATGTTATTGAGAAATTGCGTCAGATTTCGGGCGTGATTGATATTGAACGTACAACAGGATAGAGTTTTAGGGGTCGGAGCCGATGGGTTCTGGCCTTTTTAAAAAAAGACAAGGTGAGCAATCTATGAAAATTGAAAAATTTGTACTAGGTTCCATGGGGACCAATTGTTATCTATTAATAAATGAGGAAACAAAGGAATTGGTTGTGGTGGACCCGGCGGCTTGTCCTGACTATTTGGTGAGTCATGTAAAGTCTAATGGTTATACCCCAAAGGCAATTCTTTTAACACATGCACATTTTGACCATGTAATGGGAATTGACGGTTGGGAGAAGGAGTTTGATATTCCAGTATATTTGCATGATGAAGAAAAGCAAATCCTAGAGGACCCGCAGCTCAATTTATCAGGAGTATTTGGGGCAAGCTATTCTTACCATAAGGTGGAATGTTTGCAGGATAAGCAAATCTTAGAACTTGCAGGCTTTCAGTTTCAGGTGATTCATACGCCTGGGCATACAGCAGGGGGATGTTGCTATTATGTAGAGGATGAGAGAGTTCTAATCAGCGGTGACACGCTGTTCTGCCAAAGCGTTGGAAGAAGTGATTTTCCAACCGGAAGTATGTCGACTTTGGTGCGTTCCATTAAGGAAAAATTATTTTCTTTGCCGGAGGACGTAGTGGTATATCCAGGACATAATGAGTCAAGTTGTATTGCAGATGAGAAACTGTATAATCCATTTGTGCGTTAAACGAGGGTTGAAATGATTAAAATACAAGTAAACAATGAAATGTTTGCCTATGATATGTATCATATCAGCAAGGCATTTTGTCCGGGTGTGAAGATAGAACAAAATGTGGACAAAGAATGTCCGCAAACGGTGTCGATTCGAATGACAGCTCGGGAAGGACAAGAAATTCTATTTGTTATAGACGAAGAGGAATTGGTCGGCGAAGAAGATCGCAAATTAAGAAAGAGATACGTGAATCTGAAGGTTTATGACTGGTTTTCAAATGCGACAGGGAAAAAACTTGCATGGGGGATTATGACAGGTGTGCGCCCTACAAAGCCAATGATGAATCTAATTGAAAGTGGCATGACAGACGAAGAAGTTATTACGTGGATGCAGGAGAATTATCATGTGACGGATGAAAAGGTACATTTAGGCTTGGAAGTAGCAAAAAAAGAAAAAGAGCTTTTGGAACAACTCGACTATAAAGACGGATATAGTCTATATGTTGGCATTCCATTTTGTCCAACAACCTGTTCGTATTGTTCTTTTACATCTTCTCCCATTGCAGAGTGGAAAGAACGCGTAGATGAATATTTAGATGCAGTTTGCAAGGAATTAACATTTATAGCCGAGAAGTCTAAACATAAAAAATTAAATACTATCTATGTGGGAGGTGGAACGCCAACCACCTTAGAACCGGAGCAATTAGATCGATTGCTGACCCACTTAGAAACACATTTTTCTTACGCTGATTTGAAGGAAATTACAGTGGAGGCCGGAAGGCCAGACAGTATTACGCGAGAAAAATTAGAAGTGTTAAAGGCTCATAATATTGGAAGAATTTCCATTAATCCGCAGACTATGCAGCAGAAGACGTTGGATATTATTGGCAGAAAACATACTGTAGAAGATATCAGACGTGTGTATGCCATGGCGAGAGAAATTGGTTTTGACAATATTAATATGGATTTGATTGCAGGACTTCCGGAAGAAACTATGGAGGACATGTGGGATACCTTGGAGCAAATCAAAGAGCTGGCACCAGACAGTCTGACAGTTCACGCACTTGCAATGAAGCGCGCGTCCAAAATGACGCAGGAAATGAAAAGTGCACAAGAACACTGTGATTCATCTGAAAATGATGCCAAGACGGCCGAGACATTGTCTCAGATGATTGCGCTTGCGGCTGATTACGCGAAGCAGATGGATTTAGAGCCGTATTATCTATACAGACAGAAAAATATTGCGGGAAATTTTGAAAATGTTGGCTATGCAAAGGTTGACAAAGCAGGAATATACAATATACTTATTATGGAGGAAAAACAATCGATTATAGCGGTTGGGGCAGGGGCTTCGACAAAGATTGTGCTTCCTGATGACAAAGTTGTGACTGACCCGAAGACTGGCAATCCGAAGAGGATTGTCCGCGCAGAAAATGTAAGGGATATTGAACAATATATCAGCCGAATTGATGAGATGATAGAACGAAAAGGAGAGCTTTTATGGCATTAAAGAAGAAACCGGTTACCGGAATGAAGGACATGCTTCCAAAAGAGATGGAAATCCGTGACTATGTAATCCAGATGATAAAGGACACCTACAAAACATTTGGTTTTACTTCCATGGAAACACCTTGCGTAGAGCATATTGAAAACTTATGCAGCAAACAAGGTGGAGATAATGAAAAACTGATATTTAAAATCTTAAAGAGAGGCGAGAAATTACAATTAGCTAATGCCGAGAGCGAAGCAGATTTGGTAGATGGTGGATTGCGTTATGACCTTACGGTTCCGCTCGCAAGATATTATGCAAATCATGCGAATGAACTTCCATCGCCGTTCAAAGCGATGCAGATAGGAAATGTGTGGAGAGCAGACCGTCCGCAAAGAGGTCGTTTTCGCCAGTTTGTACAGTGTGATATTGATATTCTAGGCGAAGCAAGTAATTTGGCAGAGATCGAGCTAATTCTTGCGACCACAACGATGCTTGGAAAATTGGATTTCAAGAACTTTACCGTATGCATCAATGACAGAAATATTTTAAAAGCCATGGCTGCATATAGTGGCTTCCGCGAAGAAGACTACGATGAGGTGTTTATCATTCTGGACAAAATGGACAAGATTGGTGCAGAAGGTGTAGCCAATGAGTTGAATGAGCTCGGTGGTTATACACAGGAAAATGTAGACACATATCTTGCACTTTTCGATGAGATTACCGGAGATATTGAAGGAATTCGTTTCTGTAAAGAAAAATTAGCCGGCTATTTAAATCCTACAATTGCGGATGGCATGGAAATGATTATTTCCAGTGTGGAAAGCGCAAAGGAAGCAGAATTCAAGGTAAAATTTGATCCCACCTTAGTACGTGGACAGTCCTATTACACAGGAACCATTTTTGAAATCCGCATGGATGAGTTTGGTGGTTCTGTGGCAGGCGGTGGACGTTATGATAAAATGATTGGTAAGTTTACAGGACAGGATACCCCGGCTTGTGGATTTTCAATTGGGTTTGAACGTATTGCTATGCTTCTCTTAGAAAATGGTTATGAACCGGGAAATAAGAAAGATAAGAAGGCATACTTAATTGAGAAGGATATGCCACAGGAAGGCATTTTGAAAGTGCTTGCAATGGCAAAAGCAGACCGCGAAAACGGAAAGCAGGTTCTTATTGTAAACATGAAAAAGAATAAGAAGTTCCAGAAAGAACAGTTAATTGAAGACGGTTATATGGATATTCAAGAAGTATATAAGGATAATATTTAAGAAAGAGGAAGAATCAATGGCAGAATCAATGAGAGGCTTAAAAAGAAGCCACAGATGTGCAGAATTAAACAAAGCAAACATCGGTGAAACAGTAACTGTTATGGGATGGGTGCAAAAAAATCGTAACAAGGGCGGTATCGTGTTTGTTGATTTGCGTGACCGTTCTGGTATTTTGCAGCTTATTTTTGAAAACGGAGATGTGAGCGAAGAGGACTTCGAAAAAGCGGGAAGACTCCGCAGCGAATTTGTAATCGCAGCAGTGGGTGTTGTAGAAGCTCGTTCAGGTGCTGTAAATGAGAATCTTGCGACAGGTGAAATCGAAATTCGAGTAAAAGAGCTTCGTATTTTGTCTGAATCAGACACGCCGCCGTTCCCAATTGAAGAGAATAGCAAGACAAAGGAAGAATTGAGATTAAAATATCGTTATCTGGATCTTAGAAGACCGGATTTGCAAAAGAACCTCATTATGAGAAGTAAAGTGGCAACCTTGACCCGTCAATTTCTTGATGAAGAAGGATTCCTTGAAATTGAAACACCGATTTTGGTTGGAAGTACACCGGAAGGTGCGAGAGACTACTTAGTACCAAGCCGTGTGCATCAAGGAAGTTTCTATGCACTTCCACAGTCACCGCAGTTGTTTAAACAACTTTTGATGTGTTCTGGTTATGACCGCTATTTCCAAATTGCAAAATGTTTCCGCGATGAAGACTTGCGTGCAGACCGTCAACCGGAATTTACACAAATCGATATGGAATTATCTTTTGTAGACGTGGATGATGTAATTGACGTAAATGAAAGATTGATTGCAAAAATCTTTAAAGAAATCTTAGACGTGGAAGTACCGCTTCCAATTCAGAGAATGACATGGCAGGAAGCAATGGACCGTTATGGTTCAGATAAGCCGGATGTTCGTTTTGGTATGGAGTTGGTAGATGTATCTGAGGTTGTAAAGGATTCAGAGTTTGTTGTCTTCAAAGGCGCATTGGAAAATGGCGGAAGTGTGCGTGGTATCAATGCCAAAGGACAGGGAGAAATGCCACGTAAGAAAATTGATAAGTTGGTTGATTTTGCAAAAGACTACGGCGCAAAAGGATTAGCATACATTGCAATTCAAAACGACGGAACAGTGAAATCATCTTTCTCTAAATTTATGACAGAAGAAGAGATGGCAGCTCTTGTGAATGCAATGGATGGAGAAAACGGAGACTTATTATTATTTGCAGCTGATAAGAATAAAGTGGTTTGGGATGTACTTGGTAATTTGCGTCTTGAAATCGCTCGCCAGTTGGAAATCTTAGATAAGAGTGAATACAAATTTATTTGGATAACAGAATTCCCACTTCTTGAGTGGAATGACGAGCAAGAACGTTACCAGGCAATGCACCATCCGTTTACAATGCCAATGGATGAAGATTTGCCACTTCTTGATACAGACCCAGGAAAGGTTCGTGCGAAAGCTTATGATATCGTCTTGAACGGTACAGAGCTTGGTGGTGGTAGCGTACGTATTTTCAATAATGATATTCAAAACAAGATGTTTGAGATGCTTGGTTTTACACCGGAGCAGGCACAGACACAGTTTGGTTTCTTGTTAAATGCGTTCAAATACGGTGTTCCGCCACACGCAGGACTCGCATACGGATTAGATCGTCTCATTATGCTTATGGCAAAAGAGGACAGCATCCGCGATGTGATTGCATTCCCGAAAGTAAAAGATGCTTCCTGTCTGATGACAGAGGCACCTACAAGAGTAGAGCAAAAGCAGCTTGATGAGCTTGCAATTGCTTTGGTGGAGATAGAAGAATAGAATCATGAAAGGAAGTTCAGAATATGGACTTCCTTTTTCTATGTTTAAAGTTTAAATTACAAAAAATGCAAAAATTTTCTAGTTATGGTTACAATTATTGTAAGAGTTTTTATGGATTTTATTGTGAAAAACATGTACAATAAAAGCATGAAAAAAAACATGAAAAAAAAACATGAAAAAGGAGATGAATTAATGGCTAGAAAAATGAAAACTATGGACGGAAATCACGCAGCAGCGCATGCCTCCTATGCGTATACCGATGTTGCAGCGATTTATCCAATTACACCATCTTCTGTTATGGCCGAAGCAACAGATGAATGGGCTACACAAGGGAGAAAAAATATATTTGGACAGGAAGTTCAGGTTACTGAGATGCAATCAGAAGCAGGCGCGGCCGGAACAGTACACGGTTCATTGGCAGCAGGTGCATTGACGACTACTTACACAGCATCACAAGGTCTACTTCTTATGATTCCAAACTTATACAAAATTGCTGGTGAACAATTGCCGGGTGTATTTAATGTATCAGCACGTGCGATTGCAAGTCATGCATTATCTATTTTTGGTGACCATTCAGACATTTATGCCTGCAGACAGACTGGAGCAGCTATGCTTTGTGAGTCCAGTGTTCAGGAAGTTATGGACTTAACACCGGTTGCACATCTTTCTGCAATCAAAGGAAGACTGCCATTTATCAATTTCTTTGACGGATTCCGTACCTCTCATGAGATTCAAAAAATAGAAACATGGGATTATGAAGATTTGAAAGATATGGCAGATATGGATGCCATTACTGCATTTAGAAAAAATGCCTTGAATCCAAATCATCCTTGCGAAAGAGGTTCGGCGCAGAATCCGGATATCTTCTTCCAGGCAAGAGAGGCATGTAATCCATACTATGAAGCGATGCCTGCGATTGTACAGGGATACATGGATAAGGTAAATGAGAAAATCGGAACAAACTATAAATTATTTAATTACTACGGGGCGGAAGATGCAGAGCACGTTATCATTGCAATGGGTTCTGTTTGTGAAACAATTGAGGAAACAATCAACTATTTAATGGCAGCAGGGAAAAAAGTCGGTGTTGTTAAGGTTCGTCTTTATAGACCATTTTCAGCAGAAGCTTTGCTGGCAGCCATTCCGGAAACAGTGAAGCAAATTTCTGTATTAGACAGAACGAAAGAGCCGGGGGCACTTGGAGAACCATTGTATCTGGATGTTGTTGCAGCATTGAAAGGAACGAAGTTTGATGCAGTACCGGTATTTGGTGGCCGCTATGGATTGAGTTCAAAAGATACAACACCTGCGCAGATTGTTGCGGTTTACGAAAATAATACGAAGCAGAGATTTACCATTGGTATTGTGGACGATGTGACCAATTTGTCATTAGAAGTTGGTGCACCATTAGTGACCACACCGGAAGGTACAATCAACTGTAAATTCTGGGGACTTGGCGCAGACGGAACTGTTGGTGCTAACAAGAACTCCATTAAGATTATTGGTGATAATACAGATATGTATGCACAGGCCTACTTTGATTATGATTCAAAGAAATCCGGCGGTGTTACTATGTCCCATTTACGTTTTGGTAAGAAGCCAATCAAATCAACCTATTTGATTACAAAGGCTGACTTTGTAGCATGCCATAATCCATCCTATATGAACAAATATAACATGGTTCAAGAATTGGTTGATGGCGGAACTTTCCTTTTGAACTGTGCATGGGATATGGAAGGATTGGAAAAGAATTTACCAGGTCAGGTGAAGGCATTTATTGCCAACCATAACATCAAGTTCTACACAATCGATGGTTTCAAGATAGGAAAAGAAATCGGACTCGGCGGACGAATCAATACCATTTTGCAATCTGCATTCTTTAAACTTGCGAACATCATTCCGGAAGATGAAGCAATGGAATTGATGAAGAAGGCTGCAAAGGATACGTATGGCAAGAAGGGTGATAAGATTGTTCAGATGAACTATGATGCCATTGATGCCGGTGCTGGGCAGGTTGTGGAAATTGCTGTGCCGGATTCATGGAAAACATGTGAGGATGAAGGGTTATTTGCACCTACCATTAAAGGTGGAAGAGAAGAAGTTGTAGACTTTGTTCAAACCATTCAAAGAAAAGTAAATGCACAGGAAGGAAATACTTTGCCTGTATCTGCATTTACCAAATATACAGATGGTACAACACCATCCGGAACAGCTGCTTATGAAAAACGAGGTATTGCAGTAGATATTCCGGTATGGATTCCGGAAAACTGTATTCAATGTAATCGTTGTTCTTATGTATGTCCGCATGCGGTTATTCGTCCAATTGC
>JAZUCE010000112.1:0-11272 GCA_045638905.1 Faecalimonas sp.
CTTCATCAAACTGTTGAAGTTGCCGATGTCGTTCTTCGATACCAAGCTGATGGGCGACTTGCTGCAACGCATGAACGACCATAGCCGGGTGGAGAAGTTCCTCACCAGCCAGATGCTGAATGTCACCTTCTCGCTACTCAGCTTCGTGGTGTTCGGGTGCGTGCTGTTCTATTACAACCTCACCATCTTCGGCATCTTCCTTTCCGCCAGTCTGCTGTACGGAGGGTGGATAGCGTTCTTCCTGAAACAACGGAAACTGCTGGACTACGAACTGTTCGGGAAACAGGCGGACAATAACAACAAGACCTACCAGTTCATCACCACCATGCAGGAAATCAAGTTGCAGGACTGCGAACAACGCCGGCGTTGGGAATGGGAGGATGTACAAGCAGAGTTGTTCGGGGTGCAGATGAAAGTGCTGAAATTGCAACAGACACAGGAAGCCGGAAGCATCTTCATCAACGAAATCAAGAACATCCTCATCACCGTCGTGGCAGCGACATCGGTAATCCAAGGAGACATGACATTGGGGATGATGCTGGCCGTGCAATACATCATCGGGCAACTGAATAGCCCGGTAGAGCAACTGATGAATTTCCTCTATACCTTGCAGGATGTGAAAATCAGCCTGGAACGCATCAACGAGATTCATGGAAAAGACAACGAGGAAAGCAATGAAAAGGCGTTGGCTCATTTTTCCGACCTCAAGAATGATTTATCGTTCAAGGAAGTGGACTTCAAGTACGACCCACATCATCCCAAGAAAACGATAGACCAACTCAGTATGAATGTACCCGAAGGGAAGATTACCGCCATAGTAGGTGCATCGGGTAGCGGAAAGACCACCCTCATCAAACTGATGCTGGGATATTATCCGGTATTGGGCGGAGAAATCCGTATCGGTTCTTCCAATCTCAACGACTACAACCTGAAATGGTGGCGCAGACAATGTGGAGTAGTAATGCAAGACGGAGTCATTTTCTCGGAAAGCATCGCTCGAAACATTGCCGTAGATGACGGGGAGATAGACAAAGAACGACTAAAGAAAGCCTCCGAAATAGCCAACATCTACGACTACATCATGGGGCTGCCGTTGAAGTTCAACACCAAGATTGGCAGGGACGGAGTCGGGTTAAGCCAAGGACAGAAACAGCGTATCTTGATAGCACGTGCGGTTTATAAGAATCCACGCTACATATTTTTGGATGAGGCGACCAACGCATTGGATGCAGAGAATGAACGTGTCATTGTGGAAAATCTCAATGATTTCTATCAAGGCCGTACCGTAGTAGTGGTGGCACATCGACTAAGTACGGTGAAGAATGCCGACCAAATCATTGTATTGGGACATGGAAAAATTTTGGAAACAGGAAACCATGCAAGTCTCATCGAGAAGAAAGGGGCATATTATCATCTAGTGAAGAATCAATTGGAACTTGGAAACTAATCAAACAACCGCCATGAATGATATAGATAAAATAGAATTGAGAAGCGAAAAGGTACGCAAGATTATCGGGGATATGCCTTCTGGATTTATCCGCCATGGTATCAGCATCATCACATGTTTACTTATATTATTATTTGTTATTTGCTATTATGTACCATACGAAGGAGCCAAAAACATTTTTGAGTACTTGAAATATAATTAACTAGTTAATAATTCAGACCACACTGACAAAAGGAACGGAATCCGAAAAAAATGAGAGTAGGAAACTTTAAATAAGCATGAAAAAATGAGTTTATTTACATTAGCATCAGCATGTACAGCTATCTCCTAAAGATATGATCATGAGTAATTTCCACAAATTTGGTCTTGTAACTATGGTAGGATGGAATATAATGCTGATTGTACTAATTCTGATAATTCTACAATAAAGCAACTTCCACTTACATATATATTCAATGACGGAACTGGAGGAATTGATATTTCTATATTCTTTTTTATATGTCAATTTTTTGGTATGGTATTGGCTATAAATCAAGGAAAGATTACGTGTTAAGAAGAAAAATGTTTAAAGAAAATTTTTCTTTATTAGATGATAAAAAATTTAATAAAGTATTTCGTTTACATTATGTTAGTGAACAAGCAAAGATTTTTTCAATCGTTTTTCTTACAGCGATTCCATGGTATATATTAGGGTATACGAATGAAAGTATAAGTAAAGAAAACATAATTATAGTAATATCGATGGGCACATTATCTTTGATATGTTTTCTTATTTCCAAAAAATTAAAATAGATTTATTCAGCGAACTCTAAATTATATACTTTTCACAATTGAAGAAGAAGGGCAACTGCCCTTCTTCTTGCAAATTTAATCTTTAACATGTATTATGGTGTATATGATTAAAAAATTTACTGTATGATGATTAGTGTGTAAAATCATAATTGTTATAATTTATTGGTTATTTTCAGAAGAAGTCGAAGTTTTTTTTTCGCTTGATATGCCTTTGATCTCATTGGTGGAATCAATATCACATTCCCTCTTGTACATTTCAGTTAAAAAATTTTTTTCTTCGTTATATTTATTATTAATGATAGAACGCATGATTTTTCCATTGCGCTCAATTCTTTTTATTCGTACTTTATTATCAGATTCGTGTTTTTTAGACAGGTATTTATTCTCACTGAGATAACAAAGAAATGCAATAGTTATGAGAAATAGAAAGAGAACTAATATAGATAACCATAGCATATTGTCATTGTTTAAAGGCAATATCTTGTACATATTGGATTGGATTATTTTATGATCAGATAGGTGGATACTGGTATTTACATTTTTGGCAGTTCCGATAGTTTGTGTAATTAATGTATTTTCTGTTGGTGGGTTGGAACTGCTGGAAAGCCCCAAACAAAGGCATCCTATACAAATAAGAGCCAATAACGGTAGACAAATATGTAAGACACTATGCGTCTTATTGGCAGAATCATCACTATCTACATTGCATTGAATAGTCATAAACAACATGACTAATATAAACAACAATATACCTGAAAAAATAAGAAATAATAGAATCATAGTATTTGATCTTTATTAGGGGTTATATAATAATCTGATTTATAGATACTTGACTTGTTTTGTAAGTGCTCGAATACATTTATCAACACCGAGATATGGCCGGAATTAATTTTATATCGTTCGATACCTAGATAGAACTGGCAAGTATCATTATTTAAGTCATCATCCAAGAAATGTAGATTGGAAATCATTTCCTTGTATTCATTCCCTTCAGTGTGTATTTCCATGGCACGTTTGTAATATTTCAACGCATTACCTGTAATGTAATTACTGATGAGGTGTTTGTGGTAATCCTCTCCAATGGCTCTTTTGATACGTTCTATGAAGTTTTCAGCCAGTTCTTTCTCGTTTACAGTCAAAGTCAAAACAGTATTGACACATTCTCGGTAATAGGTAAGTAGTTCTTTTCTATTCTTTTTATTATTCTCACCATATTTACCAATATATTTTTCATTCTTTCTAATAATGCGTTTAGGATCTTTTTTTTCTTCTTGAATAGTACCTAAATAAATATTGTAGACACATTCAAATAATTGGTTCCAAAAGAATAAATTTCGATATAAATGAGCTATGAAATTATTGGTAAATAAAGTGGAATTCTTAATGGGCGTGATGAGTGTGATACATTTGGAAAGGCAGAACATGGAATCGGCGATAAGGAACTCCAATAATTCTTTCTTTTTGAAATTCACATCTTCATCCTCGACATCTGTAGATGTTCGCATAAATTTGTCAATCGAGAGGAAATTATCGTTCGGTTCATCAAAATACTGCTTGAATTGTTCATAGAAACCTATAAGCCCCTTCCTTTGATCGAACAATAAAGATTGTATGTTTATTTCAAAACCGAGTAAGCTTAACAATTCTTTGTTTAAGAGAACTTTGAATCTTAGATTACTGATGTTTTGTGATAAAGTTGAAATTTGTTTGAAACGTCCGGATTGAATGCTGTTATAATATTTCTTAATTAATTCAAGTTTATTTCCTGTTGCTAGTTCTATAGAATAAACAATGTGG
Source organism: Faecalimonas sp. (assembly GCA_045638905.1). Taxonomy (GTDB): domain Bacteria; phylum Bacillota; class Clostridia; order Lachnospirales; family Lachnospiraceae; genus Faecalimonas. The sequence goes on from JAZUCE010000112.1 coordinate 4,037, forward strand.
AGAAATTCCTCAATATCAGGGTATAGAGATAATTTGCTCAGCAAAATGTTGTCATGTAAATTAATAGCATAAATAGATTTAAGATTTTGAATCTCTGAAATATTGATGTAGTCGTAATGAGCATAGATAATTGATAAGGCTCTTCTAGTAATGCATTTATTGATGTCACTAAGGTGCGTTATATCATTATCATTATTCTTTTTATTGAGATTAATCTGCATCAAGAAGATTTCAAGAATATGTTTATAACAGCGGAAGGAAGCAGTTCGTCTTCCCGCTGTTTTATAGAATACACTGGCAAACCAAAAGTATAAAATGCTCTTTTCCAGATGTTTCAATTCTTTGCAATTAAATTCTTTGTTATTGAATTTTTTTTTACTATCTTCTCCTCTTTCTATGAGATTGAGGAAGAACTGTAGGAATTTTTCGTTTGTAATACCTTCTTTAGATTCTTCACTTTTTTCACCTTCTTTACCTTTTTTTATTCCTGCACAACTTAGATAGACATTGCCCAATCCTTCCAATGTAGAACCTATCGCATGTTGTATTTGTTCTCCTAAAACATGAATGCTCTTTTCTTGGTTATGTAAAATATGAATGATTGTTTCTATCTTTGTTTTCTTTTCATTTGTTTTTTGATTAAAAACATCTTCTATCACTTTATTTAGACTGATATTGTAAAATTTACATGATAAACAAGGTAGGGAATGGTCTTTCTCAATAGCTTCCTTTCTTCTCTTCTGACATCTTGAAGCCATGTCCATAATATGCTCAGAAATATTAAATTTAAGAATCTGTGTGATTTTCTCAATGCGTGTTCCTTTCTCTTGGGAGATGATTGTTTCAATTAACTTTTTGGCCTTTATAAAATTAGTACATTTTTTTAACAACCTTTCTTCTAGGTCTTTCTTCAAATCATATCCTTGTACATATAAGGCAAAAGCAAATGTATTGTCTTTATCAGAGAACAGTCCCATTTTGTAATAGAGGATTTCAGCCAATTTCTTGTAAAAATCGATGGCAATAATGGGGCGTACTTTAGAATCGGCAGTTATATGGAAATATTTGAACTCATCAATAGCTATTTGTAAATCGGTCCGGGTAATACCTCCCATTTGCATTTTCTCAAGAACTGCCAATCGGGACAATGTCCCTAAATAAACAAAACGGACATCTTCGAATGAAGAAAGGCGGGATAATATTGCTTTGAGTTGAGGACTGACAATGCTACTAAAATCAGAACGTAGTCGGTTGCTGATAAACACACTTTTTTTATATTTCCCATCCCATGGTTTTTCTTCCCAAATTTTATGTCTCTTATCTTCATATGAGAAAGGGTAAGGCTTATGTAAATAAGCTACCTCCTCATCATTCATTTTTCCTCCTGTCTCTTCTTTTTCATAGACAAGACCTAATTCTTCTTCATTCAAGAAACGGAAGTCTACCAATTTGTGTACCAATTCTCCATAAGTAGCGTATGCCGAATTGAAGGTTTTTCGTTTTTCAAAAGCGAGTCCCAATTTCAGCATGTTTCGCATGAAGAAAATCATTCGAGATACCCAATGACCATCTTTATCATAACCGGTATTTATTATTTGTTCCTTCAATAACTGCAAGGCTGTTTGATATTCAAAAATAGCTTGTGTATAATCTTCGTCGGCCAAATAAATGTCTCCTAAAATATGATGAATACTAGCTAAGGAAGGATTCCGCCCTTGGCATCCAGTATTGGTATTGTCTGAGTAATATTTCAAAAGCGAGATGTAATGTTCTTTTGTAGGTAGAGATTCATCTCGGGAGAAGTTGAAAAGAGCTGAAAGTTCTTCCGATTTGTTGGAAGCAAAAGAAATTTCTTCGGCTATTCTCATCGGGAATTTGAACAGATAGAGTCCGCTCGATACCCATTCCAAATGTACCTGACATAAGAATGTTACAATCGATCCAATGAAATCACGCAGTTCCGGTGTCTTGTTGATATCCAATAATTCCGGAATATGTTCCAGATTACGCCAGGAGAAACCGATATTGTGATATTTATAGATATGGTTGATCATGAACGAAGTCGAGATCATTTGCTTGTCGGTATATATTTGGGATTTGTTCAGGAGCGATTGTACTACCGGGTAAGCCAAATAATGCACAAAGTTGATTTTGCTGATGGAACTGTCTCCGAAAGTCAAATAATATTCAGCTTCTTTTTTTCCCTTCTTCAAATATCCTTTTTGGATACAGAAGTCGGCCGAACGGACAAATGTATCGAAGTTCAGTGCCATTTTTTTGGGAGAACCATTACTGATGTGCATTAGATAAAAAACGAAATGGTATAAGAAATGAATCTTCCGTTCCAAATCCAATTCTTCTTCCGAAGCGTATTTTTCTTCAGTATCTTTTTTTGTCAGAGAAAGTTTTTGTTTTTGTATCCGATAATATTGAGCCAATGATTCTTTTTTCTCATCCAACTTTCCATTGCTACTCCGTTCGGCTAAGGTCATCAGTTTTTTGCAGACAAAACGTTCCGACATGGTATAGATATCGTCATCTCCCGAACCGGCTTTCAAAAAACTTTTGACGGAAATCACTTGATTAAAGACACTGGAAATGGAGAATTCCCTATCCGATAAATCCGCCAAATAAGCGTCGTATAATTCTTGTCCTGCCACGAAGATGAACTTGGCCTTGACTGTCGAAAGGAAATACTTCATGCCCGCTAGCGTATGTAACAGGTTTTCTTTACGCACACGTGCCGATTCTCCATTGAATCCGCGGTTGCTTGGGTTATAGGCCGGAATAACTTCTTGTGTCCCTTCTTTTTTATGCTCTTTCTGATTGATTTCAGCCTTATCCAATTCATCTAGCACAAAGACGAAACGAACTTTGGGGTACAGAAGAGTAATGCCTCCAATTTTATCGATTTGGTCGAACACCTGAATTAATTCCAGTTCTATTTCTCGAACGGAGGCCATGGCATATTGTTTCCGTTTGCTGAATCCCAGTCCCCATTTGTTGGCAGATATTTCCTGATTAATACTTGCATCAATGCGTTCATTCAGATTTTCCAGTTTCTTTTTGATTACATAAAGTGAAGTTATTCGGAAGGAAGTATGTCGGCTTAATGCAATCAGGATAAATTTTTCAATGATGGATAAGAGAGCATATCCACCGAAAAAATAGATAGAATAGCCGAGTAGTGTACTATGTTCTTGAAAACAGTCTACCCATTGGCTTATTAGGTTTTTATTGGTGATGCATTCCAATAAATGATCAATGGATTTCCATTGCCAAATGGCCAAACAGAGAATAGACCATTTGATAAAAAGAGCGGTGAAGGAAGAAAGTAAATGCGACGATGCATTTTTATAATAGTCTAGAAATTGTTGATATACGTTTTTGGTTAACAAAAATAGGATGTCCTTTTCGTTGTATACTTCCCTTCCTACATTGATTTTTATAGCATGATAAATGAATTTTTGTTTTTTAAGGTTATTTTTCAGATAGAGAAAGAGATAGTATGCAATAACTGTTAATGTGCTGATTAGAAAGAACCATATATATCCAGGTGTTTGGTTAATCGATTCAATGTTAAAGTAATAGGTATAATAGATGATGGAGACAACCAACCATAAAAATTTCAACAAGAAAGGAGCATGTTTCCATTGTAGTTTCTCGCTTGTCATCTTGGAAAGTACTTTCCCTACAAAACTGGATTTCCCCATACCTCTATATCCTGTTACCAGGCAGGCTCCGGTGAAATTGTGTTCTTCCTTCAGCCAATCCAGCAGTTGGGACATGATAGGTTCCCGTTCTATATATTCACTATCTCCCTCTTCCGTAACCGTCCTATTAAATTTCTTGAAACCGGGAATAGGTATCGTTATCCGTTTAATTTTAGAAGAGTAATATGCTTCGTAAATATTACGTTGTTCTTTATTTTTTTTCATGGTCGTTGGATTTTGCTCTAAAGGTACATATTTTTTATATATATCCACTATAAATTAAGACTATTCTTTTTTATAACTTCATTACTTGATTTTCTATACCATATAGTCACTTTGAACAGCATTTTTAATATATTTACAAATAAAATACTTTTTAAAATTTATTTGTCAAATAGGTATCTCATTTTAGAAAAGTATCAAGACGTTTGTAAATGGACAAACGACAAGTTCAATAAGGTGATGGGTTAGCCAAATATATTGTCTCACTTTTCATTTTTTAATCATCAAAATTAACACTCACTCCGTCAGTTCCAACAACTCACTGAAATCATCTATTACCCAATCCGCATCAGCAAGACTTTCTCTGCTACCGTTGCCGTATGTCACCCCACAAGTCATGGTACCGGCATTCTTTCCCATCTGTATGTCAAATGCAGTATCACCAACAACAAGAGTCTCTTCTGCCTTGAAACGGAAAATGCCAAGTATTTTGTTCGCTGGTTCAGGATTTGGTTTACCTTCTTTTACATCATCTGCACCAAGAATATAACTGATTAGCGAAGACAATCCAAGCGATTCCACATACTGAGTAAGAGAAGCATGGCTGCGGCTACTAGCTATGGTCAGCGTTATGCCACGATTCTTCAGTTGCTCCAATGTCTCTGAGACATGAGGATAAAGGGTGACGGCTCCATCTGTGTTAAATGTATAAAAAAGTCTTCGGTATGTTTCCGCATACAGTTTCCCGATGTTTCCACATTCAGAAAACAGAACTGCCGGAATCTCAATCAGTCTCAGACCGATAATGGCGGCACATTCTTCATCAGAACGAGCCGGCAAGTTCTTTCTTTGATGGTAGCCTGCATCGTCTGGATAATGACAGTTGCTGTATCACCCAGCGTACCGTCAAAATCAAGTATGATGTTTGTTATCTTTTTCATTCCTGCTTTTCTTTTCAGGTTGCAAAATTACTAAGAATCCACCTCTTCTAATAAAGACAGCTTCCTCTTTCACGCTATACATCCTTTTTCCGTATGAAAATAGCTCAGAAACCATCCGTATTAGGCTGCAAAATTATCGGTTTCCTTTTTGGCCGTGCAAGGTCAAGCTCCGTTTCAGCGTAAATCTCCACCTGATAGGTAGGTAGTATTTACGCAGAAAACCTTTTCTGCTTCTCTGAAACCGCTTTCGAGGCAGCAAAATACGTCAGTCTCCCTCGCAGTCATTTTGACGATAGGGAAAAGTAAAGAACTTAAATTTTCAGATTATGGCAGCAATGGTTTATGATACCGATTTGAGAACACTCAACGAAAGCGAATTGGTCTATAAGATTTCTAATCGCAAAGATGTAAACTTCAATAATGAGAGTACCTTTGAAGACTTTGTACAGCAACTTACACCTGGACGCAAAGAAACAGCTTTGGCTGTTATTGAACTTTACACACGCATGAAAGCCAAAAAGGACAAAGCAAACCGTATCCTCTGCTCATTGGACATTTACACACTCATGCACCCCGTCATGGCAAACCTTGAAGTAGAAGAGTCATGGGCGATATTCATGAATATGGCTTCACGGGTAATCAAGACACAACGTATATCCAAAGGAGGATTGTCCTCCACTGCCGTTGATGTTCGGGTTATCCTAAAAGAAGCCCTACTATGCAATGCCGTATCCATTGCCCTTGTACATAATCATCCAAGTGGAGCAATCCGACCAAGCAGAGAGGACGACAGGCTGACAAAAAGTTTGGCTGATGCCTGCAATATTCTCAATATCCGTCTGATTGACCATGTGATTGTCACCGACGGTCATTTCTACAGTTATGCAGATGAGGGACGCATCTAAACGAAAAGATAGCGGCAGTAAGGCTTTCCCTTATTGTCGCTATCATTTTCCATATTCTTTTGTCAGTTGTTGTAATAGAGATTGATTTTCCTTCCGGCTACCTCTTCTACATCGATTTCTATCTCTTCATCCTCCAGCATCACCAACAGTTCAGTAATAGTTGATGCCAGACCTTTTGTAACAGGTATAACGACACCTTCACCCACAGATACTTGGCATGTGCCACCTTCCTGAATCCTCTTCAAAACCACTTTAGGCAACAGTCCTCCCTGAATCCGTCCTGCCACCAGAAAAGCGTCCCCGATAGTCTTGTCTTCTACAATTATCGAACTTTCCTTTTGTATAATCGCCTGCCTTAAATCAGCCTCACTGTATATTGTCATAGTATGATCTTCTTGTTTTTGGACAACAAAGGTAACCAATTTTCCCCTTATATCTGCAGGTCAGTTCCTGTTTTACCTCCTTTTCCTTTCAATATTCTCGATGTTTGCTTGTGCCGATGTCCGTATTTGGCTGCAAAGGTAGATATTGCGTCCGCATCCCTTCAAGGTCAAGCACTCCGTGTTTCATGGAAAATCTCCACCCTTCAGGTAGTATTTACTATGAAAACTTTGCCGGATGGTACGTAACACCTTTTTATGGCACCAAAATACGTAACATCCCCAAGCAGTCATCAGAACTGTAGGGAAATAAAAACATTTAGACTATGGCAAATATGTGTACCAACATCCTGTATTGCAGGACAGAACATGAAAGCGACTTGAAAAAGGTCGAAGATTTTTTGGAAAAACACTTTGAGGTATATCAGCAAACTTATATTGACAGCCTTGAAGCGGAGTTTGAATCATGTTGGGATTATCCCGAAGTAAAGATGAACCGACTAATGGCTACGATTGAAGATAAGGACAAACTCTATATGCGTGTCCTCTCATATTGTCTGGAAGATGAATATGCCTGTTTGCGTGTTTTCAAGAATAGCGAATGGGAAATCAAATAATTAACCTTTAAACTTACACTATTATGTTTGGACTATGTGAAGAAAACGGCATTATCGGTGCTTTCTGCACCTTGATTGTACCTTACAGAGGTTACACCGAAGGAACTGTAATCGACGAATACGGGACTGAAATCCTAATACGCCTGACCAATGGCAAGGAACTGTCCGTTTACCGTGACGAAGTAATCATCAGTGATTGAGGAATGACTGCTGAATGATTTACAAATGATTAACGAATGACACCTTTCATCCTATTTTCTGGAGGGTGTCATTTTCGGGGCTACGCCGTTACCTTTTATAATAATAAGCTATGCCCCAATCTTCCTCTTATACCTTATTCCGTTCATTCGCTACAGCGACCGAACCACTTGTTATAGAAAGGCGTATAACCTTTCTTTATTTCACTTCACTTTTCTCTTCCTCCTTCATGATTTCCGGATGATTATAGAATGGCGACC
>JAZUCE010000113.1:0-1038 GCA_045638905.1 Faecalimonas sp.
CCGATTCCAATATGGGAACCCTTTATACTGCTTAATCTGATTCATAAGGTATTCGGACACCTATCTTTCTCCTCATTTACCTCTTTCAACCATTTACATTGTTTTTGCCATTCCGAATACCATTTGAATATGTCCCGGACCAGCGAGGGTCCGGGACAATCCTTCTATTAGAAAACCAACTAAGTGCATATTGAGATTGCTTAAATATGCACTGACTCATTACTTAAAAACGCATAATGTGCATGCGCAACAGGACCATTGTATGATCCGTATGGTTTCAAAACTGATTATTTAAGATAATATGAAAGCTACTGGACAGGTTCTAAGAAAATATGGAGGTTACTTAATTCCACAACATAATACTTAATTTAATTACGCTCAGATAAAAATTGAATTCTGATGGCATATGAAAATGACAAGCAGTATATCATCTTTACCTTTGTGAGAGTTTATTGTTAAAAAATAAAAAAGTGCATATATTGTATCACTTTGTCTATGTTCTTTTTTGTGCATGCGATTTATAATGACAGGTATTCTCAAAATGCAATTGGTTATGTTGTAAGCAAAAAAAGCAATGCTAGGTAAAGGGGGAAATATCATGCGTATTCAAGCAGAGTCCTGGGCAGTGTACCGTAAGGCGTATAATGCCGGCAAAAAGAATGCAAGAAAGATGACAAAACAGGGGATGGATCCATATCTTCCTGTATTGGCCGATATTGTGTCGGATGATATGATTTCTGAGAAAGTAACGATAGGTACCATGGGCATCCCCACAGATCGTATATGCGGTCTTGCAACGGATGCAGATAAAGAACGGTATACCCACGATTTTTTGCCGCTTCCTTCACCGGACAGCGACTTTGCAACGAAATGGTGCAAAATTTACTGGCATTATCTCGGCAATAAAGGCGGATGCTGCCCAATTACGTGTTATGAGTATCTGGGTACATTTTACATCATCGATGGTGCCAAAAGAGTCAGCATTGCAAGATGCCATGGTATCCCCACGATCACCGCATCTGTTATTCGGCTGATGCC
>JAZUCE010000114.1:0-53498 GCA_045638905.1 Faecalimonas sp.
CACAAGTCCGATATGAAAATGGATTTGACAAATCAGAAGTTCGGGCGCCTTACTGCCAAAGAGATTGTACGTACCGTCACCGGGAAAGGAAACATTTGGCGGTGCGAATGTGAGTGTGGTGGTGAGAAAGAAGTACCTGCAGCATATCTGCGCAATGGACACACGAGAAGCTGCGGTTGCCTGAACAAAGAACGTGAAGAGCGACTGGATATCACCGGTCAACGTTGGGGGCGCCTAACCGCTGTCAGACTGGTTCGGTATGAGGATATTGAAGGTACCGGAAAGCGTCGGGCCGTATGGTTGTTCCGCTGTGATTGTGGAACTGAGAAGGAACTCCCCGCTACCCAGGTAAAACACAGCCGCACGCGTAGCTGTGGATGCTTGGCCAACGAGCATATAACCAACCTGCGCAAAGGAGATATCACCGGGCAAGTGTTCGGAAGACTCACTGCCATCAGACCCACTGAGGAACGGGACAGCAATGGCAGCGTGATTTGGGAGCTCTCATGTGAGTGCGGTAATACCACGTATAAGACCATCAATACACTGAAAACCGGGAAGGTCCTCAGCTGCGGATGCCTGTACAAACAGACTCGGTCTGATACCGTCAAATACCGAAAGGATTTGGTCGCCGGAACCTCCATCAGCAACATCGTAGTTTCGAAGAGACTCCGGAGTAACAATACCTCGGGGCACACCGGGGTGTGGCACGATAAGAAGCGCGACCGATGGCACGCATTCATTAACTTCCAGGGTAAGCACTACAACCTTGGCACCCACCCAACCTTTCAGTCAGCAGTCAAAGCGAGGAGAGCTGCGGAGGAACGTCTCCACGATCCGATTATCCAGGAGTTTATCGACACTCTGACAGACGAACGTCGGGAAGAATTCCAAAGGTATCTACGCGGGGAATATGACTGCGAATAATGGGTAAAAATAAATAAGGTGATGAATATGAAAGATGCATTAAAATGCTTTGGTCTACTCGCTGTTGGATTACTGGCAGCGATATTTTTATACCCATTTCTCCATGAACTTGGGCACGTAATTGCAGCTTCCATCTTTGGGTCTGACATACGAAGTTTTCAACTCTTACCTGTGCCATCAGTTATGTGTGAGATGGATATTACAAATGAACTCGCAATCATCATTGTCGGTTTTGGAGGGTTACTGCTTCCGTATTTGTTTAGTCTTGTACCTCCGAGGAAGCATTTTTGGATATGGTATTTATGGCTTGTGATAAGCGGAATTTGCCTCTTATCATTTGCAGTTTCGTTAGCTGGGATTATTCTCTATAAAATCGGATTACCAATTGCAACCGAGGACATTACGAGAGTAATGGAATATGCGGATGAATATTATATTTTATACTTGGGAATACTAATCTTTTTAACTATTATCCGAACCATTCAAATTGCCAATGCCAAGCCAATCAAACGATGTCTTAGAGAGTTTGATGTATAATAAGAAAAGCGAATGAGGCTCTAAGCTTCATTCGCTAATTTTTTAAAAAGGAGATCGAATTATGGGGGAATACACCCTGGATTTGCGTAGAACTGAAAGTTCTGCACAGGAAGCGCTGCAAATGCTTGAAAATAAAGGCGTTCCTGTATCATGCTGACCATTTATTTGACCACGATTGAGGTGGAAGATTTATGCTGATAAAGTGGTCAGTTTTTCGAGTTGATTTCTCTTCATTTCCAATGACGAATGGACATAGGTATTTAGTGTGATGCTTACGTTCGCATGACCAAGCATTTCACTGAGCGATTTTACATCCACACCCACCTCGACGCAGCGTGTCGCAAAGGTGTGTCGAAGTGTGTGAAAATTAACCGGATCGATGTTACATCTTTCGAGTTCCTTGTGATATCTGTACTCAAATGTTCGTGGTTTCAAAAAGCTGCTGTTACCGGTTAGCACAAAGCCGTGAGAAGATATTGTGCGAAGCTTAAGAAGAACAGGAAGCAGAAGAGTAGAAATCGGTACATCTCGGGTAGATGCTTTTGTCTTTGGCTTGTCCAATATCAGACAGGTGGAACCAGAGGATGAACCACTTTCGTTTTTTACACGAGCAATGGTGTGCCGAACATGAATAACCATAGTTTTGAGATCAATATCGTCCCACGACAGTGCGCAGATTTCTCCGATCCTCAGCCCAGTGTGGAGAGAAATGAGAATTCCCGCACAGGTCAAATTGAATTCCGACAATAATTCCTTCTCAAGCCTTTGTTGTTCTCCCAAACTCAGAATTGTTAACTCTTCCTTTGGAATAGATGGTTTGCAAACAGGCGTCTTTAACGGCAAGCAATACTGCTCTGTAACAGCAAACTTCATTGCAGCGTTAATCACAAGCATTATGCTTCGCACATATGAGGGAGAAAGGCCGCCTGTTCCATCCAATTTGCCATTGGTGAACTTTTGGTCAAGGAAACAGTTGATTCTGGTTGCATCAAGTTCGGTAATCTTAACTAAGCCAAGTCCAGGCATGATATGGGTATCAATCAAATTTTGATACTTGTTTATAGTACCTCCCTTGAGTCGTATTCTATTGTTTGCCATCCAAAGGTTTAGTATCTCTCCAAAGGTTTTCTCACGACCTTTTGGCAGGTTTTCTTTCTGGGGTTGCTTACTCATTTCGGACATTTTTTCTTTTACCTCACGAAATGTTTTTCCATAGACAGATCCATACACAATCTTACCATCAGTAGCACGACCTTTCTTGAATCGCCCCTCCCATCTACCATCTCTTCTTTTACGAATATTGTCTCCTCGTTTTGACATAAATTTTATGCTCCTTTCTGTATTTGTTTCGATCTCTATACCATCAAAAAAATTATAAAATACGTTTACTGCGCCATTATGAGTATAATCAATTCTAATAAGTACGAACTTTTGACCCCTTAAACAGACCCTAATCAGTACAAAAAGTTTAGAAAAACACTCAATTCAGACAAAATTACCAACATACAAGCTGTATATAATTAAATATTTATGCTTTAACTCGTTGACTTTTATGTCGGAAAGTAGTATAATAAATCGAAATATGTATACTGGCGTGTGTTATATGCGCGGGTAAGAACTTTCAGTTCTACGCAATAGAATCATCGCACAGTATATATTTTTTGATTACTCATCAAGCGAGCGCTTGATAACACAGAAAGAGGTTAAACATTTTTAAGTCAGTAAGGTGATAAGAATGGGTATAGAAATTGATCGCAAAAAAGAGGTTATCAATATTTGCCTGGATCTCTTCATCGAAAAAGGATTGACCGCAACATCCACGAGAGATTTAAGTAGTGCATTAAAAATGCAAAATGCAGCATTGTACTACTACTTTGAAAGCAAAGACGAGGCGGTTATTGCTTGTGCAGAGGAGGCAGCAATAAGACTGGAAAATGCCTTAATTCCGTCTGCTATGCGTGAGATTGGCGACCCTGATATTATGATGAAAAATCTGCAAGACAAAGCTGACGAAATGGCTCCAACAATGCGTTTTCTCGTTACTGTGTGCGCAAGTAGTCAATACAAGGATAAAATGAGGCCTGCTCTTGATAGGTTAGCCGAAAGATATGATCATTATACAGAGCAGGTAGCGAAAAAGTTAAATTGCAAAAAAGAAGATGTAGAACCATATGTTTATATGATTGTGACTGCAGTTGCTGACTATATGATTTTTGCAGAAGATTCCTTAATCTATCCGCAAATCAAAATTGCAAAAGCAGCAATTAAACGTTTTGTTTCTTCATCTGGACAAAAGGGCTAAAGGAGGTAAATTGCAGATGAAGGTTAAGGCAAAAGCAAAAGATTGCCAACTTTTAGTCAAAGTCAAAGCATCTGGAAGTGAGTGTATCGATGAAAAAGAGCTTGATAGATTCGCCAGAGTCTTTTTGCGAGGCTTTCTAAAACCAAAACTAATCAAGAAGAATTTGATTGAGTATACAGGGCCAGTTGGCGTGAGCTTGTACGAACGGTTGAAGAGGCCATTAGCAAAAAGAGATTTCTTATTCATTCTTGAGCAGATCGTGGTTGCTGTACAAAAATTGCAGGCCAATAATATGGGGATTAATAACCTGGTAATGAATCTGCAGTACGTATACATAAATGAAGTAACAAAAGAAGTTCAGTTTGTATATATGCCTACAGTATCTGGCATTCAAAACTTGAATTTGATTGAGTTCATTGAAACTTTTGCCTATTCGGTTAAGCCTGCCGATGAAAAAGATAATGACTTTGTTTCTCGTTTTATTTACTTCTTTAAGGCAATGAAACCTTTTGATATTAATAAGGTAGAGGCGTTCGTGGCCAAGGAAGATCGAAGCGTTGTCAATACGATTAAAAAACAGAATGCTGGGCAAAGTGGATTTATGACGAACAAGCAGCAGCATTACTATGATCATTATGACAAGAAAAAAGAAGGAGCAAGTGACGGCGATGAGCCTACGGGTCTCCTATCAGAAGAAGACGATGATCCTACTGGTTTATTAGTTGAAGATGACGACCCAACTGGATTACTTGTTGAAAGTGGAGATGATGATGCTACTGGATTGCTCGGGAACAATGACGAGGCAACAGGGCTTCTTAATAACAGCGAAGACGATGAAGCAACAGGACTCCTAACAAGTTCTTCCGATGAGGATGAAGCAACGGGGCTTTTAGTTGAGAACAACGCAAATGTTAGATTCCCAACCTTGTTCCGAATTCTTACTGAGGAAACGATCAGCATTAACAAACCAGTGTTCCGTCTAGGTAAAGAAAGAAGCTACGTTGATTACTTTGTTACTAATAACATTGCGGTAAGCAGAAGTCATGCAGATATTATTACACGAGGCAATAGCTACTTCGTAAAAGATTTGAATTCTAAGAATCGCACTTACATTAACAATCAGGAACTTCCAATTCACATGGAAGTTGAGATTCATGATGGCGACAGACTGAAATTAGGCAACGAAGAATTCATCTTCAACGTGTGAGATAAGAATGGTAAAGGAGTGGTAAGAAGATGCGGTTTATAGCTACAGCAGATACCGATATTGGTATCTCTAAGGATACAAACCAAGATAGTGTCTTGATTAAACACGCAAAAGCAGACGGAAAAGAAGTGCTGCTTGCGATTGTGTGTGACGGCATGGGCGGCTTATCAAAAGGCGAACTTGCAAGTGCCACCGTTATTCGGGCATTTGCAAGGTGGTTTGATGAAGAACTGCCTTACGAACTTGAAAATGTTGATATGCAAGTTATTGGTGCTAAATGGTCTCTTTTGCTTAAAGAATTGAATGCACAAATACTTGAATATAGTAAAGAAAATGGTATTGAAGGTGTGGGCACTACCTTCTCAGGTATCCTGTTCATAGATGACCAATATGTAATTGGCCATGTCGGTGATAGTCGAGTGTACCATATTGGCTCTGCTCTTACTCAGCTCACGACGGATCAAACCTTTGTGGCAAGGGAGATTAGTCGAGGAACGATGACACCGGAACAGGCCAAAACCGACAAACGTCGCAATTTGCTTTTGCAGTGCATTGGTGCATCAAAGGTTGTGGAGCCTCAGATTATTTGTGGGAAAACCGAGAAAGGTGCATATATGCTTTGCTCAGATGGATTTAGACACGAAATTACTGAGACAGAGATCTACGAATCCCTCAATCCGATCAATTTAATGAATAAAGATGCAATGCACAATAACGCAAAGTATCTCATTGAACAGAATAAGAGCCGAGAAGAAAAAGACAACATCTCGGTGCTTCTGATTAAGGCAGAGTGAGGTGAGGACATATGACAGAAATCGGAACCGTCATTGACGGTAAATATGAAATACTGAAAGAGATTGGCCGAGGCGGTATGTCCATTGTTTACCTCGCGATGGATAAGCACTTAAATAAACAGTGGGCGGTTAAGGAGATTCGCAAAAAAGGTAGCGGTAAAAACGATGAAATCGTCGTGAACAGTTTGCTTGCCGAAGCGAATATGATGAAAAAGCTTGACCACCCTTCACTTCCTCGAATCGTAGATATCATAGACAACGGCATTACAATTTACGTTGTTATGGACTACATCGAAGGTGAATCTCTGGATAAGATTTTGAATGAGTATGGTGCGCAACCGGAAGAAATGGTTGTAAACTGGGCGAAGCAACTATGTGATGCCCTATCCTATCTGCATTCACAGAAACCTTCCATTATATATAGAGATATGAAACCGGCAAACGTAATGTTGAAGCCGGAAGGAAATATCAAAATTATCGACTTTGGTATCGCAAGAGAGTATAAAGAACAGAACCTTGCTGATACAACAGTTCTTGGTACGAAGGGATATGCTCCTCCGGAGCAGTACAGCGGTCAGACAGATCCGCGTTCCGATATCTTTGCACTGGGTATGACGATGCACCATCTGCTTACCGGTGTGGACCCTCGAAACGGTGAACCGTATGCTCCTGTAAGGCAGTGGAACCCGGAATTATCCGAAGGCATTGAGATTATCATTGACCGATGTGTTGAACCGGCAGCGGAAAACAGATATCAAAGTTGTTCCGACCTGCTCTATGATCTTGAACATCCTGAGTTGATTACAAAGGGTTTCAAGAAAATGCAACGAAGGAAGTTGCTTTCCTTCATCCTTTCCCTGGGCCTGTCGGTTGTCTTGGCAATTGCAGGATTGGTTCTGAACCTAACTGCAACTCAGGTGAATAACCAAGACTACGACACAAACATATCCGGATCTGACCCGGTAAGTTACTTTGCTGCTGTAGATATTTATCCGGAACGTGTTGAAGCGTATAACATGTTGATTGAGTATTATAAGAACCATGATGCCTCCAATGAGCAAATAACCAAGGTCGGAAATACAATTGAAGCAAACGCTGATTCTTTGAATTTGTCAGACTCAGAAATTGCGGATATGTATTACGATATGGGCAAGCTGTACTTCTCCGATTACGACGGCTCGTTTAAGAGTCGCGCAGTTAGTGCTCAGAACTTCTTCAAGGCTGCATCACAGTCGGATGCAAACTTTGATAAGAAGGAGATCGCTACTTGTTATTATTCAATCTGTAAATTTATGACAAATCAAAGTACCACATCCGAGCACTCCCTGCAGGACTACACCGATTTGTTCGCGGAAATCGAAACTGCAATGGCTACTGTCGGTAAGGCAACAGATAGTGAGGCGAATTACGATAAGATCTCGCTTTACTACGTAACAATGCTTCTTATCAACGACCAAGCAGAGTATATGGCCGGTGTAGGCTTTGAAAGACAGCAAGCACTTGATTTGATGGCAGAACTCAATCAGAACGCTAACGGAATTACATCCACGCTTTCCTATGTAAATGATTTGAAGGATGAAATCAAATCCAGTTATGATTCGTTTGTCGCAAACATCAATGCGAAATACAACGAAGTTGAAAAACGTCAGCAAGGAGGTAATTAAGATATGGCACAAACATTACAGACTTTATCTATTATCTCTTTTGCAGTTGCAGGCGTGTGCTTGGTACTTGCAATATTCTTCTGGTTCTTCTTCAAGATTCCGACAGTTATCGGCGATCTCTCCGGTAGAACTGCAAGAAAGTCAATTGCTAAGATGCGTGCCGCAAACGAAAAAACCGGCGCTAAGTCCTACAAAGAAAGTAAGACAAACGCCGAGCGTGGCAAGCTGACCGGTACGATGCCCGATTCGGGTAAGTTAAAGCAAAAGACAGTTACTGATGACGGCAAACCGGAAACCGGCTTGTTAGCAGAAAATTTAGCGGACGGCCTCGAATCCGAGGCGACCGGTGTGCTTGATGAAGCAACCGGAATCCTCGAAGGAGAAACAACAGGCTTGCTTGTCGATGAGAATGCCACGGCACCTCTCGACACACCGGTTAATAAACATCCGGTTCGCTCTGGCGGAAAGAAGCTTGAAATGATCGAAGAGGTTATGCTGGTCCATACAGATGAGGTGATTTGATG
The DNA here is from genome assembly GCA_045638905.1 of Faecalimonas sp. Lineage (GTDB taxonomy): Bacteria > Bacillota > Clostridia > Lachnospirales > Lachnospiraceae > Faecalimonas. Next base: position 7,956 of record JAZUCE010000114.1, read on the forward strand.
GACTGGTCGCGCAGATCTTATTACCGAAGACAACGGATGTTGAGGAATTATACTGTGGCGTTGGCAACATTGTCACTTTCGATTTTTCTAATGCCCATTGTCAACGGTTTTAAGGATAGCACAAAAATACCAATGTATATGGTTGGCGCTTTGTTTTGGATAGCATTAATCTCAACTGTCGGAATGGCTATCCGAATTAATAACTCAAGACGCCGGAGTTCAGCTTTTAATATCAAATATGAAGGGCTGAGAAAACTCGGACTGATACATTTTTTCCAAAACAAAAAGGCACTGATTATGGATGCGATAATGTTTGCTTCGTTATTAGCATTTATAGTTGCTCGGTTCCTAACATGGAATACGATAGTTCAGTTTCTTTTCGTTTCAATGTTTGCGTTTTCGTTCGGAATGCATTGTATGCTGAATGGAATCAATTACATTTACATAAAACATAAAACAAAAGTTAGGAGAGATTAGTTATGGTTAGAAGTAAAACAAGCCTGCTTGACAGAGTATTGGCAGTAGCTCTTGCTGTAATCATGTTGATCGCGATGATTCCGATGTCAACATTAACAGCTTTTGCATTGTCTTATGAAGCTGGCAGCGATTGTCAGGAGGCCTGCGGCGGCAAATTGCAGTGGGTTGTAAATCCTGAGGTTGAAGGACAACATCACCTTGTTTGTGATAATGAAGAGTGTGTTCGAAATGCACTTATCGAAGCATACGTGATTCACAACGAAGGTGAAGGCGGAGATGATTGCCTGCTTTGCAATCCTCCTCACGTACACGGCGATTTTGGGTACAGTCTTGAAAATGAAGGTAAGTCACTTGTTGCAACTTGCGGAAGTTCGGGAACTTGTGATTTGGACAGCAAAAAGGTATCCATCACCATTGCTGCTCCGACTGAGTTGAAATATGATGGCAACGTAAAGGCTGCAACAATCAGCGGGACTAATGAGTGGAAGACTGCCACTGGCAATGATGCGCCTGAGATTACATACAATGCCGAGCCTAAGAATGTTGGCACATATACTGCAAGCATTACTGTTGAGGAAACTACTGCCTCTGTTGAATTCACTATTGTTAAGGGAACACCTACTTTTACCGTTCCTACCGGTTTGACTGCAAAGTATGATCAGACATTGGCAGATGTGGATCTTCCCGACGGTTTTTCGTGGGAAGATGAAACAGCAAAGGTTGGTGCTGTTGGTGAGCAGAGCTTTGAAGCTACCTATACTCCTGTAGATACTGATAACTACAATATTGTGAACGATGTTGTTATTAAGATTACAGTTGGCAAGGCATCCAGCGTTATTGCTGCTCCCGAAAAATCCGGTGAAGCAACTCATACGTCTATTACTCTTCAAGCTATCACTCCTACCGTAGGTGACGGCGCTGTGGAGTATGGTTATGTTGCAAACGAAGGCGATGAAGTTACCAATTGGCAGTCCGATACTACCTTTAATGGCCTTGAGGGTAGCAAGACTTATTATTTCTATGCTCGTGTAAACGAGACCGAAAACTATGCTGCGGCTATCAGTGCAGGTATGCCTATTTCCACCCTGGATAAGAAGAATGGTGATGTCACCCTTTCTATTGAGGGTTGGACCTATGGTGAGGAGGCCAAGGCTCCTGTTTATGCTATTGTTGAGGGCGAATACGATTCCGCTAAGATTAAGGTAGAATATGCCACAAAGGGCGATTCCAATTGGTCTACTACTGTTCCCGCAAAGGCTGGCGAATATACTGTAAGAGTTGTTTGCGATGCTAACGCAGTATGGGCCGAAGCCGTGAAGACTTGTGATTTCAAGATTGAGAAGAAAGAGATCACAATTGAGTGGGGCAACACCGAATTCATTTATAATGCTCAGGAGCAGAAACCTACTGCAACGATTACCGCAGGTATTGTTGGAACCGATGATGTTGGCGTTGTAGTTTCCGGTGCGAAGACTGATGTTGGTACAGAGTATCCCGCTTCTGTTGCTTTGAGTGGTGATGATTCTTCGAACTATGTGATTAAGTCTAATGTTAGCACGAGATTTAAAATTACCTCTAAGGGAGTAACCCTTACATGGGATACGACGACCCCTTTGGTGCACAACAAGGACAAGCAGCATCCTGCGGTGCAAATCAATGACGGCGAAATTTTCGCTGCTGATAAATCGAGCGTAGAGCTTGTAGTGTCTGGTGCAGCTAGCGCTCCCCATCAGCCACACACCGCTACAGCATCTTTGAAGGGTGAGAAAGCAGCAAATTATCACATTGTAAATGCTACCTGCGGTTTCGTGATTTCGAGTGCTCCTACACCTGATCCTGCTTATACCATTGTGAAAGCAAGCGATGGTTCTATTGCTACTGCGAATCAGAATGGCTGGTATAACTATGACATTAAGATTATCCCTGCAGATGAGCATACAATATGGACTGCTTTCAGCGATGACGGAAAGTTTGCTCCTTACATTACAATAACTGAGAGTCAAACAAATTACACTGTTTATCTTAGAAATAGAAAAGGTGAATACACAGAACCGATCGTTGTCGGCGACATCAAGATTGATAAAACTGCGCCGACAGTTTCCGTGAAACTCAACGAAGACAACGTTTGGGATACATTCCTGGATGTTATTTCCTTTGGTGCATATGACAGATTCTTCAATACTACTCAGACTGTAACTATTACAGCTCAGGATGCCTCTGATACAAATGCAGCTGGCAATAGCGGAATTGAGTCTGTATCCTACTATGTAAGCAATGTAGGAATGTCTATCGATACTGTTAAGGCTTTGGAAGACAGTGCATGGACTACAGGCACGGAAGTTACCTTTGATAACGACAACGACTATGTTGTTTATACGAAGATCGTAGATAAGGCCGGCAATGTTACTTTTGCTTCTTCTGACGGTTTTGTATATGACGACACTAAGCCCGTTATTAATGTTTCTTTCGAGAATAACAATGCGGCAAATGAAAGATACTTCGAAGATGATAGAACCATTAATGTTGTTATCATTGAACACAATTTTGATGTTGCAAAAGTAGTCGTTGATATCACCGCAAAGGATGCTTCCGGTGCAGACGTCGATATCACTGACTTTGCTGCATTTGCAAAAAATCCCGAAAACTGGACGCACGACGGTGACGAACATACCCTTAAAGGTATGGAGCTTACTGCAAACGCAAATTACACCTTTACTGTTTCTTGCGAGGATAAGGCCGGAAACAAGAACGACGGTGTAAATTATGCAGAAGGAACTGTGGCTGGCGATCAGTGGTTCTGTATCGACAAGGTTAAGCCTAATGTTTCCTTGAGCGTTGAAGGTCTTGTTGAAGAGTCTGAGAAGCCGTGGGAGTGGAGTGCATCTGATGCAGATGGCTTAATTGGCAAAGTTCTTACTTCTATTAATTTCAACCGTTGGTCCAGCGATGGAGTAACTGTTACTGTGAAAGCAACTGATGGCTTGAGCGATGTGGACTATATCGAGTATTACAAAACCGAGAGTGTTGTAACCGATATTACTTCTTCTGAAATTACTTGGAGCAATCAGATTGAGGAGAAGGAGTTCAAGATCGATGTTGCTCCTAACGAGAAGTTTATTCTCTATGTGCATGTTGTGGATAATGCGGGTAACGATATCTACCTCTCCTCCAACGGTATCGTTGTAGATAATAAGGCTCCCGGCGGCGACAATTACGCACCCGATGTTGATATCACCCTTCCCGATGCAAATGCAAACGGTATCTACAACGAGGATGATACTGTAAAGGTTGATTTCAAGGTTGTTGAGCCAAAGTATAAAGGTACTGACAGTCAGGTAGATACCGGTAGCTATTCCGGTATCAAGGAAATCAGCTATGTTATCAAGGCAGAGGACATCAACGCTATTGAAGAAGGAACCTTTGATTTGTCCAATGGTAGTGTGAAGGATAGCAATAACCTTATCAGTTCTTGGACTGGCTCCATCACCATTGACAAGACTAAGTTCAATTCCAACAATGTGGTTGTTTTGATTACCGCTGTTGATAACGCTGGCAATCCTCATACTTCTACCACTAAGGTTGGCGATATCAAGATCGACGTTACCGATCCTACTATTGATGTTTCCTACGAAGATGTTGCGACAGTTGACAATGAAAAGTTCTTCAAGGGTGACAGAACGGCAACTATTGTAGTTACCGAGAGAAACTTCAAGGTTGAGGATGTAAAGATTACCATCACAAATACCGATGGTGTTATTCCTGAAGTGAAGTGGAATGCAACTTCTACCGGCACTGGTGATGATACCAAGTGGACTGCAACCGTAATTTATAGCGCAGATGGCGATTATACCTTTGACATTGCCTACACTGACCTTGCTGACAATGCTTGTGCAGGTGCACAGTACGGTGACAGCATTGCTCCAACCGAGTTTACTGTTGATAAGACACTTCCTGAGGTGTCTGTAACCTACAACAACAACGACGCGAAGAACGATAAGTACTTTGCAGCAGCACGTACTGCTACTATTGTTGTCAAGGAACACAACTTCGACGTAAACCGTGTTACCTTTAGTCAAACCGCTAAGCTGAACGGAAACGATATCACAATTCCGACTGCTTCTTGGGCAAATAATGGTGACGTACATACTGCAACCATCGTGTTCGATAAAGATGGCGACTATACCTTCGACGTAACCGTTAAGGATATGGCAGGTAACGATAGCGAACCTGCAAACTATGGCAACAGTGTTGCTGCTAAGGATTTTGTAGTTGACCAGACCATCGAGAAGCCGACCATCGGCGGTGTCGAGAATGGCAAGGCTTACAAGAACGATGTTGTTCCGACAATCTCCTTCACTGATGTAAACTATGATACCTATGAAGTGAAGCTCGTTCGCACCCGTTTGGGCGAAAAGAATGTTGATGTTACCGATAAGTTCATCAAGAGCGTGACCGAACAGGCGCAGGGCGGCTCCGGTTCTTACGATACTTTCGAGAAGATCGTAGAGAATGATGGTATTTACACACTTACAGTTAAGATGATTGATAAGGCCGGCAACGAAGAAACCGAAGAGTACACATTTACTGTTAACCGTTTCGGTTCTGTATATGAGTATGGCGATGAGCTTGTTGCTCTGATCAAGGATGGCGGTCAGTACGTTAAGAATGTTGACGGCGATCTCGTGATTACCGAATACAACGCTGACAGACTGCTTGCCGGTTCTTTGAAGATCCTTATTACTCGCGATGGCGAAACTGTTGATGTAGACTTTACAAGCAATCCTGCTGACATTAATGCTGAAGTTGGTATTGGTGAAAGTGGTTGGTATCAGTATGTTTACACTATCAAGGCTTCCAACTTCGACAAGGACGGCGTTTACAAGATCTCCTTGACTTCCAAGTACGCTGCTGTTGATTCTCCTGAGAACGATTCTACCAGCGTTCCTGAGAACTCAATTGACAAGCAGGGAAATGCAATCGTTGATACGATGAACTTTACTGTTGACTCTGTTGCTCCTGAAATCAGAAACATTGTTAACCTTGAAGAAGACATCGTAAACGCTCAGACCTTGGATGTTAAGTATACAATCGTTGATGTCGGCGGTCTTAAGAGCATTGAAGTTATTCTGAACGGAAAGACTATCGACACTATTACCGAGTTCGGTGACAGCGCTTATAACTATTCCGGACAGTTTACTATCAACGAGAGCTCCGATGCTCAGACTGTTCAGATTAAGGTTACTGACCTTGCAGGCAACGTAACCGATACCGCATCTGAAAACTTCAGCACTAACGATATGTATGTTTTCAATGACACGGTAACTGTATCTACGAATTTCTTCGTTCGTTGGTATGCAAATAAGCCTCTCTTCTGGGGTTCTATCGGTGGCGTAGTAGTGCTTGCCGCTGCTGTATGCTTCATCGTTGCTGCCAAGAAAAAGAAGAAGGAAAGCAAATAATTAACAACAAGTAGTTTTCGTGGCTCCCGTGCAGGGTAATACCTGCACGGGAAGCCCAGAGCTATTTATTAGAAGTTAGATTACATTGTGAAATGTGCTCCAACTTGTGATAAATAGCAAAAGACTAAGACAAGAAGGTGTTAAGTATATGAATACTTTAATTGAAAACAATTACATAAAAGAGATGGAATGTGGCTCAAACTTTTCCTATGTTTTGAGCGACAACAGCACCTTCCTGTCTACGGAATACAAGGTGCTCCAAAGTCAAGCAAATAGCTGCTTCGTAAAATGCATGAAGATGATGTATAACGGAAAGGTCCAATTATATTATCTCACGAAGGGGCTTAAATCCTTTGCGTCTATGATTCCTAACTTGGACGCGGAAAACTTCTTGACAATAGTGGCAAATTTACTTTCAGACATTATCGATGTTAAGCACAATGGATTTCTGTCGTGCCAAAATATCGATATCGCCTTTGAGCGCATTTATGTAGATCCGACCACACACAAAGTTAGCCTGGTATACTTGCCGTTGAGCAAAAGAATCTACGATGACAATTCAAGCTTTGAGAATGAAATACGAACCGGACTTGTAAAACTTATCTCTGGGGTTTCTACGCTCTCTTCGCCTAAAACAATGCAATTCTCTGCGGATCTTTCTAACGGTACACTTAGTATGGAAGATCTCTTTGCACGTGTTAAGGGCGGTAAGATTGTGAGCGGTGGCCAATCGCACGTTGGTCAGACCGACGTTGGCGGAGGAAAGGCAAGTTCCGGTTTGTTGCGCATTATAGCGATGAATGCACCGACAAGAGTAGAAATTGCAGTAACCAAGGATGAGTTTGTTATTGGTAAAAAAGCAGAGCTTTGTGATGGTGTAATCGATTTCAACAAGATGATTAGTCGTTCTCATTGCAGAATCAATAAAAGAGGAAGTCAATATACAATTACCGACCTTCAGAGTGCTAATGGCACGTTTGTGAACAAGGTTAGACTGCAACCTAACCAAGCTCATCCCATTAATAACGGTGATGTGATCAGATTGGCGAACAGCGACTTCCAGGTAAGTATTGGATAAGGAGGGATGAATAGATGGCAAAGCCAAGAATCATAATTGCAGATGCGGACATTAACTATATCATCCCGCTTCAATTGAAGTTCGTTGAGGATTTCTTTGAGAAAGTTGATATTGAAATCATTACAGATGCCAATTATTTTGATACAGTTTTTTCTACTCCTCAGAGAGCGGATATCCTTATTGTTTCTGAGGACCTTTATAGTCAGGCAATGCAGCGTCATAACATTTCTCATATTTTTGTTATGAACGAGCAGTATGAGGAAGATCAAACTGCTGACTTGAATGTTAATCACATTTTCAAATATACGAGCATCAAGGAAATCTTCAATGAGATTACCGGTAAGAGTGCGGATGTGCTTAAGATTCAGAAAGACGGCAAAAACGAGACACAGGTGATTTTATTCTACTCTGCCAGTGGTGGTACAGGAAAAACTACTGCCGCCATGGGCGTCAGCGCTTCACTGACTAAGAACTATAAAAGAGTTCTTTATATCAACGCAGCTCGCTTGCAAGTTTTCCAGCATATGCTTGAAAACCATTCTGCCATTACAGCTGCGGATGTCTATGCAAAATTGGCGTCAGCAGGAGAAGCTATTTATTCTGAAATCAAGCATGTAATTCGCAAGGAACTTTTTAGTTATCTACCTCCCTTTAAGGCAGCGTTGATGTCTTTGGGATTAAGTTATTCGGTATTCGAGAAGATTATTGCCTCTGCAAAGAAGAGTGGAGAATATGATTTTATCGTAGTTGATGCTGATGTGACCTTCGATGAAGAAAAGGCTTCTTTACTCAATATTGCGGATAAGGTTGTAGTTATCACAAAACAGAGTATGGCATCTGTGTTAGCCACTAACATCCTGGTATCTAACATAAATGGTGCAAATGCCGACAAGTATGTTTTTGTGTGCAATGATTTTGATAAAGAAGAAGATAACGCATTGATTTCTCCTAATGTTTCCTTGAAATTCTCTGTGAGTGATTACATTGATCATTTTAGACATTATGAAGGAATCAAACCAGATGATTTGGCAAAGGAGAGCAGTATTCAGAGAACTGCATTTTTGATTATTTAAGAGGTGAACTGTGATGAGTGGAGATACAGCAATAATCATTTTCAATATTGTAAAGAGAAGTTTCACTGCGGATCTTGAAGTGCCGCTTGATATTTCTGCAAATGAACTTGTTGTGGCACTTAACAGTGCTTATCAGTTAGGTATTGATGTAACAAATATTAAGGATTGTTTCCTTAAAGCTGAGAATCCTATTGCGTTGTTAAAAGGAAATAAAACTCTGGCAGAGTTTGGACTTCGCAATGGCAGCATTATCAATTTTACAGAGTAGGAGGCGAGTTAAGTGAACAGATATAAAATTACTCTTTCAAGCAATACCATTTATAAGGAAATAGAACTCGCTCCTGATGCTCAACAGATTAAGGTGGGTACAGGCGTAGATTGTGATGTAAGACTTCGCAAGGAACTGTTCTTTGGCCAAGTTGAGCTTCTGTTTGTGAAGAATGGTAAAGAATGGTCTGTACATTGTTCCGATAATCTATATTTGACAGTTGGCGATATCCGCAAATTAATGACTAAAAACTTGGTTCATGGCGATGCCCTTGAGGTTAAGTATCAGGAATCGGATAATCTTTTGTTCTCTTTGGACTTCCTCATCGATTTTGATGATGGAAAGAAAAAATACGAAAGAATTATTGATGTTGCCGGCGTTACTAAACTAACAATTGGTTCGATGGACTCCTTTAATATTTCCCTTGGTGGCGAATTCGTAAAAGGCGATGTCGTTGAACTCACGCAGAAGAATGGTTCTTTTGTTATTGACATTAAACAGACTACATACGGTGTATATCATAACGGCAGGAAATCTAAGACAGGTGATGTTATTGCCAATGGGGATTTTCTGTCTATTTCCGATTACTTTTTCTATTTTAAGGATGGAAAAATCTGGACTCAGATCCGTCCGGATATGAAATTGAATTCGGTGAATTATGTGGATCGTCCTACTAACAAGGCATACCCGAAATTCAACCGTAACACACGTGTAAAGACAGTTGTATGTGACGATAAGATTGAAATTTTGGACCCTCCAGCAAAACCTCAGAAACCAAAAAATAATATCTTTATGAGACTGCTTCCTTCTTTGGGTATGTTAGTTGCTTCTGGCGTAATGGCATTTATGGGTGGCGCTATGATCATCTTCTCCGCCATCTCCGGTCTTATGGCAATCTTTACTACAATTGTAAGTGTCAAAGAAGGCAATAAGGAATATAAGAAGAATTCCGAAGAGCGTATTGAAAAGTACAACGCATATATAGCAAACAAGAAAACAGAGATTGAAAGGTTCCGAAACGAAGAGAGAGCCACGTTGGAAGATATTTATGTTTCTCCAAGCATCGAGCAGCAAAACTTCAATAGTTTTTCTTCGGATCTCTTTGATCGCGTTCCTGAGGATGAGGATTTCTTGTGTGTGCGTTTTGGTTCCGGTGAGGTTGAGTCGAAACGCGAAATTGACTATAAGAAGCAGGAAAAACTTGAAATTGAAGATGATTTGCAGTTAATTCCTGAACAGATCTGTAACGAATATAAATATGTACACAATGCACCTATTGTATGTGATTTGAAAGAAATCAATGCAATGGGTATTGTCGGTGATGCTCAAAAGCGTTTTGAAATACTGAAAAACATGGTTGTGGATATCGCCGCACGCCATTACTTCTCAGATGTTAAAATGGTCTTTGTTGCAGAGTCTGCACACAAAGAAGATATTCACTGGTTGAGAATGCTCCCCCATGTATATAACGATGCGATTGGCATCAGAAATATAGTTTGTGATGATGAAAGCAAAAACCTGATTTTTGAATATCTCTACAAAGAGTTGACCATTCGTGAGCAAAACAAAGAGCACGACTGTAATATGATCGTATTCTTCTACGATGAATACGGTTTCAAGAGTCATCCTATTTCCAAGTTTGTGGAAAAGGCAAAGGATCTTGGTGTTACTTTTGTGTTCTTCGGCGAAAACAAGGCCGATATACCATTGGGATGCAGTTATATTATCTCCCTTGCAGACGGTCAAAACGCAGAGCTCATTGATACCAATGACAAAAGTAACAACAAAACTTTTGTGTATTCTACAATTGGTGCAGAAAGTGCAAAAGCTATTGTCAATCTTTTGGCGCCGGTTTATACAGAAGAGATATCCTTGGAAGGCACTCTTACAAAGAACATTTCTATGTTTGAGTTGCTTAATATCCTTGCTGTTGACGACATTGATCTAGAAAGCAGATGGGCGCAGTCTCAGGTGTTCAAGTCTATGGCGGCACCTCTTGGCGTTTCTAAGTCTGGGGTGGTTTCTTTGGACCTTCATGATAAGGCTCATGGACCGCACGGCTTGGTTGCTGGTACCACCGGTTCTGGTAAATCTGAGATTTTGCAGACTTATATTTTGGCCATGTCCACTTTGTTCCACCCCTATGAAGTTGGCTTCGTAATTATCGACTTTAAGGGTGGCGGTATGGTTAATCAGTTTAAGGAATTACCGCATCTTCTTGGTGCAATTACAAACATAGACGGCAAGGAAATTAACCGTTCTCTCAAGTCAATCAAAGCCGAACTGCAAAAGCGTCAGCGCTTGTTTGCCGATGCAGATGTTAACCACATCGATAAATATATTAGAAAATATAAGGCTGGTGAGGTTACTACCCCGCTGCCGCACCTTATCATTATTGTTGATGAGTTTGCAGAGCTCAAGGCAGAACAGCCTGAGTTTATGAAGGAATTGATTTCTGCTGCCCGTATTGGTCGTAGTTTGGGTGTGCATCTTATTCTTGCTACACAGAAACCTTCCGGCCAGGTTAACGAGCAAATTTGGAGTAACTCTCGCTTTAAACTTTGCTTGAAAGTTCAAAGTCAAGAAGATAGTAACGAGGTTCTTAAGTCCCCTCTTGCTGCCGAGATTAAGGAGCCTGGCCGTGCATATTTACAGGTTGGTAATAATGAGATTTTTGAATTGTTCCAGTCTGCATATAGTGGTGCTTCTGAGAAAACGGATGATTCCAATGTAAAGGAATTCACTATTTACAACCTAACCGATTCCGGCAGAAAAGTGCCGATTTATTCTCAGAAAAAGAAGAAGAGTGGCGAAGGAAGTGCCACTCAGTTAGATGCTATTGTTAAATATGTATCTGAGCATTGCACAGACATAGGGTTGTCTAAGCTACCTGATATTTGCTTGCCATCGCTCGGAGAGGTAATTGGGTTCCCTGCTGATGCTCAGTTGCAGGCAAAGAATAACAGCATTGTTGCTGAACTTGGCGTGCTCGACGATCCTGATAATCAATATCAGGGACAGTATGCAGTTGATCTGACCAATGAGAATGTGATGATCATTGGATCTTCGCAGTCTGGCAAGACCAATTTGTTGCAAACAATTATTAGAAGCTTGTCAACTAAATATACTCCTGACGAAGTTAATATCTATATTATCGACTTTGCTTCTATGGTCTTGAGATCTTTTGAAGGATTAAACCATGTTGGTGGTGTTGTTACCTCTTCTGAGGACGAGAAGTTAAAAAATCTGATTAAACTTCTGTATGCTGAAATTGAAAGCAGAAAAGAAAAGCTTCTTTCTGTAGGCGTAAGTTCTTTCTCTGCTTATAAAGAGGCCGGTATGACAGATCTTCCGCAGATTGTACTGATGATCGATAATCTGACAGCATTAAAAGAGCTTTACTTCCAGGATGACGATGAATTACTCAACCTGTGCAGAGAAGGTTTGTCTGTTGGTATCAGTGTGATAATTGCAAATTCTCAAACCGCCGGAATTGGATACAAGTATCTTTCAAACTTCTCCTGCAGAATTGCTATGTTCTGCAACGATTCCGGTGAGTATGCAACCTTGTTCGATCATTGCAGTGAAAGAATTGATGATATTCATGGTCGTGCCATTATTGATGTAGACAAGACACATTTGGAATGCCAGATGTATCTTGCCTTTGAAGGCGAAAAGGAAATTGAACGTGTAACCGCTATTAAGGAATATATCAAGCAGTGTAATGCAAAGAACACAAAGATGAATGCAAAGATTATCCCGGTTATTCCAGAGGTTTTGAATTCTGCTTTTGTACTCTCCAATTATGGCGGATATATGCAGGAGAGCCTTTCCGTTGCAGTCGGTTTGGATTACGCAACGGTCAGCCCGTTTGTGCTTGATTTTGCAACCTTGGGTGTTCTTGCAATTACCGGTCGTGAAGGTTCCGGTAAGCATAACTTTATCAAATACAGTGTGAAGATGCTGGAGCGTGTGCATCCCGGTGCATCAGAAGTATATATCGTTGACGGTATTTCCAGAAAGCTTTCTTCTCTGCAAAGTGATGAGAATGTGAAGGCATATGAGATTATGCCTGAAAAGGCTGTATCTCTTATGACGGAAATCGAAGGCAAGTTGAAAGATAGATATGATGCTCTTGCAAGTGATGCCACGATGGATATTTCTAAGGAAAAACTGCTGTACGTAGTTCTTAATAGCTATGATGCAATTGAGGCTGTCAGCAATGATCCTGCAGCAATGGCGGCATATAAGAACATTACCGGCAAGTATAAGAATATGAATGTATGTATCTTGCTTGGCGGCATTGAAAACAATAATGTTCCTTATAGTGCGCCTGAAATCCTCAAGAAGGCTCGTGATTCTAAACACTTTATGTTCTTTGATGATATGCAGAATATGAAGATTGTGGATATGCCGCTTGCAGTTGCTCGCAACTTTAGAAAGCCTATTGAGCAGGGTGATTGTTATTACATTAAGGACAATGAATGCGTAAAAATCAAGAGCGCACTTATATTCTAAGCAAAGGAGGTAGTTGCTATGGCTAAAAAGAATGACGTTGTTATCGATGAGTCTGCGATCAATATCCAAAAAGCTGAGATTCGTGAAAAAATTAGACAACTGAGGAATCAGATTGAACAGTGCAATCGCACAATTCGTTCCCTCAATTCCGAGAATGATGAATGTGTAGATGCGTATGATAAGTTGGTAGTGCGAAAGCAACGGATTACGGATCAAATTGAAGAGACTCTTGATAAGCTACGCCAAAGATCCAGCCACTTTGCAACCAATTTAAAATTTGCGAGGAAATATATTGATGGTGTCTCTGAAATCTTGAAAGGTGACAAGAGTCAAGCATCCGTTGACTCTTTGAACAACGCAATTTCATTGGTGAAAAAGAAAATCGAGAGCAATGATAATGCTATCGAACAACAAAGAGCAAGAATTCGTTCTCTAAATACGCAGATTTCTACTCTGGAATCGCAATTATGGCAATTGGGGTGATGAACATGTCAGACAAGCAAAAACAAGTTAATTATGCGGAAATGGGAAGCCATGTTCAAACCTTTAAGGAAGTAACGTCGTTTCTTGATACGGCCAGATCGAGATGTTCAGAAATTGAACTAGACAAATCCAAGGCCCAGGGGAAAACGGCAGAACAGGCGCTGTGCGGATTTAAGAGTAAAATTTCAGATGCCATTACTGCTATGGAGCAACTAAAAACAGACAGCGAGAGCTTTTTTACACAGCTTGGAGTTCAGTTTGAAAATGCAGATGCTCAAATGGCAAACAAATTGAGGAACTGATTGGAGGACGAGAGCATGTACGAAGCTCCAGAACATCAAAATATTATATATGGTGATTCGAGAAATTTAAGGGTTAATGATTGGCTATATCAAGACGTCGGTTTTGATGTTGCAATTGCTTGCAATTATATTGGAATCTCATTGTTTAAGTATATTAATACGCTCAAGCAAATTTCCACCAATGTAATTGTATCCGGTGATACGCATGATGCTCTCGTCCAATACATAGCACTTTTCGATAACCTTGCATCAAAAATTGGTGAAATCGGAACACAATATCAGATTCTGACAACTGGTTTTGTTGATGCTATTGATAAAACCGATGATATCGTCTACGAAAAATCTAATTCTAAGGATTTGACGAGAGATTTTTCAGTGGATAAAGAAAATGATATACGCGGACTTATCAATGATGAATATACCGGTATATTTTCAGGAATCTACAATTACTTAGACAATGCATTTTTTGGCCTCGTTAATAAGATTGGCGACTTCTGTATGTCTTTAGATGAGAGCAAAAGAAATTCCGATGCATATCTTTGGGCTTGGACAAACCATAACAACATGTCCAAGAAAGAGCTGTCAAATATTTTTGAAGCGGCGCGAGGAATCGACACTGACTATTCAATAAAATTCGGTCAGTTATTTGATGAGTTTAGTGAACTTGTTGGATTGATTACAGAAGCTAATGGCCTGCTTTCCAAGAAAGGTTCCTTTACTTCTGCGAATATTTCTTCCTTGATTCAAAAGGCAAGCGAGCTTTCTGTAACGGACTTTACTCCGGAAAAGATGAGTGAACACGTAACCAAGGAAGAAGCGGTTGCTTTCGCATCCGATTACGCCAACCGTTCTGCTTATTTGAAGTATACTTCGGAATTAAGCAACGCTGTAAATGACATCGGTGCGCTTGACGCTACAGCAATGGTTATTTTTCAGGGTAAGGCAATCGCTTTATCTACTTTGTGCGATAAAATGTCCGTTCCTGATATGATTTCGCATGAGGATGTTTTTGCATATCTAACTGTTAAAAAGCAGATCGGCGAAACAATAACGAAGCTGGCTGATAATGAAGTTGATGTCTCAAAACATACAGCAGCATATGACAAGGCACAGGAGATTATCGATGCAATCACTGGAAAGAAGGATTCTTATCCGGGCTATGACATATTCAAGGATATGTATGATCAGGTAGTAGAATGTGCTGAGACTATCTCCAGCGGCATTGATATTTCTACCGATGTTGCAGAAATCTTGATTCCGATGTTTGCTTCATATGTGGCCAATCAGGAAGTTATCGCTTCTTTAGCCGTTGGTATGGATGAAAACAGTTTAGCCGGCATTGCGGTTCAGGAGCTTCAGTACGAGTATACTAACCAGTTTGCAGCGGGCATTGAGGACTTTGTTGCTTATATTTTCTCTGAGACCTCTAAGGAGGCGCTAAAGACAGGAAGAAAAACACTCCTTGCTCTTGCGGGTGAAGGTGCTGGCGGTCTGTACAATGCAGTGGATCTTGGTATCAAGACAGTGGGAGATCTCTCCGGTCTTAGCTCTGCAAGTTCCAGCCAGCTTGAGTTTATGTGCTTGTTTAATGCCAACAGCGAACTTGAAAAGGCGTTCCAACATAATTTTGATGTGGTGGCCAGCGGTTCGTATACCGATGCAGATATTCTTAACTTGGAAAATTCCTACAAGATTATGCAAGACAATTATTCCAAGCAGTATTCACTCCTTGCGACAGCGGCAGGTGTTAATGGTGAATACGATAAGAAGCGTTATTACAACTATATGTCTGACTTAATTAGCGAAACCAATATGACTGAGATTAGTAGCATATCTCCTCTGTCATTTGATGAGTATGTTAAGCTTTATGGCTAATTGTTGGTTTTGCGTTTGAGCGCAAAAGTGATTTCTATTGCTAAAAGGGAGAAATAAAATGAGCAAGGCAGATTTACTAACTGAATTGAATAATGCGAAAAGCCAGTTGCGCTCTTACAGAACAAAACTCAGCACTCTAAAGGATAAGCTTTCCACAATCGATACTTTTTCAAAAGAATGCACTTCGAGGATTCAGTCCTTTGAGGGTTCTATGTCACGTAGAAGAAAGCGTTTATTAAGTTTTGATTCGCTTATTTCCGGTGTAAAAGCAGCTGCTAAGTATAAGGAAAAAATGAGTACTATGCTTAGCGGTACTGAGTATACAAATACAACAAATTCTATTGATCAACTGCAGTCCTCAATTTCCACGGAAAGACGGAAGATCATCGGCGATATTCAATATGTTGAGGATCAGATATCCTATTGGGAATCTCAGGCAAGCCAATTGCAGTATGATTACGATAATTATTCGGAGGAGGTTGATGATAGTGTCGAGTAAGTCTAACGGAGTAGTAATGTACGACGGTGACTATGCATCTGCTGCAACACATATCGATAAGTATTGCAATGCATTAATCGAGATGATTAATACATATACAAGTACGCTTGAAGAAATTACTGAGAGCGCGATTGTTGACCAAAAAATAACCTCCGCATTAGCGAAATTGTCAAATCAAACAGCACCGCTGGTGCAAATAATAGCTGAAATTGGTGAGCAAGTTAGCCAAACAAGCCGTGAGTTTGTTAGCGGAGTGGATGCTGCTGACAGCTTCTTGTATTGAGGAGGAAGTCAGCATGGCAAATAGTAAATTTCAGGAAATTAATATTAATCAAGCCATTCTCAATGAGAAAATAGCTGTTCTTGAAAAATTGCAGGAGGGCACGGATTATTGCCGCACTGGAAAAGGGAGTTATTTATGGCGAGGTTACGGATTAACTCATGATTCAATTAATCAGATGATTGATGAACTGAATTATATTGAAGCGGAATTAAAGGGATTAATTCAAATCACCGTTTCTGCATTAAGAAAAGGTGGTTTTGAATTTGCGAATGCCGATAACCTAGCTAGCAATCTAATACAGAACATTGAGGGAAGTCTTGTTCATACTGGAAATTCAGGTCAACAGCATGGTGGCAATGGAAGACGTTTGGACCCGGACAAGGAGCCTCAGACATCTGAGTTTTCTAAGAAAGTGAATGTGTTAAGTGAAACAGAGGGGTTCAAGCAAGGGCAGAATGGTCCATCAGGGTATGATTGGATGAACTATGTGGATAGATATACTACAACAAGTGGTAATACGGTAAGCATCGGTGGTAGCCAGTGCTTTGCAATGTCGCACATGATTCAGGCTGAAATAATAGGCCAGCGAGGCGATAGAATATACACTTCTAATGTTTCGGATGTAAAAGTGGGAGATGTAATTCACTACTATGGTGATGGAGCTGATACCACTTATGGACATTGGGTGTTTGTAACGGGTATAAGCGATAATGTTGTAACAGTATCAGAAGGCAATTGGCAAGGTGGAGCAGTGACACATGGACGTCAGATTAACTTAAATAATATTTCACTGACAGAAATTGATAGAGTTAATTTCTTTGAGTATAAGTAACCGAGATATTATATTTGATGTATTATTATGTGATTACCGTTTGATAGATGGAAGTGCAAATAGATCGAGGTGAAGAGATGAAGTGTGTTAGAGGTTGGATGTGCATAATACTTATTTTTTGTATTTTAGGAGTGTGCGGGTGTATGAATCAGAAGGATTATTCAGATGAAATTGTAAATGAATTAGAAAAAAAGTATAACAAAACCTTTGAAATTGAACAATTAACACTTGAGTTCAGTGGCGATTCAGGGAAGTATTACAGGGCTGTATGTAAAGATGCAGATATCGGCAAATCTTTTGTCGCCAAGTACTATTACGAGGAAAAAGAGTTGTTTGATGAATATTGTGCTTTGCTTTTGAATGAGGCTTTTGTTGATTATCTGATATCAAGTGATTTAGACATTAAACATGCGGTTGTAGATATTATAACTGTTAAGCACATTTTATCGGTCGATGATGTCAATAAAGGAGTAGAGTATTGTTTATCGAATGAAGATTTTGATGTCAAAGTTTCGGCTTACATCTTTTTGGACCAAAGTTCAGCCACCAGTGCTGAAATAGAAAGCAAAATTGTTGATAAACTTTCCGAGCAAGAGATTTATCGTTGTAGTCTTGATGTTATCTATATGTCGAGTGATTCACTAAATTTTGCAAAGGATGAATACACTGATGTGTATATGCTTGATGATAGTTTGGAAAAAGATGTTCGTGTAAAGGCCTATAGACGCTATTTGATTTCTAAAGATTCAGGTGCTCAGTTAACAGAGACAGTTAAGGGAGAGTAACTATGGCGTTTACAGATGTTGAAATGGCGATACTGTCGCAGTTAGCATATAGCGGTGCGACAGAAGAGGTTAATAGAAAAAATAATCCCTCTACTGCTCCTAAGAGAGACGATAGACTTTATGATTTAATAAATGAAAATGAAGAATGGTTAATTGCGAAATTGGGCGATGGCTATAAGGACGCAATAAAGCAGTTAAAAGATAAAACAAAAGATTCTGACTATACGATTGTTTTGACCGCTGATAATAAGGCGGATACTGGATTTGCAGCCTTTGCCGTGCGCGATCCTGACAACAATGTAACCGTGGCGTGCAGAGGAACAGAAGGGTTGAACACCTCAACGGACTCGCTTTTAGATTGGAAAAACAATATAGAGTCTGCATATTCTCTTCAAAATACACAACAAGAAGAGATGGAACGCTTTATGCAAGCTCTTGAGTCTGATGGATATGATGGATATTATTTTACGGGTCATTCTCTTGGGGGGAATTTAGCAATGTATGGTGCGATTTTCCTAAATGATCCAAGCAAACTTCTTGGATGTGTTACCTTCAATGCTCCTGGATTTAATGCGGCTTTTTTAGAAAAGAATCAATTTAGGATTTCGCAGATTGAAGATCGTGTAAAGTCATTCCAAAACGAAGGTGATATGGTCTCTGAGTGTTTTGTTGTTATTGGAGATGTGATTATTCTTGAATGCGTTGGTTGGGCTTCCGGTGATATTTGGGGAATTGATCAACATTCGTTGAACGCTCTAATTATCAACGATGACGGCTCTTTTAAGAAAAATCATAATGGTAAAAAAGATGTCAATTTCGGTAGTTTCTTAGCCGATAGGTTAACTGATGATACCGATGGTGTTATGGCATTTCTTTCGCCTGTAATAATTGCATACGATTACATGAAGTGGAAAAACGAGAGAGCAAAGAACACATATCGTGACTTTAGTGCTGAGGCAAAAGAAATGCTTGTTGGAGCTGCAAAAGAAACAGAAGACGAGCATTGGTGGGAAGTTTCCAAATGGGATTGTTGGTATAAGGTTGAAAAGTTTTTTGGAACTCTTGAATGGGATCTATATGCTGGTAACGTTGACAGCTACTACAGAAAGTTGATTGATATTAATGATGCCAGTCTAAAAGATATTGAAAAAATATTTGAAAATGTCTACTCGCTCGATAGTAGTTACTCATCTACTATCGACACTGCTACTGACACATTGAGAACAAAGGTGACTAATACGCTTAAGGCGTTGAGGGAATCCATTGTTGTAACATAATTTTAGTGTTTTGTTATTTGCTAATGCTATAGAAAGGAGAAGCGTATGGCACTTTTTCAAAATGAAATTGAAGCTGAAATAAGCAGACTTCAGAAACAGCTTAAAGATTACAAATCGAAAAAGAAGAAAGCCGAAAATGAGATGGACGAGCTTGAAGACATTATCGCAAAGATAAGAGCAAAAGCACGTGAAATCGAGGAAGGTCTTCAAGAGACGGTTAACAACATCGAAAAGAAGCTGAAACGCATTAATCAAAAAAGTAAATTCAGATCAAGATATTTGGGCAAAGCCAAAAATATGCTTCTGAACTCGGATTCCTCAACTGCCCTCCAGGGTACACGGGATGCGGAAAGGAAAGCAACAGATAAGTATTGGGCCTTGGATGATAAGATCTCAGGGTACCGAACAAAGATATCTTCCCTTGAGAGCCAGATCAATGCACTTAAGCAACAATTAAAGTAAAGGAGGGGTTGTTATGGCGCAGGAAATTAAAATTACAGATTATGAACTTAAAGAATGCAACGGCAACCTAAAAAGCCTCTCCTCAACCTGGGCAGGTGTCCCTAAGGTTTCCGAGAAAACGATTAGTACAAGCGGTGGTAACTCTGCTGAGCAAGTACAAAGCTGTCTCGGTATGACCAAACAGGTGTCAAACTCAATGCAGCAATTGTTAGATAACTCTGTGGCATTTTTTGAAGCATTGGGTATCTCCTTTCACGAAAGCGATACTTCAGCGGCTCAGAATATTGAGTCGCTGACAGAATGACGTGGGAGGTGATGAGATGGCTAAAAAAGAACTAATAATCAAAGACTCAGAGTTTACCGCTGCAGGCAAAAAATTCAAGGCATACTGCGATGTTTTAGAAGATGTTATTCTACAATATAAAACCACCTTGAATAATATCAGCACCACAGCCATTCCGTCCGGTGCAACGCACGATGCAATCGTTAGATATAACGAGTACGTTGCAAAACTTGAGATTATTGCGAAAGGCACCGGAGAAAAGTGCAACTCGCTTGTTTCTAGTTTTATTGCGGAGATTGAACGAGCTGATGATTATCTTTACGATGCGGGAATATCTAGCTCGGCGCGTGATTTCTCTGACGAGGAATATGAGAGATTGGTAGATTGTTTGGATGATCCCTGGTGTTCTGTGACAGACTCGATTGGAGACTGGTTCTATGACAAGATCAATAAAGTCATAGATTTCTTCAACTGGGATAGCGCAAAGTCATATCTCCAAAAGTGTCATCGCCTGTTGCTCGATTACAACGATGAAACAAAACAAGGTTTAAAATTGCTGTTTGACCGTGTTCGTGAAGTTGACCGGAAATATGGAGCTTCTATTGCCGGCGCAACTCCTTATGATGGCGACTACTACACTTGCCATTTTGCGTGCGTGGTTTTAACTATGTGTCAGATCCGTGATATGCTCGATGTCATGGCAGACATTATCAATCCTCAAAACGGAATGTTTACAGTCGGCAATATCGATGACAAGTTGGGCAAAGCGTATAAGGATTTGTTGGCCTATTACGAGCAGACCATCGACATTAAGGAAATGGGACAGAAGCCAACGATTTCCGAAATTTCGGATTTTGCATCTCAACCCTGGGCAAGTTTATACTTCTCTTGCTTCCACTGGCCCATGTCTGACTTTATTGCAGATATGGGTGGCTATGAGGCCTTTAAGATGGTTGTCTTCAATATGTTTGAGATAACCGGTGATAAGCTGCTTATTGGTGACTATGAGGAGTACATAGCAAAGAAACAATTGCTCGATGTTCTTGAGGATCTTGCTCAAGACTACAAGTTCTCTGAAAGTGATGAGAAGGCTGCGATTGATGATTGCAAGACATTCTTAAAGTATGTCGAAAAGTACGGAGATAAGTGGTATGAGTATATGAATACTCACCGTGGTGAAAACGGAAAACTCCTGTTGGATGGCAGAACTAAGGAAGCAAAGGAATTTAATGAATTCCTCAAGGGATTAGGCGGCGCGCAGAAGATTCTCAAATATGGTAGTCAAGGTATTGAATATCTTTCTCAATTGTTTGCTGATTACAAGGAAGGTCTTCAGATCCTTGATTCCTTTGAAAAGAATTACACTGGTGACGAAACAATTTTGAACGCGGTTTCTCAAATTCGAGAGCTTTACAACAAAGAATTTGGTGCGTGGGCACTTAGAGCTATAACGGAAATCGAAGAAATCGGTATTGACGTCGGTTTGAAGAAGCTTGGCAAAGCGGTTCCTGTTGTTGCAGTAGTAAGTGCAATTGGTGATGGTATTGATCTCGTCGGTGATTTAACCGGTGTTGGTAGTGAAGCACAAAGCATGTATGACGCCTTGGTTTACTATCAGTTATTCAGTTCAAGCCAGGATGCGTATGGTAACGCACTTGACGCATTCAAGGCTGCAGATCCAAATAGCGAAGGCTACGAAGTACTCGCACGTGATCTTGAAAATTGCTTTAACCTGCATAAGAAAAACATTATTGAGGTGTTCAAGGCAATGTCGAAGGCTTCAAACGGCACAAAGCAATCTTATTACTCTTATTGTGCTAAGCAGGCGGAAATGCTTACAATGCACGACGGAATGCAACCCGATATTTTATCGTATGATGAGTTTTTAAACTTAAACACATAAAACAAAAAGAAAGCGGAGGAAAACACAATGGCAAACCAAATCAGAATTACACCCGATCAGATGCGACAGAGAGCAAATGACTATCGCAGAGAAGCTGACACCGTAAATGGTGTGATCGTGAAGATGGATTCTCTTCTTCAGCAGCTCCAGGGCGAATGGGAAGGCTCTGCAAGTGAGTCCTATGCTGCTCGCTATCAGGAACTGAAGCCCGGCTTTATGAAGGCTGAAGAACTCATTCGAGAAATCGCAACAGCTCTTGATTCTACTGCTAAGATCGTTGAGCAGACTGACTCTGAAATTGCTAATCAGTTCAGAGCCTAAACAAGGTTATTTCCGGGTTTCCGGTAATAATAAATTTTTTTTAGGAGGTGCCTAGATATGGCAAATCAAATCAGAATCACTCCGGATCAAATGCGACAGAGAGCAAACGACTATCGCAGAGAAGCTGACACTGTGAACGGCGTTATCGTAAAGATGGACTCCCTTCTTCAGCAACTCCAGTCCGAGTGGGAAGGCGCAGCAAGTGAATCCTATGCAGCACGTTATCAGGAACTGAAACCCGGATTTATGAAAGCCGAGGAACTCATTCGTGAGATCGCAACTGCTCTCGATTCTACTGCTAAAATTGTTGAGCAGACCGATTCCGAGATTGCTAATCAATTCAAAGCCTAACAACATATCGTTCGCAGCGGTCCGACGTAGACCTATGCGCCGGACCGCTGTTGAATGATATTTAACTTGAAAACAACACAATAATTAATTGTTTTATATAGATGTCAAAAGAGGAGGACGAGATATATGAAAAAGTGTAATGCTTGTGGTGCTCAGGTAGATGAGCAGGCAAGATTCTGTCCGACGTGCGGGTCGGCAGAATTGATAGAGACAATGACCGCCGCACAACAAGCGCAACAGTTAGACCAGGGACAAACCTATCCCCCAATTTTTGCGCCGACATACCAGGTTCAGAATGTAGAAAACAGTGATGAAGAAGATAATGGCAACGGCAATATTCTTGCCGGTTTCGTCGGTGCTTTTCTGTTCTCTATTATTGGTGGACTTCTGTACTTTGTGCTTTATCAAGTAGGTATTATTGCCGGCATCTGTGGATTGGCGATCTTCGTTCTCGCCAACTTCGGTTACGGCCTGTTTGCTAAGACAAAAAATAAAGCTTCCATTGCTGGATTGATAGCAGCAATTGTTGCAACCATTGTAATGATTTTCTTAGCAGAATATGTTTCCCTTTCGTTTGAAATTTTCCAAGCATACAAGGATCAAGGCATCACTATTTTTGATGCAATAAGAGCTACCCCGGAGTTCCTTGCTGAACCTGAAATCGGAAATGCGGTTGCTGGAGATCTTGCGTTTGCATACATCTTTGGCTTTATCGCATCAATCAGCAATATCGTTAATATTGTGAAAGCGAGGAAAAAGAAACAATGAGCGAATTTATTGAGAAGAAACTTAGATCTGCGAAAGCTTTTCGTATTTACTTGCTTGTATTATTAGTACTAACTGTTGGTTCTTTTGTTTCAATGGGTTTCATTGATGATGTTGAAATGGTGATTGCGCCCATTATGTTATCAACAAACGCATTGTGGATTAGCGGTGTAATCTATTTAGCGTCCTATATGCCCTTTACAAGCAGCGTAAAATGGCTTAAAAGCAAGGGTATGGAGAATGTGGCTGATGATATCCTTCTGGAAAGACCCACTCTACCTCGCTCCAAGATTTATTGCGGACAAAGAGCACTGTTTAGCAAAAAGCCTTGTGCAATTATTCCCTATTCCGAAATTGCTTGGGTTCATTTATATGAGAGAAGAGCATATGGCATTGCAGTGGAGAAAGCCGTAATTGTTTACACCAAGGATGGTAGAAAGTTCTCCTTGAACTCCAATGCTGATGAGTTCAAATGGCTGCTTGAGAATTATATCATCCCTAACTCGCCCAATATCATCATTGGCTATGGTGCGGAGCAGAAGGCTAGATATAAGCAGCTTAACCCCCAGTCTGCCGAGGCAGGAAAAAAAGTCAAGAGAATTTGGGGTATCGTTCTGATGTGCATTGGAGCTGCATTCTTTATTACACTGCTCTTTACATTTAAGCAGGCTGAGATTGTGCCAGTAATAATCCTTATTTTAGGTTTTTCGGGTTCCGGTGCAATTTTGTATATGCTCGGCAAAAAGAAGTGAGGTAGGAAAATATGAAAAATAGAGTTTGGGGCATTGTGCTCCTTGTGCTTGGTGCAATGGCCATTTTCGGTTCTATCGTAAATGGTTCTTTTGCAGAATATGCCAACGGTATTGGTGTGGCAGAGATTACAACAATCGTATTAGAATTTGCAATGGTTATTGGTGGTATTGTCTTGATCGTCAAGGGAAAGAAATGAGGTCGCCATTATGAACATTCAAGAGGTTTTGCAAGGAGCTTTAGCCTTGAACGGTGATGACAAGAAATATTCTGTTACTGTTGAAGGTGATAAGATCATAACAACTGTCAAGTGGATGGATGCAGTGTTCTTTGCTCCCGATTCTGTTACTGATGAGGTCAAAGAGTTTAAGTTCATTGCAAAGGTGAATGAAAATGGGACTTGGCTTGAAATAGACGAGTCCAAGTCCGTTAAGAAGTCCGCCGGGATGGGTGGATTAAGTATGAATTACAGTAGCTTTAAAGGTAAAGAAATTAGTTTTAATAAAACTATTGGTATTGGAAAAAATCGTGAAGATGGTTCTATTGGTGTAATTAAGATTGACTTTAATTCCGAAGAGTATAAAAAACCCGTTTCCGATTATCTTGCGAGTTGCGGATACAAGAAAACCAACAAAGGCTTTTTTGCAAGTCTTTTTGGAAAATGATCATTTTATGAAAAGGAGGTTTTGAGGATGAGCTTTTGTAGCACGTGTGGTGCAAAACTCGAAAATGAGAGTACACAGTTCTGTCCCAACTGTGGGGCTAAAATAAATGCGCCCATTACAAATAGTACACCTGTAACAAATGGTGAGCCGGTGGTTGCTTCACAGCAAACGGTACCGACATATGCTCCTGTCGAACCGGTAGTTCAATATAAGATGAAATGGTATAAGTTCCTTATTTATTTTGCGCTGTTCTTTGGTGCGTTTATTAATTTCGTTTTCGGTTTCAATTACATAACCGGAGGAATTTACTTCGTACAAACCGATGGACAGGTAACTGCAGAAATGGTTTATAACGTCTATGGTGCTGGCTTGAAGGTATTAGATGTTCTTCAAGGGATATTGATGATTGCTATTGCAGCCTTTGGTGTTTATACCAGATTTAGATTGGCAAAGTATAAGGCAAACGCACCAATGTGTGTATATATTTTGTACGGTGCAGGCGCTGGTTCAACTTTGCTCTATAGCATTGCTTTGCTGGCAGTCACCGGGCTTAACCAGTTAACTACAGTTAGTAATATTACTTCTCTTGTGGTTACAGTTGGATTTATTCTGCTGAACTATGCATATTTCACCAAGAGAAAGACTCTCTTTAATAATTAATAGGAGAGGAGGAAAGTATTATGGGAAATGAAATCAAAAGAGATATGTGTCCTGAAAAATACTATGCAAAGGGTAGCATTATTACAGACAGCATTCCGACTATCATTGCTTTGGTTATTGTGGCGTTTTTTTCTGGAAATCTCTTCAATGGAAGTGGATTGAATATTGCAATTACAATTCTCATTGAAGCCGTGTTTGTATGTCTGATGTATGGATTTATTTTCATTATGTTCAAGGGAATGAAAAAACGCTTAGCAGAAACATATATCAGTGTTTGTGAAAATGGCGTATGCGGTATTTGCCCCTTGAATGGATATAAGAACAAAACTTTTGAACTGTCCTACAATGAAATCACTAAGATGGTGGTTAAAGGGGAAAGATTGTTTTTATATTCGCAAAAAGGTAATGTAGCACTTACTTTAAGAGACGCTGCAGGTACAGCAGCTCTGATCAAGAGCAAAAATGCAAGTCTGTAAGGAGATAAGCGCTATGAAAATAACAAGAGTGATTTCTATTGTGCTCTGTCTTGGAATGATGCTTTGTTTTATGACTGCCTGTAGTTCAAAAACCCCACAAACGGTTAGTGGCTTTACTGAAGTAATGGAAGTTGCTGATTTTGAGGTACAGGACGTTACCGCTGATACCGAAACAAATGGTTTGGCGACTGCCGTGTTAGTTGCTGTCGGTGAAAACTACCAAATTGAGTTTTTTGAACTTACTGATAGTGAGACTGGTGAAGGCGTGTTCTATAACAATAAGCAGATCTTTACAGACGAGCACTCTGTACAGACAATGTCGAGCGAAGTAACCTCTGGTAATTATAACTATTACGCATTCAATGCAGATGGGAATTTCCATATGATTGCTCGCATCGACAACACTATGCTCTATTGCGAAGCAGCAAAAGAGTACAAAGACGAGATCGTAGAGTTTGTAAAAGCTTTAGGATACAAATAATAAGGAAAGAGGTAGATTACAATGAAAAAGTTTAGATTATTGTCACTGGTCCTTGCCCTTCTGATGATCGTTACGATGTTTGCAGGTTGCGGCAAAAACAATACGGATGGTGGAAAGACTAATACCGGTGAAACCGGTAGCAACGAGCAGGTTGAAAACAACTATGACGAGCTTCCTGAGGGCCTCAAAGCCGAAAAAATCGGTTCTATTGAACTTGACAGCGTCAGCACTAATAGTAGCGCTGGCCTCACCTACAGAGATGAGAACGGAAAATACGGTATTATGACACTGGATGGAAAAAAGGATACCGGAGCCAAGTATACTCTTTGCGAAGCGATCGGCAACTACTTTCAGGTTATGACCGTCGATGCAAACTCCGTTACTGACGCTGCTTCGCTGAACTGTGTTGGCGTTGTTGATGCAACAGGCAAGGAAATTATTCCTTTGAAGTATGCCTCAATTAGCAAAATCAGCGACCGTTACATCCGTGTTTGTGAAGTGACTGAGCAAACCACCAATAAGGACGAGGCATTGGTTTACTACACCGATGATATGTTCTCGCTTTCCGCAAGTGATGATGACGTTCTTTTCAAAGGCAAGTGGTATGTATACGATATGGTTGCCGGAAAGATGCTTGAAGGCGTATCCGGAACGAATAAGTATGACATTTATGCTTATGGCAATTTCGTTAAGTATGTAACTGATGCTGAAGAGCAGATTACCGCAAACGAAAAAGGCGAAAAGCTTCCTGAGGACGCTGACTTGTTCGAGAATGGTTACTATGCTCTCGTGAAGGATAACGCTGGTGCAGTTTACGACTCCAATCACAAAAAGGTGTTTGACTATGCATTAGATGGATTTGTTCCTTCTGACAGCGAAGATGAATACATTTTGGCATCCAAGTATGACAACGATGTTAGAAAGTATGTCTTAATGGATACCACTGGCAAAGTTGTTTCAGCTGAGTTTACAGATAGACCTACCGTTTATGGTGATCTTATTCATGCCGGCGAAAAGGTCTATGACTTTGAAGGTAAAACTGTTATCGAGGGCACTTTCAAGAGCGTATATCTTGAAGAGCAACTTGGTAATGCTTGGTTCCTTAAGAATGACAAGGATTACACTTTAATCAAAAAGGATGGTACTGTTCTGTATCAGGGTACTGAAGATGATGTAATTTCCTTCGATCCTTATTCTTATTTCTATATCAAGAAAAAAGTCGATGATAAGAATATGTACTATTCTTTAGCAGATAAAGATTTTACCCTTGAGGGATCTTCTCTTGCTCCTTGGCTCATTCAGGTTACTAAACCTAACTATATCTACGATGTTGCCGATGCTATTTCTGGCAAAACCATTATCAGCGGATATGAGAGATATTCTTATGTTGCTATCCCTGGCTCTGTAATGTATGTTTACGCGCTGAAGGCAGACGGTGGCATTGATATCTACACCGTAAAATAAAACTACAATTGATATAGTTTAAGACACAATAGAACCGCTGATCATTGAAAGGTGGTCAGCGGTTCTTTGCTATTAAACTATTGGAGACTACTATGACTGATAAAGAACGAATAGAAAAAACATATCGTAAAATCCAAACGAAATATCCACACATCACAAGCAAGGAAGAAATTGATAACCTTGCAATTAAGCTCGACAAACGAAACACATTGCTGATGAGTTTGGGTTGCTTGGTGGGTGCTATTGTATGTGGTATCGTCTTCTTTTTGCTTATCGGGAATGAAACCTATGAAACGACCCGATATTTGTTCTTGGTAATGACCGGTTCAGGCATTTTCGAGTGTTTTAGGACGCTTGGAAAGTATTCTAAGATCGAGCAGAGATACAGACCGATTCTCAAGGTAAAGTATGAAGGTCAATTAACAAAAGATAAGATTCTGCAGGATGGCGGTAAGGTGTTGAAAAAAGCGGAGTATGTCTTTGATATTGTTAAGTTACCTTTGTTCGATAAGGAAGATGAAACTGACGTCGGTATTGACAATGACACTCACCATAAATATTACTTGCACTTCATTCTTCCAGAAAACGGTTTGAAGGTAACATACAAGGTGAAGCGCGATCAATACATAGATTCCGTGATCGGTGCTGAGTATTTTGTCATCGTAACACCGAGCAATGAAATTGCAATGGTGTATCAGGCTACGAACTGGTCACTTGATAACGAGCTGGGAGAGTTTCTTGTCGGCTCACAACCACAACTTCAAGAACGGCCTGTTGTAACAACGGTTGCTAATGAAGCTCAACCTAATGTTCAAGCCTACCAGCCAAGCACAATTCAAACGACAACAGAGCCGGAGAAGACGAAGAAGCTTCTGCCGATACTGTCAATTGTACTGGTTGTACTGAGTTATTTTACCCCTATCATCGTGGGCGTACCGATGGGTATAGCAGCTCTTGTGTTAGCGATTGTCGGCCTAGTTAAGCAAAGAACAAAGTTGTCTATTGCAGCATTAGTCATCAATGTTGTATTGTTCTTATTGCTTGTTGTTTCAGTAATCGCCACGATTACCGGCGCAGTATAAATCAAATTTGAGAGGTTGATATGGAATACAGAGGATATACACCCGATGAGGTCAAAAAAGACAAGCGCAAGAATTTGGCCGGTATAATAGCACTTATTTTCCCAACGTTATTGGGCCTGTTTATGCTGATCGGTGGTATTGCAGGCATTATAGGCATTCAGGTTGAAGATGCTTCTGAGATTTCTTATATGACAATGGAAATCGGAGAGGAGTACTACTTTGAAGAGTTGATCTTAGTAGATGCATATACCTGTGTTGGCAATGATGTAACAGGGTATGACGCTGAAGACTACCTAGTTTGCTTTACCGATAAAGATGGTAAAGTTGTGTATACATCGTTAAGACCGGATGACTATAGCGATCTTGCAGAAAAATGTGAAGCCTACATAAATGATTCAACTCAATCCGTGGGAGATGTAGTGTTTACAGGCTGTTTCCATGGATACGATAATGGCTCTACCGTCCGAGGTTATTTGGAAGAGGCATATGAAGTATACAATGCGCAACTCCCCGGAGAACTTTTAGACTGGACGTTCTATTTTGATGATGTTGAAACAATAGAAGAATATCGTCAAGAGGAAATCTCTCATCAAATAATCTTCTTCATTTTTGCCGGAGTGTTCATTCTACCTTGTGCAATTGGAATGATAGTCCTTATACGCAAAAGAAAAGAACTTGATCGCTATATAGCAGAATACAATAACGAACCCTATAATCTATAAAAAGGAGATATAAAAATGCCGTTTTTAATTATTTTAGCAGTTATTATTTTAGTAATTATCGTTGCGAACATTAAAATTGTTCCGCAAGCTCATGAATTTGTAATCGAATTTCTTGGTAAATATAAGACAACCTGGAGTGCAGGTTTTCACATCAAGGTTCCGCTTCTTGAAAGAGTTGCAAAGAAAGTGACTCTCAAGGAGCAGGTTCTGGATTCTCCTCCCCAGCCGGTTATTACCAAGGATAACGTTACAATGCAGATCGATACCGTTATCTACTATGCAGTTTATGATGCAAAGCTTTACGCATACGGTGCAGTCAATCCTATTTCTGCACTTTCCAACTTGGCTGCAACAACTCTTCGCAATATCGTAGGTGAACTTGAACTTGATGGAACACTTACTTCTCGTGATACCATTAATGCAAAGATGACATCCATTTTGGATGAAGCTACAGATAAATGGGGTATCAAAGTAAACCGCGTTGAGCTCAAGAATATTATTCCTCCTGCAGAAATCCAGAATGCAATGGAAAAGCAGATGAAGGCAGAACGTGATCGCCGTGAAACCTTGCTTCAGGCAGAAGGTCACAAAGCAGCAGCTATTACCCGTGCCGAAGGTGATAAACAGGCAATGATTTTGGCTGCTGAAGGTGAACGTGATGCTCGTATCGCTCGTGCTGAAGGTGAAGCAAAGGCAATTTTCCTTGCAAAGAAAGCTGAAGCTGACGGTTTGCGTGAATTGAAGAGTGCTGGTGCAGATGCTGCGGTTCTTGAGATCAAGAAGTATGAAGCGTTGGTTGCTATGTCTGATGGTAGAGCATCTAAGATTATTATTCCAAGCGATGCAGTGGATATGACTAAGTCAAATGTTATTTTCTCTGAGACCTCCGGACTTGGTGATGTCACTGATCCAGCACCCGAAAAGCCGAAAGCTAAGAAAAAGGCAGATCCTTGTTGCGATTAAGTTGGAGGACTAGCGTTATGGAATTCTTCAACAAAATCAAATCAAAATTGAAAGTTAAAAATTTGATTTGGACAATCGTATTCATAGCATTATCAAGCGTTTTTGGATTAATTGCTTTTTCGAACGGTTTTTCATCCGAATTGCAGTGGCAAATTGGAGTTAGAGGTTCAAATAGCGGAATTCCCGTTCCTAATTGGTTGATTTCCTGCTTTCTCCTTTTAATGTGTATTATTTTTCTTGGCTCTGCATTTTTGTTCCTGAAGTCATTTATAAAGAACACTGAGTTCAATAAGATGCTTCACGTAGTTGAAAGTATGGGAAATGCCGAAGCAATTGGTACGATGCTGGCATCTATGGATAAGAACAAATATGCTAAAGGCGGAGATTTGAGATACAACGAAAGTATCATTTTCTACATGAAAGGTACAGACGTTACTGTAATTCCTCCCGCTACTATCCGTGGAATTAGAACAGAGATTGTAGGAAATAAGGGCTCGGAAACGAACTTCGTTTGTGTTTATTATGGAAAAGATGTTTTGAAAATCAAGACAAGCGAAAAGAATGTTCTTCTTCTTTTAGAGGAAATGAGAAAAACATTTGCGTAACTTTCATAAATAGGACAGTGAGGGGATGTGACAAAGCATCCCCTCACTTTGAAAGGAACGTTGGAAAATAGTAAGTCATCCTTGGAGGGTTTATAAATGAGATGTCCTAAATGCGGAAAAACAATTGAAGATATTTCTATTGTTTGCTCTTATTGTGGCGAACAGGTTTCTACATACACAAGTACAAATAATGCTGCGGATTACAAGCGTGAAAAGCAACCTTCCGGAATGTTGGGACCTTTCTTATTTATTATTTCACTTGCATTAATGATACCTACGTTTTTTATTAATACAGTAGGAGTTCTTAGTATTGGCGGGGTTGCTGTGTTTGCTGCAGGTGTTGCCTTATTTGCGGTAAGTCGATATCTTAAATACAGAAACGCCAGTAAGCATCCCACTGATAAAGTGGCGAAATCTATTGCAAAGAGATTAGCGCACGAAAACAATGAAACAGTTCGACTGATTGCAAAGAAAGTCCCGATTGCACGGACTATTTTGACACTGTGCTTTGCTGTGCTCCTGTATTTTGTTTTAGATTTGCTGTACTATCAGTATTGGGTTATCCCTGTTTTAGCAGTGTTGTTTTTAGTGTATGAAGCACTTTTCTTTAAGTTTAATACCTTTACTGTTCTTTATAAGAAAGCCCAAAAAAGCCCTGATTTAACAGCGGCAGACATTGTTTCCGAGGAAACATATAACGAAGTAGATTCTCCCCAAATCGTAAAGACGGCCCTGATTTGTGTTGCTGTTATTGCTATTGCGATTGGTGGTTTTATATATTTAAACCTTGAAAGCAATCTTGCGGTCGAAAACGTTGAGAATGGAGTAAGCATCTCAAAGTATGAGCCTGGTTTGCTACATCTCCAAGATTCTGTAGATATTCCTAATGAGATTGAAGGAAAGCAAGTCATTGCTATTTCTGAAGATGCTTTTGCGTGGAATATTTATGTAAAATCTATTAGTATGCCAGACACCGTTAAGACGATCGGAAAGTCAGCATTTTATGACTGCCGTTCTCTTACAAATATCAAAATGAGTCCGATTATCACAGAAATCGAAGACGAAGCTTTTGCAAACTGCTATTCACTTAACGAAATTGATGTTCCGTCTACCCTTGTGAAAATGGGAAAGAGCATTTTTGAAAATTGTAGTACCCTTCGTTCTGTAAATGTTCCTGAAGGAGTTACTGTTATTCCTGAAGGTGCCTTTGACGGCTGTTCCTCTCTTGAAACGGTAGATTGGCATGAAGGAATAACGGAAATACAGGCGTATGCATTTAGAGATTGTGATACGATCAATGAGGCTGGATTCCCGGAAGGCATAAAAGAAATTGCTGATCACCTTTTTGATGACTGTGATAATCTGCAAACGGTGTATATTCCGAATGGTGCTGAAAGAATTGGAAAATACGCTTTTAATGGTTGCAAGTCACTTTCCTATGTATTTGTACCGGACACTGTAACGGAAATCGGAAAGTACGCTTTCGATGACTGTGAATCCTTAAATCAAATATCTTTGCCGAAAGATGTGTCTATTCACGAAGATGCTTTCGATGAGGAAGTGACTACCATTAAGGAAAAGACATTTACTGATGAGACTACCGCAAAAATAGACCAAGAGTTTAGCGATTTCACTATTGAGAAGATTTATGTGGTCTATGATAAAGATAGCGGAAAAGATGTTGTTTACAGTCCCAGAAACGATAGTTCAATTACAGTTTCTCATACCGAAAGATTTACAGACAATCTTGCTGATAATATGGATTTGTTTGTTATTGAAACACCAGTAGAGTTCAAGGAATACTTAAAGAAAGCACGCGATGCGGGTATGGTGAACGTGCTTATGGCATTTGATAGTCAGGTTGCAGCTGAATCAGTTGGAGAACCCTATTTTGTGTCTTATAATTTTGATGTGGAAGCACTAATTCAAAGTTATGAGGAAAACCCAAATGAATTTTAACTAATCTAAGGCGGATAATTATGATAAAAGAGATAGGAAGAAAGATCTTAATTGTTCTTATAGTTTTGATAGGGATAGTGTTTATGATTGGGGTTCCTGTATTTGGTGCAAATTTGCTCTCTTCGGGAGCCCAGCAATATGATGAGTATTATCGATTAGAAGATACCTGCGTTACTGTTAGCGCAAGAATCACGTCAATGAAGGAAAAAGATGACGGTGATGGTGGGACTGACTACGTTACGTACATTACATACTCTTACAACGGCGCAACGTTTCGAGATGTAAAATATAAGACATTTGGAAGCGACAAGCATTATGGCGAACAGGTTCAGGTGGAAATAGATCCACAAAACCCTGCTCATTTGCGTCCTGATCATTCTGGAATGACGCAGATTGTATTGGGAGGATTGATTATTTTAATTGGTTCTATTGCAGCCACGGTAACTGCGACACATTTTCTAACTGCAAGAAAGGTTGAAAATAATTGGAGAGAAACATATGCAACTCCATATTTGAATACACGTGTGGTTCAGATTGACTTGGACTGCGAGAATCATTATAAGAAACACTATTCGGTAATTGTTTCAAGTGTTTTCTTTGCACTTTGTCTAAGTTTCTTGGCACATAATTATATTGAAACCAAAACACTTACGGCATCTATTGCGTACGGCGTAACATTATTGGTTTTTCTCGTATTTAGTTTTGTTTATTATATACTTCATAACGGAACACAAACTGAAGTTTATCTTATAACAGATAAACTTCTCAGTATTAAAACAGAAGAGGATTCAGATGGTAACAAAACAGACGTATGGGCCTTTTCTTGTTGCGATCGTTGGATTCCAAAACCTTGGCGTTTTGTTTCGCTTACGGGTAGGTCATTGAGCTGTATGCATGTTGACTCGGAAGTTTATATTGCGTTGAATCGGCATAAAGAAATTGAACGCGTGTTTGATGCAAAGGAATTTAAGATGTAGAAAGGATGAGAGAAATGGATTGGCATAACTTTAAGGTGTTATCCATATATGGAGTAATTGTATGTGTATTCTTGTTCATTATTGGCAAGGGTGAACTGGCTATTCTTCCGATTATCATTTATCCTTTCTATGGGCTCATAGTATGTGTGAAAGAGTTTAGAAAAAAGAAAAAACTAAATATGCAGCTTGAAGAGGTTCCGGAACACATCAAGCAAATACTAATATGTCATATTATGAGAAGAAGTCCTAAACTAAAAAAGCGGATCGAGAAAAACATTCAAGCTGATATTTGTGCAGGCAACTATAAAGTTGCATCTACATTATTGGTTGAAAAAACAGAAATCCCGTCCGAAGAATCAGACGGAAGCCCTACTTATTATCTTGCGTTTGATAATCACGATAAATATGAAGTGATTCGTGGTAATTACGAATCGGCTCACATAGGAGATCGACTTTGGGTGGTTGCAACCCCGACCGATACGATGCGAGTGATTCAATCCGGAGAAGAATACAGCAACATGTTCGTCTATGGCCTTAATTATGAGGAGAGTTATAATTACTCGTGTGATGATGGTTATTTCGTAAAATAGAAGGATGAGAATTATGAGTGATTTTAAGCCTACACCACAAAAAAACAAGAAAACAACGAATATCGTTTTACTTATTGTATTTTCAGTTTTGCTATTTGTGGCAATAGCAGGAATCTTTAATAGACTTGCTCAAGGCGAGAACGAATTATCGGAATATATACCAAACATAATACTTATCCCTATATCCACTTTTTTTGTTATCAGAACCAGTCTTGTATTAAAAGGCAGAATTAGAACAGTACAAATCCCGTGGACGCTTATTATGGACGTTGGAGTAATGGCAATGTTCGTTTTTTGTGCTTGCGGTATGATTGCGCTTTTTATTGATTCCTTGTCAAAAGCAAAGGTGGGGCCGTTGTTTTTTTCAATGGTATTATTCGCCGGTTTTATATGGGCAATGTATTTGTGGATCAAAATATCCAAAGCACATTGGGCTTTGTTTTCACTTGCATTTGCTCCCAGTAAAAACCCTCAAAAGAAGAAGGATACATTAGTAACGCGTTTGATATCTGTTGAACAGTTGCTATATATAACTGATGCGTCAGTAAACTCTAATATTCCATATGTGGATGAGGACGGGTTGCTAAACATATATGATTCGAGAGATTTAGCTGAAAAGGTTATTACCCCTCTCGGTTTTAACAGAAACATACCTTCGTATATTATTAAAGTTATTGACAAAAAGGAACGAATAGAGTGTTTTCAAAAACTCTATGATAGTGGTTTTAGAACTATACAATACGTTACCTCAATGGGCAGCATAGATTTGCTTTTAGAAGATTTTCCTATTAATAGAACGGACGATCCTGTTCATCATTATTCTTCACAATTCCTTATCCAAAACTATGTTGCAATGCAACATAGAGCGCGTTTTGCACACCTTAAAGAAATTGGTCGCTCCGAGGCTGAGTGCTCCGCAGCATTATCTGTAGCTACCGCTCAAACTAATATATCGGTTGCAACATTCTATAGTTCGATTTTTTACACGTTTGTTGTGCCGGATAATATCGATGCTGATAATGTTTTAAATTTCAGTAAGGATGCATTCGACGTATGCACAGAAAAAGATCTCATTAGCAATATGTCTTTCGATAACATAACTCGCAGGATGGTATACCCAGGCAGTATAACAACGCCCTATCTTGATAGAAATCGTCAGCAAAAGATCTTTATGCTTGTATTTACAAGATTTGAAAAAGCAAGAGAGTATTTGGACGAAGTAAAAAGCATCTTAACAAAATGGGAAGCAGAAACGCCTGAAGAGGAAAAGATGAATGCGATTCAATATTGGAATAGATTAAAAGGTCTTTCTGCCTGTGATATATGTGTAATGACCGGAAAAGAAATCGCAATACATATGATTCATAAAAAATGCGAATTTGTTGCAATCAATCACGAACAAGATATTTCGCGCAATACCATTGAGGGATATATTGCCGATAGCGCGAATTCGTTTCAGAAGGGATAATGCAAATGGACAATAAAGAAAAAGTTATATTGAAACTTGCAAATGAACGGAAAGAGGAAAAGCCCAGTAGTATTTCCGTTCAAAAAAACTTTTTAGAATACGCAATGAAGGTTGTCCCTACGTTAGAGTCCGTAAAACTAACTGCTCCCGGAATCAAATTATATGAATCCGAAACCACAGAGCTGACAAACGAGTTGCTTGGAGGACTTCTTTTTGCGATTAACCAATTCCTTTCGTCTACTGTTTTCGAAAATATAGAAAGCAGTTGGGTGTTTTTAGATGTTGACTCTTTGCTTGATGGGTTAAAAGCACTTAACTTTTATGCTGTTGTTTCAAACAACTGTCAGTATATACCTCAAGCATGTGACAGGATAATGCAACATTTGAAAACCAGAGTTGATAACTCGCTGATAGAATCAAAAGTGGCGGAGCTCGTCTCTGAAGGCGTAACCGCAATAAAAGAATCTACAGAATGCTGCATTGTCTATCATAATGTCTTTGATGAAAGAATTCCTATGATAGATCCAAATGGGTTTGCATGGCTTTTTACTAGCCGGGAATATGCAGATACTATTATTGAACGTAACAAGGGTATTTCTTTGTCGGTAAAGATGATTCCCAAACCGGAGATGGATAATTATCTTCGCTTTTGGTATGCATTAGGCATTGAGAACATTCGGTTAAATGTCGGAACAGGTGATCATGAAGTTGAACTATCTGTTTCGGACTATTTTGAAGAAAAGTCTCCAAAATATCAAAGTGTTTTCCTCAACTATCTTTTGCTTAGAACAAAGCAAACGGAAAGTATTGAGACACTCAAGAAAGTCCACTTGACGATATGGAGTGCAGCTTGTCGAGAAATGACAAACTCGCTTTATTTAGTTCCCGTCAAATATGATGACGACACTGACGAGCCGATCGAAGACAATTTTATTCATACCAGTCAGCGTGCCGCTGAAAGAATGATGAAACTGCAGATCGAAAAGCAAATCGGCACTTCGCTTGAAGAATACATGGTTAATGTTGAGGTGAAAGAAGGAGAAAACAATCCCTTAGTCGGACAAACTTTTGATAACTTTACATCTGGCGAAGTTCCTTTCTTTGGGTGTGAAGACTACTCATTTGCGCAGGCTCAAAATAGTGATGCAATCCAGATTGGCAAAACCATGCGTTTACAAACTGCAGTAAATAATGGACATACTTTTTTACCGTTATTTACCGATATGACCACGTTACATACTGTCTTTGGTAATAGAGTACGCATTGGTTTATTTACGTGGGATGATATCGTTGCAAGAATTAATGATTCATCAGAAAATCCGGATGGGAGCACATCAGCAATTGAAGGCGTTGTTATAAATCCCAGTCTGATTAACTTCCAATTATCTGTTGATAATGTGAAAGCTATTGAAGCAGAAAAAAACGAACCCCCTAAGGTGTTCTTTGGTACTGGTCCTGATGCTGATATTCAAAAAACTCAAAAAGAAAAAATTGCGGATCAATATAAAAACATTCCCCCAGTTAAAAGGGAAAATCGTTTATGTAACGCGAGTTTTATTTTAGGAATAATTTCGCTTATTTTAGATTTCACTCCAATTACGGGATTGCTATCATTAATTTTTGGCATTATAGGGCGAAACAAGGCTTTGAGAGAGAAACAAGACGGTGCAGGAAAGGCTCTTACAGGAATTATTCTCGGTGCTGTTGGTATGGCTTCACGTCTTATATTTATTATCTTTATGATTATGAATGCTTAACAGCTGGCGATGGTGACGAAATGAAAAAATATAATATTTTAAGTATAATTTCCTTTATCCTTAGTCTGTGCAGTGTCGTGATTCCTTTTGCGGGAATGATATTACCGTTTATTACGGTTGTTTTGCTTGTCATTGTAAAACAAAATATAAGATATGTTTCAGAGCAGAACAAGCATTTTATTAAAGCATCAATAATCATAAGTTGCTTTGGGCTGTTTGTCTGGACATTTGCAATGTTAATGACATTCTTATCTTATACGAATTTAAGCGAAGGCTTTGTGTGCGCTATATCAATTGTAGTTGCTATAATCCTAACTCTCGTAGCAGCTTGGTATTATAATTTTCCCCCAAAGAAAAAAACAAGAATAATTGCAAAATATGCAAAACTGCGTGGCTATAATGCCGAGGGAAAATGGACTCTTTATGAATATGAAGTATCTCCATACGGTTATGAATTTATGTTGAAATTAGCGCAGGTGATTATTGATCATGCAGATGATGTTGCAGTGGCCTCTACAGCAGAACTTGCAGGAATGCCCGAGGTTGAACATATTGAAGAACTAAAGTCGAACAATAATCAGATAGCGAGCTGCAAGAGCTTTCAAAACGAGACTGGATGTATCGTATTAGGAGTTTTAACAAGCGAACCATATCTTGATAACGGCTACGCAATTAAGATTTGTATGTTTAATCAACTCAATTTTTTGCGGTTTTTTGTATCTGGTCACACTTCTGAGCATCAAATAGATGCTTTTGTAAATGAACTGGTTAAAGAAGCCCAAAAGCAGTGAGTTTTGTGTAGAGCAATAATATAGCGAATATAGGAAAACGGTGGCATGTATAATTGCCACCGTTTTCTACTTCATATTGAATGCTAACCATTTGGCACCGTAGCTGTCGAGCGAGAACTTGGTACCATACTCATTCTCGACAAATCGATCCTTGACCTGATACCAGCCGCGCAGGTACTCACGCATTTCTGGGTCTGGGGAAATTGGTTCCACCCACACTTGAGTCTGGGAGCATACCTCAGACTGAGTCAGAGCATCTGATTGCGGAATGGCGCCTTCAGCAAACCGAGGTGCGACATCGTGTATCTCACCTGCAGCGTCAAACGGAATACGTTCTCCAGTTGCTGCAATGAATTCCTGTGCAGACGAACTGATCAGAAGCCAACCGTATTTATCTGACCATACTGGCTTACCATTTGAAACACGGAGCTGATCATAGGGCAGTGGGAGAGTGTTCTCTGTCTCTCGGCATTCTTCCCTTCCGAGAAGATAGTCTGTAGTTACGCCATAGAGTTCTGCCATCTTTGCGAGGTTATCGATCGTCGGCGATTTACGACCGGCTTCCCAGGAACTGAGTGTAGGTTGAGAGACGCCCAGCATCTTTGCAGCTACGGTCAGCTTTAAGTTATTCTTTTTTCTGGCCTCCCTGAATTGCCTTGACATCTACTCACCACCTTTTTGAAATTCTGTTCCTTATTCTTCAGACTGAGATTTAATATACTTGCCGGTCTTTACACGAGCATCTGCAGGTTTCACTGCATCTGCCGGAATGAGCCATGTGTTACCGACCTTTTTGACACCGGGGATCCGTCCCTCAGAGCAAAGGATCGCAACACGTCGATGTGACAGATTCCATTTTTCGCCGGCTTCGATTGTTGAGATGTAATCCACTGCAAATACTCCTTTCATTAATTACTATTAAATATTATATTCATTTAGAGGAATAATATCAAGTCCTTTTCGTGAATTCACTATCTGGTTCACTCTGATTTTGTGTCTCAGACTGGGTTAAATATAATGACAATTATGTTTAAGTTCCGATATCAATTGCTTTTCAAATGGGCTCGGAGTTAAACATAATCAACAACGTTTTCCACAGAACTGAGTTAAACATAATATTTTTGTTGTATCTTCCGCCCCCTCTTCGTGTAATAGAAGTAGGAGGCGATATTATTATGAAAGAATTCTATGAGTACCTGCGTAGCATCGGTAAGTCTGAAAACACGGCGAAGAATTACTGCGACAAGGTTCGTATTTATAATCAGTGGTGTATGGACAGCTTCGGCACCATCCCACTCACACTGTTCCGAGCAAACGTGCTTGATTACATTTCCTACATGAGGAATATCAAAAGCTACAATCCCAAATCTATCAATAACCACCTCTCTTCCCTGCGGGCATATAATGAGTTCCTGATCAGCTCTGGATGCCAAACCGAGATGGCTATCCTGAAGAACGACTTTATGAAGGTGCAGGTTCAGTATGCCAATCCCTGTACCGTTGAGCAGAAAGAGGTGGAAGCATTCCGCCAGAGACTTCTCGAAGGCGGCAGCAAGCGAGACTTCGCAATTGTGACACTGTACACCTATACCGGCATACGTCGGTCTGAATGTGTTAATCTCAAACTGGAGCATGTAGACCTGATTGCCAAAGAGATCTACATCGTTGGCAAGGGCGATAAGTACCGTACCGTATACCTGAATGATAAAACGGTACACGCCATCCGCGAGTACCTTAAGGTCCGCAACTCTGAGAGTTCCTATTTGTTCGTAAGCCGCCAGTCTGACAGAATGGCAGCATCCAGAATTAATCAGATCTTCAATCAGTATTCTGACGTCATCACACCAAAGATGCTTCGGCATTATTTCTGTAGCCACGCACTCGACACTGGTGAGTATCGTATTCACGAGGTTGCCAACCAAGCCGGCCACAGCAATGTGCAGACGACTCTTATCTACAGTAACCCATCTGCCAGACAGATGAAGGAGAAAGCGAATAAGCTATGATAAAAAAGATTGTTCTTACCATACTGATTTTGGTTTTCCTATTTACTGCAACCTTTGCGGGAATTCAGCTCATCCGGGAGTATCGCGAGAGCAAGGAAAGTGCCGATGTCTATACTGATCTCGATAAGTTTGTTGATTTTCCTGAGGTACCTGTTGAGACGGAGACGAACGAAACAGATCCATCTGAGTCTGGAGAAACACAGGCGCCTAACAACGACCCTACGATCGACTTTGATGCCTTACTTTCAATTAACCCAGACTGTGTCGGATGGATACACATTCCTGATACTGGGATAAGTTATCCCGTTGTGCAGGGTTCCGACAATAGTCACTACTTGAAACATCTATTTGATGGCAAGTGGAACAGTGGTGGAAGCATCTTTATGGATTGCAGAGTTAATGCCTCTCTGTTAGACCGACACAGCATTATCTATGGTCATCATATGAAGAATGGGACGATGTTCTCGGGGCTCACCAAATATAAAAATCAGAAGTATTACGAGGAACACCCGACAGGTTTACTTATCACACCGGAATGTACCTACCGGATTGAGTTCTTTGCTGGGTACGTTGCCGGCGTGGATGAAGCTGCCTGGAAGATAGGATTCCAGTCTGACGAAGAATACGAAGCCTGGATAAAGGAAACAAAGGACAAGTCTTGGATAGTAAGCCCCCTTTCTCCCGCAGTCACAGACAGGGTTCTAACACTCTCTACCTGCAGTTATGAATTCGATAATGCGAGATTTGTGCTATTAGGGATCCTGAAATAGTTTTGTCGCAAATATTGCGTAAAAATTGCTACAAAAATGCATGGGATGGCGAATATAAATTTTTGTTCTGGAGAAGATATTCATAAGTACTTGATTTTTTGTCGCAAAAGTTGTATAATATTTGCGACAAAAGGAGGTTTAAATCCTATGCATGAAGATAGTAGTTTGAAATTAGTCTACGATAAGATTATAAATTCGAATCACGACAGTGTGTTTGTTGCTGCCGATTTCCTTGATATCGGCGATTACAATACCGTTCGCCAGGCACTTTTGCGTTTGGAAAAGAACGGCAAAATTCAGAAGGTAATGCGCGGTGTTTATTATCGAGCTCAGTATAGTGAACTGATTGAAGAATATGAAGCACCGGCACCACATCAGGTTGCTCTTGCTCTCGCTCGAAAGTTCAATTGGACCATTGCACCAAGCGGAGACACAGCGTTAAATCAATTAGGGTTATCCACTCAAGTTCCTGCGTGTTGGTCATACATCAGTGATGGTCCGTACCATCAATTCCAAATTGGCAATATCAGTTTGGAATTTAAGCACAGAAACAACCGTGAGATCTCTGGTATGTCCTATAAGACCGCTATGGTTATCCAGGCATTAAAAACCTTGGGTAAAGGTAATGTTACTGAAAAGCACATAAAGATTCTGCAGAGACAACTTACGGATGAGGACAGTGAAAAGCTTCTTCAGGAAGCACAGCAGTCAACTATGTGGGTTTACGATATTGTAAAGAGAATATGTGCGTAGTCACTAAGGAGAATGGATATGTATAACTTTGCAAAACAATCTGATGATCAGTTAAGAATCATCTTCCGTAATACAGCACAGAAAATGGGGCTTCACGAGTCCATTGTTGAAAAAGACTTTTGGGTGTGTCTTACTCTCGATTATCTGTTCCATCAATGTAAATGGAAAGACGCCTTTATTTTTAAGGGTGGTACGAGTTTGTCTAAATGTTATGACCTCATTCATAGATTTTCCGAAGATATTGACCTTATTCTCGATTGGCGCGTGCTTGATTACGGAATCAATGAGCCGTGGGAAGAACGTTCTAATACGAAGCAGGATGCTTTCAACAAAGAAGCCAATCAGCGAGCGGAGGTGTTTCTTGCTGAGATTCTCTTGCCCACACTGAAAGATGATATGTCAGAAGTGATTGGTAAGCCGGCAGACTTGTATATTCTTCCGGAGGATCC
This sequence comes from Faecalimonas sp., assembly GCA_045638905.1. Taxonomy (GTDB): domain Bacteria; phylum Bacillota; class Clostridia; order Lachnospirales; family Lachnospiraceae; genus Faecalimonas. The sequence continues at coordinate 50,638 of JAZUCE010000114.1, forward strand.
GCAGACAATCTGTTTCAAGTATCCTCGTATTTTTGAGACATCATCTATTCTGCAGGTAATTCGTTTGGAAATCGGTGCTCTAGCAGCTTGGACACCGGCTCGTGAGAAAACCGTTTCTGCATATGTAGCCGAATGTTATCCGAAGGTATTCTCACAGACTGGCTCTCAGGTACTCACAGCAGCATCGGAGCGAACATTCTGGGAAAAAGCAACAATTCTGCATCACGAAGCAAATCGCCCGGAAGCTTTGCCTATGCCCGATAGATATTCCAGACATTATTATGATTTATACTGTATAGCTCATTCCGAAAGTAAGGAAGATGCGTTTTCACAGCTTGACCTGCTCAGACGTGTTGTAGAGTTCAAAATGAAGTTCTATCCGCGTAAGTGGGCACACTATGAAGATGCCAAGCCTGGCACTCTGAAACTGGTGCCTCCTTCCTACCGAATGGAAGTATTGAAACAGGACTATGCGAGTATGCAAAATATGATGTTCGGAGAAACACCAGATTTCGACGAGCTCATGGAATATATTAAAAAACTTGAGGCGGAGATCAATTCTCTATAGTCTGACAAGTAAGGAGTTTTTACCGTGGACGCGAGTCAATTCACCAAGCAAATGGAACACATTGTTCAATGCATCAAACAGGCCGGTTATGACCCATACGAGCAATTGGTCGGTTACATAAAGACAGGAAACGAAATCTATATTACAAGAACCGGTGATGCAAGAACAGTAATTAAGAAATTAGATAAGGCGCAAATAAGCCAATACCTGCGCCAAATGGAAAGAGAAAATCTGTAAAATAGATTATAGGTATAGACAATAGAATAAAAAGAAAGGCGGAAGTATTTGCTGCTGTATGAGCCGATGAACTGCTTATGGTTCATCGGTTTTCTTGTGAGTGGACTTTCAAAATTGAAAATTGTTTTATCTCCCAAAAGTCGATCGCCACCTAATAACAAGCCGTCAAAGCAAAAAAAGTTCATTTTGATATTAGCAAATAGCGTAGATACAATTCGATACGCTAATTCAAAATAAAATGGCAGTTACTTATACTAATAGTAAAGAAGTAATGCTATCGGCTTGGGAGGTGATGGTTTGGATAAGGTCGAATTAGGAATAAAGCTTCGAGAAGCAAGAAATAAGGCTGGATACACACAAGAACAACTCGCGGAAAAAGCGGATATTGGTGTGATGTATCTTGGTGAGATTGAGCGCGGTGTTAAGATGCCGAGTATGAAAATATTTATCAAACTCGTTGAGGCGCTTGATGTCTCTGCAGATTTTATATTGAGAAACGAACTTCCCTCTGGGAAAGAATTCGTATTGGATGAAATTACAGAAAAAATCGCAGGCCTTACGCCAAAACAGAGAAAAGCGGCAGTTGATATATTGGATGCCTATCTAAAAAATCTGTAAGAGAAATAGCAAGAGAGTTATCGTTCTAATTGAACGGTACCTCTCTTTTTTTGTGCCACTTATCGACAGGATTCAAAAAATTTTTATTCGACAGCATACTTCGACAAATTCTGCATAATCCCTGTGTTAATATTAGCACATAGCAAGGAAACAATGCTATTTGCTAATGTTGAAAGGAGTGATATAATGGTAGTTGTTGGAGTAACTCGTCGCATTGACGACCTAGGCCGAATTACGATTCCTTCTGAAATACGCAAAACCTATCAGTTGGAAAAGAACGATCCGGTCGAAATCATAGGGACCGAAGATGGCATCCTCTTACGTGTCCCCAATATACGTATAACTAAATTGAATGAAGAGAACGAGTAAAGGAGATTGAATGATGTTTAACACAATGTTTGAATGCTTTAAGAAGGAATCTATGTTATTTGAATTGATAGCTTTTATGGAAAGAAATGCTGACGGCTTTGCAGAGAGCCGCAAGAACTATAATGAATGCCTTAGTATGCTTCGAAAAGAGCTTGGAGACAATGCTGCTGTATCCGTGGATGAGTTTGACGCAGCTATCCACGATGCAATCTGCTCCGATTTGGTTTATTCAGCATATCTGGGCTTCAAAGCAAACCTTGATTATTACGAAAACCCTCTGGCGCACAATTTCTTGGAGGTTGACCCGGAGATCTACCTGCGCGAAGGTACTGCGCACCGTCTGCCTGCATACGAGAAAGCATATGCCAAAGTAGATGCCTTCTACGCACAGCTTTCCCCCGAACTGAAGGAAGCAACAGACGCAGTAACCGATTATGAGTCTCACCTTGAGACAGTAGGCCCGAAGCTCGCTCATTATTGGGCATTTAAGAAAGCGAATAGTTTCTTCCCGAATGTTATCCCGGGATACTGTGCATCTATACCTTTTACATATGCCTATGAGCACATGCTTGCAAAGTATATGGGTATTTCCATTATCCAACTGAATGAAATCAGCATAGATGCCACCGCAGAGGCTTCTTAAGGCATCTTTCGCGTAACCACTTGACTATTAGGCATTCTGTTGCTATAATATATATGTTAAGTTTCTTTGTTCTTCGTAAGAGGATCACAGTTTATCAGATTTGTACAGTGTCATTTGCCCGTTATGGGCGAATGGCACTTTTTTTGTTTTCTGCTGCTTTCTTCCAGTAAGAAGCACAAGCCCCATGGGACTGGAGGGCATTGCCCTTCGTTCTACAACTCAATCTTGGCCCTCAGGGTCACAATGCACTCAGAGATATTCTGTCTTTGGCTGCATTTTTATATAGATCGGAGCCGTAAGGTTCCCCCAACCTTTTTTCACGGGGACCCATTGGCTTTCCGTTACTATATAAAAATATCTTATAAGGAGTGTGAATCACTATGCGAAAGTTATGTTTCGGATTAACCATTGCCATGCTTATTATGG
>JAZUCE010000115.1:0-12560 GCA_045638905.1 Faecalimonas sp.
CCTTAACATTTTACACGTAATGTACTTGTACAACCAGATTAAAGATAATCCGGGAATGTCATTCTATCCAAGAACATTTATCTTTGGCGCGAAAGCAGCTGCAGGTTACAGACGTGCAAAACAGACCATTAAGTTGATTAACTCTGTTGCAGATGTTATCAACAATGATGCAAGCATCAACGGAAAAATTAAAGTGGTATTTATCGAAGACTACCGCGTATCTAATGCAGAATGGATTTTTGCAGCAGCAGATGTCAGCGAACAGATTTCTACCGCATCAAAAGAAGCTTCCGGTACAGGTAACATGAAGTTCATGTTAAACGGCGCTCCAACACTTGGCACTATGGATGGTGCTAACGTGGAAATTGTAGAAGAAGTTGGTATCGAAAACGCATTTATTTTTGGTTTGAGCTCAGACGCAGTTATCAACTACGAAAATAATGGTGGATATAACCCAATCGACATCTACTTTAATGACTGGGATATCAAACGTGTGGTTGACCAGTTGGTTGATGGAACTTATGCAAATGGAGACAGAGAATTATATAGAGACCTTTATAACTCCCTTCTCAACACACATAGCAGTGACAGAGCAGACACATACTTTATCTTGAAAGACTTCAGAAGCTACGCCGATGCACAAAGACGAGTGGAAGAAGCATACAGAGATGAAGACAGATGGTCAAAGATGGCTCTTATGCAAACTGCTTCATGTGGTAAGTTTACATCTGACAGAACTATCCAGGAGTACGTGGATGATATCTGGAAGTTGGATAAAGTAAGGGTAACAATGTAATCCTGAAAACACCCTAAAAAGGGCAAAAGAAATTATCCTGAAAAATATGGAAAGACCTTGTACGGGTTCGATTTTATCGAATCTGTCCTTGGTCTTTTTTTGTTGCCGTTATTATCCTTGGGTTATGGCAAAATCTTGGCTATCGAATGAATTTTTCGGTTCTTTCTCGGCTCCCTTTTCGGAAGGAAAGAGAGAAAAAATGCTTGTACTGGAATATTACACAGTTTCTCCATGGTTGCCCATAAAGGCTCATAACTAATCATAGAAATACCTCTTAACGTTAGGATATCTTTATTATCCTTTCCCCGATATGCGCTTGGGTATACTGAAAAATGTATCTATATGATTTATTGAGCAATGTCGAATTGAGGAGTATAATATCATTGTTAAAAATATTTTTGGAAAACCATATACCTTTTTGAGAAAAACACCCACTATATATTATCTAAAGAGAAAAGAGAGGATATACATATGAAGAAATTAAGTAAAAAACAAGTGGTAACGATATCTATAATCATTGTAGTGATTATCGCCTTAATTGCTGCTGGCATAATGTTCGGTAAAAAAGGTAACAAGGATAGTAAAGTGGCGGATAAAAAAGTAGAATCAGTTGAAAAAGAAGAAAAAACCGAGACGGAAAAAGAAAATTCCGAGGTTGAGGAAATAGATAAAGTTGATTCTGTGGTGGATGAGAATGTTGTAAGCAACGATGAGACAGTCGACACACAAGCAGATGCTTCTAACTCCGAAACAAAGAAAAACGAAACGAATGCCAATAAGAATAATACAACCAATAAGGTGACAAGTAGTAATAAGCCAAGTCAGACTGTCACACAGCCAACGAGCAGTCACGTGCATAATTGGACCGAGGTAAAAACACAGGTGACAGTTCCGGAAACAGGACATTATGAGAAGGTACAAGGCTGGGTGTGGTTTTGCACTGTATGCGGTGTGAATGCAAATGATTGGACAAGTGAAGAAAAGGATGCTCATACTTTTGGAGATGAGTGTCCCGGCAAAATTGATTTGGATTGTAAAACTATAGGTGAAAAGTGGGTGGTTGATACTCCAGCCACAACGGAATATAGAGTTACAGGCTATAAATGCAGTTGTGGTGCGACAAGGGCGAAAACTCAGTATGCAGGAATGTACAGCAACTACGACAAGGCATCTTGGGATAGATTAGAGGCATGTCACCAGTTCTTTAAGAAAGGGCTTGCAGGTGAGGGAACCCAAAAATCAAAAACATATTTGTCTTATGGAAATTGGGATAGTGTTGTTGTCTCTAACGGTAGCACTGATGGTGCATGGATGTGGATATTTATACGAGATTGGAAATTAGACGATTACAGTTATTTGCAGGATGGTGTGAAAGAGGGTATCATTGACCAAGAAGAAGCCAAGTTAGTTGAAGCAGTGTATGAGGAAATCCCAAGCATATTCAAAGGGGCTATCGAGAGAGTGGCGCCAGAAGGTGGAACAGAACTTTATAATTACGCAGTGAACCTTATTAATCAGACCGGTGGTGACCCAGATGCGGTACCATCTTTGGCAGGTGCGAAAGGAATAATTCCAGAGAATATCCCAGGATTATATGTGACCATAGAAGAGACCAGAGGTGGCTTTTCCTTAATGTTCTGGGCTGAATAATAGAGAAAGGGAATGATGAAATGAAATTTAAAAGAGTATTGTACATAATGTTGCTCGCATTGGTATTGACGGCTTGTGGTAGGGCAGAAAAAGAGAGTAATAATAAGACCGTAAAAGAAGAAACTGAAAACAATATAGAACAAGTGGAGAAGGAAGAGGCGGAAACGGAAAAGGAAGTAGAAACTACTGAAGAAACGCCTGAGAATAGTACACAGACACCTGAGATTACACAAAGTGGCAGCACCCAACCTACGGTCACAAAGACTACTATGTACGCAAAATCCAATGTGAATGTTCGCAGCGGTGCAGGTACATCCAATTCTCAAATCGGGAGTTTAACTAAAGGGCAAGAAGTGGTGAAAGTCGGTGAGGAAAACGGTTGGAGTAAAATCGAGTTTAATGGCACGGTTGGATATGTGAGTTCGCAGTATTTGTCGACTGAGAAGGTTGAAGTGAGTACGAATAATTCAAACACCACGAAACCAAATACTGGAAACTCGAACTCATCAAATAATAATTCCGGTTCAACCAATACAGGAAACAATAATACCACGACGAACCAAAATACGGTACCATCTGCACCGGTTCACGAGCATAGTTGGGAAGCGATAAAGGAAGAAAAGACAGTTTATTATGCGTGGAGAAACTTGTGTGGAAAGTGTGGATTGGATATGACAGATATGACAGCGGATGATAGAGTATACCATGTTGCTGTTATTTGTGGTAGTAGGTATGGTGTTAAGTTTATAGAAGTAGACTTCGTTACTGAAAACCCAAGGACAAGAGTGACAATCGTCGGTTACAAATGCTCTTGTGGGGCAACAAAAGAAGGCTCTGGAGAGAGTTGGATACAAGGATGATAAAAGGATGGCAGCATGAAAGAGTTGACAAGAAAACAAAAGATTTTAATAAGCGTAGTGACAGTTATAATCATCGTGCTAATTGCTATGGGTATTATGATTAGTGGCGGAAAAGATAATAAAGAAGTCGCTGGAGACAAGGGCGAAATAGTAGTAGAAAAAGACGAGATTGATACAAATAATGAAGAAACGGCAGACTCTACGGAGGAGTTGTTGGATGACCAAACAGGAGATAATTCAACCGAGTTGGATGAGGAGAATATAACTCCAAGAAATGACCAAAATGTAACTGCGGAACCAAACACGGGCAACACAGGTTCAAACACTAATACGGGAAGTAATAATATAACGACAAAGCCAAGCACGGGCTCAAACAACTCCGGCTCATCTAATAACAAGAGTTCTGATACTGGAAGTACAACAACACCCCCATCCGAGCCAGTACACGAACACAAATGGACCGAGGTGGTTGAAGAAGAAATTCATTATTATGCTTGGAGAACAATTTGTGGAAAATGCAAAATAGATATGACAGATATGACAGATGACGAAGCAGTATACCATAGTGCAATAACTTGTAGAAGCGGGTATTCTACGCATTATATAGAAGTAGACTTCGTTACGGAAAATGTTGTAAAAACACCAGTAGTTGTTGGATACAAATGTTCTTGTGGAGCGGAGAAAAAATAAAGTGGTTCCTCTTTGGGGAATAGCATTGATTTAAGAGGTGATTTGGTGGATAATATCTTATATTGGATTGCGTATTATTGGATAGAAGAAACAGTTATCCCGGAATCAACGGATGAGGCGTGTTTGAACGCGATTCAAGAATATATAGAACAGAAGAGGAAATAGTTGTGAAAGATTTTCGGGAAGATGGAACAATGGTGTTCCAATTTATTCGTATGAAGATGCCAATGGCCGCGTGGAGGTTCAATTCAATTTCGGAACAAACACCTATTTGGTGGGAGATATGGAAAAACAGTATACGATGAATTTTGTGAATAGTAATGGAAAGTATTATGTTCATCCCGAGGTTGTGACTAGGATATTGATGAACCACGGAAGTGTGTCTGGCTCAGGATGGGACAGTAGAAGTTTCGAAGGAACTACTGTTTCTATACCATATACGGCAACATGGGAATAAAAATATTTTTAAAAGACATATACCTTTTTTGAAAAATCCCCCACTATTTATTATCTAAAGAGAAAAGAGAGGATAAAAGTATGAACTCAAGTGTTAATCAAGAAGTATTTAAAGAATGGATAGCAAAGGTAGAAGCAGACGATAGAGAGAAATGGTTAGATAATGCTTATGCGTACGGAGTGGCAGTGGTAAGCAAAAATGAGCAATTAATAGATACTGCATACGAAAAAGTATTAGAATGCACTTTGAAACTGGAAGAAAAATATCAGGTAAAATTTCTAGAAAGTCCAGATGGTAGTTACCGCAAAGCAATGTTGTTTCTTATGGGTGTTGCAAGCCAAGTAAAGAAAAAACGTAGGCAAGCATCTCAAAATCAGGAGGCAGAAAAGAAAATGTTTTGCAAGTACTGCGGAAAAGAAATTATGAAGGATTCTAAATTCTGCAATCATTGTGGAAAAGCGATGGACGGAGAGGATAAGCCTGAAGAACAGTCTCGAGTTGAAGAAGTAAAAGTATTTGACTTTAGCGGATTCTCCTACAATGAAGCCAATATCAAAAAAATAAACGAGTGGTTGCAAAGTCAATCTATAGAAATTAAAGCGATAACTATTAACACTTTTATGAATAATAACTTTCCAATTAAGTGGGAGACGGTTCCAAATAGGGTTGAAATAAAATACTATCAAGTACAGACAGAAAAACGATACAGAATGGGATATTTCAAATCTCTCAAATGGATTGGGCATAGTTACGATAATGTTAGTAAAGAATTTGAACTGTGGAAGCAAAAGAATACAGATAAAAAAGTAATATGGAAGACATTTTGCGGACATCAATGTAATGGTGGGTCAACTCAGAGTATCTATTTCTTGTATATATAGGAGCAACATAATGAAAAGACTATTGTACATAATCCTTTTGGCATTTTTGCTAACGGCTTGTGGCAAGGCGGAAACAGTTAAAGAAGAAAAAAAGAGAAAAGATGCGCTGGAAAAGGGAAAGAGAAAGGGACAACGGAGCGGAGCAAATGGAGGATAAGGAAGAGTGACCCAAAACAGGATAAAAGGATTTGCCTCGTGACATTGGATAAAGTGACAGTGAAAATGTAATAGTAAGTAATAAAAAACAAAGGCCTTCCATATATTAAAAATATGGGAGGCTTGTTTTATGTTTAGAAAATTAAAAAAAATATTAGCAATTCTTACAATAATGATTTTATTTCCATATATTGTTACTGTTTTTGCAAATGGAAAAAGTGTAAACAACAGCAAAGAGATAAATAAAAAGGATGCACTTTTAAAAGAACATTGCATTGGACTTTTAGCTAAAGAAGTTTCCGCAGACTATGAGGAAGAAATGCTGAAGGTACAAGCTTTGCTGGTCCGCACAACGGTTTACAAAGAGATAGAAGAACTTGGAGAGGATATCATAAAACAGGAAGGTTTTGGAGATGTCAGCGATATAGACGGTTCCTGGTATAAGAAGCTTGAGCATATTTGGGAAGAGACGGAGGGCGAAGTTATTATGTATCAGGACAAACTGGCACTTGTACCGTTTCATCAGGTAAGTAATGGAAAAACCCGTATCGGTTCGGAGGTGCTTGGAAGTGAGGACTATCCGTATTTAAAAATGAAGGAATGTCCAAAAGATGTGGAAGCGGTCAACCAAATGGAAAGTAAGTTTATTGAAGTGATCGGCGCAAAAGTAGAAACATACGACAGCGCAGGATATGCATTAAACGTGACCATAGGAGAAGAAAAGGTTAACGGAGAAAGCTTTCGGGAAACATATGGACTTGCCTCCAGCTGTTTTGAACTTCAAGCCTTTGAAAATAATACCCGCATTGTAACGAAAGGTGTCGGTCATGGACTTGGACTTAGCCAATATACGGCAAATGAAATGGCAAAAGAAGGAAAAGACTATAAAGAAATTTTACAATTTTTCTTCGAGGGAACAGAAGTCAAAGAGGTTGCAGAAATTTTGTGGAATGTAGAATAAGCACATCATTTTCTGGCAAAAATATAGCCAGAGGTGATGAAAATGAAAAGAAAAAGAAGTGCGGCAGTTGGTCTTGTGGTTGGCTTTGTGGCAATGATTGCAATTGTTGGAAGCATTACGTATAGCAATTATGAGGGAAAAGTCGAGGAAGAATTAACAAAGGCAAAAGAGGAAATGGAAAAATTAGAAGATAAATTTCAAACAACACAAGGAGATAATGTGCAGTCTGAGATTCAAGAGGAGCCGGAGCTCATAGAGCCGGACTTTCCAATTGTAGATGATTATGTACAGGAAGAGCTTTTGACCTTTACGGAGGAGGATGTTCTATCTTGGCCAATTGATGGAAATGTAATTCTCCCATATAGTATGGAGCAAACCATTTATTTTGCGACGCTGGACCAGTACAAGTATAATTCTGCAGTTATGATAGCAGGAGAGATTGGTGAAGAGGTGTGGGCAGCAACAGACGGAGAAGTGACGTCAATTGAGACAGATGCACAGACCGGCACAACAGTGAAAATAAATTTAGGTGATGGATATGAAGCAGTCTATGGTCAATTAGGTGAACTTTTTGTAAAAGAAGGTGAACGTATAGATCAGGGAGTATTAATTGGTTACTTGGCAGAGCAAACTAAATATTACAGTGTGGAAGGTAGCCATTTGTATTTCCAATTATTAAAAGATGGAGAACCGGTGAACCCGTTACACTTTTTGGATGTATAATGGAAAGGGTGCGTTTCGGAAGAAACGCGCCCTTTTGTTGCAAATCACCTTAACTCAATTATCTTATGACATAAAAGTATAATGAAATATAATGACAAACACTTCCGCCCATTACAAATAGGTGAAAAATTTCATGCAGTCCAAAGTGCTTAAAGTTTTTATCAAAAAAAGGAATTTTTAAGGCATAGATAACGCCACCAATTGTGTAGACAATCCCGCCGGCAAGAAGCCACCAGAATGCAGCTGGACTCACACCGCTCCAAAGTCTCGGAAGGGCGATGATACAAGTCCACCCCATGCCTATGTATAATATAGAAGAAAACCATTTCGGACAGGTCACCCAGAAGGCCTTGATTATAATTCCAATTAAGGCAAAACTCCAAATAATTGAAAGCACAACGATTCCGAAGGTTCCGCGTATTACAAGCAGGCAATACGGGGTGTAGGTTCCGGCAATCAGAATGCAAATCATCATATGGTCAATTTTCTTTAAAATCTTATTTATTTTTTCCGAGATATCATAAAAATGATAGGTGTAGCTGGCTGCATATAATAGAACCATGCTCGCAATATATATAATAGAAGAAGTAAGTACGAGATTTGAAGCCTGTGCTGCTTTTATAATAAATGGAACGCCCCCAATCAAAGCCATCAGCATACCAAGATAATGTGTAATTGCACTTCCCGGATCTTTAAATATTCTTACAGTCATTATTTATACCTCCCCAGATGTAAATATATAGAATTCACAATGTAGTATTCAAAACTACATTGTATCATATGAAGATACTACACCAATTATGTAAGAAATGCAAGTAAATTTGTTTACATTTTTCTTAAAAAAGTCTAAAATATTCTTGGTATTATAATTTTATAGTCTAAAAGGAAAAAGGACATAACCAGATGAAATATTACGTTGACTTAAATAAAGAAGAATTTGCATATATACAATTGTATAAACAAATGAAGAAGGACATTGTTGAAGGGGTTCTCTCCCTTGGGAGTAAATTGCCGTCTAAGCGTCTGCTTGCAGAGGAGACAGGGGTGAGTGTGATTACAGTGGAGCATACTTACTCCATTCTTTGCGATGAGGGGTATATCGAGGCAAGACAACGAAGCGGTTATTATGTCATTTATCGTGAGAGCGATTTTCAGTCTGTTTCATATATGAATAGTGATACAGCTCGTGATGTGCTTCATCACGAGTCATCTCGTGAACTGTATCATGGCAAAAAAAAATGCGCTTTTCCATTCACTGTTTTGGCAAAAACGATGCGCCGGGTGTTGACAGACTATAGTGATCAAATTCTTGTAAAGTCACTAAATCAAGGTTGTCAGGGGCTTCGAGAAGCGATTTCTTCTTATCTAAAAAGAACCAATGGGATTATTGTTAAACCAGAGCAGGTTGTCATTGGTTCCGGAGCAGAATATCTTTACAGCTTAATCGTACAGTTGCTGGGAAAGGATAGAGTGTTTGCGTTGGAGAATCCCTCTTATCGCAAAATACGTCAGGTCTATGAGGCAAATGGGGTTTCCTGTGAGATGTTGACACTTGGACGCGACGGAATTAAGACAAGCGAATTAGAGAAAACCAATGCAACAGTCCTTCACATTACTCCATTTAACAGTTTTCCAAGTGGAGTGACAGCGAGTATATCAAAGAGACAGGAATACTTGAGCTGGGCGGATAGCCGAAACGGATATATTATAGAAGACAACTATGACTCGGAACTAACGGTTTCTAAAAAGAATGAGGATACAGTTTTTTCTCTTGCTAATAATAATACTGTCATTTATTTAAATACATTTTCTCAAACTATTGCGCCGTCTATGCGTATTGGATATATGGTTTTGCCGGAGGTTCTGGTTGAAGAGTTTGAGAGTAAATTGGGATTTTACTCATGCACAGTTCCGGTGTTCGAACAATATGTGCTTGCCGAACTTATTCGAAGTGGGGATTTTGAACGTCATATTAATCGTGTTCGACGTGCAAGAAGAAAAATAAAATAAATCTGGTCATATAAAATTTTCCTGATTTGGATATTACTCTATTACCAACAAAAGATATAATGAAACTCATGAATAAGATATAAAGGAGAGATTATTATGTCATATAAAAGAGTACTTACGATTCAAGATATATCATGCGTTGGCCAATGTTCACTTACAGTAGCGCTTCCGATTATTTCGGCATGTGGTGTTGAAACATGTGTATTGCCATCGGCAGTGCTTTCCACACATACAGGAGGATTCACCGGATACACATTCCGTGACCTTACAGAAGATATGCCAAACATTAAAGACCATTGGGTGAAAGAGGACCTAAAATTTGACGCAATTTATACCGGCTATCTTGGAAGTACAAAACAGATAGAATATGTTGCCGATATCATGGCTTCCGTAGGAACCGAATCTTGTGTGAAGGTTGTAGACCCGGCGATGGCTGACCACGGGAAACTGTACTATGGATTTGATATGCAATTTGTCGATACAATGAAAGGACTTTGTGCAAAAGCGGATTATGTGATGCCAAATATTACAGAAGCTAGTTTCCTTACAGGAGTAGAGTATAAGGAAGAATATGACAGAGCATATGTCGATTTGTTACTCGAGAAATTAACTGCATTGGGATGTAAAAACATTATCTTTACTGGTATTTCTTATGAACCAGGTAAAACGGGTGTGGTTGTATTAGAAGATGGTAAATATTCGTATTATGAACATGAAAAATTAGCAAATAGTTGTCATGGAACGGGTGACATTTATGCATCGGCTTTTGTGGGCTCGCTCATGAGGGGAAAAACAGCATTTGAAGCGGCAAAGATTGCAGCAGACTATGCATTAGAATGTATTAAGAAGACAGCAGAGCTAGATAATCACTGGTATGGAGCAGCGTTTGAACCAGTACTCGGAAAATTGATTTCAGCATTGGATAAATGATAGGAGATGGAACTATTATGGAAAGAAGAAATACAAGATTAATTAAGCTTGCTCAGACTGCATTAGTTGCAGCGTTATGTTATGTGACATTTACATTTTTGCAGATCAAGATTCCGATGCCGGGTGGAGATGCAACATCCATACATATAGGAAATGCGGTATGCGTGCTTGGGGCATTGCTACTCGGGGGTTGGTACGGAGGACTTGCCGGAGCGATCGGAATGGCAATAGCAGATATTATGGATCCGGTTTATATTACAGTTGCGCCGAAGACCTTTATTTTAAAACTTGCTATTGGATTAATTGTTGGGCTCGTAGCACATAAGATTGCAAAGATTAATGAGAATACAGACAAAAAGTACGTTTTCAAATGGAGTGTGTTGGCTTCTGTAGCAGGACTTGGATTTAATGTGATTGCAGATCCACTGGTTGGATATTTCTATAAACAATATATTATGGGGCAACCACAGCAAATGGCTTCTGTTCTTGCAAAATGGAGTACAGCAACTACATTTGTAAATGCAGTTATTTCCACAATACTAGTGGCAGTTGTATATAATTCATTGAGACCGATATTGATTCGAAGTGGAATTATTTCAGTAGAGAAGAAAGAAAACTAAAAATATCCTCCATATGAAAGCTCATATGGAGGATATTTTTTGAGGGTTTTAGTAATTTTCAGCTTTTCTTTCGAAATAAGCTCTAGGGTGAGCACATGTTGGGCAAACCTCAGGAGCTTCATTGCCTAAGTGGATATAACCACAGTTGCGGCATTTCCATCCTAATGGAGATTCACCTTTGAATGTGTTACCTTCTTGTAAATGTTTCAATAATCTGTTGTAGCGTTCTTCATGAGATTTTTCTACAGCAGCTACCAAACGGAATTTTGCAGCTAATTCAGGGAAACCTTCTTCGTCAGCTTCCTCAGCCATACGAGCGTACATGTTGGTCCACTCATCGTTTTCTCCTTCTGCAGCCCAGATTAAATTTTGAGCTGTATCACCTAAACCGTGGAATTCTTTAAACCACATTTTAGCGTGTTCTTTTTCTTGATCTGCTGTTTCAAGGAAGAGAGCAGCGATTTGCTCAAAACCAGCTTTCTTTGCTACAGATGCGAAATAAGTGTATTTGTTACGAGCCTGAGACTCACCTGCAAAAGCTTCCATTAAATTCTTTTCTGTTTTTGTTCCTGCATATTTAGACATTGTTCATATCCTCCTAAAAATTTTATCTTATGCTTCTTCGAAAACTTCTTTTCCTAAACTACACCAAGGGCAGAGCCAATCTTCCGGCACATCCTCCCATGCAGTTCCTGGTGCTACCCCGTTATCCGGATCACCGATTTCCGGGTTATATTCATACCCACATGGACAAATATATTTCATCAAAATCTCATCCTTTCTTTTTAGTCATTTCTGTCTTTATCAACTTTTACGATTTCCTCTGTTGTTGCATTGATGTCGTAAGAGTACTCAAATTCTCTTGTGTCAAAATCGACTTCCCACAAAACTCCATTTCGTTCTTTGTCGAGCTCTGCCTCCAAGTCATAGACAACATCTCGCGTTACGCCTGCGTGGGAGAGTGCAATTTCTATAGCACGTTCTCTGGAAATATAGCTGTTATTGTTGCTGGCGGTGTTGTTGTTAGTTACATCACTATTACCGGCAGTATTGTTGGCTACATCGCCATTTTCTTGTGTGTTGTTGTTTACATCTTCATTATTTATGTTGTTATTTTTTACATCACCATTTGGTGACAAATTGTTTTTATTGTCATTGGTGCAGGCAGAAAGTGCTAATAACAAAAGCAAGGACAATAAAATTGTAGATATCTTTTTCATAGTATTTCCTCCTGTATCAATATATTATATTCTAAAATTGTTTATTTATTGAAAGTATCTTTTTAAAAGACCTTCAAATGCTTTGCCGTGACGAGCCTCATCTCTTGCCATTTCATGCACGGTATCGTGGATAGCATCAAGATTAGCAGCCTTAGCGCGTTTAGCAAGGTCAAATTTTCCTGCGGTTGCTCCGTTCTCAGCGTCGATTCTCATTTCGAGATTTTTCTTTGTGCTGTCGGTTACAACTTCCCCTAATAATTCAGCGAATTTTGCTGCATGTTCTGCTTCTTCCCATGCTGCCTTTTCCCAGTATAATCCAATTTCAGGATATCCTTCTCTGTGAGCAACTCTTGCCATTGCAAGGTACATACCAACTTCTGTACATTCACCTTCAAAGTTCGCTCTTAAATCCATAATGATGTCTTCGCTAACACCCTTTGCAACACCTACCACGTGTTCTGCTGCCCATTCTCTTTCACCAGCTTGTTCTTTGAACTTATCTGCTGGAACCTTACATTGTGGGCACTGAGCTGGTGCCGCATCTCCTTCGTGTACATAACCACATACTGAACAAACAAATTTTTTCATAATTATTGTCTCCTTTTT
>JAZUCE010000116.1:0-29706 GCA_045638905.1 Faecalimonas sp.
CCTCATTCATCAGAAGATCAACCGCAAATCGATCCGCATCAACATCCCTCTGCCGGTGGTACTTCAAGTGATCGACGAATATAACAAGACTCACGGAGTACTCACTGAGCCCTCATTGCAGGAAAGGGAACAGGGAATAGGGAAAAGGAATGATGGAACAGGAATGGAGGAAGAGATGAAAGAGGAATCGGCCCCATCGGGAGACCGATTCATCGTCGTCGCACAAGGAAAGGCTGTGCAATATCGGAGGTCCTGCAGGAAATCGCCGCCAGTGCCTCCGTTCAGCAAGGAGATGAAAAGGAAAACCTTCAGTCCTTCGAATGAAGAAAGAGCAGATACTTCAGATTTTTACCTCCGAACCACCGTTAGTCACATTGGCTGACGCCGGAAAATGTCTCGCGAAGCTCGTGACGGAAGTCTATATCGTGAGCGGGGTCCATCGTACCTTGACCAAAGAAGCATTTGCGGAAGAAATCACATTCGCAACGGATTACCTGCTGAATGCCATCAGATCAGATCCACGTTACAGACAGTTGCGTTCCTCTGAACTCCGTCTCTGCATCTCTGAAGGCCTGAAAGGGCGTTTGTGCGACGATCTCGGATATCCCACCACCAAGACCATCCTCCGCTGGATAGAAGCCTACTCTGTCCATGAAACTCGCATTCTTGCCCTGAACGCATTTTGGCGGATTGAGAAACGACGGTAAACTGATGATTCAGACTCACTCGCAGAATTTATCGACGAACTCCTTCGCCTCCGGATACTTCTTGCAATACACCCTCATCATCTCCTGGATCGTGTCGGTAATCCCAGGGCCTGCCTTCGGATGACTTTTGATCCTCCAGACACTGAGCGCCTTCAACTCCAGATGAAGTTCTCCGGACACCCCGAGAGTCCTTCTTTTCATCTTCTCCTGTTTCGCCTTTGCGATATTCTTTACCGGGATCTCTCCCTCACTGCTCACCGCCGAATCCTTCCTCTTCAACGATGCTCGAAAATCCTCTAATTGTCCCATGTCTAAATGTGTTTTTGTGTTAATATGTAAATATACGAATGTGTTTTTGTGCGTGTGTGTCCATGTGTTAATGCATTTATGTTCGTGTGTCTTAATGTGTCTGTGTGCGTATGTATTAATGTGTGCGTGTGTTAATCTATTAATGTTTAAATATGTTTGAGTGCTAATGTGTTAATGTTCTCTACAAAGTTATCCACGGCACTTCCTCCCTCCAAATTTTACCGCTTTTTAGGCCGAAAACGCTCCGAAATCACGGTATTTTTCAAGACTTCAAAACAGCTCTTCCAGTAGCGGTTTTATCTGAGCGTTAGTCCGGATTGCAAGATGTGTGTACGTGTCACGAACACGGGGAAAATGAGACTGTCATATTGTCATATGTTGTATATTTGGTATAAATACTGATAATACTTTTTTAATTGTTTACTGTGCCACATAATAATGATAAAAACACTAAATTTGTAGAATAAAGTTATGAATATGCTTGGGGATTTAGGTAGGGAAGCAAATGCAAGACTGCGGTTTAAAATTTTTAAGCGCCGACGCATTATTAAGCGTCGACATCATAAATCATCTAATCCGTTACACTCTTTTCGGTATGGTAGTCATATAAGAAGAACATATTCACTGCTGATTAAAGAATTTGATAAGAATGGTTATATTCAGCAGAAGTATGTTAGGAAGGTAATAGATATTCCAAAGATATTCTCTTTTAAATCAAATTTTGATGATAGCATATTAGTTTATAAAATGTTGCTGTCGTCGTATATACTAGGTGTAGGACATGTAATACTCAACTTTACATCATGCAAGAAAGCAGATATTGCAAATTTTGAACTGCTAAATGTTTTAGTGGATGCGCTAGTAGAATTAAAAGAGAGATATAATTATGGATTACACTATCCTACCCATAAGTTTATAAAATGTGTTTGTTCAAAGTATGATGGTAAAACTAATAAATACTTGCATGCCTTTAAATATCACCAGTTGGAGGAAGAATTCTGTGATGATAGTAAGTTTCTACCTTTAAATCTTTTTAAAGGTAGAAATAGAAGGTCATACAAAGAAAATATGAAGGCTATAGCTGTATCTCAAATTGTTGATTTTGTGAGAGAATCGGTGAGGGCTATGGATGTAGATTTATCAGTAAATGGACAAAATTCATTAGAAGGTTTTACATCCGAGGTCCTGAATAATGCGGAAGATCATAGCTTGGCTAAAAGTGAGTGGTTTGTTAATGGCATTGCTTTTAATGAAGTACAAGAAGATGTAAATGTTATAGAATTGAATCTTTCCATTATGAATGTGGGATTATCAATGTATGGAGGATTTGAGGAAACAAAAGAGCAAAATATCAGTATATATAATAAACTGGATGATTTATATGAAGAACATGTCCAAAAGTTCCCTTCCAATAAAGTCTTTAGTCGAGAGTCAATGTTTATGCTCTATATGTTAAATGAAGGTATCAGCCGATTGAAATATTTGGATGATAGTAGAGGGCATGGAACAATGAATTTTATAGAAGCTTTTATAGAACTGGGATCTTTCGGGGAAATTAATAATAAGTTTCAGCCAAGGCTAAATATTATTTCCGGACATAGCGTACTTACGTGCGACAATAAGTATAAGCCATATAAAGACGGTACTTTTCGCAAGATATCTTTAAATAAAGATCGCTCTATTAGAAGTCTACCGGATAAGGATTATTTGCAATATAATCAGGAATATTTTCCTGGTACTATATTGGAATGTAAAATATATTTGAATAAAGAACATACTCAAAATATACTTAAAGCAAATGGAACAGCAGAGACATACAATTAGTTTAACGGAAGCTCATAGAGGAAGTGTTAAAACAACTTCTTTTACTGGACGACCGGAAGGCAAGGCAGTTCGTTCTGAATTAAATTTGGACACATTCGATTTATCAGACAATGAATATAATGTTGTACTGCCTTCTGATACAACATCTTTTAATCCTTCTTTTTTCTTGGGCTTGTTTTTCGATAGTATAAAGAAATTAGGGTGGGATAAGTTTTCGCGCAAATACGTATTTGATTTGTCTAATATGGCCGCAGAGCTAAAAACTGTGATTAAAGAAGACCTCGATGAATGTGAGCGTAAGGCAAAGAATGAGTTAAAAGGTTTGACTGGTCTGGATTAATATGGTGGCATTATCTTTATTAATAGATTCTACATTGGTAGAAACTTGTACTCAATGTACCAATGTTGTTAATGATACTACTCATTGGTTTGATGCAACTGTGTCCATTGGTGACTTGTTGTCTTTATTTGGCACTTTACTGGGCTTATGGTTGGCAATACATCAATATAAGAAATCATCAAAAGCTTCTCGTGATCAAGATCAACAAAATCAAAAAGAAACATGGTTTTTAAATGTTATTGTATTGCCACAACTTGAACCGATAAACTCATTTTATCACGATCTTTTCAATAGATTAGAAGAAGATAGGTCCTATATATCTTCTCTGGCGAGCGGGTTGTATGAGGATTATGTGATTAGCCTCGCCAAATTAAAGGCGAGAAGAAAAAAGGATATAAATGATTTTTTTGATCAGATAATAGCTCTAGTTGAGTCGTATGATGTGACCTTATCATCAAAAGTGGAGCAGCATGTTATGAATTTAGAAGATATTTATGTTAATATAATAGACAAATATAGTAGTAAGGAGGAGGTAAGCGAGAGAGAGTTAATTCTTGATAATCAAAAAGAATTAATTGCTACACTAAATTCTGGAATGAAGAGAGCGTCTGTTGAATAATAGATGCTTTCAATATTTGATTTATCTGCCAAAAAATATAAATTTGTCATCGCAAGGTAAATCAAGAATCATGAATGTTAAATTTATATCGCAGGGCATAGAGTCCGATAGCGATAGTTATGTGCCCGCCGGTAATTATATCAATGCTTCGTTAAAGGAAGATTATACTAGATTTTCTGCTTTTGTTGCATTTGTAAGTGCAGGGGGTATTGAGAATATTAAAGAATCTCTATTGTCATTTAGAGATAATGGTGGAGACATACGATTGTATATCGGAGTAGATATGCATGGAACGTCAAAAGAGGCTTTACAACTATTATTGGACTTAGGCATACCGACATATATAGTATACTCTTCAAACCGAATAGTGTATCATCCCAAGATATATGCGTTTGAAAGTGCTAATAGGTTGAAACTTTTAATAGGATCGTCGAATCTTACAGTATCTGGACTGTATCAGAATGTAGAGGCTTCTGTTGTGCTATCCGGTGATAATGATGACGCGGATGAGATGCGTTCGTTTATATCTGATGTGTATGAAAGTTTCAATTTAGTTCTCCAAGAGAATTCGACAATTTGTAGGATGTTAAATGCTGAATTGCTAGAACTTTTGGTAGATGGAGGTCTTGTTATAAGCGAAAAAGCGAATATCGCTATTTCTAATGAAATTTCTAAAAAGCACCATAAAGCATCGTTGTCTTCTAAAACGAAGTTGGAGGAGCAATTCTCAAAGCTGAAGGTAGTTCGTCCGCAAAAAGGGTATAAACGAGTTTTGAGTGCAGAGATAATAAGCGGTGCACTTCTAGAAGAACGACAAGTCGTTTATGAAAGATCTCCAATTCGCTCTAATACAATGTGGGTGTGTACAGGTAAAATGACAGGAGGTTCTCGTAATATATTGGATTTGTCTAAAAACGGAAAGAGGGCAGGTCAGTTGATATCTGGTAGCGTTAGCTTTTTTGTAGATGATCCTAACTTGAAGGATTATAAAAATGAAAATATAGTCATTGTTTATAATGGCAAAGCGTATTACGGTAATTCGCTATTATATGCAATAGGAAATAGTAATTGGAGACTTCAGCTTAAAGGAGAAGCGTTAGATGGATCTAAGTTGACAGATATTTCCAGGCCTTATCTTGGATTTGATGGTGGATTCGCTTACAAAATATTGCTTTTTCACAAACTAGATCAGCCTGACACATATGAGTTGTCTATTGCGTCAATGGATGAACTCAATATGTTGATTGAGGCCTCTTCGGAATGGGGAGGAAGTGGCACTGCAGGAATAGGTAGAGAATATGGATTTATTAATCCTCAAGCATAGAAATGACATGACCCCCGAAAGTTTTGTATATCTTTCGGGGGCGTGTCACAATATCGTATTTTATTCCAATCTAAGTTAATTTTAATAATGTTATACCGTCCAATTTTTAAGGGCTACATCAAAATTTGACCTGAGGATTTGAGTGATATTTTTTGATTCACTATCATTTGAAAGTAACTTTCTCGTCAAATGTTGGCATTCGGTCATGTCGTATAGTTTCATAATCGCAATATCTATTAAGGCTAACAACTCGTTGTGATTAAATTTATCTATTAAGTTGTCCTTCCCTAAATACTTGTCTGTTAAACTTGTAAGCCGTGGGTCTTTTTTCAGTAGATTGGAAACTGAAATCATTACTAGCTCTACTGCTTTAAGTTTGCTGTCCCCCAAATTAATGTAAGTGTTTAGCATACGTTCTCTACTAGGGATAGGTGTTTGCTCAATTACGGGTCGTGTTAAATCAATTCCGTTGAGTTTGTTTTTGAGAACAAAGTCGAAAATCTCGGAATTAAACAAGCCGGTTAAATATAGTAGCTCAGATTCATCTGTATTTATCAAGAATTGAATTGACTGCGAGGTTGGCATGAATGGCAATATAGTAGCGACGCATGTTTTGTTATTTGTAGCAGAAGTAAGGCTATGCCATGCCAGCATATAGCACGCATTATAGTTTTTAGATATTTCTAGCCATTTTTTCTCTGCAATAAAGTACCTAGACTCAGGTATGATACCTTTTGCCTTATCTGCATCGCTGAGCCGTTTAGAGGATGCTTTGTTTTTGTATCGATCTTGAATAGGTACATTATTAAAGCCGGAGTACATTGCGTCAAAATTAGATATGAACTTCCCTTCGTAAATAGGAAGATATCCACTAAGGTACTCTTTTATGATATCTTTTTTGTGGCTTGTAAAGTGTACGAGTCTCCCAAATTTTATATCTGGAAACACTGTGTAAAAACAAGGGTTGTTCCTATGAAGTTGCAATAAGTCATAAAATTCTCGAGCGGTATATATGTTTGGTAATGTGTGCGTTATAGGATTGATGACAGATAAATCATCATGCTTAATGACAAAAGACTTGTTATATATTCCCTCAACATTGGTAATATTCATGGCAACCTTAATGTCCTTGCTTTTCTGTCCATTAAATATTAATAGGCAGAAGCGTTCTCTATTGTCAATGTTAAAGATGTTTTCTTTGTTTGTGAAATCGTATATGGATACTATATTCTTCATTAATTTGTTGAAGAATGAAGAGTATACAGATGATGTTACTAAGGAACTTTTAACTATAAGTCCAGAAACGCCAGTTGTGCTTAATAGATTCTGTGCTGCTTTGGTAAACAATGCATAGGTGTTCAATTCACCATAGTTTCCATCTTCAAAGAAAGGTGAACTCTTGATTTGTTTCTTTGCGTTCTCTATTTCATGAGAATACTCTACAACATATTTCTTGAACGCATCAGAGCCTTGTATGTTTTCAAAAATCTGACAGAATTTTTTCTCTTCAAATCGAATCTTCTCCCACGGAGGATTTCCTAGAATTATATCAAAATTCTGTAAAGACTTTGTACTTACTGCTAGGTTTGTGTGGTATACAAACCCAGAAGCATTTGCCGAGACAGATAAATCAGCGTCTATTTCTTCATCTGATTGAAGTAAGAAGTTACAATGCGTAAAATTTGGTTTAAGCTCATCATATGAGCATTGATTGTCACAATGCTCAATAATATTAAGAATAGCAAGATCTAATACTATACAGTCGACGTCGAATCCGTGAAGATTTTTTGCAATGCGAATTTTATCTGACGTGCTTATATCTTTGATGGAATCAATATAGTTTAACGTCTCAGTTAAAAATATGCCGGCTCCACAAGCAAAGTCTGCAATTTTAGCTGAGAACAGGCTTTCTAGTCCATTGTCATTAATATAGTGATTCAAGCATTCAGTAGTCAGAGAATGAGCCAAAATACGAGGAGTGTAATAGCTCCCTAACTCTTTTCGATGCAAATTATTTAATTGAGTGCAATCATAGGCAACGTGCTCAAGTAACTCTTGATACAGGTCTCCGATATTGACGGTAGATTGAGGAATAGAGGTGGAGTCGAAAATGTTACAAATATTTGCCGGAACCTCTGAAATAACCTTAGCTAGTGTACAGTGCCTGCTGATATTTGTGCAGATGTATGAATGCAACTCTTTTACGGTTAGAGTGGTGTTATGATAGTGAGAGTATGCATATATAAATGATATATATAGTGCGCGAGTATAAAAGCATGCCTTAATGATTTGTGCAGGATCGGTCTTTTCACAATCATTAAGAGATGCAATTACCCTATTTTGAATGTCTATATATGTGTTAATATGGGTATTCATCATATTAAAGTGTTATAATCTTATTTCCTAAACAGCTAAGCAATGGCCTATTGTAAAAAGACTTACTATGATGTTTTATTATTATATCTAACATAAGCCTTTCGATATTTGTAGTTTGTTTGCATAGCAAATTGCTGTACTCCTTTTTTAGTATATCGCATAGCTGCTTTAGGCTTATTTTGTTATCAACTGGCTTTTGCTTTATGTCGTTAATGCCCATAAGGTTAAGTATGATTTTATGTATAATATCCAATCTGTACTTCTCTATGGTTTTAGAGAACAGCGTGCAGTTTTCTTCTATATAACTATATAAGGTACGAGGTGAGATGTTTACCTCATATGCGATAATTTCTAGTATATTGCTGCTGCCAATCGGTAATCCTTTAAGTTTTTTAGAAATGGTGAAACAATTGCAGTCTGTGTATTTGCATATTAACTCGTCGATCATGTGTGGTGTTACGCTGTCATCAATTTTTGTGTTGAGATCGTTACCGATTGCATGGTTTAATGCCGGGAATGTCAGAGTGTCAATTTTCAAACTCTTTATAATCTCATGTTCTATTGCCATCTCGGAATCGTATATGACCCTCCAATTTTTAAATTCGCTTTTGATGCTACGTGTGATGAAATCTTCCCAATCCTCATTGGTAGGGAGTGTGTAATAGTATTCAAAATTTGGAAGTTTGTGCTCAATTATATTTCTTTTGCTTTCTAAACATTTCTGCACGTGTGCTGATATTGTATCCGAGCAGAGAATTTCTGGACTTGTGGGTATTCCTTCTATATACCCAGCGCTAATAGTTAGTTTTGGACAAGTGTTTTTAATCCATAATGATGCAAACCTCGAGTTTAGAAATCCAAGGTGACATAAAGCGTTTCCATTTTTAATGCGTATACCTGGACCAGATGCAATAAATACTTGATCGTTTAATCTTATTCGTGCATTAAGTCCTAAAGTTCCAGTGTCGCTATATACGATGTCGGAATATGGTATGTGTTCGATGTTTCTCAGTGCACTTCCTTTGTTTCCTTTAATCAGTGATCCATTTTCTCCCCACTTTACTATGTGGTAATTTAGTCCAATCCATTTGCTAAAACCGCCACCCTTGCTTACGAGTCTCCAGTCTGTTGAATTCGGCAGTTCCCAAATAAACTTTACAAAATCCTTATTGTTTCCAGTGGAGGTTCCTTGCATACAAGATGCAAATACTCCATACTTTGAACTTGTATGTAATTGTTTTGCAGGTGAACTTAGCGCATAGTTGAATTCGTATGTGGCATTTTGTAAAAAAGTATCACAATTGATTTGAATGCCATTGTATGCTTTATTTTCAATTGCATTTACCTTGTCTGGGTAAGTTGTGTCTTTGAGATTGATAAATTCGCATGTAGGAGGGTAGACTCCATTTTTAGCTCCTATGATTAGGAGCACTACATTCGCTTTCTCGCCGTTGATTCTTTCAAAAGCTTTACTACCCAAATCAACACATTGAATTAAATGGTATTTTTTAAGGAATGAATATCTAAAATCTTTATATGATTTTAAATGTAACCAACTATTTTGAGACACTATACCTATTCTGTCAGAGTTTCGAATCTCTGACAGGAGTTTGCTTAAGAAGCTAATACAAAGGTCTCCTTTTGCATTTGGATAGATTGCAGATATGTATTCTTTCAGATCTATGTTCATATCTCTTCTTCCCATAAATGGGGGGTTGGTAACATAAATTATCCTACTTTCTTTCTTTGCCCATTTGAGTTTACTTTGGAATGTGCTCTGACTCTTTTTTGTTGAAATGACCTCAGATGCCAAATATCCATATTTGTCATTTTCAACCCCACCGAATATATTTATTCTAGCGTCTGGGGTTTCATATTGTGATGCATGTATGTATAATGATAACGCAGCAATTTCTCCTAATGTGGAGTCTAGATCATATCCGATGATATTATGCTTAATTATCCGTTCAACTATTTCTTTGCGCGTGTAATTTGTGTTTTTGGAGTACCAATTAAATAGATAGTCAAATGCTTTTGTTAAAAAGTTTCCTCCTCCGCATGCCGGGTCGACGAAGCAAGTGTTCGTGATGTCGCTTCCACTCCAATCGATAATATTTTTAACAAGATGGTCGACCATATAACTATCGGTGAAGAATTGCGTTGCAGCTAATCCTTCTAACCCATCTAACTTGATTCCTTCCTTGAGTGCTTTATTAAATGCAATGCGTTCGAGGTCGCCCTTTAATCCCTGATATATCCAAGAAACCTCGTTAGAGTATGAATCAATACTTTGACAGTATTGGAATATTGCGTCTTTTATTAAGAGTAATTCCTTACTTTCAATTCTCTCCAGCGTTTTTTCATATCTATTATATAGAGTACGAAATTGAGATATCCCTTCAATGCAACCTCTATTTGTTTTGCTTGCAAAAGTTGCGGCAAAACATACGGAAACGAAAATGCTGGCCTCACTATGAGTAAGCTGGGTGCTGTTTGAAAAGGCCAGTTTTAGTTTATTTATAAGTGTGCTAATTTTCATTGTCTTGAACTAATTCTGCAATATTTTTTATGTCAATTGATTTGCAGTTCATGGCCCAGAGACACTGAACAAAGAATACTGCGCTGAATTTACCTCTACAAATCTTCGTTTCAACACTTGATTTTGTATAGGTGAAACCCTTATTTGATAATTTGACCTGTAGTTCTTCGCAAGAAATACCCCTTTTGATCATCTCAGATTTTAGGTACCTTTTTAATTGAGGACTCCAGTTGTTGCGTTCTTTCATTTCTGCATGTTTATTATGCAAATATAATATAAAAATTGCATATATGAAATTATACGGTGTAAAATACTGCACCAGAATTCGGCTGATTTATTATGATGCGACTCTGGACTAATATTTGATGGGGCCGAATTCAAACTTTTAGAAATATGGAAAACTACAGTTTGATTGTCGCTGGAACTATTGGCTCTGTAATTACTTTATTTTTGACGGCTGTTTTCGATTATCTTAAAGAGGGGTATCGTGCCAAGATAAATGATCACAAAATCGTATTTCAAAGAAGGATTGAGATGGCGGAGAATGCTGTGTCTTGGTTCCAGGAAAGCATTGATTGCTATCGAATGATGCAAATTGCATGCAATGAGATGAGTGAAGAGCACAACCCGGTTGTTTGGGATAAATTCATAAAATCTTCTATGCAAGCGTATAACCTATATTTAGATACACCTAAGAATCTTAATCGTTTATACCTATATTTTGACACGCTGGATATTGAGAGAAAACATAACTTGGTGTATTCAACCGAACAAATTAATCGTACGGTAACAGAACTTGGTAAACTTGATCAAGAGGCAGTGAGGTTGCAAAACCAAGGACTTACGGAAGATAGCAAAGAGGTTAACCAGCTAAAGCATGATGTGATCTGTTTATTAAAGCAATTGTCGAAATCACTGGATTCACAAATTGATGCTCTTTCGGAAATGATATTCACACTCAGGTCGGAGTATCGTAAATATTACAAATGATAATGATGTTTTGAGGCTTCGGTGTTCACGCCCGTGTTCACGGGCTCCAAAATCGCATGAAAATAGAGGGAAGTCAGCAATTTGATTTCAGACGTGAAAATGACCAGGGAACTTAAGGGGAACTTGGAGCAATGAGTGCCGCAGATTTCTGACAAAATTGAAATCCATTTATAAAAACCCACTCAGAGCGCCCTACAAGCCACTTATGGAAATAATGAAAATTAAATGAAATAAATAGATTTGGTGTTCACGCGGCGTTCACGGGCATCAAAAAAGCACTCACGAAATTTTCGTAAGTGCTTGATTTTCTTGTAGCGGGACCCAGGATTGAACTGGGGACCTCATGATTATGAATCATGCGCTCTAACCAGCTGAGCTATCCCGCCATGACTGTTGTCAAAATTGTTGTTGAGATAGAAGGACTCGAACCCTCACTGACAGAGCCAGAATCTGTAGTGCTACCATTACACCATATCTCAATTTGGCTTCCCATTTGATTTTTGGGACTGCAAAGGTAGGAATGTTTTGTTAAAATGCAAAACTTTTTAACGGAAATTATGAAATTTTAATAAAATACGTGTAAGGGCGATATGTTTTGCCAAGCCGTTGAGCGACAAAACTTGCTTTTACGCTTATATTTCCGCTCAACGGAGGTGACTTGGAACCCGTTGAGCGGCATTTTACCTACTGGCGGGTGTTTTTCCGCTCAACGGCTTTAGTTAGAGAGTCTGTCGATATAGAGAACTCCGTCAAGATGGTCTATTTCATGCTGGAAGATGACCGCTGTGAAGCCGCTGATCTTCTCCCGTACCATCGGAACCTTCCCTCCTTCATGTCCGGCACATTCGACACAGCTATCTGCATGGTCCGACCCACCGTCGCATCCCGAACAGCATCCTGCGCATTCAGAGTGGCACGAACTTTCTGGGCAGCTTCCGCAATCCGAGCAGTCAGGTCCGCATGAGCCTTTGCATCCTGAAAGGTCGGCGTATTCGATGATGATCTCGGTCGAGCGCATTACGTCTCCGCGGCGGTCCGGTACCGATAGGCAGCCTTCAGGGCCGGCTTCCAATGAATCCGAAGCCCAGACTATACGGATGTTAGGATAGACTTCGAACGGATGGTCGAGCTTTCCGGATGCGTTCATGACCGGTTCTTTGTCGAATCTTTGCACCGCCACGACCCTGCGGTTGAGGCCTACCTGCGGTCCGGCGATGCCGACCCCGTCCTGTGACGGGTGGGTGACGGTCGCGACCATGAGCTGGCACAATGATGCATACTCATCAGACATCAACGCTTTGCAGGACAGGTCTGTAGAGGGTGCACGAAGTATTGCCAGATCGGAGGGGTCTTCGATGGTCAGTACGCGCATGATGCTGTCGGAACTCTGAATCAAGCTGATTTCTTGAGTTGTGAAGTCTCCGGACCCGCCTCGGGATGCACATGCGGCCAATGCCATCAAGGCGGTTGCCATGATTGTGATTCGTTTCATTAATGTGGCAGCTAAAGTTGTGATGCTGAATGAGTTGTGCTTGATGCCTGCTGCGAAAAACAGCAGGCGTTAAACATAAGTTGCTTGTAGATAATAAGATAGGCGCCAAGCAAATTATTTGCTCAGCAACGCTACAGCATAGACCTCGCAGCCTTCTCCGCGGCCTACGAAGCCGAGTTTCTCGGTAGTGGTGGCCTTGACGGATACGCGGTCAGCGGAAATTCCCATGATTCCTGCGAGGCATTCGCGCATAGGTACTATGTAAGGGGCCAGCTTAGGGCGCTGAAGCGCAATGGTGATGTCGCAGTTTACTACCTGCCAGCCTTCAGAGGCGATCAGCTCCATTACGCGTCCCAGAAGAATCTTGCTGTCAATTCCCTTGAATTCAGCGGAGGTGTCAGGGAAGTGCTTTCCGATGTCGCCGAGAGCCAGCGCTCCGAGCAACGCGTCGCAGAGTGCATGGATGGCAACGTCTCCGTCCGAATGGGCGATGCATCCTACAGGACTTTCAATCTGAACTCCTCCTAGCCAAAGCTGCAGCCCGGGAGCAAGGGCATGCACGTCATATCCGTTTCCTATTCTCAGATCCATATGTAAATAATTTCTACAAATGTAAATAAAAAACCCTAAATTTGCTCGTTAGACAAAAATGTACCGCGGGCATTTTTATACCAAAAATGCACTCGATACCCCAAAAATCAGGGGTATCAAGGGCAGAAACCCTGGAAAAGTGCGCTCGGTACCCAAAGACAGAACGAGATATGGGATTCAGTTTTAATTTTTTCGGAACTCAGGAAGTACGCAAGTTCAGCTACAAGCCACGTTTTTATGATCCGGAGACAGAGGAGAGAAGAAAGAAGTATGGAGACTTCACCAAGCCGAAGGAGACCAAGTATGTTCCCGGACAGCATGTGAAGGGTAGCTTCCGTGACGGCAACTATCAGAGGACCAAGGAGGTGAGTCGCAATCAGAAGGCCATCGGAATGGTTACCATGGTGCTTCTTTTTGCTGTGGTGTACCTGCTGTTCAAGTATTTTCCACTCCTTGTGGATTCCCTAGGAAAGTAATATGGATATAAGGATATTACCAAGCAACATAGCCAATATGATCGCTGCGGGAGAGGTCGTGCAGAGACCTGCATCCGTGGTGAAGGAGCTGATGGAGAATGCCGTCGATGCCGGTGCAGACCAGGTCACAGTAGTGATCCAGGATGCCGGACGTACTCTGATTCAGGTGATCGACAACGGATGCGGAATGTCTCCTGATCAGGCGGTGCTCTGTTTCGAACGCCATGCTACATCCAAGCTCCATACTGCAGAAGACCTGCAGAACATCCTGACCTTCGGTTTCCGTGGTGAGGCCCTGGCTTCCATAGCTGCAGTTGCAGAAGTGACTCTAAAGACCAGACGCGAGGAAGATGAGGTGGGATGTCAGGTGGATTTTGCTGACTCGCAGCATCTGGCGACCAACGAGACCGCAACTCCGCGAGGCGCCAATTTCAGCGTCCGCAATCTTTTCTACAATGTGCCGGCAAGAAGGAAGTTCCTTAAGTCAGACAATGTGGAGTTCAAGCATATAGTATCGGAATTCACAAGAGTGGCTCTGACTCGTCCGGAGATAGGTTTTACGCTTACCCATAATGGCAAGGATGTATATGTGCTCAGACCTGCCAAGTCCTTGAAGTTCAGGATTCAGGATGTTCTCGGGGCTCATGTGGCTAACGATGTTGTGGATATAAGGACAGAAACATCCATAGCTTCCATCTATGGATTCACAGGCCGTCCTGCTTCAGCGAAGAAAGGCTTGGGCAACCAGTATTTCTTTGTGAACGGACGATTCTTCAAGAGTCCGTATCTCCATAAGGCCGTGATGAAGGCCTATGAAAATCTCATCCCTGACGGGGTTACTCCGTCCTATTTCATTTACCTTGAGGTGGATCCTCAGTCGGTGGATGTGAATATCCATCCTACCAAGACTGAAATCAAGTTCGAGGATGACAGCGTGCTCTTCCAGACCCTTTTTGCATGCATAAAGGAATCCCTTGGAAAGAATTCGTTCGGCGACAGCATTGATTTTGACCGCGAGGGAGTTCCAGAGATTCCGGCCTTCGGAAAGAGTTTCTATGAATCCCATCAGATAAGCGAGCCTCAGCCGGGTCTTGACCCGACATACAATCCGTTCGATAATGACGGATTCGCTTCAGTGGATTCGCCATTCTCGAATTCATTCGGTACATCAGGACCGTTCGAAGGCCCTGCCGGGGCCTTCGACGGTCCGTCTGCAGATATGCCCGGAGGGGCCTTCGGCACATCCGGGCAATATGCCGGCCAGCCGGCTGGCCGGCATATTGCCCGGATGTGCCGAAGGCCCCTCCGGGCATATCTGCAGACGGACCGTCGAAGGCCCCGGCAGGGCCTTCGAACGGTCCTGATGTACCGAATGAATTCGAGAATGGCGAATCCACTGAAGCGAATCCGTCATTATCGAACGGATTGTATGTCGGGTCAAGACCCGGCTGAGGCTCGCTTATCTGATGGGATTCATAGAAACTCTTTCCGAAGGCCGGAATCTCTGGAACTCCCTCGCGGTCAAAATCAATGCTGTCGCCGAACGAATTCTTTCCAAGGGATTCCTTTATGCATGCAAAAAGGGTCTGGAAGAGCACGCTGTCATCCTCGAACTTGATTTCAGTCTTGGTAGGATGGATATTCACATCCACCGACTGAGGATCCACCTCAAGGTAAATGAAATAGGACGGAGTAACCCCGTCAGGGATGAGATTTTCATAGGCCTTCATCACGGCCTTATGGAGATACGGACTCTTGAAGAATCGTCCGTTCACAAAGAAATACTGGTTGCCCAAGCCTTTCTTCGCTGAAGCAGGACGGCCTGTGAATCCATAGATGGAAGCTATGGATGTTTCTGTCCTTATATCCACAACATCGTTAGCCACATGAGCCCCGAGAACATCCTGAATCCTGAACTTCAAGGACTTGGCAGGTCTGAGCACATATACATCCTTGCCATTATGGGTAAGCGTAAAACCTATCTCCGGACGAGTCAGAGCCACTCTTGTGAATTCCGATACTATATGCTTGAACTCCACATTGTCTGACTTAAGGAACTTCCTTCTTGCCGGCACATTGTAGAAAAGATTGCGGACGCTGAAATTGGCGCCTCGCGGAGTTGCGGTCTCGTTGGTCGCCAGATGCTGCGAGTCAGCAAAATCCACCTGACATCCCACCTCATCTTCCTCGCGTCTGGTCTTTAGAGTCACTTCTGCAACTGCAGCTATGGAAGCCAGGGCCTCACCACGGAAACCGAAGGTCAGGATGTTCTGCAGGTCTTCTGCAGTATGGAGCTTGGATGTAGCATGGCGTTCGAAACAGAGCACCGCCTGATCAGGAGACATTCCGCATCCGTTGTCGATCACCTGAATCAGAGTACGTCCGGCATCCTGGATCACTACTGTGACCTGGTCTGCACCGGCATCGACGGCATTCTCCATCAGCTCCTTCACCACGGATGCAGGTCTCTGCACGACCTCTCCCGCAGCGATCATATTGGCTATGTTGCTTGGTAATATCCTTATATCCATATTACTTTCCTAGGGAATCCACAAGGAGTGGAAAATACTTGAACAGCAGGTACACCACAGCAAAAAGAAGCACCATGGTAACCATTCCGATGGCCTTCTGATTGCGACTCACCTCCTTGGTCCTCTGATAGTTGCCGTCACGGAAGCTACCCTTCACATGCTGTCCGGGAACATACTTGGTCTCCTTCGGCTTGGTGAAGTCTCCATACTTCTTTCTTCTCTCCTCTGTCTCCGGATCATAAAAACGTGGCTTGTAGCTGAACTTGCGTACTTCCTGAGTTCCGAAAAAATTAAAACTGAATCCCATATCTCGTTCTGTCTTTGGGTACCGAGCGCACTTTTCCAGGGTTTCTGCCCTTGATACCCCTGATTTTTGGGGTATCGAGTGCATTTTTGGTATAAAAATGCCCGCGGTACATTTTTGTCTAACGAGCAAATTTAGGGTTTTTTATTTACATTTGTAGAAATTATTTACATATGGATCTGAGAATAGGAAACGGATATGACGTGCATGCCCTTGCTCCCGGGCTGCAGCTTTGGCTAGGAGGAGTTCAGATTGAAAGTCCTGTAGGATGCATCGCCCATTCGGACGGAGACGTTGCCATCCATGCACTCTGCGACGCGTTGCTCGGAGCGCTGGCTCTCGGCGACATCGGAAAGCACTTCCCTGACACCTCCGCTGAATTCAAGGGAATTGACAGCAAGATTCTTCTGGGACGCGTAATGGAGCTGATCGCCTCTGAAGGCTGGCAGGTAGTAAACTGCGACATCACCATTGCGCTTCAGCGCCCTAAGCTGGCCCCTTACATAGTACCTATGCGCGAATGCCTCGCAGGAATCATGGGAATTTCCGCTGACCGCGTATCCGTCAAGGCCACCACTACCGAGAAACTCGGCTTCGTAGGCCGCGGAGAAGGCTGCGAGGTCTATGCTGTAGCGTTGCTGAGCAAATAATTTGCTTGGCGCCTATCTTATTATCTACAAGCAACTTATGTTTAACGCCTGCTGTTTTTCGCAGCAGGCATCAAGCACAACTCATTCAGCATCACAACTTTAGCTGCCACATTAATGAAACGAATCACAATCATGGCAACCGCCTTGATGGCATTGGCCGCATGTGCATCCCGAGGCGGGTCCGGAGACTTCACAACTCAAGAAATCAGCTTGATTCAGAGTTCCGACAGCATCATGCGCGTACTGACCATCGAAGACCCCTCCGATCTGGCAATACTTCGTGCACCCTCTACAGACCTGTCCTGCAAAGCGTTGATGTCTGATGAGTATGCATCATTGTGCCAGCTCATGGTCGCGACCGTCACCCACCCGTCACAGGACGGGGTCGGCATCGCCGGACCGCAGGTAGGCCTCAACCGCAGGGTCGTGGCGGTGCAAAGATTCGACAAAGAACCGGTCATGAACGCATCCGGAAAGCTCGACCATCCGTTCGAAGTCTATCCTAACATCCGTATAGTCTGGGCTTCGGATTCATTGGAAGCCGGCCCTGAAGGCTGCCTATCGGTACCGGACCGCCGCGGAGACGTAATGCGCTCGACCGAGATCATCATCGAATACGCCGACCTTTCAGGATGCAAAGGCTCATGCGGACCTGACTGCTCGGATTGCGGAAGCTGCCCAGAAAGTTCGTGCCACTCTGAATGCGCAGGATGCTGTTCGGGATGCGACGGTGGGTCGGACCATGCAGATAGCTGTGTCGAATGTGCCGGACATGAAGGAGGGAAGGTTCCGATGGTACGGGAGAAGATCAGCGGCTTCACAGCGGTCATCTTCCAGCATGAAATAGACCATCTTGACGGAGTTCTCTATATCGACAGACTCTCTAACTAAAGCCGTTGAGCGGAAAAACACCCGCCAGTAGGTAAAATGCCGCTCAACGGGTTCCAAGTCACCTCCGTTGAGCGGAAATATAAGCGTAAAAGCAAGTTTTGTCGCTCAACGGCTTGGCAAAACATATCGCCCTTACACGTATTTTATTAAAATTTCATAATTTCCGTTAAAAAGTTTTGCATTTTAACAAAACATTCCTACCTTTGCAGTCCCAAAAATCAAATGGGAAGCCAAATTGAGATATGGTGTAATGGTAGCACTACAGATTCTGGCTCTGTCAGTGAGGGTTCGAGTCCTTCTATCTCAACAACAATTTTGACAACAGTCATGGCGGGATAGCTCAGCTGGTTAGAGCGCATGATTCATAATCATGAGGTCCCCAGTTCAATCCTGGGTCCCGCTACAAGAAAATCAAGCACTTACGAAAATTTCGTGAGTGCTTTTTTGATGCCCGTGAACGCCGCGTGAACACCAAATCTATTTATTTCATTTAATTTTCATTATTTCCATAAGTGGCTTGTAGGGCGCTCTGAGTGGGTTTTTATAAATGGATTTCAATTTTGTCAGAAATCTGCGGCACTCATTGCTCCAAGTTCCCCTTAAGTTCCCTGGTCATTTTCACGTCTGAAATCAAATTGCTGACTTCCCTCTATTTTCATGCGATTTTGGAGCCCGTGAACACGGGCGTGAACACCGAAGCCTCAAAACATCATTATCATTTGTAATATTTACGATACTCCGACCTGAGTGTGAATATCATTTCCGAAAGAGCATCAATTTGTGAATCCAGTGATTTCGACAATTGCTTTAATAAACAGATCACATCATGCTTTAGCTGGTTAACCTCTTTGCTATCTTCCGTAAGTCCTTGGTTTTGCAACCTCACTGCCTCTTGATCAAGTTTACCAAGTTCTGTTACCGTACGATTAATTTGTTCGGTTGAATACACCAAGTTATGTTTTCTCTCAATATCCAGCGTGTCAAAATATAGGTATAAACGATTAAGATTCTTAGGTGTATCTAAATATAGGTTATACGCTTGCATAGAAGATTTTATGAATTTATCCCAAACAACCGGGTTGTGCTCTTCACTCATCTCATTGCATGCAATTTGCATCATTCGATAGCAATCAATGCTTTCCTGGAACCAAGACACAGCATTCTCCGCCATCTCAATCCTTCTTTGAAATACGATTTTGTGATCATTTATCTTGGCACGATACCCCTCTTTAAGATAATCGAAAACAGCCGTCAAAAATAAAGTAATTACAGAGCCAATAGTTCCAGCGACAATCAAACTGTAGTTTTCCATATTTCTAAAAGTTTGAATTCGGCCCCATCAAATATTAGTCCAGAGTCGCATCATAATAAATCAGCCGAATTCTGGTGCAGTATTTTACACCGTATAATTTCATATATGCAATTTTTATATTATATTTGCATAATAAACATGCAGAAATGAAAGAACGCAACAACTGGAGTCCTCAATTAAAAAGGTACCTAAAATCTGAGATGATCAAAAGGGGTATTTCTTGCGAAGAACTACAGGTCAAATTATCAAATAAGGGTTTCACCTATACAAAATCAAGTGTTGAAACGAAGATTTGTAGAGGTAAATTCAGCGCAGTATTCTTTGTTCAGTGTCTCTGGGCCATGAACTGCAAATCAATTGACATAAAAAATATTGCAGAATTAGTTCAAGACAATGAAAATTAGCACACTTATAAATAAACTAAAACTGGCCTTTTCAAACAGCACCCAGCTTACTCATAGTGAGGCCAGCATTTTCGTTTCCGTATGTTTTGCCGCAACTTTTGCAAGCAAAACAAATAGAGGTTGCATTGAAGGGATATCTCAATTTCGTACTCTATATAATAGATATGAAAAAACGCTGGAGAGAATTGAAAGTAAGGAATTACTCTTAATAAAAGACGCAATATTCCAATACTGTCAAAGTATTGATTCATACTCTAACGAGGTTTCTTGGATATATCAGGGATTAAAGGGCGACCTCGAACGCATTGCATTTAATAAAGCACTCAAGGAAGGAATCAAGTTAGATGGGTTAGAAGGATTAGCTGCAACGCAATTCTTCACCGATAGTTATATGGTCGACCATCTTGTTAAAAATATTATCGATTGGAGTGGAAGCGACATCACGAACACTTGCTTCGTCGACCCGGCATGCGGAGGAGGAAACTTTTTAACAAAAGCATTTGACTATCTATTTAATTGGTACTCCAAAAACACAAATTACACGCGCAAAGAAATAGTTGAACGGATAATTAAGCATAATATCATCGGATATGATCTAGACTCCACATTAGGAGAAATTGCTGCGTTATCATTATACATACATGCATCACAATATGAAACCCCAGACGCTAGAATAAATATATTCGGTGGGGTTGAAAATGACAAATATGGATATTTGGCATCTGAGGTCATTTCAACAAAAAAGAGTCAGAGCACATTCCAAAGTAAACTCAAATGGGCAAAGAAAGAAAGTAGGATAATTTATGTTACCAACCCCCCATTTATGGGAAGAAGAGATATGAACATAGATCTGAAAGAATACATATCTGCAATCTATCCAAATGCAAAAGGAGACCTTTGTATTAGCTTCTTAAGCAAACTCCTGTCAGAGATTCGAAACTCTGACAGAATAGGTATAGTGTCTCAAAATAGTTGGTTACATTTAAAATCATATAAAGATTTTAGATATTCATTCCTTAAAAAATACCATTTAATTCAATGTGTTGATTTGGGTAGTAAAGCTTTTGAAAGAATCAACGGCGAGAAAGCGAATGTAGTGCTCCTAATCATAGGAGCTAAAAATGGAGTCTACCCTCCTACATGCGAATTTATCAATCTCAAAGACACAACTTACCCAGACAAGGTAAATGCAATTGAAAATAAAGCATACAATGGCATTCAAATCAATTGTGATACTTTTTTACAAAATGCCACATACGAATTCAACTATGCGCTAAGTTCACCTGCAAAACAATTACATACAAGTTCAAAGTATGGAGTATTTGCATCTTGTATGCAAGGAACCTCCACTGGAAACAATAAGGATTTTGTAAAGTTTATTTGGGAACTGCCGAATTCAACAGACTGGAGACTCGTAAGCAAGGGTGGCGGTTTTAGCAAATGGATTGGACTAAATTACCACATAGTAAAGTGGGGAGAAAATGGATCACTGATTAAAGGAAACAAAGGAAGTGCACTGAGAAACATCGAACACATACCATATTCCGACATCGTATATAGCGACACTGGAACTTTAGGACTTAATGCACGAATAAGATTAAACGATCAAGTATTTATTGCATCTGGTCCAGGTATACGCATTAAAAATGGAAACGCTTTATGTCACCTTGGATTTCTAAACTCGAGGTTTGCATCATTATGGATTAAAAACACTTGTCCAAAACTAACTATTAGCGCTGGGTATATAGAAGGAATACCCACAAGTCCAGAAATTCTCTGCTCGGATACAATATCAGCACACGTGCAGAAATGTTTAGAAAGCAAAAGAAATATAATTGAGCACAAACTTCCAAATTTTGAATACTATTACACACTCCCTACCAATGAGGATTGGGAAGATTTCATCACACGTAGCATCAAAAGCGAATTTAAAAATTGGAGGGTCATATACGATTCCGAGATGGCAATAGAACATGAGATTATAAAGAGTTTGAAAATTGACACTCTGACATTCCCGGCATTAAACCATGCAATCGGTAACGATCTCAACACAAAAATTGATGACAGCGTAACACCACACATGATCGACGAGTTAATATGCAAATACACAGACTGCAATTGTTTCACCATTTCTAAAAAACTTAAAGGATTACCGATTGGCAGCAGCAATATACTAGAAATTATCGCATATGAGGTAAACATCTCACCTCGTACCTTATATAGTTATATAGAAGAAAACTGCACGCTGTTCTCTAAAACCATAGAGAAGTACAGATTGGATATTATACATAAAATCATACTTAACCTTATGGGCATTAACGACATAAAGCAAAAGCCAGTTGATAACAAAATAAGCCTAAAGCAGCTATGCGATATACTAAAAAAGGAGTACAGCAATTTGCTATGCAAACAAACTACAAATATCGAAAGGCTTATGTTAGATATAATAATAAAACATCATAGTAAGTCTTTTTACAATAGGCCATTGCTTAGCTGTTTAGGAAATAAGATTATAACACTTTAATATGATGAATACCCATATTAACACATATATAGACATTCAAAATAGGGTAATTGCATCTCTTAATGATTGTGAAAAGACCGATCCTGCACAAATCATTAAGGCATGCTTTTATACTCGCGCACTATATATATCATTTATATATGCATACTCTCACTATCATAACACCACTCTAACCGTAAAAGAGTTGCATTCATACATCTGCACAAATATCAGCAGGCACTGTACACTAGCTAAGGTTATTTCAGAGGTTCCGGCAAATATTTGTAACATTTTCGACTCCACCTCTATTCCTCAATCTACCGTCAATATCGGAGACCTGTATCAAGAGTTACTTGAGCACGTTGCCTATGATTGCACTCAATTAAATAATTTGCATCGAAAAGAGTTAGGGAGCTATTACACTCCTCGTATTTTGGCTCATTCTCTGACTACTGAATGCTTGAATCACTATATTAATGACAATGGACTAGAAAGCCTGTTCTCAGCTAAAATTGCAGACTTTGCTTGTGGAGCCGGCATATTTTTAACTGAGACGTTAAACTATATTGATTCCATCAAAGATATAAGCACGTCAGATAAAATTCGCATTGCAAAAAATCTTCACGGATTCGACGTCGACTGTATAGTATTAGATCTTGCTATTCTTAATATTATTGAGCATTGTGACAATCAATGCTCATATGATGAGCTTAAACCAAATTTTACGCATTGTAACTTCTTACTTCAATCAGATGAAGAAATAGACGCTGATTTATCTGTCTCGGCAAATGCTTCTGGGTTTGTATACCACACAAACCTAGCAGTAAGTACAAAGTCTTTACAGAATTTTGATATAATTCTAGGAAATCCTCCGTGGGAGAAGATTCGATTTGAAGAGAAAAAATTCTGTCAGATTTTTGAAAACATACAAGGCTCTGATGCGTTCAAGAAATATGTTGTAGAGTATTCTCATGAAATAGAGAACGCAAAGAAACAAATCAAGAGTTCACCTTTCTTTGAAGATGGAAACTATGGTGAATTGAACACCTATGCATTGTTTACCAAAGCAGCACAGAATCTATTAAGCACAACTGGCGTTTCTGGACTTATAGTTAAAAGTTCCTTAGTAACATCATCTGTATACTCTTCATTCTTCAACAAATTAATGAAGAATATAGTATCCATATACGATTTCACAAACAAAGAAAACATCTTTAACATTGACAATAGAGAACGCTTCTGCCTATTAATATTTAATGGACAGAAAAGCAAGGACATTAAGGTTGCCATGAATATTACCAATGTTGAGGGAATATATAACAAGTCTTTTGTCATTAAGCATGATGATTTATCTGTCATCAATCCTATAACGCACACATTACCAAACATATATACCGCTCGAGAATTTTATGACTTATTGCAACTTCATAGGAACAACCCTTGTTTTTACACAGTGTTTCCAGATATAAAATTTGGGAGACTCGTACACTTTACAAGCCACAAAAAAGATATCATAAAAGAGTACCTTAGTGGATATCTTCCTATTTACGAAGGGAAGTTCATATCTAATTTTGACGCAATGTACTCCGGCTTTAATAATGTACCTATTCAAGATCGATACAAAAACAAAGCATCCTCTAAACGGCTCAGCGATGCAGATAAGGCAAAAGGTATCATACCTGAGTCTAGGTACTTTATTGCAGAGAAAAAATGGCTAGAAATATCTAAAAACTATAATGCGTGCTATATGCTGGCATGGCATAGCCTTACTTCTGCTACAAATAACAAAACATGCGTCGCTACTATATTGCCATTCATGCCAACCTCGCAGTCAATTCAATTCTTGATAAATACAGATGAATCTGAGCTACTATATTTAACCGGCTTGTTTAATTCCGAGATTTTCGACTTTGTTCTCAAAAACAAACTCAACGGAATTGATTTAACACGACCCGTAATTGAGCAAACACCTATCCCTAGTAGAGAACGTATGCTAAACACTTACATTAATTTGGGGGACAGCAAACTTAAAGCAGTAGAGCTAGTAATGATTTCAGTTTCCAATCTACTGAAAAAAGACCCACGGCTTACAAGTTTAACAGACAAGTATTTAGGGAAGGACAACTTAATAGATAAATTTAATCACAACGAGTTGTTAGCCTTAATAGATATTGCGATTATGAAACTATACGACATGACCGAATGCCAACATTTGACGAGAAAGTTACTTTCAAATGATAGTGAATCAAAAAATATCACTCAAATCCTCAGGTCAAATTTTGATGTAGCCCTTAAAAATTGGACGGTATAACATTATTAAAATTAACTTAGATTGGAATAAAATACGATATTGTGACACGCCCCCGAAAGATATACAAAACTTTCGGGGGTCATGTCATTTCTATGCTTGAGGATTAATAAATCCATATTCTCTACCTATTCCTGCAGTGCCACTTCCTCCCCATTCCGAAGAGGCCTCAATCAACATATTGAGTTCATCCATTGACGCAATAGACAACTCATATGTGTCAGGCTGATCTAGTTTGTGAAAAAGCAATATTTTGTAAGCGAATCCACCATCAAATCCAAGATAAGGCCTGGAAATATCTGTCAACTTAGATCCATCTAACGCTTCTCCTTTAAGCTGAAGTCTCCAATTACTATTTCCTATTGCATATAATAGCGAATTACCGTAATACGCTTTGCCATTATAAACAATGACTATATTTTCATTTTTATAATCCTTCAAGTTAGGATCATCTACAAAAAAGCTAACGCTACCAGATATCAACTGACCTGCCCTCTTTCCGTTTTTAGACAAATCCAATATATTACGAGAACCTCCTGTCATTTTACCTGTACACACCCACATTGTATTAGAGCGAATTGGAGATCTTTCATAAACGACTTGTCGTTCTTCTAGAAGTGCACCGCTTATTATCTCTGCACTCAAAACTCGTTTATACCCTTTTTGCGGACGAACTACCTTCAGCTTTGAGAATTGCTCCTCCAACTTCGTTTTAGAAGACAACGATGCTTTATGGTGCTTTTTAGAAATTTCATTAGAAATAGCGATATTCGCTTTTTCGCTTATAACAAGACCTCCATCTACCAAAAGTTCTAGCAATTCAGCATTTAACATCCTACAAATTGTCGAATTCTCTTGGAGAACTAAATTGAAACTTTCATACACATCAGATATAAACGAACGCATCTCATCCGCGTCATCATTATCACCGGATAGCACAACAGAAGCCTCTACATTCTGATACAGTCCAGATACTGTAAGATTCGACGATCCTATTAAAAGTTTCAACCTATTAGCACTTTCAAACGCATATATCTTGGGATGATACACTATTCGGTTTGAAGAGTATACTATATATGTCGGTATGCCTAAGTCCAATAATAGTTGTAAAGCCTCTTTTGACGTTCCATGCATATCTACTCCGATATACAATCGTATGTCTCCACCATTATCTCTAAATGACAATAGAGATTCTTTAATATTCTCAATACCCCCTGCACTTACAAATGCAACAAAAGCAGAAAATCTAGTATAATCTTCCTTTAACGAAGCATTGATATAATTACCGGCGGGCACATAACTATCGCTATCGGACTCTATGCCCTGCGATATAAATTTAACATTCATGATTCTTGATTTACCTTGCGATGACAAATTTATATTTTTTGGCAGATAAATCAAATATTGAAAGCATCTATTATTCAACAGACGCTCTCTTCATTCCAGAATTTAGTGTAGCAATTAATTCTTTTTGATTATCAAGAATTAACTCTCTCTCGCTTACCTCCTCCTTACTACTATATTTGTCTATTATATTAACATAAATATCTTCTAAATTCATAACATGCTGCTCCACTTTTGATGATAAGGTCACATCATACGACTCAACTAGAGCTATTATCTGATCAAAAAAATCATTTATATCCTTTTTTCTTCTCGCCTTTAATTTGGCGAGGCTAATCACATAATCCTCATACAACCCGCTCGCCAGAGAAGATATATAGGACCTATCTTCTTCTAATCTATTGAAAAGATCGTGATAAAATGAGTTTATCGGTTCAAGTTGTGGCAATACAATAACATTTAAAAACCATGTTTCTTTTTGATTTTGTTGATCTTGATCACGAGAAGCTTTTGATGATTTCTTATATTGATGTATTGCCAACCATAAGCCCAGTAAAGTGCCAAATAAAGACAACAAGTCACCAATGGACACAGTTGCATCAAACCAATGAGTAGTATCATTAACAACATTGGTACATTGAGTACAAGTTTCTACCAATGTAGAATCTATTAATAAAGATAATGCCACCATATTAATCCAGACCAGTCAAACCTTTTAACTCATTCTTTGCCTTACGCTCACATTCATCGAGGTCTTCTTTAATCACAGTTTTTAGCTCTGCGGCCATATTAGACAAATCAAATACGTATTTGCGCGAAAACTTATCCCACCCTAATTTCTTTATACTATCGAAAAACAAGCCCAAGAAAAAAGAAGGATTAAAAGATGTTGTATCAGAAGGCAGTACAACATTATATTCATTGTCTGATAAATCGAATGTGTCCAAATTTAATTCAGAACGAACTGCCTTGCCTTCCGGTCGTCCAGTAAAAGAAGTTGTTTTAACACTTCCTCTATGAGCTTCCGTTAAACTAATTGTATGTCTCTGCTGTTCCATTTGCTTTAAGTATATTTTGAGTATGTTCTTTATTCAAATATATTTTACATTCCAATATAGTACCAGGAAAATATTCCTGATTATATTGCAAATAATCCTTATCCGGTAGACTTCTAATAGAGCGATCTTTATTTAAAGATATCTTGCGAAAAGTACCGTCTTTATATGGCTTATACTTATTGTCGCACGTAAGTACGCTATGTCCGGAAATAATATTTAGCCTTGGCTGAAACTTATTATTAATTTCCCCGAAAGATCCCAGTTCTATAAAAGCTTCTATAAAATTCATTGTTCCATGCCCTCTACTATCATCCAAATATTTCAATCGGCTGATACCTTCATTTAACATATAGAGCATAAACATTGACTCTCGACTAAAGACTTTATTGGAAGGGAACTTTTGGACATGTTCTTCATATAAATCATCCAGTTTATTATATATACTGATATTTTGCTCTTTTGTTTCCTCAAATCCTCCATACATTGATAATCCCACATTCATAATGGAAAGATTCAATTCTATAACATTTACATCTTCTTGTACTTCATTAAAAGCAATGCCATTAACAAACCACTCACTTTTAGCCAAGCTATGATCTTCCGCATTATTCAGGACCTCGGATGTAAAACCTTCTAATGAATTTTGTCCATTTACTGATAAATCTACATCCATAGCCCTCACCGATTCTCTCACAAAATCAACAATTTGAGATACAGCTATAGCCTTCATATTTTCTTTGTATGACCTTCTATTTCTACCTTTAAAAAGATTTAAAGGTAGAAACTTACTATCATCAC
Source organism: Faecalimonas sp. (assembly GCA_045638905.1). GTDB lineage: Bacteria > Bacillota > Clostridia > Lachnospirales > Lachnospiraceae > Faecalimonas. The sequence continues at coordinate 27,691 of JAZUCE010000116.1, forward strand.
AGAATTCTTCCTCCAACTGGTGATATTTAAAGGCATGCAAGTATTTATTAGTTTTACCATCATACTTTGAACAAACACATTTTATAAACTTATGGGTAGGATAGTGTAATCCATAATTATATCTCTCTTTTAATTCTACTAGCGCATCCACTAAAACATTTAGCAGTTCAAAATTTGCAATATCTGCTTTCTTGCATGATGTAAAGTTGAGTATTACATGTCCTACACCTAGTATATACGACGACAGCAACATTTTATAAACTAATATGCTATCATCAAAATTTGATTTAAAAGAGAATATCTTTGGAATATCTATTACCTTCCTAACATACTTCTGCTGAATATAACCATTCTTATCAAATTCTTTAATCAGCAGTGAATATGTTCTTCTTATATGACTACCATACCGAAAAGAGTGTAACGGATTAGATGATTTATGATGTCGACGCTTAATAATGCGTCGGCGCTTAAAAATTTTAAACCGCAGTCTTGCATTTGCTTCCCTACCTAAATCCCCAAGCATATTCATAACTTTATTCTACAAATTTAGTGTTTTTATCATTATTATGTGGCACAGTAAACAATTAAAAAAGTATTATCAGTATTTATACCAAATATACAACATATGACAATATGACAGTCTCATTTTCCCCGTGTTCGTGACACGTACACACATCTTGCAATCCGGACTAACGCTCAGATAAAACCGCTACTGGAAGAGCTGTTTTGAAGTCTTGAAAAATACCGTGATTTCGGAGCGTTTTCGGCCTAAAAAGCGGTAAAATTTGGAGGGAGGAAGTGCCGTGGATAACTTTGTAGAGAACATTAACACATTAGCACTCAAACATATTTAAACATTAATAGATTAACACACGCACACATTAATACATACGCACACAGACACATTAAGACACACGAACATAAATGCATTAACACATGGACACACACGCACAAAAACACATTCGTATATTTACATATTAACACAAAAACACATTTAGACATGGGACAATTAGAGGATTTTCGAGCATCGTTGAAGAGGAAGGATTCGGCGGTGAGCAGTGAGGGAGAGATCCCGGTAAAGAATATCGCAAAGGCGAAACAGGAGAAGATGAAAAGAAGGACTCTCGGGGTGTCCGGAGAACTTCATCTGGAGTTGAAGGCGCTCAGTGTCTGGAGGATCAAAAGTCATCCGAAGGCAGGCCCTGGGATTACCGACACGATCCAGGAGATGATGAGGGTGTATTGCAAGAAGTATCCGGAGGCGAAGGAGTTCGTCGATAAATTCTGCGAGTGAGTCTGAATCATCAGTTTACCGTCGTTTCTCAATCCGCCAAAATGCGTTCAGGGCAAGAATGCGAGTTTCATGGACAGAGTAGGCTTCTATCCAGCGGAGGATGGTCTTGGTGGTGGGATATCCGAGATCGTCGCACAAACGCCCTTTCAGGCCTTCAGAGATGCAGAGACGGAGTTCAGAGGAACGCAACTGTCTGTAACGTGGATCTGATCTGATGGCATTCAGCAGGTAATCCGTTGCGAATGTGATTTCTTCCGCAAATGCTTCTTTGGTCAAGGTACGATGGACCCCGCTCACGATATAGACTTCCGTCACGAGCTTCGCGAGACATTTTCCGGCGTCAGCCAATGTGACTAACGGTGGTTCGGAGGTAAAAATCTGAAGTATCTGCTCTTTCTTCATTCGAAGGACTGAAGGTTTTCCTTTTCATCTCCTTGCTGAACGGAGGCACTGGCGGCGATTTCCTGCAGGACCTCCGATATTGCACAGCCTTTCCTTGTGCGACGACGATGAATCGGTCTCCCGATGGGGCCGATTCCTCTTTCATCTCTTCCTCCATTCCTGTTCCATCATTCCTTTTCCCTATTCCCTGTTCCCTTTCCTGCAATGAGGGCTCAGTGAGTACTCCGTGAGTCTTGTTATATTCGTCGATCACTTGAAGTACCACCGGCAGAGGGATGTTGATGCGGATCGATTTGCGGTTGATCTTCTGATGAATGAGG